>CAYGUP010000053.1:0-27880 GCA_964353155.1 uncultured Planctomycetaceae bacterium | reverse complement strand
GCCGCAGCACGCGGCATCGTGATCAGCGACTTGCGGCGTTCGATCACCGGCTACCTGCTCGCCCAAGCCAGCACACGGCTGCTCAGCCGTTCGCCGATTGTCTGGACCGACGGACCGCGGTCAGTGGAAGGGGCCCTCACGCCCGAAGAGTTCCGCCGCCTCGCCGAGCGGGCGGGGCTTTCGGGAATCGAAGTCCGCCGGGCGTGGCCGCAGCGTTACCTCGCCGTCTGGCGCAAGCCGCAACACGACGCCACCGCATGACCACGCCGACCGACGATCGAACCGATTGGGACGCCGTCGTCGTCGGTGCCGGCCCGGCCGGTTCTTTGGCCGCGTACCGCTTGGCGAAACGGGGTCATGCCGTCCTGCTGGTCGACAAAGCTCGGCGCGGGCGGCCCAAGGTCTGTGGCGGGTGCCTCGGCTCGGTCGGCCACGCCGCCCTAGAGGAAGCCGGCCTCACGCTCGGCGAGTTGCGTCTGCCATCGCAACCACTCGAACGGGTGGAGATCTTGAGTCGCAATCGTCGTGTCCAACTCCCGCTCGCGAGGCGGGCCGCGATCTCACGCCGGGCCCTCGACGCTGCCCTGCTAACCGCCGCCGAACACGTCGGCGTGCGGGTGCTGACCGGCTGCGAGGCACGGATCGAATCGGTTCAAGCCGGCCGGCGAGGCGTTCGGCTCGGCGGGGCAGGCCCACGCCGGGTGCGCGGCCGCCTGGTCTTGCTCGCCGGCGGGCTCGGAGCAGCGAGCCTGCTGCCGCCGGGCGAACGCCCTCGCACCATCGCCGAATCGGCCAGCCGCCTCGGAGCCGGCGCGATCTTGCCCGGCGACGGTTGGCCCGGGTTGGATAGCACGGTCACGATGGCCTGCGGACGTTCTGGCGAGGGCTATGTCGGCGTCGCTCGTCTGCCGGACGGCCGCCTCGATGTGGCCGCCGCCCTCAATCCGGCTGCCTTGCCGACGGGCACGGATCGCTTGGCGACGCTCGCCGCTTCGATCCTCGAACACAACGGCTTGCAGCCGCCCGCCGGCTGGTTCGACACCGCGTGGCGCTCGACGCCCTCGCTCACGCAACGCCCCACGACGCTCGGCGCGGAGCGCGTCTTCCTGCTCGGCGACGCCGCCGGCTACGTCGAACCGTTCACCGGCGAG
This sequence comes from uncultured Planctomycetaceae bacterium, assembly GCA_964353155.1. GTDB lineage: Bacteria > Planctomycetota > Planctomycetia > Pirellulales > Lacipirellulaceae > Botrimarina. The sequence continues at coordinate 26,729 of CAYGUP010000053.1, read as the reverse complement.
GGGATCGGTTGGGCGTTGCGGTCGGCCCTCGCGGTCGAGCCGCTCGCTGCCACTGCGATCCAGCGTTGGGACGACCAGCACATCAATCAATGGAACCGCCGCCACGCCGCGACGATCGGCCGACTGCAAAGCCGTTGCCGCTTGGTGTGCCGCCTGATCGGCGCGCGGGCCGCGACGCCGACCGTCGTCCGCGCCCTGGCGACGATGCCCTGGCTCGCCCGCCCCGTATTGCGATTGATCGACCCGCCCCAACCCGCCGCCGCTTAACCAAGCAGACTCACCCCATGGCATTCACGCTCGTCGGAACCGGATCAGCCGCGCCCGAGCACACGCTCGGCGTCGACTTGGCGGTCGAGATGGCCGCACGTCTCTGTTGCGAGACGCCCAAGCAGGCCCGCCTCGCCGAGGTCGCCTACCGACGCTCGGGCGTGGCGACGCGCCAAACGTGTGTGCCGGGCACCGAGGCCTACAAGTGGGAGGACCAACCGAACGGCCCGACCCTCGCCGAGCGGATGGAACTGTTCGAGACCCACGCCGGCCCGCTCGCGATCCGGGCCGCCCGGGCGGCGCTCGAGCAGGGCGATATCGACCCGCGGCGCGTGACGCACCTCGTCACGGTTTCGTGCACCGGCTTCGAGAACCCGGGCGTCGACCTGGCGATCGTCCAGGGCCTCGGCCTCTCGCCCGCCACGCAGCGGGTGAACGTCGGTTTCATGGGCTGCCACGGCGCGATCAACGGCATGCGGGTCGCCCAAGGCCTCGCCGCCGCCGAGCCCGAGGCGGTCGTCCTGCTGGTCGCGACCGAGCTGTGCGGCCTCCATTACGCGTACGGCTGGGACCCGGAGAAGATGGTCGGCAACGCGCTGTTCGGCGATGCCTCGGCCGCACTGGTCGGCGTCGGCGACGCGATCGCCACGCCGAAGGCCGAGGGCTGCGGTTGGCGACTCGCGGCGACCGGCTCGCTGCTCTTCCCCGATTCGGCCGACCTCATGAGCTGGCGGATCCGCAACCACGGCTTCGAGATGACGCTGTCGTCGAAGCTGCCCGGCCTCGTCGAAGAGCAGCTTCCCGGTTGGCTGCCGGAGTGGCTCAGCGGCCACGGCCTCACGCTCGCCGATATCGGCTCGTGGGCGATCCATCCGGGCGGGCCGAAGATCCTCACCGCCGCCGAGAACGCCCTCGGGATCGACCCGGCCGAGACCCAAGTCTCCCGCGACGTGCTGAGCGAGCACGGCAATGTTTCCAGCGCGACGGTGCTGCTGCTGATCGACCGCCTAAGAAGAGCCGCCGCCCCCGGCCCCTGCGTCACCCTCGGCTTCGGCCCCGGCATCTGCGGCGAAGTCGCGCTGTGGCGATAGAGCGACCGATCGATGAAAGCTGGTGCTTTCTACTTGGGTTTGGGCCACCGTCTGCAGTTGGCGGCTGGCCGATTTGACCGCGGTCGAGGCAACCGACTGCCGGATGGACCCAGCCTAAACCGAAAGGCATTGAATTTGAGCGCGGGTGCCACTGGCTCCGCCAGTGCTTCGATGAGGTTGACGTTGTCGATTGGTTCTCACTGGCCGAGCCAGTGGCACCCGGCGGACCTCTGCTAGTATGCGTCGAACGATGAAGCCTCGGCTGGCCTGTCCACTCGAGACTAGAGCCGCGCTCGCACCCAATTGATGCTGAGAAGACCCAACCCACGGAGATCATGGATATGCACCGGACTCACCGGATCCTCGCAGCCTTATGCATCTTGGCGGCTGCTCGCCTTGCATCAGCAAACGACGAACCCGCTACGAAACAAATAGAGAAGGAGTACTACCCGAGTGGAGTGGTGAAGAGCCAAACGATAACGACGCTGAATGGAACGAAGACTATCCGTTGGTTTGACGAGGACGGTCGTCTTCGCTCTGGAGTGAGGTTGCGAGGAGCCTACGAGGAAACATTTGTTGACGGTTCCCTAACGCGAGTGCGGAAGTTCCGTGAGAGCGGCTGCCTGGAGTTCGACGCCATCGTTAAGGCCGGGGTATTTCACAAGGTCTGTGAGTACGACAAGCATGGTAGGCCAAGGAATGGGATGCACACAGAAGAATACGGCAATGGAAACTACAAGGAATGGCAGTATCTCGATGGGAAGAAGCATGGTGTGTCGCGGGTTCATGAAGAGCAACGCGGTTTGGTGCTTGAGCAAACATGGGTGCTGGGCAAGATGACATCCGTTAGGGCCTTCTACAAGGATGGCACAACGAATTACACGCGTGACGTCAAAGACGGCAAGATGCAGATTCGAAGAGACTACCATGCAGATGGTACGCTTGATTGTGAGCGTTTCTGGCGTGAGGGAGTAGAAGTGTTTCGCAGGTACCGCAGAGACGAGGGCTTTGGAGAGCACTACGGTGATGCCTATACGACTTACTACAAGGGTGGGACGGTCAAGACGAGTGGTAGGCTTTCGGATGGCAAGAAGGTGGGGAAGTGGACGACCCTTCGAGAAGACGGTTCAATCGCCCGGTGCGTAACCTTCGCTGATGACAAGCCGATAATTGTGAAGCGCTATGACGAGCAAGGCGATCTCACGTACGACGGGGAGCCAGATGAGGCTGTCCTCAGAGAATGGCGGGAAGATTGACAGCGATCGCGGAGCATAACGGGTCTACGGCTCGCACCATCGCGATGGTGCTTGAGGGGCAGCTTGCCAAGGCGCCAAACTACACGCAAGGAGTTGTCCTGGATCGCAAGACTCTACCGGCGGACAATTCGATGCTAGTTTGGCCGAACCGGTAAGTACAAATGAGGCGTCGTCATTGGTGCCGAACGGGTGAACGCTAAGTCGCGTCGGTACTGGCCCACCTCTGAGGTAGCGAAGCAGAAGGTACCGATTCCCCGGAAGCCCGACTCACAACAGCAGCATCAGCAAGCTCTTACCGCCGAGGCCAATGGCCACGAGCACGACCGCTACGGCGAGCAGGTTGAGACTGAGGTGGTTGCGGTGGGCTCCTAGCAGGCGGTTGGAGTTCATGACCCATAGCAGGAAGAGGGCGACCAGCGGCAGCAGCAGGCCGTTGGCGGCTTGGGCGGCGACGATCGTTTGCAGCGGGCTCTTCCCCAGGAAGCAGGCCAGGCCGGTGCCGATCGTGGCGACGAGGACCGCCGTGACGCGCACCACCCATTCGGATCGCTCGGCGTTGCTGGTGGCGACGAGGCTCCCCGCGGCGGCGTAGCCGGCGGCCAGCGGGGCGGTGATCGCGCTCTTCAGCCCGGCGGCGGCCAGGCCGGCGGCGAACAACGCCTTGCCGGCCGTCCCCAAGAGTGGTTGCAGTTGCTCGGCCACTTCGCGCGGCCCGATCGGCGCGTCGGCGGTGCCGTGGAAGGCCGCCGCCGCGGTGACGACGACCGCCATCGTTACCAAACCGCCGAGCGTGATCGCCAGGATGGCATCGAGCCGGCAGGCACGGAGGGCGCGGCTCGGATCGCTCGAAGCGGGCCAGCGTTGTTGCACCGCCATGGCGTGGAGGAACAGGTTGTAGGGGACCACCGTGGTGCCGATCAGCGCGAGGGTCGTGAGCAACGAGCCGGCCGGCAGGGAGGGCACGAAGGCCCCTTCTAACAAGGCCAGCGGGTCGGGCCGCGAGGCGACGGCCGTGCCCAGGATGGCCGCGCTCATCGCAAGCACGACCGCGATCAGACCGCCCTGCACGGAACGCCCCGTGCCGCCCAACGCGAGCAGCAGCGCGATGGCCATACCGATCAGCGCGGCGTTCTGTTCGGCGGGGAAGCCGGTGAGCAGCGAGAGGCCAACGCCGGCGCCGAGCAGGTTGCCGGTCTGGTACGCGGTGTTGCCGAGCACCACCGCGGAGAGCACTAGCGTGAGCGCCCCGTAGCGTGCCCACTGCGGGCGGATCGAGTCGCGGATCGCTTCGGCGAGGCCGAGTCGGGCGACCACGCCGAGCCGGGCTGCCATCTCTTGGAGGATGATCGTCGCGACGACGGCGAAGCCGATCGCCCACAGGAGCGAGAAGCCGAACTGGCCGCCGGCACGGCTCGCCGTGGCGAGGGTGCCGGGGCCGACGAAGGCCGCGGTCACGAGCAAGCCGGGGCCGAATCGCCAGCGGCTCAGTTGCCGGTGGGTCGCGTCCGCTTCGTCGGTTGGTTCGTTCACTCCGGCAGGCCCGTTTCGGTGAGCAGGTACACGGCGAAGGTCACCAGCCAATGCTCGCCCTCGTAGTGACCGCTGAAGACATAGTCGAGCCCGGCACGCGTGTGGGCGGCGACCGACCGTTCGAGACGCACACGCCGCGGGTCGCCCGCGGGCAACGCGGCCCGCACGCCGTTCTGGGTCCAGGCGCGTGAGAGGTTGAGCCCGGCGAGGTGGACGATCTTCGGGTCGGTCACGTCCGAGACGACTGCCGGTCGCATTGCGAGCTCTTCGGCCGGGTCCTCTTCGGACAGCGCGGGCGCGAAACGGGTCAGCCACGCGGCGAACTCATCTTGTGGCAAGACGCGACGCATCAGGTCGGCCTCATTCCAACCGGCCGAGAAGAAGTCTTCCCCCGAGGGCTCATAGCGGAATGGGTAGTCGCGGTCCGGCCGATACTTCTGGCGGCAGAACCCGACGACCAACTCCTCCAACTCCGTGTCGCCAACCGCGCGGGCGTAATCAAGCGTCTGGCCGAGGGCGAATGCGGTGTCCGGATGGACGCCGGTGCGGATCGGGTAGGTCAGCCTCGGCAGGTAGCCCTTGGTCAACGCGACGAGCTTCTGTTCGAGCGGCCGGAGGTTCGCGGCCCAACGCCGGGCGTCCGGGTCGTCCCAGGTGTGGAGCTCCGCCGCGAGCCGCAGCAGCCACGCCCAACCGTACAGGCGGTCAAAGCTCCTGTTCGAGGGCTTGTCGAAGTAAGCGGCCTCCGCCGCGAGGCCCGGCGCGGTGAGTTGTCGATCGAGCACGCCGCGTGCCTCGGCGACGATCGATGTCTCGGGCGCGGCCTTCGCGAGCCGGACGAGCATCCAATGGCCGTGCACCGAGGAGTGCCAGTCGAAGCAGCCGTAGAAGACCGGGTGCATCCGCCGCGGGCCGAGCACCGACTCCGGGCCGGTCATCACGTTCGACGGCTTGTTGGGGAACTCGCGCGGGATGCCCTCGATCGCGAGCCGAGCGAACGCGGCGACCTGCTCGTCCGTGAGGCGCCCGCCGGGCTGGGGCGATTCGGCCATCGAATGACTCGTCGCGGCAAAGAGGGCGAGCAGGCCGAGGCAGGTCCTACCAAGGCAGAGCAATCGCGAAGCGGGCATGTGGGCTCGGTGAGGTCGGATCGGCAGAGGGGCAAGGGGCAGCCGAGCAATCTATCCGCAACGTTGCCCCGCACCAAACCGGGGGTGGGCCGCTCGTGTGTCCGCCATTGGCGCCTCCAAGAAGCCGCAACAGATGTCCCAGGTTAGGTTGGCTTCAACGAGCGAAGTGCCGCTTCGGCATAGATTAACTAGACGACTGGCCACCCATGACCGTGCCTAGGACAGGTTATGGCCTTCACCCTTGGTCTACTCGGCTACAATGGACTTGATTATTCGCGTTCGAGGATCCTGCATTTTTTCATCCGTTGGAGGCGTGCCATGGTTGCCAGATACCTTTTATCCGTATGGTTAGCAGCCGTTTGTCACACCAGTTTTGGTGGTACGGTCAGCACCGTGCAGTTCGAAGACCTAACGCTCAACACCCGGTATTTGGCCGGTGATCAATTCGAGTCGGAAGGCGTAGCCTTTCGAGTCTTGGAGCTGTCGGGCGGTTTCACCCCACGTGTCGATGTCAGCGACTTCGTTTTGCCCCCCTTGTCAGAAATCAATATCGTTACGAGCCGATCCGGCGGCTTGGAGCCGGTGCTCGGAGACGGCGTTGTTTCGTTGTCTATCGATTACTTGGAGGGTGGTGGTTTATCCAGGATTGTTGTCAATGGCGTGGAATCACCAACCAGTCCCAGAGGAGACGGGAGGATTAGCGACTCGGACGGCCTAACGCTCGGAGGCGTCCTGGTCGAAGTTGATTTCGCTCAATCCTCATCGCCGAGATCGTCTCTGCAGTTCGGGCAGATAACCCTCACCGGGCCGATCAACCAGTTCGCGATCGGGGGGAGCGAGCTGTATGTCGATACCCTGCGATTTACTCGGGTTCCCGAGCCCGGGGCGTGCTGGCTGATGACACTCGCGAGCGTTGCCGTAACCGGCTGCCGCGCTAGGAGGCAATGACTCGTGTAGGCCGTGATAAGCAAATCGCGGTTACGGCATGGATCACCCGGGCGGCTGGCCTGCCGTAACCGCGCCTGGCGGCTTGTTACGGCTTACCATGCTCGGTGAGGTCGGATCGACAGGGGGCAAGGGGCAGCCGAGCAATCTATCCGGAACGTTGCCCCGAACCAAACCGAGGGTGGGCCGGCCGATCGCCCGTTGTTCTCGCCGCGAGGCAGCGGCGGCCGAGGGCCCCGAGGTTTTGGCCGGTCTCGGTTAGAATAGGAGCCGTTCCGCCGGTGCTTCTTGCGAGTCCTCTTTCGCGAGCCTGGCGGCCCTGACCATGCGACAAAACGTAAGTCGCTGCGGGGCGTGGGGTTAGGGCGAGGAACGGCGGATTTTGGCCCGATGGGGCGTTTCCGCGGTGCGACAAAACCGTGCGACAAAACGATTTGGCCGCGCGGTTGTGAGCGGGGCTCGCCGGGCTCAGGCCAGCAGGTCGTGGACCACGTCGCCCTCGACATCGGTGAGCCGGAAGTCGCGGCCTTGGTAGCGGTAGGTGAGCCGTTTGTGGTCGATGCCCAGCGTGTGGAGCATCGTCGCGTTGAAGTCGAAGACCGAGACCGGGTCCTCGGCGATGTTGTAGCAGAACTCATCGGTCGAGCCGTGCGTGTGCCCCGCCTTCACCCCGCCGCCCGCCATCCAAGCGGTGAAGCACTTGGGGTGGTGGTCGCGGCCGAAGTCATTGGCGGTCAGCCGACCCTGGCAGTAGTTCGTCCGCCCGAACTCTCCGGCCCAGATGACCAACGTGTCGTCGAGCATGCCCCGCTGCTTGAGGTCGGTGACGAGCGCGGCGGAGGCTTGGTCGGTCGCCTTGCAGAGGCCGGGCAGCGCCTTGGGCAGCCCGCCGTGGTGGTCCCAGCCCTTGTGGTAGAGCTGGATGAAGCGAACCCCCCGCTCGGCGAGCCGACGGGCTTGGAGGCAGTTGGCCGCGTACGTGCCGGGTTCGCGAGCGTCCTCGCCGTAGAGCTCGAAGATGTGGTCTGGCTCGCTGCTGAGATCGACCGCTTCGGGGACGGCCATCTGCATGCGGTAGGCGAGCTCGTACTGCGCGATGCGGGCTTCGAGCTGCGGGTCCGGGTTCTGTTGGCCCTGGAGCCGGTGCAGCTCGCCGAGCGCGTCGAGCGTGTCGCGCCGGCTCGCCTTGTCGATGCCGGGCGGGTTATCGAGGTAGAGGACCGGGTCCTTGCCGCTGCGGAACCTGGCGCCTTGGTGTTCGGAGGGCAGGAAGCCGTTGCCCCAGTAGTGCGAGACGAGCGGCTGCCCGCCCGTCTGGTTCTTGGTGGTGAGGACCACGAAGCCGGGGAGGTCGTCGTTCTCGCTGCCGAGGCCGTAGTTGATCCAAGAGCCGATGCTCGGGCGGCCCGGGAACTGCGAGCCGGTCTGGAAGAAGCAGACGCCGGGGCCGTGGTTGATGGCCTCGGTGTGCATGCTCTTGACGAGGCAGATGTCCTCGGAGATCGCCGCGGTGTGCGGGATCAACTCGCTCGCCCAGTTGCCGGTCTTCTTGTCTTGCGAGAACTTGAATGGCGAACCGACCAGCGGCATGCTTGACTGGTTGGCGCTCATGCCGGTGAGGCGTTGGCCCTTGCGGACCTCGTCGGGGAGTTCTTGGCCGTGCATCTCGTTGAGCAGCGGCTTGTAGTCCCACAGGTCCATCTGCGACGGCGCGCCGGATTGGAACATGAAGATGACCCGCTTGGCCGTCGCCGCGTGGGAGGGCTTGAACGGCCTGCCGGAGGCCCAAGCCGCCGAGCCGCCATCGCCGGCGAGCAACTGAGAGAGCGCGATCCCGCCGATGCCGTACGCCGTGTTGGCGAGCATCTGTCGGCGCGACATCACGGGCGTGTCGTCGTAGCCGGTGCAGAGTTGGTCTTTGGGTTGGCTCATCGTTCTCTCGTTTGAGATAGCCGTCTTGAGATTCTGGAAGCTTCTATTGCCTCGTGACGCACTTGTCGCAGCTCATGATCGCTTGCGCGAGGACCGTCGTGGCGGCGACGTGGGCTCGATTGAGGCCGTCGGCGGCCGGCCGATCACCCACGCCGAGCAGCTCGTCGGCCCGTTCGGGCTGGTCGGCGAAGCGTTGCCTCTGGCCTTCCAGCAGGTCAGCGAGCACCGCGGCCTCGGCTTCGGTCGGGTGCTGGCTGGTCAGCGAGCGGAAGATCCTATCGATAACCGCGGCGTCGTCCGTGGCGTGCTGCTTCAAGGCTTCCTCGGCGAGGACCCGGGCCGCTTCGACGAACTGCGGTCCATTGAGCAGCACGAGCGCCTGCATCGGCGATTGGGTTCGCTCTCGTTTGACGCGGCAGACGGAGCGATCGGGCGCGTCGAAGGCGGTGAGGATCGGCGCGGGAGCCGAGCGTTTGAAGAACGTGTACAAGCTGCGGCGATACAGGCCCTCGCCCTTGTCGGGCTTGGTCGGCTTGAACGATGCGGCGACCTCGTAGGGTCGGACCGGCTTGCCGCCGATCTTATCGACCAGCAGGCCGCTCGCGGCCAGGGCGTTGTCGCGCAGCATCTCGGCCGGCCAACGCCGACGCGGCGCCCGGGCGAGCAGCTTGTTCTCGGGGTCGCTCTCGTAGGATGCGGGCGCGCCGATGGTCGATTGCCGGTAGGCATCCGACACGACGATCTGTTTGATCAACGCCTTCTGATCCCAACCGCTCTGGACGAACGTGTTCGCCAGGTAGTCGAGCAGGTAAGGGTGTGTCGGCGGCAAGCCTTGGGCGCCGAAGTCTTCGGGCGTGCGGACCAAGCCCTCGCCGAAGACCGCTTGCCACAGCCGGTTCACAGCGACGCGTGCCGTTAGTGGGTTCTCGGGATCGCTCAACCACTGGGCGAGCCCCAGGCGATTCGTAGGGGCAGCGGCGGGCAGCGGCGCGAACGCCGAAGGGGGCGCGGGGTCGACCTTCTCGCCGAGCTGATCGTACGACCCACGCAGTCGGACGTAGCTGGGGGCTCCGTGCTCGCTGTCTTCCATCACCATGATGACCTTCAAGCCGTTCTCGCTAGCGACGAGCGTATCACGCTTGGCTCGCAAGTCTTTCAAGGCCGCGGCGTAGGCATCGCTTTGGGTCAATAGGGTGTGCTCGAGACGAGCCTCGTCATCGAAAGCTTCGAGGGAGATCGACTGCTCGTTTGAGGCAATCGCAGCCACCTCGATCTCCGAGAGCTGGCGATCGTAGACCCCGAACTCGTCGATTGACCCGTCGGTGAATCCGTTGTCACGGAACCTGGCCCCGACATCGATCTGCTTGGTGTTCGACTGAACGATGCTCCTATCGAGGCGATCGCGGACGACTTCGGTCTCGGCCGGCTTGCCATCGACGAAGAGGCGGAGACCGTCCGCACGACTCGACCCATCGTAGGTAACGGCCACATGAACCCAGCGGTCGTGAGGCACCCGATCGACAGCCGCCACACGAATCGCATTGCCCGGCCAGTAGTGGACCAACGCCGCGTTGAGGCGGTCGTCTTCGATCATCAACTCATAGCCGCGGCTAGCCGAGTCGAGTGCCGCCCGCGAGGCGTGGAAGACCACGGCCCGCTTGTGCTCCTTCTCGACACGCATCCAGAGCGCGACGGAGAACGGCTGCGAACGCTCGAATTGGGTCTTCTTGGCCACGGTGATCGCGTCGTCGCCGCTGAACCGGATTGCCGAGCCCTTCACTCCCTCGATCTGCTTGTTGAGCCCCTTCGGCTTCTCTTCGAACGAGTAGGCGGCGTAGGGGGAGGGGGCTTCGACGCGACTATCGGCAGGGGTCGCCTTCACGCCGCTGCATGCCGCGGCCAGGGCTTCCTCGGCTTGCTCGACCGCTTCACGCTGCTCGGCGAGTCGTTCCTCTTGCTCGCGGGTCGTTAGCTCAAGGGTTGGCGGGGGCGAGTCCTGGGTGAAGAACGACTTCAGGCCGGCCTCGTCGATCTTGTCGAAGAACGCGGTGAGCGAATAGTAATCCTTGATCGATAGCGGGTCGTACTTGTGGTCGTGGCAGCGGCAGCACTCCATCGTCAGCCCGAGCATCGAACTCGCGACCGTCTGCGCCCGATCCGCGACGTACTCCATGCGGAACTCTTCCGGGATGCTCCCCCCCTCGGAGTTCTGGCCGTGCAACCGATTGAAGGCCGTGGCCAGACGCGTTTCTTGGGTCGGGTTCTCGATCAAGTCGCCGGCGAGTTGGTCGCGGATGAACTCATCGTACGGCTGGTTGCTGTTCAGCGCCCGCACCACCCAATCGCGCCAAGGCCAGACGAAGCGATCCTCGTCGCGTTGGTATCCGAACGTGTCGCTGTAGCGAGCGGCGTCGAGCCAGACCGAGGCGAAACGTTCGCCGTAGTGCGGCGAGGCGAGCAAGCGATCGACGAGTTGCTCGTAGGCCTTTGGGTCGGTGTTGTTGAGGAAGGCATCGACCTCTTCAACCGTCGGTGGGAGCCCGGTCAGGTCGAACGAAAGGCGGCGGATCAGGATCTCCTTGCTCGCCGGCTCGGCCGGTGTGAGGCCCGCCTTGCGTTGGCGGGCGTGGATGAAGGCATCGATCGGCGTCGATCCCCAGCCTCCCAGTGCGGGCGGCTCGATCGCTTGCGGCGGGTCGAACGACCAATGCCCGGCCCAGCCGGCTCCCTGTTCCATCCAGCGACGCAGCGTTTCGATCTCTTCGGCGGTGAGCGGCTTGCCGGCCCCCGGGGGCGGCATGAGGTAGTCGGGATCGGTCTCGTGGATCCGCTCCCAGGCGTAGCTCGATTCGAAGTCGCCGCCGGCGAAAGCCTCCTCGATGCCTTCGGCCGTATCGAGCCGCACGTCGGCTTCGCGGGTCTCCTCGTCGGGGCCGTGGCACAGGAAGCACTTGTTCGAGAGGATCGGACGTACCTCGTGCGCGAAGTTGACCTCGGGCTCTTCCGGTGTCGTGGCGTCCGCGGCGAACGTTGGAATCGCCAGGGCGGCGGCCAGCACGAGGCCGCCGAGGAGTCGATCGAGTGGCAAGTCGGTCATCCTGAGCTGAGCGAGGTGTCACCCCATGAGAGGGGGGCGGAGAGTCGCGAGGGGGTTTCAAGCACGCGGCACAACCGCTGCCTACTCCCTAATGTCGCAAACCTCTCATAATACACCCCGGATAACCGCCTGCGTGGTCAATCGCAATCGAAACCGATGGCTCCCGCCGGCCGTTAAGCCCCGGCACCGCCTGCACTTACCTCAAGATGCCGGCGGACAAAGTCAGGCAGATCGCTCTCGGCTAGGGCGTCGTGCGAGGCAAACCGCAAGCGGACCGTGTCGCGGTCGTCGCGGCGGGTATCGAGTTCCACCTCCTCGGCGAGGTCGGCAAACTGCCCGAGCTGCACGGCTCCCTTCGGCCCGTTGAGTGCCAACTCAACGTTCTCGGCCCGCTTGGTCACGATGGTCGCCCACGGGTCGGTCTGCCCCGGGATCATGCGATGGACCAGGACCTTGTTGTTCCACAGGTACTCACCGCCGTCGGATGCCTCGGCGATCATCTCGAGCAGGTCCTCGAGGAGTTCGGGCTGCCACTTCACCTTCTTGCCGGGTGAGAATCCCTTGCGGGCGAGGTGCCACTTCTGGCCGAGCACCTTCCACGGCATATGGTCTTCGGGCTTCTTCTCTTCGCGGTTGACGAACTTCTGGAAGCCGGCGACCGCCTTCTCGACCATGTCCCAGAACTCGGGCTTGTCGATCTCTTTGAAACTGTGCGCGGCGACTTGGACCTCTTGCCACGGCCCGCGGAGGTTCTTGCACTTCACACGCGGCCCGGAGCCGTAGGCCTCGACCTCGTCCAGGTCGTTGAGTGGCGGCAGGTCGAGTTCGGCGGAGAGCGTGTCGCGATTGAACGTCCGCTTGTTGGTGCGGAACTTGAGCTTCACGAGCCAGCGCTCGCCGGTCAGGGCGTGGAAGAACCAGCCGTCGGACTTCTTCTCGCCGGTGATCTCGACCACCGAGCGGTTGTTCCAATTGGTGGGCGCGAAGTCGCCGAGGTCCTGGATGCGGCGTTCGACCTCGTCGACGATCTTGCCCTCCCACTGGCAGGGCGAGCCGTCGCGTCCGACGCGATCCTTCGTGTGCCAACGCCGGCCGTCGGATTCCCAAGGCATCGCGACGCCTTCGCCGACGTCCTCGAGATCGAGGTCGCCCTCTTGGCTGTCGTCTTGCAGGCGGTAGACCTTCCGTTTCTTGTGCGGGCCCTCTTCGAGGACCGGCCGCAGCGCCTCGGCGGTGTGCGAGGCCGGGGTGTCCTTCGGGCGATCGCAGATCGCTTCGGGCGGACCCGAGCTCACGATCACGCCGCCGTGCTTGCCCGCCTCGGGGCCGACATCGATGATCCAATCGGCCTGCTTGATGACATCGAGGTTGTGCTCGATGACGATCACGGTGTTGCCGAGGTCGACAAGGCGATGCAGCACGTCGAGCAGCTTGGCGAGGTCGTCGAAGTGCAGGCCGGTCGTCGGCTCGTCGAGCAGGTAGAGCGTTTGTCCCGTGTCGGGCCGGGCCAACTCGGCCGCCAGCTTCACCCGCTGTGCCTCGCCACCGGAGAGCGTTGGGGCGGATTGGCCGAGCTTCACGTAGTCGAGGCCGACATCGCACAGCGTCTGCAGGATGCGGCGGATCTTGGGGATATTCTCGAAGAGGTCGAGCGCTTCGGCGCAGCTCATCTGCAGGACTTCGGCGATCGACTTCTCGCGGTAGCGGACGGCGAGCGTGTCCGGGTTGTAACGCTGGCCGTGGCAGGTCTCGCACTCGACCCAGACGTCGGGCAAGAAGTGCATCTCGACGCAGCGTTGGCCGGCGCCGTCGCACTCGTCGCAACGGCCGCCGGCGACATTGAAGCTGAAGCGGCGGGCCTGATAGCCGCGGAGCTTCGCCTCGGGCAACTGGGCAAAGAGCTGGCGGATCAGGTCGAACACGCCGGTGTAGGTCGCCGGGTTCGACATCGGCGAGTTGCCCAACGCCGATTGATCGACGCGGATCACCTTGTTGATGTGCTGAACGCCATCGATGCGGTCGTGCGCGCCGGCCGTGGTGCCGGCCCGGTGCAGGGTGCGGGCGAGCTGGTTGTAGAGGACCTCGTTCACCAGCGATGACTTGCCCGATCCCGAGACCCCGGTCACGGCCGTCAGCGTGCCGAGCGGCAGATCGACCGTGACGCTCTTCAGGTTGTTGTGCCGCGCTCCGACGACCGTCAGCCGCGGGCCGGAGAACCCGCAGAGGCTTGGCGTTGGATCGTCCTTGCCCGGCTTCTCCGCCTCGACTCGACGGTTGGTCGGGACCGGGATCGCCTTCTTGCCCGAAAGGTACGGGCCGGTCACGCTGCCACGCTTCTTGGAGACTTGGGCGGGCGTCCCTTGAGCGACGATCTGCCCGCCGCCCGAGCCGGCCAGCGGCCCGAAATCGAGCAGCCGGTCGGCCGATTCGACGACCTCCTTGTCGTGTTCCACGACCAGCAGCGTGTTGCCGAGATCGCGGAGCTTGTGCAGTGCCTTGATAAGCCGCGTATTGTCGCGTGGGTGGAGGCCGATGGTCGGTTCGTCGAGCACATAGAGCACGCCGACCAAGCCGCTGCCGACCTGGCTCGCCAGCCGGATACGCTGCGATTCGCCGCCGGAGAGGCTCGGCGCTTGGCGGCCGACGGTCAGGTACTCGAGGCCGACCTCGACGAGGAACGTCAGGCGATTCTCGATCTCACGAACGATCTCGCCGGCGATCTTCTTCTCACGCTTATCGAGCTTCCAGGATCGGACGGTCTCGACCAGTTCGCCCAACGGTGCGCGGACGATCTGCTCGATCGTGAGCCCGCGGAACTGCACCGCCGACGCATCGTCCCGCAGCCGGCTGCCGCCGCACTCGCTGCACTCGATCTCATCAACCAGGTGCTCGAGCGTCGTCCGCAAGCGTGGCGAGAGCTTCGAGGCCTCTTCGAGGGCCGGGTACAGGCCTTTGAACTGGAAGCGGATCGATGGGCCGGCGGCGGCCTTCTTCGTGGTCTTCTTCTTGGCCGTCTTGCGTTTGGTCTTGGGGGGCGGCGAGGGCAGGGCGACCTCGATCCATTCCTCGTCGGTGCCGTAGAGGATTGTCCGCCGTTGCCGGGCGGTGAGTTTGCGGTAGGGCGTGTCGAGCGGGATATCGGTGTGGGCCGAGAGTGCCTCGAGCATCGCCTTCGCGAGGTCGTTGTTGAGCGAAGGCCAGAGGAGCAACGCCCCCTGGGCGAGCGTCAGCTCCTCGTCACGCAGCAACGCCGCCGGGTTCGCGCCGGTTTGGGTCCCGAGGCCCTCGCACGCCCCGCACCAGCCGAGCGAGCTATTGAACGAGAAGTTGTGCGGCGTGAGCGTTTCGAACGAGCGGCCGCACGATTCGCAGGTGAGGTGCTGGCTGTGGACGCGGACACGCCACTTGCTCTCGGGCTTCTTGTCATCGGGGTAGACGGCCAGCAGCACGCCTCGGCCGAGGCTGAGGGCAGCCTCGATCGCCTCGGCCGTGCGGCGGCGGGTCTTCTGTTGGATGGTGATCCGATCGACCACGACCGCCACGTGGTGTTTGCGGCGGCGATCGATCTTCGGCGGCGTTTCGAGCTCGTACGTTTGGCCGTCGATCCAGACGCGTCGATAGCCGCCCTTCAGCAGGTCCTCGAACAAGTCGCCGTACGAGTCGCCCGTGCCGAGCTCGATGGGGGCCATCAATTGGAGCTTGGTCCCCTCCGGGTCGGCCATGACCTTGTCGGTCACGTCGTCGGCGGTCTGGGTGCCGATGGGAGTCTCGCAGTCGGGGCAATGCGCCTCGCCCAGCCGCGCCATCATGACCCGGAAGTAGTCGTAGATCTCCGTGACCGTGCCGACCGTCGAGCGGGGCGTGTGGCCGACCGTTCGTTGCTCGATCGCGATCGAAGGCGACAGCCCTTCGACGTGCTCGACCGACGGCTTCTGCAACTGCCCGACGAACTGCCGGGCGTAGCTGCCCAACGATTCGACGTAACGGCGTTGGCCTTCGGCGTAGATCGTGTCCATCGCCAGCGACGACTTGCCGGAGCCGCTGGGGCCGCAGAAGACGGTCATCTCATCGCGGGAGATCTTCGCGTCGACATTGCGCAGGTTGTGCTGAGACGCGCCGCGGACCTCGATCGCTTTGACTTCCTTGGCCGGCTTCGCCTTCGACTTCTTGGTCGCGGGGCCGCTCGCGTTCTGCTTGAGCAGCGGGGCGAGGGCCTCGGCGGTGTGTGAACGCAGCTCGGGCTTCTTCGAGGCTTTCTCGACGATCGTCTCGGGCGTGCCGTTGCCCACCACGCGGCCGCCACCCGCGCCGCCCTCGGGGCCGATATCGACGATCCAGTCGGCGGTCTTCACCACGTCGAGGTTGTGTTCGACGACCAGCACGGTGTTGCCCGCATCGACAAAGCCGTGCAGCACCTTCAGCAGCATGTCGATATCGGCGAAGTGCAGACCGGTGGTCGGCTCGTCCAGCACGTAGAGGGTCTTGCCGGTCGACTTCTTGACGAGCTCCTTGGCGAGCTTGATCCGCTGCGCCTCGCCACCGGAGAGCGTAGGGGAGGGCTGCCCGAGCTTCAAGTAATCGAGGCCGACCGCGTGCAGCGTGCTCAGCTTGTGGTGGATGTTGGGGATCGCCTCGAAGTGCTCCATCGCCTGGACGATGTCCATCTCGAGGGCGTCGGCGATCGACGCACCCTTGTACTCGACCTGGAGGGTCTCGCGGTTGAATCGCTTGCCCTCGCAGACCTGGCACGTCACCCAGACGTCGGCGAGGAAGTCCATCTCGAGCTTGTTGGCGCCGTTGCCATCGCAGGCCTCGCAACGGCCGCCGGCCACGTTGAAGCTGAATCGGCCCGGCTTGTAGCCCCGCTTCTTGGCTTCGGGCAATTGGGCGTACAGCGCGCGGATGTCGTCGAACACCTTGATGTAGGTGCCCGGGTTCGAGCGGGGAGTGCGGCCGATGGCCGATTGGTCGATCGAGATCACCTTGTCGAGGTGCTCGATGCCCTCGATGCCGTCGTGCTCGCCCGGTTCGCCCTTGCCCTTCATCAGGTCCCGACGCAACGACTCCATCAAGATGTCGTTCACGATCGACGACTTGCCCGAGCCCGAGACGCCCGTCACACAGACGAACACGCCGAGCGGGATCTCGACATCGACCCCCTTCAGGTTGTTGTGCGTCGCGTTGCGGACCCGCAGCACGGCGGGAGTCGGTTCGGGATCGGGCTCGCCTTTTTCTTTCTTCTTGCGTTTGTTGCCGATCCCGATGCTCGGCGGCGCCGGCTCTCGGCGTTTGGCCGGGACCTCGATCTCACGCTTGCCGCCGAGGAACGCGCCGGTCTGGCTCCGTTCTTCCTTGGCGATTTGGTTGGCGGTGCCAACGGCGACGACCTCGCCCCCCTTCACGCCGGGGCCGGGGCCGAAGTCGATCAGCAGGTCAGCCGCCCGCATGGTGTCTTCATCGTGTTCGACAACCACCACCGTATTGCCGAGGTCGCGCAGGCGTTGGAGCGTCTCGATGAGGCGTACGTTGTCGCGCGGGTGCAGGCCGATCGAGGGCTCGTCGAGCACATAAGTCACGCCCACCAATCCGCAGCCGACCTGCCCGGCGAGGCGGATCCGTTGCGTCTCGCCGCCGGAGAGGGTCGGCGCGGTGCGATCGAGCGACAGGTAGCCGAGGCCGACATCGGTCAAGAAGCCGAGCCGCCCGCGGATCTCCTTGAGCACCTCCGACGCGATCATCTGGTGCGACGCGCCGAGCTCGAGGCCATCGAAGAACGCGGTGGCGTCGTCGATCGAGAGGCCGCAGACATCGGGCAGCGTCTTGATGGCCTCGTCGCCGGTGAACCGCTTGCCGGTGCTCGTCAGTCGGACGTTGCACGCTTGCGGGTTGAGCCGGCGACCGTGGCAGTCGGGGCAGTCCATGACCCGCATGAACTTCTCGAGTTGCCGGATTTGCATCTGGCTCTGCGAGGTGCGGTACTTCTCCAGCAGTTCGGGGATGATGCCCTCGAACTCGCCGCCGTACTTCTGCGTGGCGCGGCCGGTCTTCCAGGTGAAGGTGATGTGCTCTTCGCCGGTGCCCCACAGCCAGATGTTCTGCCACTCGTCGACCAGTTCCTCCCAGGGCGTTTCGAGCAGTGTGCCCTCTTCGAGGTTGAGCTTGCGCTCCATCGTGTCCGCGACACCCTGGTAGATGTGCCGCTTCCAACGCCCCAGATCGCGCCATCGTCCCACGAACTCGAGCGCCCCGCCGGCGAAGCTCTTCGACTCGTCGGCGATCAGCGACTCGGGGTCGAACGTATAGAACTCGCCGAGCCCGTCGCAGGTGAGGCACATGCCCTGCGGGCTATTGAAGCTGAAGAGCTGCGGCGTCGGCGCGTCGAACGACAGCCCGCATTTGGTGCAGGCGAAGTCGGCCGACAACGCGATGTCGCCCTTCTGCAAACCGACGCGGCCACGCTTCTTCTTCCCGCCGGTGGCGGGGGCGGCGTCTTCCGGCAGGTCCTCGAGCTTCTTGGCGTCCTCGGCTTCGGTCGCGATCACAAGCGTGCCGCCGCTGACCTTGAGGCCGGTCTCGACCGCTTCGCTCAGGCGGCCGCGGATCGAAGGCCCAGCGACCAAGCGATCGATGACGACCTCGATATCGTGTCGGCGTTGGCGATCGAGTTGCGGCGCGCTCGCCAGTTCGTGCACCTCGCCATCGATACGCACGCGGACGAAGCCCTTCTTGAGCAAGTCCTCGAACAGGTCGCGGTGCTCTCCCTTTTGCTGTCGGACGACCGGCGCAAGGACGATGAACTTGCTCTTATCGGGCAGCAACAGGATGCGACCGATGATCTGTTCGCGGCTCTGGGCGGCGATCGGGTCGCCGCAACTCGGGCAGTGGCCCTGGCCGACCCGGGCGTAGAGCACCCGGAGGAAGTCGTAGATCTCGGTGATCGTGCCGACGGTCGATCGCGGGTTGGTGCCCGATTGCTTTTGGGCGATCGAGATCGACGGGCTGAGACCCGAGATATGATCGACGTCTGGCTTAGGCATCTGCCCGAGGAATTGCCGCGCGAACGTGGAGAGGCTCTCCACGTACCGCCGCTGGCCTTCGGCGAAGAGCGTATCGAACGCCAACGACGACTTCCCGCTGCCCGACACACCGGTCAGGCAGATCAATTGGTTCCGCGGGAGCGTGACGTCCACGCCACGCAAGTTGTGCTCGCGGGCGCCGCGGATGACGATGTCGGAAGCGGGCATGGCGGGGGCGGCCACGGCGTCGTGCCGGGTCGCTTTCTTGGCGGGACAGACCGGTCGGGCAAACCCGCCATTCTAGGGCGGGTGTGCCGTTGGGAGAAGCGACGGACTGGGGAATCGGCGCCCCGCCGGTGCTAGCCCCGTCCCCACCCCGACTCGTTGCGGCTTGGTTTCACGCCGCGTCGTCATCCTCGGATCAGGCGGTCATGCTCGCTATGCGGATTTAGTGGCCATCCAGACGAGCCAGCCGAGCACCGCTCCCAGCGCGGCCCAGATGACCCACAAGCGGGGTTTCGCGTCGTCGGTTCTGGCGGCTTCGTAGTGTGCCGCGTCGAGCCGTGTGAGTTTCTTCGATTCGTCCTCGCCGAATTCATCGATCAGGCTTTGCAATAGCTTGCCCTCGACGCTGCGGGCGTTGAACGGGCGGTCGTCGGGCTTCTTGGCCAGCAGGTGCTTGATCAGCTCGTCGAGCCATTCGGGACAGGTGACCGGCACGCCGGCTTCGGTTTGTGCGGCGCGGACGCTTGCCGGTTCGGCGTGGAGGTGTTGGTCCCAGACCTGCGCGAAGGTCGCCCCGCGGTACGGCGGGCGGGCGGTGAGCATCTCGAACAGCACACACCCGAGCGAGTAGAGGTCCGCCTTGCCGTCGATACGGGCGTCGGCCGTGATCTGCTCCGGCGACATGTAACTGAATGTGCCGACCGTCATGCCGTGCTGCGTGATGTCGGCTTGGGCATGCATATCGCGGGCGATGCCGAAGTCGCCGAGCACGAGGTCGCCGTTCGCGTTGTAGAACAGGTTGCTCGGCTTGAGATCGCGGTGGACGATGCCGTGGTTGTGGGCGTGCTGCAACGCCGAGGCGATCTGCACGCCATAGGCGGCCGCTTGGGGCCAGGGCAGGGGGCCACGTTTCAGCCGATCCTTGAGCGAGCCATGCTCGAGCAACTGCATCGCATAGAACAATTGCCCGTCGAGCTGGCCGCCGCCATGCGTCTTGACGATGTGTGGGTGGTTGAGCCGCTCCATCACGACGATCTCGCGCTGAAAGCGATCCACGATCGCCTCGTCGCCCTGGACGGTCGGGCTGAGCAGCTTCAGGGCTACCGGGTGGTCGAGGTCCGGGCTCGTCGCGCGATAGACCACGCCCACGGTGCCGGCCCCGAGCTGGTCGCCCAACTCGAAGGTCGCCTCGATCGGCAGGAATTGAAGCTTGCGAGAGCTCATCGGCTAGCGAGGAGGAGAAGGCATTCCGGAGCGGTAACCTAGTGTGACCCGCCGCGTCTCGCAGGGCAACTTGGCGACGGGCCTCGGCGGCGCGGTATACTAGTCGATGTGCGTGTTCCCGAACCTGGGAGAAGGATGCGATGGACTGGTCTGAGATCGTCGACAATCCCTACCTGCAGGACCTGCCGTTCAAGATCGAGCAGGATCGCTACGGGAATATCCTTATGAGTCCGGCTTCGAACCGACACGCCGAGTTGCGGGCGGAAATCGCTTATTTGCTTCGCAAGCTTATGCCAAGTGGTAAGTCGCTCACCGAATGCTCGGTAGCAACAACCGAAGGAGTGAAGTCACCGGACGTGGCTTGGGCCGATGAGGCTTTCTTGAACGCGAATCGTGATTCGACCCCTTTCGAGACAGCACCAGCCATCTGCGTTGAGGTGCTCTCGCCATCCAACTCGAAAGCAGAGATCACCTTGAAGACCGAGCTGTACCTCGCTGCGGGTGCCTCCGAGGTTTGGGTATGCAAGAGTGACGGCAGCATGGTATTCCACACGGCCAATGGTGTCGTAGAGCAGTCGGTCCAAACCCCCGACTTCCCTGCCAAGGTCGTCTGATTCAGACGGGGCAGTGACTCTCAGTGATCGATCCGAAGCCGACGATCAGGCCTTGATCTATGTCTGGTGCAGACGCCGAGAGCTTGATGCTCTCCCGCGGCTCTTACCTGCGGGCTGTCCGGCAAGGCGGTGAGCGCTGAGTTACACGATGCTCAAAAAACAGCGGCCGGGCGAAGGCTCGCCCGGCCGCTGTCGTTCGTTTTCTGGACCCATTGAAAGGCCGTCATCACTTGATGAACAGCATTTCCTGGTAGGTCGGTAGCGGCCAGATGTCGTCGGCGACGATCGCTTCGAGCTGGTCGGCGTGCTCGCGGACCTTGAGCATTGCCGGCAAGATCGTGTCGCGGCACTCGCTGACATCCTCGCAGTCGTTCTTCGAGGCTTCGGCGAGTCCGGCGATCGAGTCCTGCAGGCCTTTCACCAACTGGGTGACCTGGTCGAGCGTCTTGGTATCGAAGTCGATACCAACCGCCTTGAGGTTGGCACAGGTAGCGGCCAGCTCGTTCTGATAGCGGATCGCGGCCGGGAAGATCTGCGTGCGGGCGATCTTCTTGGTGAGGTTCGCTTCGACACGGACCGTCATACAGTACTGCTCGACGTACGTCTCGTAGCGGCTCTCGACCTCGCGCTCGGTTAGCACGCTGTACTTGCTGAACATCTCCTTAACCGCCGGGTCCAGCAACGCGGGCAGGGCGTCGGCGGTGGTCTTGTTGCACAGCAGGCCACGCTTCTCCGCTTCGGCGTGCCACTCGTCGGAGTAGCCGTCGCCGTTGAAGATGATGGCGCCGTGCTCGTTGATGATCTCCGTCAGGAGGGCTTGGACGGCACCGTTGAGCTTCGAGTCGTCGCCGCCGGTGGCTTGCTCGAGCTTCGAGGCACAGTAGTCGAGGGCCTCGGCGACGATCGTGTTCATCGCCACGAGCGGGCCGGCGATCGACGAGTTCGAGCCAACGGCACGGAACTCGAAGCGGTTGCCGGTGAACGCGAACGGGCTGGTCCGGTTGCGGTCGCCGGCGTCCTTGTCGAGCGGCGGCAACGTGTCAACGCCGACCTCCAGTGAGCCCTTCGGCAGCGAGCTCTTGGCTCCGCCACCCTTCACCTGCTCGAACACATCGGCCAACTGCGAGCCGAGGAAGATCGAGATGATCGCCGGCGGGGCCTCGTTGGCACCCAAGCGGTGGTCGTTGCCCGCCGAGGCAACCACGGCACGCAATAGGCCTTGGTGCTTGTGGACGGCCTTGATGACCGCGGCACAGAACACGAGGAACTGGGCGTTGTCGTGCGGCGTGTCGCCCGGATCGAGCAGGTTGCCGACGGCGCTCGAGCCGAGCGACCAGTTGACGTGCTTGCCCGAGCCGTTGAGGCCGGCGAACGGCTTCTCGTGCGTCAGGCACTCCATGCCGTACTTCTTGGCCGTCTTCTTGAGCACCTGCATGATGAGTTGCTGGTGGTCGGTGGCGACGTTCGCCGTCTCGAAGATCGGGGCGATCTCGTACTGGCCCGGGGCGACCTCGTTGTGCCGCGTCTTGATCGGCACACCAAGGCGGAAGAGCTCACGCTCCGCATCGAACATGAACGACAGCACCCGCTCAGGAATCGCGCCGAAGTAGTGGTCGTCGAACTCCTGACCCTTCGGGGCCGCGGCACCGAAGAGCGTGCGGCCGGCGTTCAGCAGGTCGGGGCGGGCGTAGAAGAAGCTCTTGTCGACCAGGAAGTACTCTTGCTCCGGCCCGGCCGTCGAGGCAACGAACGCATCCGACTGGTGGCCGAATAGCTTGAGGATCCGCTGGGCCTGTTGGTCGATCGCCCGCATGCTGCGAAGGACCGGGGTCTTCTTGTCGAGGGCTTCGCCCGTCCACGAGACAAACGCCGTGGGGATGCAGAGGGTCGTGCCGTTTGAGTTCTCGAGGATGTAGGCCGGGCTCGTGACGTCCCAGATCGTGTAGCCACGGGCTTCGTGCGTCTGGCGGATGCCGCCGGTCGGGAAGCTCGAGCCGTCCGGCTCGCCCTGGCAGAGTTCCTTGCCGCTGAACGCGGCGATGGTGCCGCCGTCGCCGGTGGGGGCCATGAAGCTGTCGTGCTTCTCAGCGGTGCCGCCCGTCAGCGGGTAGAAGACGTGCGTGTAGTGGGTCGCGCCCTTCTCGACGGCCCAGTCCTTCATCGCCGAGGCGACGTAGTCGGCGACCGTTTCGTCGAGCTTCTCGCCCGCGTCGATCGTTTGCATGAGCGACTTGTAGATCGACTTCGGCAGCCGCTTCTTCATGACCGCCTTGCCGAACACGTTCTCACCGAACACGCCCTCGGGGGTGGTCTCGATGAACTCGAGAGCCGTGGGCGGCTGGTAGCTCAGGGCGTTGGCGATCGCCGATTGCCGAGTGCTCGAAGAAGACGAAGAACTGCTGCGGGGGGTAGTTTCCGTGCTCACGCGACTCTCAAGCCTTGCAGGAGGGGTCCACCAACCCAGACCCGACGGAGACCGTCGGATGACTCTACGCGGGAGGGGACCAGCAGGGGGGACGACTAAATGAGGCTCGCAGACTGGCGCGACGCGCAGCGGCAGCGTGCCTCGTGATCAGGTCTGGCGATGATAGCAAGTTTCATTCCGTGGTGCAGGCATCCGCCCAAAACGGCTGTTTTTTGCCCATCCGGTGGACACGCGATGCCCATTTGGCGCGCTGCGTGAGCGCGAATCAGCGGCAGTCGGCTCGGTCCGTAGGCACAGGCCGAACCGCGACGCCTTGTCGCAAACCCTTTTCGCGCGAAGGCTTTACGCGATATCGTTCAGGCAGTCGCTCCTCAATCGGCCTCGTCGGCTGCTCGAATCCGCACAGCATCGCCCCGGCCACAACCCTTGGCACCTCGAATCATGACCCCTCAAGAAGTGCTCGCGATGATCCGCGAGAAGGATATCAAGGCCGTCGATTTCCGCTTCATAGACTTCCCGGGGGTCTGGCAGCACTTCACGATCCCGGCGGGCAAGCTTGAAGAATCGGTTTTCGAGGACGGGCTCGGCTTCGATGGCTCCAGCATCCGCGGGTGGCAGACGATCAACGAGAGCGACATGCTCCTGATGCCGGTGCCGGACACTACCTTCGTGGATCCGTTCATCGAACTGCCGACGATCGGCATGATTTGCAATGTGCAGGACCCAATCACCCGCGAGGATTACACCCGCGATCCCCGCAATGTCGCCCGCAAGGCGGTCAACTACCTGAAATCGACCGGCATCGCCGACACGGTCTATATCGGCCCCGAGGCCGAGTTCTTCATCTTCGACGATGTGCGATTCGATCAGACGCCTTCCGAGGGCTTCTACTCGGTCGATAGCGGCGAGGCAGAGTGGAACCGCGGGGCGGACGAGCAGCCGAACCTGGGGCACAAGCTGCGGCACAAGGAGGGTTACTTCCCGTGCCCGCCGGCCGACCAGCTGATGGATGTCCGCAACGAGATGATGCAGCGGATGATCGACGCGGGCCTCGATGTCGAGTGCCAACACCACGAGGTCGCCACCGCCGGCCAAGCCGAGATCGATCTCAAGTACGACGAGCTGGTCTCGATGGGCGATGACCTCTGCCTCTACAAGTACATCGTCAAAAACGTCGCCGCGAAGAACGGGCGGACGGCCACCTTCATGCCGAAGCCGATCTACGGCGACAACGGTTCGGGGATGCACACGCATATCTCGTTTTGGAAGGGCGATCAACCGCTCTTCGCGGGCAACGGTTACGCCGGCCTGTCGGACGAGGCCCTGTTTGCGATCGGCGGCATCTTGAAGCACGCCCCCGCGCTGCTGGCATTCACCAACCCGACAACCAACAGCTACAAGCGTTTGGTCCCCGGCTACGAAGCGCCCGTCAACTTGGCGTACAGCCAACGCAACCGCTCGGCCGCCTGCCGCATCCCGATGTACTCGCCGAGCCCCAAAGCGAAGCGGATCGAGTTCCGTTGTCCCGACCCGAGCAGCAACCCGTACTTGGCCTTCAGCGCGCTCACGATGGCTTGCCTCGACGGCATCCAAAACAAGATCCACCCGGGCGAGCCGCTCGACAAGAACATCTACGACCTCGAGCCGGAGCAACTCGCCGCCGTCCCGAAGACACCGGGCTCGCTCGCCGAGGCGCTTAACGCCTTGGAGCAAGACCACGACTTCCTGCTGCGGGGCGATGTCTTCACCGAGGATGTGATCCGCACCTGGATCACCTACAAGCGGCAGAACGAGGTCGAAGCGATCAACCTCCGCCCGCACCCGTATGAGTTCTGCCTGTACTACGACATCTAGGGCGTTGAGCTGCGGACTCCCCTATGTCTGCGAATTACAAGCAAAATTGCCACATTAAGGATATGCTCGAAGCAGGGGTGAGGGTCTGTTTCGAGCAGCCTGAATATGACCGTTCGCGTTATCTGTCTCGCCACGATAATTCTCGTGGTTGTGCTGGTCACACTCTCATTTCACTACAAAGCGCCCAAGTATCGGCTCGCACTGAGCCACACTTTTCACGTAGGCCTTCAGAATGGGGGTGCACAGCGCTGGGAACCGTTAGCAACATGGTTTCAAGACCCACGAATCGCTTTCTACAACGCAGGTGATTACGGGCCCTATACCGGCAGCATCATTGGCTTGGTTGGCGATAAGTACCCCGTAAAGACTGGCTTCGGCGACTGGTGGGGCATCTACTACCGCCACTTCGAGTGGCAAGATGGTTCTGTGCTGTGGACCCTAAAGATCAATCTGTGGCACGTTTTTAATACCGCCACGATCACTTTAGTTTTCCTAACGGCAAGACGATCGAATCACTCGATCTATAATCTGCTCTTCGCTATGGCGACGTGCGCTGTTGCGTTAGCCGCATGCCCTAATCTTCGGCAGATGCATCCGCTGGGACTCACATGTCTGCTGTTGATCTTGATCACAGTGTTGCTGACCAGCCGCTTACTTGCTCCAGTTGGTAGGTTTGGTGGACCCTAGGGCTCCAACGGCGTCAGCTCCAGCTTGCGGAACTCGACTTCGGAGCCCTCGGCTTGCACGGCGATTTGCCCTTTGGTGGCCGTGCTATCGAACCCATCGTTCACGAGGTCGCCGTTCACCCAGACGCGGACGTTGCCGCCGAGGCATTCGACGGTCATTCGATTCCAATCACCCACAGGGTTTTCTGAACCGTCGGTCAGGTTCTTAATCCGGCGGAGGTCGCCGTTCTTGCCGCCCCACTTCTCCTTGGGGCCGCCGCGTCGCTCAAGCATGTCGGGCACCGCGATGTCTTCGTGGATGCACCAGAAGTCGCCGGCGTTCTCGTGCATCATTTGCACCTCGATCGACTGCGGGAACATCTTGTACAACGCCCGTGGCGTGCTGGCGTGGACGAGCACGCCGCAGTTGCCCGGCTCGCCGGCGAAGCGGTACTCGATCTCTAAGCGGTAGTTCTCGTGCTCGGCGTCCGTGATCAAGTGGCCGCCGGGCTTGCCGAGGCTCACGAGCATCCCGTCACGCACGACGAAGGGTTGCGGTGCGTCGGGGTTGTCGTCGTGAGCGGGTACGTCGGCGTGCCAGCCGTTCAGGTCGATCCCGTTGAAGAGGCTGACCGATTGCGCGAGGCCCTGGCCGGTTATCAGCAAGAGCAATCCGACCGTGATGCGAAGGGTAGGTTGCATTGAAGCCTCGTTTAGTGATCGCCGATTGCCTGGGCTTGGTAGCCGCCTTGCGACTTGAAGTAGAGGCCGAGACCGATGTAGGCGACGAGCATTATCACCGGGAAAATGCACATGCTCGCCAACGCCTTTTGGGTGCTCCCTTCACGAGCCGCGGTGATCTGTTCGGTGACCTCTTCGCGTTGGGTCTCCGGCAGGTCAGCGAGAGCCGTTTCGAGCTTGTCCTCGGAGATCGCATCGTAGCGGATGACGCCGTAGGCGACACTCTCGTCGGTGATCGCGAGGCGTTCGTCGCCGATCAAACTCGGAGCGGCGGCAACAATCAGTTCGTTACCTTCAACGGCCTTAACGGCTTCGCCGGCCTGCAAGGCCCCGATGAACGCCGTGCCGAGGGTTCCAACAGCCAGCATGCCAATGCCCCCGAGGGCGTTGAGCGTCAACGCGCCACCCTTGGGCGTTTGCTCCGCGGCGACGCCGAGCATTGTCGGCCAGAAGAAGGTCTTGCCGAAGGCATATAGCGTCGCGGCGGCGAAGATCATCATGCCGGTCGAGAACGACAGCCAATACAGGCCAGCAATCGCCAGCACCGAGCTGCCGATGAGGAGGCCGATCGGGCTGAACCGATGGACGATTGGCCCCGCGAAGAAACGCAGGACCATCATGATCGCCGAGGTGTAGACCAGCACCAGGCCGGCGTCGAAGCCGTTGGCAGAGGCCACGCCCTTCATGATCTCTTCGATCCAGGCGTCCGTGCCGATC
>CAYGUP010000052.1:0-28065 GCA_964353155.1 uncultured Planctomycetaceae bacterium | reverse complement strand
GCCCCGCCTTGGTCCTGGATGTACATCTTCACGCCGCCCGAGTTGCCGATGCCCCGCACGGGCGGCGGGGCCAGGACGGGGATCTCTGCCTCTTGGATCGCCGCGAGCCGCTGTTGCAGGTCTTGCTGGATCTTGCCGATCAACAAACCCTTCTTGGCCCGTTCGCGGGCGTCTTCCAGGGCGGTGAAGCAGGCCGCCGCGTTGGGCGAGTTGGTGCGGGTCGCCCCCGAGAAACCCGAGAACGCAACCGCGTTGCGGATGCCGGGCGTCTCCATCGCGATCCGGCTGATCTCACGCGTGACCTCGTCGGTCCGGGCGAGCGAAGCACTATCGGGCAGTTGGGCCGCGACGATCAGGTAGCCCTGATCCTGCTCAGGGATGAAGCCGGTCGGCACGAGGTCGAAGCTGTAACGCGTTGCAACCAGCAGCCCGGCGTAGACGAGGAGCATGATCAGACCGATCCGCACGAAACGGCCCACCAGCCCGGCGTAAACGTTGCTCAGCTTGTCGAAGACCCAGTTGAACGGCCGGAAGAACCAGCCGAAGGCCAGTTCCATCAGACGGGTCAGAGCGCCCGGCTTCGCGTCGGGTGGGCTGAGCAGCAGGCCGCACAAGGCGGGGGTCAGCGTGAGCGAGACCAGCGTGCTGAAGACCGTGGCCGCAGCGATCGTGATCGCGAACTGCTGGTAGAACTGGCCGCTGATGCCGCCGATGAACGCGGTGGGCACGAACACGGCCACCAAGACGAGGGTGGTCGCAATCAGCGCGGAGCCGACTTCGGTCATCGCCTGCTTGGTCGCTTCCTTGGGAGACAGCCCTTTGGAGATCAGGCGTTCGACGTTCTCGACCACGACGATCGCATCGTCCACCACGACCCCGATCGCCAACACCAAGCCGAAAAGCGAGAGGTTGTTCAGACTAAACCCAACCCCATTCATCACGGCGAAGGTGCCGATCAGCGAGATCGGGATCGCCACCACTGGGATGAGGGTTGCTTGCCAGCGTTGCAGGAAGATGAAGACCGTCAGCACCACCAACGCCGCCGCCTGCAGCAGTGTGTTGAAGACCTCTTCAACCGACTCCTCGACAAACTCGGTCGGGTTGTAGACGACCCGGTGCTCGAGCCCGGCGGGGAAGCTCTTGGAGAGTTCGTCCATCGTGTCGAGCACTTGGTGCATCGTTTCGACGCCGTTCGTGCCGGGCCGTTGATACACGAGCAAGGCGATGGCGTTGTCGCCGTCGAGGTAGCTCTTGACGTTGTAATCTTGCGCGCCGAGTTCGATCCGAGCCACGTCCGACAGACGCGTCAGGCGGCCGTTGGCCCCTCGCTTGACGACGATTTGCTCGAACTCCTCGGCCGTTTGCAGGCGGCCTTGGCTGGAGATCGTCAGTTGGAAGTCGCCGGGCTGCTCCTGCGGCGGTTCGCCGATCTTGCCCGCAGCGACCTGCACGTTCTGTTCGCGGAGTGAGCCCACAATATCTCCGGCCGTGAGCTCCAGCGAAGCGAGGCGTTCGACATCAAGCCAGACACGCATCGAGTACTCGGCGCCGCCAAACACCTGGAGGTCGCCCACCCCGTTGATACGGGCGAGGACGTCGCGGATCTGTAGGTAAGCGTAGTTGGCGATGTAGAGCTGATCCCGCGAAGCGTCGGGCGAGATCAGGTGGACCACCAGCAGCATCTCGGGCGAGGTCTTTTGAGTGACCACCCCCGATTGACGAACCTCGGACGGCAAGCGGGGTTCGGCACGGGCCACGCGGTTCTGTACCAGCACCTGTGCCTGATCGATATCGGTTCCCAGGGCGAAGGTCACCGTCAGGGTCATCACGCCATCGGAAGTCGATTGGGACTCCATGTACAGCATGTTCTCGACGCCGTTGACCTCTTGCTCCAGCGGCGTGGCGACGGTCTCGGCGATGGTCTCGGCGGTGGCGCCGGGGTAGCTCGCTCGGACCACGACCGTCGGCAACGCGATCTCCGGGTACTGCGAGACCGGCAACGCGAAGTAGCTCAACGCCCCGACGATCACGATGACGATCGAGAGGACGGTCGCGAAGATCGGGCGATCGATGAAGAAATGGGCGAACTTCATGAGGTCACCCCCGCGTCGCCGGTGGTCACCGGCTTCATGGCCGGTTGAAGCCACTTCTCGGGCGGCACGGGCTCGTAGGTATCGGGCAGCAGGCTGCTCTCATCGGGCGTCAGCCCTTCGACGGTCGTTTTGACTTCGGCGTTGGGACGGCAGCGTTGGAGGCCGCGAATGACGACCGTCTCTTCACCAGTCAGGCCCTCGGTGATGACTCGGAGCCCCTTGGCCATCGGGCCGGTCTTGATCGGCTGCACCTTGAGCTTGTTGCCTTCGCCAACGACATAAACGATCTTCACGGTCTGATCGTTAGCGATCGCCGCGTCGGGGATCAGCACGCGTGGCTCCGCCGCACTGCCGGGGATCTGGATCTTGACGAAGACACCCGGGATTAGCAGCTCTTCGTCGTTGGCGAAAATCGTTCGCGCCCGGATCGAGCCGGTCGTTTGGTCTACCCGGTTGTCGACGAAGTCGATGTAGCCTTCGTGCGGATAGCCCTCCTCATCGCTCAAGGCCATGAAGACGGGGGTCTTGGCGTCGCGTGAGCTGGTCCGCTTATTTGAGTGGTCCAAGCGGATGTACTTGAGCAACGCCTGCTCGTTGGCGTCGATGTAGGCGTGGATCGGGTTGATCGAAACGATATTCGTTAGCACGGACGCTCCCAGGCCTCCCGAGACGAGGTTGCCCTCGGTGACCATCCGGCGACCGATTCTTCCGTCGATGGGGGCCTCGATCCGGCAGTAGGAGAGATCGAGCTCGGCGGCACGCAGAGCGGCCTCGGCGCTGATGATCGCGGCCTCGGCACCGCTCTTGGCCGCTTTGGCGGATTCGATCTCGGCGTCGGCCGCGAAGCCGTCGGCCTCGGCCTGGCGGGCCGAGCTGAGGATTTCGTCGTACTCGTCTTCGCTGACCGCGCCGCTCGGCACGAGCGGCTTGGCACGCTTGAGCTGGGCAATCGCCAGCTCGAGTCTGGCCTGGGTCTGTTGCTTGCGTGCCTCGGCGGCACCCACCTCGGCGTCGGACTGCTTCTGCTTGGCAACGGCTTCTTCCCGAGCCGCCTTTGCCTGGGCAACGGTCGCCTCGTAGGGCCTCGTATCGATCACGAAGAGCAACTGGCCCTTCTCGACGAGTTGGCCCTCCTCGAAGTGGTGCGACTGCAAGTAGCCGCTCACGCGGGCCCGAATATCGACCTCTTCGATCGGAGCGAGACGCCCCGTGTAGGGGTCCCAGTCGAGCGTCTCGACGACGAGCGGCTTGGCGACGGTCACCTCCGCCGGCCCGCCCTGTGGTGGGCCAGACGACCGGCCTGGACCGCCACAACCAATATGGAACGCGGCGAGGAGACCGACTCCTACCAACCCAAAACGAGAGGGAGTAACAAACACGGACGGTACTCGGCGCGAGGTAGGAGCGAAGCGGGCGTCAGCGACGATTAGCAGACTAACCGAGTCGCTACCGCAAAGCTATTCGCAACGCGCAGACTCCCTGCTCAACCGACCGCCGCACTCTCTGCCGGGGCGTTGCTGGCCGACAACGCCCCGGCAAGTCGGGAGAGTATTTGACAATCCAAGCACCCGCTACTTGACGGTCGACTCCTGCCGCTCCGCGACGCTCTCCGAACCCGGACCGGCGGCCTCCTCGTCGAGCTTCGCCAGGGCGACGGCCCTCCGCTGCTGCATCTCACGGAGGACCATCCGCAGCTCCGTCCCGCCAAGCCCGCCGATCGTGGTGCGGTCGATCATCGGCTCAACCACCGCGGCGATACGGGAGATCGAGGGCTCGAGCAGCACGAGGTCGGCCATCAGCCGTTGGACCGTCACGAAGACCGACTTGGCCCGCTGGTAGTCGGCCTGCAGGTTGACGATCAACTCGAAGGTCTCGAACGCCTCGGGGAGGTCTTCGGTCTGGTTTATGACCGAATCCTTCAACCGCACCAACGCATCGAGTCGATCGTGCGAAGCCCCGACGGCCAACAGCGGGGCGTTGAGGCGGGTCGCTAGCTCCGTTAGGCCGTCAAGCGTCTCGTGGGCCGCGGCGATCTGGCCCGTCCCCGTGGCGAGCGACTCCTGCTGGGCCACCAGCTTGCTCACCCGCTGGAGCGACTCCTCGCCGAGCGAGCGGGCCTCGTCGAGCTGCTCGGCCAAGCGGGAGGCTTCATCGACCGTGGTCGCCAGTCGGCCGGCGCGCTCGATGGCGTCGTTCAGCTCGTCGGGCGTGGCGGCGAGCAACTCGAGGGCCGTGTTCGCGTCGTTGAGCAGGCGGGTTTGCCCATCGACACGATCCACCAACTCGTCGAGCTGGTCGAGTGCCCCGGCGGTGCGATCGGCCGCGGCCACGCTGCGGGAGAGCCGCGCCTCGAGCTTGGCGAACCGGTCGAGCGACGCCTCGGCGGCGGCGACACGCGACTCTTGCTCGCCCAGCCGGGCCAACAGGCCGGCGGCGGCCCCGGCGACAGGCTCCTTCGCCTTGAGCTGCTCGATGGTCGCTTCGAGCCGAGCGACCTGGCCCCGCATGCGGGCGAGCTGGGTCGAGGTCGGCCGCACCACGGCGACTTGCAGGAGCAAGATCGGGACCACCAAGGCCACGATCAAGGGCGCCCAATCGGGGCGTGCGGATGCCTGGGAGGGCGTATTCGATCCTTCGCGTGGGGTCGCTGCCACAGCTCGATCTCCTATCTGAGCGAAGCGGGGTTTGCTGGGCGTCCGCCTAGCCCAACCGGCAAGGGGTCCGTTCCTTGCCTGATGCTAGCTATCGGCGGGGCTTGCCCGACCGGCCAAGTCGAACGCTAGCAATCTTGGTCTTCGATTCGGCTTGCGTCCGACCGAACGCGGCAACACCGATGACCGTCGCAGCCCGAACCAACCGAACCACGCCACCGAGGGAGACCACGCGAACGCGTCTTAGCGCAGCTCGCGCAGGTAGCTGAGGAAGTGCGCGTTCAGAAGCTCCAGGTCGTTTCCAAACACCCGCCGGAAGTCCGCCACCCGCTCATCGGCTGGATAATCCGAGAAGAGCGGGCGGCTTGCCGTTAGCTCCAGATACTCCGCGTACTCCTGCGGGCGGGTCTCGCTCAGGAAGAACGTCAACGCCCACGCCTCGGCGTAGGCCAGCAGCGGCGTGCGATCGAACGCTTGGTCCGAGGCGACAAAGCGAGCCACCGAGCCGAGCGGCTCATTGGGGGACACGTCGCGTTGGAAGTCGGTGAGCCGATAGCGATTCAGTCGGCTGTCGCCGCGGTCGTAGCTGCGGGCGTCGTGGACGCCGCGGGCCTCGAACATCATGGCGAGCCCCTCGCTCACCCAACGCGGCCCAACCGCGAAGCGCGAATGCACGCCAACGTTGTAGGCGGTCTGATGCGTTGCTTCGTGGATGACCGTCGAGGCCGTGTCTTCCCACCGATCATCGCCGGCGGAGCTTTGATCGTAGAGATAGACCCGATTGCTCGCCAACTCGTAATGGCCAAGAACGTTGGACGTGTTGCCCGATGAGTTCTTCGAGAGATACCGCTGGTAGTCCGATCGATTCCCGAACACCACGGCGACCATCGGATAGGGCGGCTCGGTCGGCGAGAAGCCCCGCACGCGGAAGTAGCGGACGAACGAGCGATAAAGCTCCTCGAACCGCCCGGCCCACTCGCTCCCCTCGCCCCGCGGGTGGGCGACTAAGTAGTGGCCGGTCGAGGTGAACTCGAAGCGGCTGCCAAACTCTTCGTAGAGCCGCTGACGCATCTCCTCGCTGGAGTAGCCCCGGAACTCGGGCGACGTCTTCTTGGCTTGCTTCGCCTGGCGGGGGGAAAACTCGTGCAGGCGGCCGTCGCGGCCCAGGAGCGTCATCGTTGCCTTGGTCCACGTCAGCGGACGCCCCTCGAGCGTTTCTCCCCTCACCACGGCGCTAAACATGAACTCGGCGGCCGATCCCTGCGAAGCCGATAAGGCCGTGAGGAGCATCGCCGACAGGATTATCGTGGTGAGCGGGCGATTCATACGAGGCGTCTCGAGAGAAGCGGGGTGCCGACGGCCAGCCAAGGCCTCATCCGCAAACCTATCTCGCCCCGATTCCGCCGGTCGGGCCGAGTCCGAGCAGACCCGCGAGGGCAATCGGCTTACAATCGGAGTCGTCCGCACAACCGCGCCACGGAGCCCCTCGATGCCGCGATGCCTGTTAGCCCTCGGCCTGCTGCTGCCCCTGGCGATCGTTGCTCGTGCCGAAGAGCCCGACACCTTTGAAGAACGGGTGACGCTCCTACTCGAAGGACTCGGGGCTGAAGAACCGCTCGAAAGGCTGGCCGCCGAAGGCGAGCTATCCGATCTCGCCAATAAATCGAGCGAAGACGCGCAGCGGCTGGTCGACCTGCTGCCTGAAGTCAACGACTCGATGCCCCCCAGCGTCCGCCTGACACTCCAGCGGATCCGCATCCGCGCCGAGCGGGGCATCGCGAGGCGGGCGACCGGTGCTTCACGGGTCACGCTCAACGTCGTACAGCAGCCGCTCAGTGAGGTGCTCGCCGAGTTCGAGTTGCAGACAGGCAATCGCTTCCTCGATAGCCGCGAGCAGTTCGGCGGCGAAGCCATCGACCGGCCGATCACCCTGCAACTCGACGACGAGCCGTTCTGGTCAGCGGTTGATCAACTTCTGGACGAGGCTAACCTGAGCCTCTATGCGTATGGTGATCGACGCGCCTTGACCCTAGTTCAACGAGAAGCAAGCGTCGGACGCCGGGTCGGATCGGGCACGTACGGCGGGCCGTTCCGCTTTGAACCACTGGAGCTTGCCGCCACGCGTGGCCTCCGTGACGACACCCAATCACGGATCGACCTCACGATCGAGGTCGCTTGGGAGCCGCGGCTGCGACCGATCGCGATGTCGCAGCCGATGAACGAGGTCGAGATCGTTGGCTCCCAGGGTGAGCCGCTTGCCGCTCGGATGCCGGAGCAATCGATCGAACTCGAAGCCACGCCCGGCGAGCAGTCGCTGCAGATGGTGCTCTCGCTGGCGTTGCCACCCCGCTCGGTCGAGCGGATCGAGAAAATGAGCGGCCAGTTGACGGCGATCATCCCGGCCACAACCAAGGAGTTCCGCGTCGAGAAACTCGGTACCGCCAAGCTGCCCCTCGTTCAAGAGTTCGGCGACGCGATTGTTACCCTGGAGCAGTTCATCAAGCAGAACGAGATCTGGGAGGTCCACATGCGGCTCACCCTCCCCGAGGCGGGCGATGCCCTCGCCTCGCATCGTGGTTGGGTCTTCCAGAACAAGACCTACCTCCTGAAGCCCGACGGCACACGCATCGAGCACGCCGGCTTCGAGACCACGATGCAAACCACCAGCGAGATCGGCATCGCCTACCTATTCGACCTCAGCGGCGGTGCAATCTACGACTTCGACTTCAACGAAGACGCCGTTGTCGTCGAAGACAGCGAGGAAGAAGAGAAGCCCACCGATCCCAAAGAACTGACCTGGGTCTACGAAACCCCAACCGGCGTCTACACCGTGCCGGTCAAATGGGAGCTCGGGCCGATCAAGCTACCGTGAGGCACGCAACTATGTCAGATCGTGAGAAAGTAACCGAGCCAATAGTTGACTACGCGATATGGGCTCGACGGGTCTTAGGCTGGGACGCCGCCCTGCCACTGGGTGTCACCGCCGTATCGTTTGCGATTGCAAGACTATTCAATGATCGACCACCAGCAGACATTCTGGCTCTGGTGGTTCTACCTCTTGTCGCGTTCCTGTCTCGACTCTTCGTAGGGGTGGACCAGATCCGCTCCAACGTCTGCGGAATTGCTTTACGACGGTTGCAAGCCTTGGCATTGCTAGTCGGTTTGTTCCTACTAGTGGTTGTTGATTTCTTCATCGCCCTCGATGCCTTCGTCCCACCGCAAGCCGGACCTCCACCTTTCGAAATCGAGATAGTCTGTGGCGTAGCTATCGTGCTGTACTTCATGCTGGCAATCCTGGCGATGTACCCGGGCCGTCGCCGCGAAAGGGCGCGGAATGTTTCGCATTAGCGATCCGCTAAATGTTCATTAGCCCAGCTCGACGATCGGCAGCCCGCCCGCTCGCAGCTCGTCGAGCATGGCCATGATCTCGGCCGGGTCGGACGGGTCGTACTTCTTAGCCGTGGCGGCGATCTGGTTGGCCATCGCCGGGTTGCCTTGCTTCTCGAAACACCAAGCCAGGCCGCGGGCCGCTTCGTACCACGGGGCGTTGCCCGGCTCGACACTCAGCAACGGGCCGGGGCATTGGTAGGCCTCCAAGGCCTTCTCACCGAGTTGGTAGGCGTAGCCGAAGTGGCCGCGGGCGAGCTCGACCTCGGACTCCTTCGACTCGTCCTCGACCGCCAGTTGCCCTAACAACACATGCGCGGCCACCATCTCCGGGCAGCCCGACAGCAGGTAGCGGAGCTCATCGGTCGCGATCTCGGTCTCGCCCGCCTCGATCATCTCGCGGACCTCTTCGAGGTCGTCCTCACGCTCCGCGGCGCACGGCGGCGAAACGAGCTCCCAACCCCGTTTAGCGGGCAACGAACGGACCTTCAGCACCGACCGGCGGCCCTGACGCTGGGGGCCTCGATTGGAACGGCCTTTCGGAGCACCTTTCGGCTTGTGGGGACGACGTTTCGCCACGGCTGCGGGGGTTGGATTGGGGCGGTTCTAGCTTGTGGGAGGTCGAGCGTATCCGGCGGCACGCCGCGAGTCTACGAGCTACCTTTTTTGACTCCACCCGGGAGAACGAGGAGGATACGCGTCGACGCGGCCGGCTTTTCGGCAAGATCGCCTGCCCGCCGGCGAATCACTGGCGAACCAAACCGCTCGCTGACCTCCTGTCTCTCCAACCCGGCACGACCGATGCCCCTCGAATCCATCTACCTCTACTGTGCGATCGCCGGCATCGTTGTGCTGCTGTTTCAGCTCGCGACGATGTTATTGGGTGGTGACGATGGGGGCTTCGAGAGCGACGCTGGCGACTTGGGTGCCGAAGGGTCGGACACCGACTCGAGCGGTTTCTGGTTCTTCGAGATCATCTCGATCCGGACCGTCGCCGCAGCGGTCGCCTTCTTCGGGCTTGTTGGCGGTGGGGTGAACTCGATGGGCCAACCGCCCGGCGTGTCGCTCGTGCTCGGCTGCGTCGCAGGCTACGGTGCGATGTACACCGTCTACTGGGCCTTCCGTCAGCTCTTCCTCATGGAGACCGACGGCAACCTGGATATCGATAACGCGGTCGGCTTGCCGGCCGAGGTCTACGTGCCGATCGGCCCCTCCGGCAGCCAAGCCGGCAAGGTCCACGTTTATCTGCAAGGGCGCACCGCCGAGTACCAAGCGTTGACCGATAGCGAGCAACGCCTCGCGACCGGCACGAAGGTCGTCGTCACCGAGGTGCTCTCCAGCGACACCCTCAAGGTCGCCCCGTCGGCCAGCTAATCCACCAGATCCACCCGCACCGAGGAACCAAGCCATGACGCTCGATCTCATGCAATCCACTGCCTCGTCACCCTTGCTGGCGGAGATCCCGATCGCCTTCTGGATCATCGGCGTGCCCGTGCTGGCGTTGATCATCGTCGGCACGCTGATCGCCATCATCAAGTCGATGCTGAAGCGATGCAGCAGCAACCAAGTGCTGGTCAAGTACGGCTGGGGCATCAGCGGCGGCGAGAGCGCCAAGACGATCCACGGCGGGGCGGCGTTCGTCATCCCGTTCGTACAAGGCTTCCGCTATCTGAGCCTCGACCCAATCCAGATCGAGATCCCGCTCCGTGGCGCGTTGTCCATCGAGAACATCCGCGTCAACGTGCCGAGTGTGTTCACCGTAGCGATCGGCACCGAGCCGGAGATCATGAACAACGCGGCGATCCGGCTGCTCGAACTCACGACCGACGAGACCCGCAAGCAGGCGGAAGAAATCATCTTCGGCCAGCTGCGTCAGGTCGTCGCCTCGATGAAGATCGAAGACATCAACCGCGACCGCGATGCGTTCCTTCAGCATATCCAGAACTCGGTCGAGCCGGAGCTCAAGAAGATCGGCCTCGTGCTGATCAACGTGAACATCACCGACGTCACGGACGAGTCGGGTTACATCGACGCGATCGGCCAGAAGGCCGCCAGCGAAGCGATCCAACAAGCCCGCGGCGACGTGGCCGACGAACAAAAGAAGGGCGAGATCCGCGTTGCGGACGCCGAGCGGGAACGAGTCGTCGAGGTCGCCAACGCGACCAAGCTCCGCGAGATCGGCACCCGCGACGCCGAACGCGAACAGGCGGTTCGCATCGCCGAATTGCTCAAAGAGCAGACCATCGGTGAAAAATCGGCCGAGCGCGACCGGGCGGTCCAGGTCGCCGAGATGCTCAAGGAACAGACGGTCGGCGAACGCCGGGCGGAGTTTGAGCGTGAAGTGCAGGTCAAGGACGCCGATCGTCAGAAACGTGTCGCGGTCGCCGAAGCCAACGCCGCGGCGGTCGACGGTGAGAACATCGCCGAAGCGAAGGTCGCCGCCTCGCAGGCCGAGCTGCTCGTCCAACGGGCCGAGGCCTACGAACGGGGCGAAGCCGCCAAGCGTGAGGCAGAGGCTTCCGTCATCGAGATCCAGAACCGGGCCATGGCCAAGGCCGCTCTCGCCGAGGCCGAGCGGGTTGAGGCCGAGAAGCGTGCCGA
This sequence comes from uncultured Planctomycetaceae bacterium, assembly GCA_964353155.1. Lineage (GTDB taxonomy): Bacteria > Planctomycetota > Planctomycetia > Pirellulales > Lacipirellulaceae > Botrimarina. Next base: position 17,333 of record CAYGUP010000052.1, on the reverse strand, counting down.
GCTCGAAGCGGTCGCCAAGGCCGAGAAGGCCCGCATTGTCGTCAACGCCGAAGCCGAAGCGGAGAAACGCCGACTCGAAGCCGAGGGCGAGGCGTCCGCCATCTACGCGAAGCTCGAAGCCGAGGCCCGCGGCCAGTACGAGATCCTCGCTAAGAAGGGCGAGGGCCTCAAGCAGATCGTCGGCGCGTGTGGCGGAGCGAAAGAGGCCTTCCAACTCATGATGCTCGAGCACCTCGACAACCTAGCCGAGACCTCCGCCCAAGCGATCAGCAACATCAAGTTCGATAAGGTCGTCGTCTGGGAGAACGGCTCCGGCAAGGACGGCCGCAGCAACACGGCCGACTTCCTCCACGGCATGACCGGCACCCTGCCCCCGATGATGCAGGTGCTCCGCGACGTCGGCGGCATCGACATCCCCGAGAATCTCGCCCGCTTCATGGGCGGCGAGGAGAAGTCGGATGTGGGAAGTGGGAAGGTGGAAGAGAACGGCAAAGCCGCCGCCGAGCCTAAGGCTTAGATACTTCCTCGTTATCCTTCCAAAGCCGGCCGAAGCCGTCGCACTCACTCCCCAATGATCTTCACTAGCACCCGCTTCTTGCGCCGGCCGTCGAACTCGCCGTAGAAGATCTGCTCCCACGGGCCGAAGTCGAGCCGGCCCTCGGTCACGGCGACCACGACCTCGCGGCCCATGATCTGCCGCTTGTGGTGGGCGTCGGCGTTGTCTTCGCCGGTCCGGTTGTGGTGGTACCGCTCGGGCGAGGCATCGAACGGGGCCAGCTCTTCGAGCCACCGCTTGTAGTCGCGGTGCAGGCCGGACTCGTCGTCGTTGATGAAGACGCTCGCCGTGATGTGCATCGCGTTGCAGAGCAGCAAGCCTTCGCTGATGCCGCTCTCGGCGAGGCACTGCTCGATCGTCGGCGTGATGTTCTCGAACGCCATCCGCTCCGGCAGGTTGAACCAGAGTTCTTTGCGGTAAGACTTCATCGGGTGCCTCCGGCCTACGGTGCGTGACGGGTTGCCAACCAGCATGCCGTGATCAAGCGTCGCTGGCCACTCCCCGCTTCCTTGGGTGGAAGCACGAGAGCAAGGCGGGCAAGGCGACCAGGTCGCCAACCACCGCGGCGGCAATCGTGCTGCACGCCATGGCGGCGAAGGCTCGTTGGCCCGGGATCTCGCTGAGGAGCATCGTCCCAAAACCGCTACACAAGATGATCGTGGTCATCACGAGCGCGGAACCAACGCCGGTGAACGCCCTTCGGAGGGCGGCTTCGATATCGCCGTCTTCCTCCAACTCGAGTCGGAATCGCGATAGGAAGTGGATCGTATCGTCGACGGCGATCCCCAGGCAGACCACGAACGCGCACACGCTCGACATATCCAAGGGCGTGCCAGTGGCCAACAGCAACGAGCCCGTGAAGACCAACGGAAAAAGATTCGGCACTACCGATAGCAAGCCGATCCAAGCCGATCGATACACCACGCCAAGCACCACCAAGATAATCGCCGACGCCGCACCGAGGCTCGCTCGCAGATCGGTCACGATCTGGAACAGATCTCGTGAGATATCGACCGGCTGACCGGCGAGTTCTAAGCGGAATCCGGGGTGTTTATCGGCCAGCTCGGCGAAACCCGCTTCGAGACGTTCGAACACCGGCGTGTGGGCCGCGATGCCGTGGTCCTGCATGCGTACCGAGACGATCGCGCGTCGCTCGCCGCTGTCGTGGAAGAACGCCCGCAGCTCACGTGGCATCAGGGACAAGAAGGTGGATTGCGTCGAAAGGTCCTCGGGATCGCCCGGGAAAGAGGCCAGCATCGAGCGGATCGAGAGCGGCCGAGAGAGCAGCGGCTCGGCCATGATCAGTTGCTCGACGTCACGCACCGCGGCGAGGATTTGGGGGTCGTCGCTCTTCAATGCCTCGGGCCAAGTGACCTCCACCCGGATGAACTGCACGCCGCCGAAGTGCTCGTCGGCATACTCCAGAGCTTTGTACGACTGGCTCGCCGCCGGCAGGGCGCTGCGCATCTGGTTGTCGGGCTTGATCCGAAACGACAAGGCCGTGAGCCCGACAGTCAGCGCGATGGCGATCGCACTCACGAGGCCACGGTGCCGTGTCGTCACCCCGACCAACCCGCCAAGCCGATTCACGCCGGAGCCGATCAAGTCACGCTCGTAGCCGCGATCAACGTAGCGTCCCACCCAGGTGCTACAAACCCAGGGGACGAAGGTGCAGACGGCGGTGAACGCGATGAAGACCCCGATCATGCAGACGCGGCCAAAGTCCTGCACGTAATCACTCTTAGCGAGCAGCAACGAACCGAAGCCGATGGCGGTCGTCAGCGAGGTGAGCCAACACGCGAGGCCGACGCGGGTGATCGCGTCGTGGGCGGCTTGGACGGGGGTGTCGCCCGCCACGCGGCGGCGACGCACCTGCACCAGCAAGTGAACGCCGTCCGTTAAGCCGATCATCGCCAGCATGACCGGCATCACGACCTCCGCCAGCGGGTTGGCCGGCACCCCCAGCAGCTTCACCACGCCGAGCGCCCAGAAGACACCAAGGGCGGCGGCCCCAAAGACCACCATCACCGCGGCCGCCCCGCGGAACATGATCGCCGAGAGCACGAGTGCCAAGGCATAGCCGATGATCTGGAACATCAACGTGTTCCGATCGAACGCCGACTCTTGGTCCGCAAAGAGCGGGGCCTTGCCCGTGAGCATCACCCGGGTCAACTCGTCGCCGCCAGCCCCCCGAGCGGCCGCGAGGATCGTTTCGGTTGCGGTCGATTCGTCCTCCATGCGGAGCCAGTCGTAGACGATAGGCATCAACAACGACCGCCCCTCCTCGGCAATCAACGCCCCGGCCAAGGGGTGCGACCGGAGCCGCTCCTCGGCCTGACGGAATGCTTGGGCCGAAGCCTCGGCGGGCGGCACGAGTGGATCGGCGATACCAAACACATTGAGGATCGGCACGCGGTCGATCCAGAACACGCTATCGACAAACTCAAGCTTCTCGACGGCATCCACCACCGCGCGGACCGAAGCGATCGATCCGGGCGTGAACAAGTCGTCGCATTCGACGATCAGGAACGCATCGCTCGACCCCAGGTTGAACCGCGACTGCACCCGCTCGGTGGTCGTCGGCGGGTCGTCCTCCAGCGGGATATCGTACCGTTCGAGGGGGTGCTGCGTATTGATCGGCAGCAGATACCCCAGCGAAGCGACCACCGTCATCGCCAGCAGCATCCAACCGACCACATGACGGAAGCGAACAAAGAGATCAGCGATTCGTTCCACGAAGCAACTGCGAGGTGGTGGCGGGCGGTGGGTGAGGTTCTCTAGTAAGGTTGTAGGCCGCCGGGCAAGAACGGCCCGCGATTGCTACCGCAGCACCTCACACAAGAGCATTCGCGTAGAAAGACCGACAGGGCTGAAACGCGCCCGCCGCTGCCTCGATCAGAAGCGCCGCGTCACGTCCGCCAACGCCGCTTCGAACACCTCGTCCTCGGTGATCACCCGATCGTTGTTGAGGTCGTAGCGATTGAAGGCGAAGACGGCGAACGAGTGAGGCAGCTCACGGCGTAACAGCTTTCCGTCGCCGTTGTCGTGCTTCTCGAACAACCGCTGGGCGAGCGCTCGCGCCTCGGCCCGCTTGCCATCGGATGGCCTCGACGCCGAAACGTTTCGGTCGAAGCTCCCTTTGGGCGCGGCCACCTCGAAGAAGGCGATCATCATCTCCTCGAACGATTGATCGCCCCACCGCACGGTGGCCGTCGGATCGGGATTGAACGGGTTGCCCTCAGAGTTATCGAAGCTCGCCTCGCACGCCATCTGGAAGCCGGCCGGGATCGTGAGCGGCTCGGCGAGGCGGTAGTTCGTCTGCCAGTTGAAGTCGTAGTCGGGCACGTCCAGCAGGATGTCCCGCTTGCCGCCCGGCCAGACGCCGGTCATCCGGAACGATTTGCCGCGGAAGTGCATATGGGGGGCCATGCCGATAAGTTGTGCCCCTTCGGGGAACCAGTCTCGGCGTGCCGAAACGCGATAGTCCGGGTCGCCCGGCGGGATCTCGAACTTGGGGTTCACCGCTTCGAGCGTGACGACCTCTTCGGTGATGGTCTCTGGGTCGGCGAAGCAGAGGCCCATCTTGGTGAGATCGGTCTTCTCCGTGCCGGTCGGCGTGTAGTGCATCTGGAAGACCAGCTTCGATCCGGCCGCAATCTTCCGGGCACGCCCCTCGGGTAGCACCATCGAGCTTTGACCGGGCACAAACGCGGTCAGCCAGCCGAGCCCCTGCTGGGGGCGATCAACAGGCGGGCTCACGAAGACAATCACATGGTGGACCACCGAGCGATCGCCGGGCACGATGTCGGCCCCCTGCACCCACTTATCTTCGGTGAATCCTGGATCGACGGCGAAGTACTGGTAGTCGATCACGCCTTGGGCAGCGACCTTGAACGGCTTGTCACGCATCGCGATGACTTGGTCCGGCTCCCGTGGCAAACGCCAGCCTTCAACGAACTCACGCTCCTCCGGCAGTTTGCTCGGGTCACCCTCAGGGGCGCCGGCCTCGGCCCAGTCGTATAGGACCTGCTTCTCGGCCTCCGACATCAGCCGGGCGTTCGCGAACTTGCTGTGCTTGGGATCGGCGTGCCAGGGCGGCATCCGCTGATCGCTGACGACCTCGGCGATCGTATCGGCCCAGCCGGCGACCTCGTCGTAGCCACGCAAGACGAACGGCGCGATCTCGCCCTCGCGGTGGCACTCGACGCAATGCTTCTCGAGGATCGGCGCGACATGCTCGCTGTAAGTCACTGTCGCGTTGGGATCGGGCTCTCTCGGTCGGCCGATGAAACAGCCGACGGCGGTCGTCTCGGGCATGGCGACCTCGTCGCCGGCCAGGACGGCATCCAACGCGTCGCGGACGAAGAAGGTCGAGGCCTTATCCCTGACGGCACCGACATCGTATTGATCGTCGATCCGTCCGCGGTAGCGGACCACTCGTTGGCGATCGAGCACAAAGGCTTCCGGCGTGCGCGTCGCGCCGAAGAGCTCGACCGCTTCGGCGTCGTTGTCCTTGAGGAGCGGGAACTCGATCCCGTGCCGGCGGCCGTAGGCGGCCCACTCGGTCAGCGTGTCTTGGCGATTGGCGTTCACGCCGATCACCGCGACGTTCTTGTCGGCGTAGTCGTCGGCCAAGTCGGCCAGCCGCGGCCCGTAGAGCTTCGCCAGCGGGCACTCGACCCCGAGGAAGACCACGACAACGGCATCGGCCGTGGCGTAGTCGCTCAGCGACTGCTGCTCGCCGTAGGCGTCCGGCAGTGTCACGTCGCCAACGACCTGACCCACGCCGGCCCAGCTTGGGGATGCCAAGGCGAAGATCAAACCGAGTTGGATTGCCAGCTTGGTCATAGCCAATTCGTTATCAGGGGTAAGGGACTGGACGTTGAACCGCCACCAGAGGCCCAATTTCACGCAAGAAGGCTCACTCTGCAGTGTTGGAGAGACCGGCTGGTAGGGCAACCACCCGTGCCTCGGGGTCTTTTTGCAAGAAATCGGGCTTTCCGATTTGCCCACCCCCAAAACGCGACCTAGTTTTCAGTTGCCGGGACGACTGGTTCGACTTGGCTCCCTCCTCTGAAACCATCCTCATCAGCTTTTATAGGCTCCGCCCGCAGAAAGCCTGCCGGGCCAGCCGCCAGCCAATCTGGGAATTCCTGGGCAGCTGGCGTGTGAAAAAGGCAAACCCGTTGCGAGACGGGGACGCAAAGCCATGGGTCTTACGCCGCCGTCGATCCCGACGGGGCCTTAGATCGCCAGGCCGCCGGACGCCCCCGCGCCCGCGGTTTCCCGTGCCCCTCGCCAGCCGGGATGCGTCGATGATTTATCACTCTCGCTCTGCCCGAAATTGCCCGCTCGCCGGGATCTCTGCCTGGGCAAGCCGCTACGCGATCGCGGCCGAGGCGCGGCTGATGACGCCGCCAAACACCTCAAAACCCCGCGATTCGGCCCCGCCAGCCCCGCTGGAACCGCAGCCGCCCACGGCTTCGTCCACCGGATAGCCCCTACGGGAGGGGCTCGTTGGGCTAATGGTGTCCCCCAACAACCGGGTGCCCGGCGGGTTCCCTCCCACCTTTCATGATTGGTAGCAACAACGAGGCAGGCGTCGGAAGACGCCTGCCTCGTTGGCTTTTGGCTCTTTTCCAAGGCCCCGCGGGGCGATATCCTACGGGACTCGCCCGCGGCCCCTGGGAGCGATCTCCCGGATGCCGGCCCGGCGGAGAGCCGAACACACCCCCGATCCAACGAGTGCGGCGATGGCCAAGAGTGGCAAGCGGAAAAAGAAGGTCGAGACCCTGTTCCTCGTCTGCGAGGAGACCGGCGACTACAACTACACCATCCGCCGCAAGCCGGGGGGTGAGAAGCTCAAGCTGAAGCGATATTGCCCGCGGCTCCGCAAGCACACGCTGCACGTCGAGAAAAAGAAGTAGGAGCCCATCGCGCGATCGTCTCAACCAGATGAGACGAAGCTCGTTGGTCGGCCAATTCGGAAGTGGGATGGGGAAGTGGGACCTTTCTGAACCCACTTTCCCCGCTGCCTGCTCCCATTTCGTAACGTCCCACTTTTCTTAGGCAACGGATGGCCAAGCGATGGCGCATCGCCCCGCACGACCCGGCTCGCATCGCCGAGCTTGAAAAGTCGGCCGGGCTGCCGCCCGTCGTGGCCCAGTTGCTCGTCGCCCGCGGGATCGACGATCCCGATGAGGCCCGCGAGTTCTTGGAGCCGAAGCTAACCGGCCTCCGCGACCCGGAACTCCTCCCCGGCGTGCCCGCCGCGGTTGAGCAGGTCACGGCCGCGATCCAAGCGGGTGAGAAGATCGCCATCTACGGCGACTACGACGCCGACGGCATGACCAGCGCGGCAATCTTACTCCGCTGCCTCCGCCTGCTCGGAGGCGACGTCCGATTCTATGTGCCCCATCGGATCGACGAGGGCTACGGCCTCAATCACGAGGCCCTGCGGACCCTGTCCAGCCAGGGCGTGAAGACGGTCATCACGGTCGATTGCGGCATCGCCAGCCTCGACGAGGCCGAGACGGCCCGCGAGCTCGGCCTCCGGTTGGTCATCACCGACCACCACAAGATGGCCGATCGCTTGCCCGACGCGGCGGCGATCGTTCACCCGCAACTGCCAACCACCGACGGCGGCGAGTACCCATTCTTCGGCCTCTGCGGCGCCGCGGTGGCGTTCAAGCTCGCCTGGGCCTTGTGCCAGCAGGCGTGCGATGGCGAGCGGGTCAGCCCCGCGATGCGGAAGTTCTTGCTCCAAGCCACCGGCATCGCGGCGATCGGCACCGTGGCCGATGTGGTCCCGCTCATCGACGAGAACCGGATCCTCGTCCGCCACGGCCTAGCGGCCCTGCGGCACTCGCCGGTGACCGGTTTCAGCGAGTTGGAGAAGGTCGCGCAGCTCACCAAGAAGCCCGAGCTCGAGGGCGAGGACCTGGGGTTCTCGGTGGCCCCGCGGCTCAACGCGGCCGGCCGGCTCGGGCAGGCGGAGCTCGGTGTCGAGTTGCTGACCACCGACGACCCGGCCCGCGCCGAGGAGCTTGCCAAGTACGTCGATGAGCTCAACGAGACCCGCAAGTCGGTTGAACGCTCGGTGCTGCTGGCCGCTCGCAAGCAGGCCAAGGAACGGTTCAACCCCGAAGACGACCCGGCGCTGGTGCTGGCGGACCGGGATTGGCACGCCGGCGTGATCGGCATCGTCGCCGGCAAGCTCGCCGAGCAGTATGGCAAACCGGTGGTGATCGTCTCGCTGGACAAGCTCGGCGCTCGGCCGGGCACCGGCTCGGGGCGGAGCGTGCCGGGCTTCGACCTCCACGCCGCCTTTGCCGCGGCCGGCGAGCACCTCGTGAGCCATGGCGGCCACGCGGCGGCGGCCGGGCTGCGGGTCGATGAATCTTGCCTCGACGCGTTCCGCATCGACTTCTGCGCCGCGGCCGCTCGGCAGCTCGGCGAGGAGGGCACGCTCGTGGAGCTCTCGATCGACGGCGAGACGGCGCTCGCCTCACTCACGCAGCAGACGATCGGCCAGATCGAGCGGCTCGCCCCGTTCGGCCACGGCAACCAACGTCCGACCCTGTGTGCCACCAACGTCCGACTGGCCGGCCCGCCTCGGCGGATGGGCGGGGCCGGGCGGCATCTTTCGGTCGACCTGGAGCAGCACGGCGTGAAGCTCCGGGCGGTGGCCTTCGGGGCCGGCGATCGCGAGGAAGAGTTGCTCCGGCTCGATGGACCGATCGAGATCGCCTTCCGCCCGGTGATCAATACGTTCCGCGGCTACCGCTCGGTCGAGATGCACCTGACCGATTGGAAGCCGGCCGAGTGACTCGCGTCGGCCAAAAACGGGAGCGGGTGGCCAAATCGTTTTGTCGCACGTTTTGTCGCTCCGCTGAGAACGCCGTTTCCACGGTTTCGGCCCGTTTGTCGTCCTAAGTCTCGGGCGGGCAACGCGTTGTGTTTTGTCGCATGCCCTGCCACAACCAACGGGGTGGTGAAGGCACTCGGTGAGTGGCGGGGGCGCTCGGCGGAGCAGGAGGCCCCCAAGTGGCGGATAAACGCGTGGATGATTCGCAGAGGCTTCCGCGAAAGCGCGGAGCGCACCCGCCACCCCACGGGCCATTATCGCCTACCGTCTGGCCAAATCAGACGGCCGTCGATTCCGGTGCTGGCTCGGTTGCCTGGTCGTGGTCGTGGCCGTTGGATCGGATCGCGCTGTGCACGCTCCCGATGATCTCGGCCGCCGTGACTTGGCCCTTCACGAGGTAGTCGAAGAGGCCGTACTCCGAGGCGTCCCGGGCGATTTGGACGTTGCTCGTTCCGGTCAGCACGATGAGCGGCAGGTCGGCGAACTCCTCGGTCATTCGCTTGACCGTGTCGAGGCCGTAGCTGTCCGGCAGGCCCAGGTCGAACAATACCGCATCGAAGTGGCTCTCACGGATCAGCTGGATCCCATCGTGCAGGCACTGAGCGGTCGTCACATCGACCCGATCCGCCCCCTTGATGACACGGCGGAAGTACTCTTGATCGATGCGATCGTCTTCAATCAGGAGCACACAACGCGTGCTGGGAGACGTATCCATTGCTAACGCGTCCGGTCGAGAAAGCCTGCGGGAGCCGCTACTCAGCACCACACAACTTCAAGACTAGCTTCTTAATTGGCCCGCGGCGGCGTTGTCTCGCGAGATTAGCAAGGGTTGGGTTGCGACGGTCCTATCGGCAGGACGCCCGATGCGGGCAATGCAAAATCGTAGGCCGTAACAAGCCGTCAGGCGCGGTTACGGCATGGCGAGCACCAACGGCTGGAAGCCATTGGCAGTAACGAGCGTGTTCTGCCGTATGGCCGGACGACTGAATAAGCCGATCGTGCCCGCGAGAATAGCACGCGAGGGTAACGCATTACCGTCTGCCACATGACCGAGTCAGGGGCCTGCAGGCACCGGGGTCACGGCTGCTTGAGCGGCAAACGGATGTTGAAGGAGTGACCGCGCCGGTCGTCCTCATCGACGGCAAACAGCAGGGCGATCGGCTTGCCAGCTTCTCGCAAGAGCTGCGGCCGTTCGAGCGAGTGCATCCGCTGCCGATCTCCGCTGTCCCAGGCGATCTCGGTTGTCGCGACCAGCGGGTTCTTCGAGAGGTGCCAATCGATCCCGTCGGCCGATTCGAAGAGGGCGGTCGATTTCCCTGCGCCGGTGAAGTGACCCGCGTTGTCCTTCACGATCGCGTAGTAGCGATCGCCGTCGCACCAGACGTAAGGGTCTTCGGCTGGGAAGTCGACATCCCCGGCCGTGAAGACCGGGTCGGGCAGCTTGCTGTAAGGTCCGGTGGGCGAATCGCTCACCGCCACGGCGTGGTACACCGGCCCGCCGAACGGCAACGGCCTTTCATTGCCGATCGCTTTGTAGACCATTAAGAACTTGCCATCCGGCCCCTGGGTAACGCTCGGGTTGGAGCAGCAGAGCGCATCGTAGAAGCCGGCCGTCGGTTCGATCAGCGGTTGGTCCGATCGGTGCCAAGGCCCGTTGGGCGAATCCGCCACCGCGACGCCGATGCGTTGGTTGTTCCGGTGCTGCCAATCGAGCTCCCGCCAATCGTCGTACGGCGGGTTGGCAGGCTCCGCCCGATCACCCGTGTTGCCCATGTAATACAGGTAGTACTTGTCGCCGAAGCGATGGACGTTCGGGTTGTGGGTGCAGACGCCGTCCCAGTGCTCGCGGCCCCGTTCGGGCAGGGCAACGTCGACGTGCCGCAATTCGCCCCAGGGGGTGTCGGCCACCGCGTGGGCGATTTCGCTGTGCGACACCCAGGCATAGTGGCCTGCTTCGCGTGGCCACCGTGAGTAGAAGAGGTGTTGCTTGCCGTCGTCGCCACGGACCATGCTGCCGCCCCAGATGTAGTAATCGGGATCAACAAACCGTGCCGATGCCATTGCCGGCTGGATCATGGCGGGAAAGTCGTATCGACCGCCTTTCGCCGCGGATTCGTCGTCGCTTGGTTGCTTGGCTCGCTTCACGGCTTCGCTCTCCTTGCCAGCGCCTGCCTCGAGCAAGCCGATCAGCTCGTCGAGGTGATCGGTATAAACCGCCCGCGTGTCGCAGCCGTGTTTCTTGCAGATGGCGGCCGCCATGCCGACGACCTCGCCCATCATGCCGCAGGTCCGCATGACGCGGACCGCGCCGAGGCCGTCCTGCGTGACGCTGATGTCGCGGCCGGCCATGAAGAGGTTGCTGATGTTGCGGCTATACAGACAGCGGTACGGCGCCCAATAGGGCCCCTTGTACTGGTACTCTTTGCCGCGGGTGTAGGTCGAGAAGAAGGCGTCGCGGTCGTCGTCCTCGAAGTAATCGGGGTGGGGCGAGTGGACATCGATGTGCCACGTGCAGGGGAAGGCCGCGTCGGGGAACGAGGTCCCGTCTCGGAAGTCGTCGGCGCTCAGCACGACGTCGCCCATCAAGCGACGCGACTCGCGTTTGCCTGCGATGTAAGCTGCCCACTTGAGGCGGTGGTTCGGGTAGCGCCCGTCGAGGTTCTTGAGCGTGTCCCAAGCGCCGTACATGGCCCGGAAGTTCAGGTCGCGGATCCATTCGCCCTCGGCGATCGGGTCGCGGTTGAAACCCGATTCCCAGAACCAGGTCCCCAGTTGCTTGTCGCCGGAGAGGCCGAAGGTCTTCTCACGGTGGCGGCCGGGGAAATCGACATCGCTCAGGTCGGCCGCCCAGGGACAACGGGGGAACGGCTGCGGCTCGGTCGACGGGGTGAAGTTCAGCGAGATCTTCTCGTCGAAGTCCTCGCACAAGCACTGTAAGGCGTGCTCGTTCTCTTCGGTCTCGCCGAAGCTCCAGAGGTTGGTCGAGCCCATGCGGCCGTCCTCGGCCAGCTCGAAGTCAGCGCCGACCAACGCGCCGAGGACCCCATCGCCCGTTGAGTCGAGGAACAACCGGCCCGTGATCCGGGTCCGCTGTCCGGTGCGGATGTGCTGAGCAACGACCGACTCGATCTTCCCCTCGGTCGCTTCCGCGGCGTTTACCCGTTGCTCTAAGAAGAGGGTCAGGTTCGGCTCCGCACTGGCGAGCTCCAGCTTGTGACGATCATTAAACTCGGCGTGGGCTTTGACATCGGGTAAATCCCGGGCGTAACGGTGCGGCCCGAGCATCTCGACCACCACATCGCCGATCCGAGGATAGGGCTCGAAGTTGCCGAAGCCTTCCGGCCAGACACGCACCTCGCTGCTCCCGTTGCCGCCGAGCACCGGGCGATCCTGCACGAGCGCGACCGACAAACCGAGCCGCGCCGCGGTGATGGCCGCGGAGGTGCCAGCGATCCCGCCACCAACAACCACGAGGTCGTAGGTCTCCCCCTCCTCCGGTGCGTGATCCCAACCGAGCTTCTCGCTCCGCAATCGGGCCAAGGCGGGGCCGTCGTTGGGTGGATTCCAATCGGTATCGGCGGCGAAGAGGATCGCGTCGCAACGGCCCTCGAACCCGGTCAGGTCGTGCAGTCGCAGCCGAGCGTTCTCGCCAACCCGGATCGTGCCGCCATCCTGCCAATGCCACGCGGCGCCTTCGGTGCCGAACGTCGTGGCGAGTGGCTTGCCATCGATCTCGAGCTGGAACCTGCCCGGGCTCCCCGGGGCCTTCCAGGGAGCGACCCAATCGCGTGTCCGGACCCATACCCGGTACTCGCCGGGCGCTTCGAAGGCGACCTCGGTTTCGCCGTCGGCCACCGGCTCGCCGAGGCCATGAGCGAGCACGAAGGGCGAGCCCATCTGGTCCATAAACTGCTGGTCGACAACCCAGCCGCCGAGTTCATCGAACGACTCGGCTTCGACCCAAACGAGAGGCTGCTGCGCCGGGGCGATGGCGGTCGCCATCAGGGCGATCAAAACGGCATGGAGTGGCTTCATGCAATCGTCGGGGAGAGGAGATTAGGAGAAGAGGGGTAGCGACTCACTTTGCCGTATCAGCCTAATCGATTGTAGGCAGGTCCCCCAACGACGTGACGCGGCTCAACGGCTGGCCTGCCGGAATTGCGTTTCGCTTTTTCCGGCCTACTAGACTTCGAGCTCGACTGACTCCTACGACTGGCGTCGTGGGCTCGCTGTCTCTTGGCTGGTGGTCGGTGTCGCGTCACGTTGGTCGCTGGTGCGCTTTGTTGTTTACTCGGCGGGGATCGCTTGCTCGTACCACTTGAGCAGGTCTTCGCGGAGCTTCGCCAGCGAGGGCTCGTGCACGTACATCATGTGGCCCCCTTCGTAGTGTTCCATCGTGAAACGCTCGCGTTGGTCATCACGGATCAGGGCGTGGTCGCGGGTGTGTTTCATCGCGAACGCGGGGGTCGCCAGGTCGTAGTAGCCACACGCCGTGAAGACGTGCAGGTGGGGGTTGAGGGTCATGGCCTTCGACAAGCGGCCGGCGGTGGTGACGTAGCTGTTCACGTACGGCTTGTAGTTCCACGGGTGGACGCTGCCGGTGAGGATCTCGTAGACACGGTCGTCCTCGTACTCGAGCGTCTCCTTCAGGTAGGCGTTCATCGCCCCGCCGAAGACGCCGAACACCGCCGCGCCGCTCGGGTCGTAGTCCTGCCCCTCGCTGGCGTCGTCCATGCCTGGGCCGACGTAGCGGCTATCGAAGCGGCCAACGATCTGGCCGCGGTCCCGCAGCAGCTCCTTGGCGAACCGCCAGAGGTGCACGCGGAGGTTGGCGTCTTCGACGTAGTCGGTCGAGAGGCCGGTCAGGCGGGCCATCTCTTGGGTGACCGCCTCGCGTTTCTCGGCCGGCATCGCGGCCCCTTGCAGCAAGGCGTCGGCGTAGTCGCCGTAAGCGAACTCTTCGGAGAGGGCGACGACCTCTTCAAGCGACTTGGCTTGCAGCTCTTCGTCGAGGGCGTTGTGCCGCCACGCGGTGGCCGTGTAGCCGGGCAGGAAGAGGACGAACGGCAAGTCGTTGTTGTCCTCGAAGCGGATCGTCGAGAAGTCGAGCACGGCCGACACCAGCACGACGCCGTTCAAGTACATCCGGTAGCGTTCTTGCAGCAGGTCCGACAAGCCGGCCGCCCGGACGCCACCGTAGCTCTCGCCGAGCACGAACTTGGGCGAGTTCCAGCGGCCGTTCTTGGTCGTGTAGTCGTGGATGAATTGTCCGACGCTCTTCAGGTCCTCGTTGAGGCCATGGAACTGCGACTTCTTCTCGCCCTCGGCGGGGCGGCTGTAGCCGGTGCCGACCGGATCAATAAACACGAGGTCGGTCTTGTCGAGCAGCGAGTGCTCGTTTTCGATCAGGCCATACGGCGGTGGCGTGAACGAGGCGTCCTCGGGCAGCTCGACCCGCTTTGGCCCGAGCATGCCGAGGTGGAGCCAGACGCTGCACGAGCCGGGCCCGCCGTTGAAGCAAAACGTCACGGGGCGGCTGGGATCAACGACCGCTTGGCCGTCGTCGTCCTTCGTGCCCTTCGTGTAGGCGACGTAGAAGACCTCGGCCTTGGTCTTGCCGCCATCGGACTTCTGGGCCAGCTTGCCGGCGGTCGCGACATAGTCGATCGCCTCGCCGGCGATGGTGACCGAGCCGGTGGTTACCGAGACCTTGGCCTTCTTATCGTCGGCTTTGTCCTTCTTCTCGGCCTTCTTGCCGTCGTCGGTTTTCTTGGCGGCCTTGGCCTCGTCCTTGTGGTGGTCGCCCAGGGCCGGCGTGCCCAACAAGAACGGAATAAGGGCGAGAGCGAGGAGGCGAGCAAACACGCGGTGGTTCATACGACTGGTCGAATCACAGGGGTGGGGTGGAGGCTATAGCCTAGCTCCCCCAGACCTCCCGGGCGACCGTCGCTTGTAAGGGTTTTCCCAATCCAACCTGCTGTTTCAAAATGGCGAGCCCCCGACGCAAGTCGTTGGAGAAACGAGGGTTAACTTCCCGCGGGCTAGGTAGCCGGCTTGGTCCTGCCGTCTAGCAGGCAGCTCACATTGACGTCGCCCAGGACGTTGATCGTGGTGCGGCAGCGGTCGAGGAACCAATCGACCGTCAGCAGCAGCGGGATGCTCTCGATCGGCAGGCCCACGGCGCTGAAGACAAGCGTCATCGTGACGATGCCCGCCTCGGGGATGCCGGCCGCCCCGACCGAGGCGATGATCGACGTGAAGACGATGATCAGTTGCTGCGTAAGCGAGAGGTCCTGGCCGATCATCTGGGCGATGAAGAGGGCGGCCATCGCTTCGTAGAGGGCCGTGCCGTCGTTGTTGAAATTAGCCCCGACCAGCGAGCCCATGCTGGCCGACTCCTCGCGGAGGCCGACCTTATCCTTCAAGGCGGCGTAGGTGACCGGCATTGTGGCGGTCGAGCTGCCGGTCGAGAACGCCATCACGAGGGCATCGCGCACGCCACGGAGGACGGCGAGCGGGCGCGGCCAACTGAAGAGCTTGATACGCACGAGGTACCAGGCCGCCTGGATCGTCAGGGCGAGCAGCACCGCCAGGACGAACATGCCCATCGCCTTGAAGGGCTCGAAGCCCTCCGTGCCGATCACCTTGGCAACGATCGCAAACACGCCGATCGGCACGAGTTGGATGATCCAGTGCAGCACGACCAGGAGCGTTTCGTACGCGACCTCGACGAAGTCTTGCACCGTGGCGAGCGGGCGGGCTTTGACGCCCCGCATCGCGACACCGAAGGCGACGGCGATGATGATGACGCCGATGATATTCTGCTGGTCGCCTAGTGGGCCGAGCAAGCTCTTGGGGACATTCTCGACGAGCAAGCCAACCGGGTCGGGACCCGCTTCGGCTGGCTCGACCTGCTCCGCGGTCGCCTCGGCAACCTCTTGTTGCCACCCTTCGCCCGGCCGCAAGACGTTGGCGATCGAGAGGCCGATGACAATCGCGACCGTCGTGTTCAAGAGCAGCAGTAAGAACAAGCGAAGGGCTTGCTTGCCCTTGATCTCGGTCGTCATCAAGACGTGCGTCACCGCGACCAAGATCAGCGGCGGCGCGAGGGCACCGAGCAATTGAAGGATGATCTGGCTCGGCCCCTCCATGATCTCGGCCCGCTCGCCGAGAAGCAGCCCCGTGAACACGCCCAGCACCAGGGCGATCACGATCCGCAGGTAGAGCGGGATGGCGTTCCAACGGCCGAGCAGGCCCGTGGGTGGAGCGTTGTCGTTGTTCATGGCGGCAATTCGTCGGGCGAAGAGAAATCTTGACCCAATTTATGCAGCAACCCGGTTGCTGCGTGAATCCCGTTAGGTGCGATGCCCATTCGGCTACTTGGGTTTGGCCTCATCAATAAGCGTCCGTATCGCCCCGTCGTTGTGGTAGTCCAGACGCAAAGCGATCCCCAACTCACCGAGAGCTTTGAGAGTCGACGGCGGAAATTCGTCGTCGCACAACTGGTTTGCAAAGAACCCGACAAACAGGCTAAGCTCCGCTCCTGTCGCCACGAGCGCAGCGAAGTTGGCAGAGAAAGGTCGCATCGCTAAGAGGAAAGCGGCTACCGACTCGGAGACCGAGGCACCAGCAATCACAGGGGCCTCACATGCCCAGAAATGCCCTGGCCAGACACCTTCTCGTAGCTTGCCGCCGTATGTCGTCCGCGGTTCACCTTGGCGGTGGAAAGAGGTTGGCTCGATGCCCAACAGCTCGGTTAGTTGCTCTGGTGAATGGTCTCCACCGGCGATGTGGAACGAGAACTGGTACTCGTAGTCGTTCAGTCCTTCGACGCATCGGCTCCTGCCGGGCTTGCTCGGCTGTTTGCCACTCACCGCCCAACGAACTCCGGCGTGACCAGCTCCGGCAGGATGCCTTCTTTGTGGCCGCGTTCGAGGAACAGGCGGACCGACTCGCGGCCCTTCTCGCCGAAGTCGCGGGTCCAGTCATTCACATACATGCCGACGAACTTGTCGGCCTTGGCGTTGTCCAGGTCGCGGCCGTACTCCAACGCGTAGTCGAGCGCCGGTTGGCGGTTGTCGAGGCCGTAGTTGATGCTCTCGGTGAGGAGCTTCTCAACCTCGACGATCGTCTCGTGGCCCAGGTTCTTGCGGATGGCGTTCGCGCCGAGCGGCAGGGGCAACCCGCCGGTCTCTTCGCCCCACCAGACACCGAGGTCGACGATCAGCTTGAGGTCTTGGTCGCCGTAGGTGAGCTGGCCCTCGTGGATCAGCAGGCCGGCCTCGACCTTCTCGCCCTGGTACTCGCCCGCGGCGACGGCCGGGATGATCTCGTCGAACGGCACGAGGACGTGGTCGAACTCTTGGCCGAGGAACATCCGCAGCGAGAGCGTGGCACTGGTGAGCTTGCCGGGGATGGCGATCCGCTTGCCCTTGAGCTCCTCGATGCTGAACTTTTCCTTGGCGACCACCATCGGGCCGTAGCCGTCGCCCATGCTGGCGCCCGAGTTGCAGAGCATGTAGTGCTCTTGCAGGTAGGCGTAGGCGTGGATGCTGACGGCGGTCAGCTCCAGCTCGCCGGAGAAGGCCCGCTGGTTGAGGGTCTCGATATCGACCAGCTCGTGGGTGAACTGGTAATCGCCCGTGGGGATCAGGTCCTTCGCCAGGGCGTAGAACATGAAGGCGTCGTCGGGATCGGGCGAGTGACCAACCCGGATGAGCTGTTTGGTGGCGGGCATTTCGAGAGGCTTCTAGGCTGGAGGCTGTCGGCTGGAGGGCTTTATCCGGAGCCCTTCACCGTGAATCAACCGCACAAGCGGGGCAGCGATTCACGCTGAGCCGGTAAATCCTAACGCCTAAAGGCCGAGGCCTGTAGCCTGCCTCTCACGCCTCCAGAGAGAGCCCCGTGGCG
>CAYGUP010000051.1:0-28501 GCA_964353155.1 uncultured Planctomycetaceae bacterium | reverse complement strand
AGCTTGCGACGCACCCCTGCCTTAACGCAAGATCAGTTCTCAGACAGTGCCTAGGACCAGTGAAATCCGGGGCGGGCTGACCGAAATCGACGCCGTAGCCAAGCCACTTGAGTACGGCGTGCAGATAGAGTTCCCAGACGCAGCTATCAAATGACGTCTGAAACTCCCTGACGAACTTGCCATCCCGATCAACAAAACCTTCCGCCCAGTCGGCGATGACTTCCTCGTTCGCGACGTTGCGATGGTCAAGTTGGACCTTGAATGCCGGGTGTTGTCTCTCCCCATCTACAACGGGCGAGAATAGCTCTAGCTTACTTCTCTTCATCGACGGCCCCGTCTCCGAACAGCTGCATTGCTTGATCTGAGAACGCCTCTCAGTCACTCCCACTCTATCACGCTGACTCTTGCCGTAGCTGGCTACTAGGCGAAGCCCAGCTTTCCAAGGGGCCTGATTGTTGGTGGGAGGGCATCGGTACGCCGAGCACCCTTTGGCATCGAACTGAAGACGGACAAGAAGCAGGACAATGGATCACGCCATGACAGCCCTCGGTCACCCGAGTAGGGCGTACACTTCTTCGATGTGGGATCGATTCAGCGACGCCGCTTTCGCGATAGTTCGCCCGTACCCAGCTCTAGTTACTTGAGGATCGACTTGCTTCATCGTCGCTGAGTTCCGTCATCAGCATCTCTTCGATCAGCAGCCTGAGATGATGGATCTCTCCGACCTCTCGCGTGGAGAGCCAGTGGCAATAAACTGGCAATAAACTGGCAATAAACTGGCAATAAACTGGCAATAAACTTCGGCCGCGTTTCGGCAAGATCCCGACGTTTTGGCCACAAGTGACCAACTAGATAAAAAACTTTCCTCGCTGCAAACCGTTGACGCAAAACAACTTACGCCATCCGCGGGCGCTAACCCCTGAGCTACGCGGGCGGCGGCTTAAGTTTTTTAGCGGCCGCGGCTTGTGTCAAGATGCGGGCGATCTGTGAGGGGCTCGTTGGGCGTCGATTGGCAACGGCACGCCGGCGATATTCGGCGCGTCAGCCGGCGGCTGCTTGGTGGCAGCCAGCTTGCCAAGCTGAGAGCTCTAACCAGACCGGGGACACACTCCATCTATCGGTGCGCCGTCAAGCTAAGACGGATCGCTCGATGACTCGATCCCGAGCCTTGGCATGTCTGGCATGAACGAATCGCAAGTCGTTTTATATCGCGTCTTCCAACAACCTCACCGAGATCGAAGCGGTGCTCTCTAGGATCGCAACCAGGTTGCCGGCGACCGTCTCACTTGCCCGCCCAATAAGGATAAACGGGACTTTAAAGAGTGACTAATGTTTAGTTTCTTTTCTGTTTGACACCGTTGTCGATCGCTCGTTAGGTTCCTACCGCTGCATCGGCGGTTGGGCGGGTGCGCATCTTTTCTGCGTCTGCGTTTAAGGCCGAAGTGAGCACGGAAGACTCGAAGACAGCACCGAAGAACTCCCCCGCACAAGCCAAGCGTCACCGCACGCTGGCGGTCGCCGTGGCGCTGATGTTCGGCGTGCTCGGCGGGCTGGGCGTGTTCACGTTCGGCTACGGCGGCGGCCACGCCTATCTGGGAAACAACCCGGAGTCGTGTGCCAACTGCCACGTCATGCAGTCCTCTTACGACACATGGCTCAAATCGAGCCACCACGCCGTCGCGACGTGCAACGACTGCCACCTGTCGCACGACCCGATCATGAAGTGGGTCAACAAAGCCGACAACGGCTTCTTTCACTCGTTGGCGTTCACGACCGGCGACTTCGCCGACCCGATCCAGATCAAGCCGCGCAATAGCCGCATTACGCAAGAGGCGTGCATCTATTGCCACCAAGAACTCGTCAACCACATGCTACCGGCCGAGGAGGGCGGCGACGTTCTTTCGTGTGTCCATTGCCACATGAGCGTCGGACACGCTCACACGGTTGCCCCTCGTCGCGTCGTCAACGAACCCGCCACAGAGTACCCATGATGCCGTTCAGCCTGCCTCAACTTAATGCTCGATCCAACCGCCGCGGCGCGGCCGGGTTGCTTGTGTTGGCGTTCCTCGCCGCGGCGATCGCCACTGCCTTGGTCGCCTGGGTGCTGATCACGATGTACGGCCGCAAGCAGGAAGCGCGGCAGACCTTCGTCCGTGTGGCGGAGCTGAACGAGATCTCGGTCGATCCGGAGCCGTGGGGCCTCAACTGGCCGCACCACTTCGACGGCTGGAAGTCGACCGCCGGCGACAAGTTCTACGGCGGGTCGAACGCCATGCCGCAGTCGAAGCTCGACAACCAGCCTTGGCTCAAGCGTCTGTACGCCGGCTACGCGTTCAGCATCGACTACCGCGAAGCCCGCGGGCACGCTTACATGCTGTACGACCAGGGCGTCACGGAGCGGGTCACCAAGAAGCCGCAGGCCGGTGCCTGCATGCACTGCCACGGCTCGATGAACGTGCTCTATCGGAAGGTCGGTCTCGAAGCGATGGGCGAGGAAGCCACCGACGAGGCCCTCGCCGCGGACTTTAACATGGAAGCCGTTCAGAAGGGCTTCGAAGAGGTCAGCACCAAGACCTATCAAGAGGTGCTGGCGATGCTCAAGCAGATGCCCGACGGCACGCCAAACGAGAACGAACCGGTCTTCCCGTCCGCGCCCGCGGGCGGCTTCGAGGGCGAGTTCGCCGGCAAACCGGTGCCCGAAGACCACCCGACCGTCGGCGAAGCCCACCCGGTCAGTTGCATCGACTGCCACGACCCGAAGACCATGGCCATCCGTGTCACACGGCCCGGCTTCATCAATGGCATCGGCGAGCTCGCCGCGGGCGACGCCCCGGTGCCGCACCTACCGAGCATCAAGAAATGGCGCGACGCGGGACGCGAAGGCAAGTACGACCCGAACGCCCACGCCTCGCGGCAGGAGATGCGATCGTTTGTCTGCGGTCAGTGCCACGTCGAGTACTACTGTGCGAACAAGATGACGCTCATTTTCCCTTGGAAGAACGGGCTCAGGATGGAAGACCTCGAGAAGACCTGGGAGGAAACCAAGTTCTCCGAGGGGACCCCAGACGAAGAACCTTTCTACGACTACAAGCACGGCGAAACCGGTGCGTTGGTTTACAAAGTGCAGCACCCCGAGTTCGAGCTCTGGAGCCAGGGCATCCACGCCCGCAGCGGTGTGAGCTGCAGCGACTGCCACATGCCCTACGAACGCGTCGGGGCCATGAAAGTCAGCAACCACCATGTCCGCTCGCCGCTGGAGAACCTCAACGCCGCGTGCCAGAACTGCCACAAGCACGACGAGGTCCAACTGCGTGAGCGGGTCGAGAATATCCAGTCGAAGAACCTCGCCCTGCTCGAACGGGCGGCCGGCGCGATGACCGATATGCTCGACGCCATTCTCGAAGCGAAGGCGTCCGGCGCCGAAGAAGAGTCGCTCGCCGAGGTGCTCACGCTGCAACGCAAGGCGATGTGGCGTTTGGACTATATCAGCAGCGAAAACTCGCGTGGCTTCCACGCCGACCAAGAGGCGGCCCGCATCCTTGGCGAGTCGATCGACTACAGCCGCCAGGCCCAAGCGATGGCCCTCCGCCTGCGGGCCGGTGAGGCACCGGATATCGAAGGCATCCCGATCGAGCCGATCCAAGGCGTCACCCCGCCCGACGGGATCGCCGACACTCCGACGAAGCCAGACCCGGCCGACTCGGCGGCGAAGTAAGGGGCATCGGCTCTCCTGACTTGCGAACGAAAAGAAGCGACGCCGGTGGAACTGCCACCGGCGTCGCTCTCGTTTGGAATCGCAGTGGATACCGCTCAGTAACGCAGGATCAGGTCGACCGTCAGACGCGAGTCGATGATGTCGCGACGCTCGGTGAGCGGGACTTCGTACGCGAAGCCGACCTCGGTCGTGCGGTTCGGCTTGTACTTCGCACCGAGCGCCCCGGTGACGATGTCGTTGCCGTCGACGCCGCCCGACCCCAGGTTGAAGGCATCGAAGCCTTCGACCCCGGTCAGGCCGAGCGAGTTGTCTCCGCCATCGGTCCAGTGGAACCAGTTGAGCTCCGCGACGCCGTACCAGCCCTTGCGGACTTGGTAGTCCCAGTGGTTGGACCAGTACATGAAGTGCGAGCTGGCGTCGTCATCGACGGGGATGATGCCGCCCACGGCGCTGATCCAGTGGCCGCAATCGAGGATCTCGGTGCCGCCGGTCACGAAGAGATGGAACTCGCCATCGCCCTTCGCTTGCAGCGTGCGAGGCGTGCCGACCGGCATGTCGTAGACCACGCCGGCCGAGACCAGTCGTTGGTTCGCGACATCGCGGAGCAACGAGAACTTGAGTCCGACATCGACGTCGGCCCAGCCGTCGTCGATCAACGGGTTGGTCGAAACGATGTAGCCGTCCTTCGCGGCGATCAACGAGACGTTCTCGCTGAGGCGCGCCCGCACCTGCAGGGCGTACAGGTTCACGTCGCCACCGCCGGCGGCTTCCGGCACGTTGTGCTGCCAGAAGATCGTCCGCAACTCGGTGACGTGGCGCGGATCCTCGAAGAAGATCGGGTTGGTCATCGGGCTGACGAAGTTGTCGAAGCCCCGCTCCGACTTGCAGAAGAACTTGCCGAGCAAGAGGCCGGGCAGCGGGCAGCCGTCCGAGCAAGCGTCGTAAGTCAGGATGCCTTGACCCAGCAGGCCGCAGTTCTCCAGGCAGCAGCAACCGGTCGAGCAAGTCGAGCCGCAGCAGCCAACCGAATCGCAGCAGTCGTCGCCACAGCACGAGCCGGCTTCGTCGCAGCAGCCGAGGCCGCAATCGTCGGAGCAGACGGTGCTCCAAGAGGCCCGACCGATTTCGGTATCGGTGATCGAGCGGGTCGCCTCGGGAAGCACCCCGTCGAAGCATTCGGCTATCGTCCGGCTATCGGCCGCCTGGGCGGCTA
Organism: uncultured Planctomycetaceae bacterium; assembly: GCA_964353155.1. GTDB lineage: Bacteria > Planctomycetota > Planctomycetia > Pirellulales > Lacipirellulaceae > Botrimarina. The sequence continues at coordinate 23,573 of CAYGUP010000051.1, read as the reverse complement.
CGGTCGCGGCAGCCAGTGCCGCCGCAACTCCCATCTGAATCGTTCTCATCTCGTTCGCCTCCATGAATGTCAAACGCACCCGGCCCCCGCCGGAGAGGACTGACCGGTGATGAAAGGTCAGCCCGTGCTTTTTGCTTCGACGCTTGCATGGTCACGATTTGCCCATTCGCCCCGGCGCGTTGGATGCCGGGCGACCAGCAAGCTTGCCGGAGTCGATTCAGACAAATCCGTCCAAAACGGTCCAGTTTATAAAATAGACCTGAATGTCCGCTTGACTCCGGGCCCCCAACGCCCGATATTATCATTAACGAGATACACATGTCTTATTAACGCAGGGCAGGCTTGTTTTTTGCCCTAAAAATTGGCTGGATAGGCAGATATGTCCGTTTCACAAACCGCCGAATACGCTCTTCGGGCGGTGGTTTGGCTCGCCCAGAACCCGGGCGAGCCGCAGACGACGCAGCAATTGGCCGAGGGGACCCAAGTCTCCGTGAGTTACCTGCCGAAGGTTCTCCAGCCACTCGGCCGCATCGGGATCCTTACGAGCCAGCGCGGAATCAACGGTGGCTACACCCTCGACCGCGACCCCGAGGACTTAACGGTCCTAGAGATCATCAATTGCGTCGATCCGATCCAGCGGATCAAACGATGCCCGCTCAAGCTGTCGACCCACGTCGGGGGGCTCTGCCCGCTCCACCGGATGCTCGACGACTCGATCGCCGACCTGGAGAAGCGTTTCTCCGACATGACGATCGCGGCCTTGCTCCGAGAGCAGTCCGGCATGAAGCCACTTTGCAATTCGCAACCGGCGACGTTTGAACTGGCCCCGCCGCCCGAGGCGGCCCCGATCGAAGCCCCCTCGGACTGATCCCCCCGGGTCCTCCTCTCCCTCCCCATTTAACTCAGACCGTTTCGTACCGAAGGTCCACGGAAAAGATGAGCCAAGCCACCCCCGCCGCAACGGGCGCCTCGCCCGATAGCCCGCGGCTCGAACGCTTCAGCTACGACGACGCCATCGTGCGGATGTTCGTCACCGCGACCCTGATCTGGGGACTGGTCGGCTTCGCCGTCGGCATGATTCTGGCGGTGCAATTGCCTTTCCCGACGCTCAACGGCGGGATCGAGTGGATCACGTTCGGCCGGCTCCGCCCGCTGCACACCAACGCGGTGATCTTCGCCTTCGCGGGCAACGGCATCTTCGCGGCGATCTATTACTCCACGCAGCGGCTCTGCAGGGCACGGATGTGGAACGACACGCTAAGCCGACTCCACTTCTGGGGTTGGCAGGCGATCATCGTCTCCGCGGCGTTGACGCTGCCGTTCGGCATCACGCAGAGCAAAGAGTACGCCGAGCTCGAGTGGCCGATCGACATCGCGATAGCGTTGGTTTGGGCCGGCTTCTTCGGTGTGAACTTTTTCATGACGCTGGTCACGCGGCGTGAGCGGCACATGTATGTCGCCCTCTGGTTCTATATCGCGACGATCGTCACGGTCGCCGTGCTGCACATCTTCAACAACCTGTGGGTGCCGATCCTCTCGCCGACGCTCATCAAGAGCTACCCGATCTACGCCGGCGTGCAGGACGCCATGATGCAGTGGTGGTACGGTCACAACGCGGTGGCGTTCTTCTTGACCACCCCGTTCCTCGGCCTGATGTACTACTACCTGCCGAAAGCGGCCGATCGGCCGGTGTTCAGCTACAAGCTGAGCATCCTGCACTTCTGGTCGCTGGTCTTCATTTACATCTGGGCCGGCCCGCACCACTTGCACTACACGTCGGTGCCCGAGTGGGCGCAGACGCTCGGCATGATCTTCTCGCTCATGCTCTGGATGCCCAGTTGGGGCGGCATGATCAACGGCCTGCTGACGCTCCGCGGGGCGTGGCACAAGCTGACGACCGACCCGATCCTCAAGTTCTTTGTCGTGGGCATCACGTTCTACGGCATGAGCACGTTCGAGGGGCCGATGCTCTCGATCAAGAGCGTGAACGCCCTGAGCCACTACACGGACTGGACCATCGCCCACGTCCACGCCGGCGCGCTCGGTTGGAACGGGTTCATGGTGTTCGGCATGATCTACTGGCTCGCGCCGCGTCTGTACCAGACGAAGCTGCACAGCGTCGCGTTGGCGACCACGCACTTCTGGGTCGCCACGATCGGCATCCTGGTTTACGTGCTTCCGCTCTATGTGGCCGGCATCATGCAAGGCCTCATGTGGGGCGGCATGACGCCGACCGGCCAACTCGCCTACCCGGACTTCGTCGAGACGACCCAAGCGATCATCCCGATGTACTACCTCCGAGCGATCGGCGGCAGCTTGTACATCCTTGGCTCGGTGATCGGCTGCTACAACATCCTCATGACCTGGCGGTCACGCCCCGCGGCTTACGAGGTGCCCGTCTACGAGGCTCCGGCACTCAAGGACGTGCAGTTCAACCCCGAGCAAGCCCCCGCGACCAACCCGGTTTACCCAAGCACCGGCTTCGAGGTCTGGACCACCATGTGGTGGCACCGCGTTTGGGAGCGGATGCCGATCAAGTTCACGGTGCTGACCATCACCGCGGTCGCGATCGCGTCGCTGATGGAGTTAATCCCGACGTTCGTGATCCGCTCGAACGTGCCAACGATCGCCAGCGTCACGCCCTACACGCCGCTGGAGCTGGCGGGCCGGGACTTGTACGTGAGCGAGGGCTGCTACAACTGCCACTCGCAGATGATCCGCCCGACGGTTGCCGAGACCAAGCGTTACGGCGAGTGCAGCAAGCCGGGCGAGAGTGTCTACAACCACCCGTTCCAGTGGGGCTCCCGCCGGATCGGGCCGGACCTCGCCCGCGAGGGTGGCAAGCAGAGCCATCAATGGCACGTGCTCCACTTCCGCAAACCGAGCGACCTGAACCAAGGGTCGATCATGCCGGCCTACCCGTGGCTGATGCGGAAAGAGCTCGACTTCGAGTCGGTGCCGCTCCGTGTTGCCGCGATGCAGACGCTCGGCGTGCCTTATCCCGAGTACGAGGGCCTCGCCCGTGATCAATCGAAGGCCGACGCCGAAGAGCAAGCCGCGAAAATCGCCGCCGATTTCGTCGAGCAGAACGGCGGGCAGCCCTATGTCGACCTGAACGGCCAGCAATACGACCTCGCCGACAAGCAGGTGATCGCGTTGGTGGCATACATCCAGCGGGTTGGCACCGATCTCTTCAAGACGCTCGAAGAATCGGCCGGGGAAGAAGAGCCGGCCGCTGAAGAGGCCCCGGCACCGAACATCGCCGACGAGGACGCTGCGGCCGAGGCACCCGCTCGCACCGCGATGGCCCAACCCGGAGAGCGGCAATGATTAAGCAAGCGATGTCCGAGACCGGCCTGGCTTGGTTCGCGGTGATCGGCCTCGTGCTGTTCGTCGCGGTGCTCCTGGGCGTGATCGTTTGGACCTTCACCCGACGCAAGAAGCAGATCGATACGTGGTCCTCGCTGCCGCTGGCCGACGGACACGAGCCGGTCGAACCCCGTCATCCCACTAACGAGAACGTGTGAGGCTCACGATGAAAGAGAACCAAAGCGTGCCGAGCGCCGAACACGGCTATGAAGCCAACCCGGCCCATCACCACGAGGGTGGCGGCTGCGGCAAGTGCGAGAACTGCTCGTGCAAACCGCCGGCGGCCAAGCCCGACGTCACCCCCGACGTGGCGCCGGCCGACCTCATCTCGATCACGACGCTCGCGACCAACTGACCAACCCGTGGCCTGAATCTCTCCACGAACCGACCGAACAGGCCGGTTCGTGGCACTCGACACGATAAAGAACCCCATGTCCCAATCCAACGATCCGGCGAACCCGCCCAACGAAGAAGAGATCCTGTCCGGGCACAGCTACGACGGGATCCAAGAGTACGACAACCCGACACCGCTGTGGTGGCAGTTGCTCTTCGTTGCCAGCATCGTGTTCGCCCCGTTCTATACGCTGTGGTTCCACACGAATAACAGCAGCCGCACAATCGCCTCGCAGTACGAGGCGAGCCTCGCCGAGAACATGCGGTTGCAATTCGGCGAGATCGGCGACCTCACGGCCGACCAATCGACCATCCTCCAGTACATGGGAAAGGACGAGTGGTTGAAGGTGGGGGCGTCGACCTTCGCAACGAATTGCGTCTCGTGCCACGGCAAGGCTGGGGAGGGCATCAGCGCCCCGAACCTGACCGACGACTACTACCTGCACGTCAAGCAGGTCGCCGACATTGCTAAGGTGGTGAACGAGGGAGCCAAGAACGGCGCCATGCCGGCGTGGGCCAACCGGCTCCATCCGAACGAGGTGGTCTTGGTGTCGGCGTACGTCGCTTCGCTGCGTGGCCAGGACCTCGACAGCAAGTACGCCGCGGACAAGGGCAAGGTGATCGATCCCTGGCCCGCCGCCCCGGCCCCAGCCCCCGAGACCGAACCGTCGACAAGCGATCAAGCGAGCCTGTGACGCAACCGAGCCCGAACGATGAACGCCGCGAACAAGTTGCCGCTGCTTGAGCCCGAGGGGCGGGTCCTATCCACGCTCGAGAGCGACGGCAGCCGCCGATGGCTCACCCCGCGGCTCTCATCGGGTCGGTTCTGGTCGCGCCGGCGGATCGTCGCTTACGGCTTGATCGCGGTCTACACGCTCTTGCCCTTCATCAAGATCGGCGGCCGCCCCGCGGTGCAGCTCGATATCTGGCGGGGTCGCTTCGACCTGTTCGGCTTCCAGTTCCGCCCGACCGATATGGAGTTGTTGGCGGTCTTTGGCCTGATGGTCTTCCTGGCAATCTTCTTCGCCACGGCGATCTTCGGCCGCGTTTGGTGCGGGTGGGCTTGCCCGCAAACCGTCTACATGGAGTTTGTCGTCCGGCCGATCGAGCGGCTCTTCACCGGCACGGCGGGGAAGGGCGGCAAGCCGAAGAAGCAAGTCGCCGGCTGGCGTGTCCCGGCGATGTACCTCGTGTTCTTCGTCGTGTGTTGGCACTTGGCGAACACGTTCTTGGCCTACTTCGTCGGCGTCGAGGCGTTGCACCATTGGATCTGGACCGAGCCGCCCTGGCGGCACCCGGGGGCGTTCGTGCTGGTCGCCTTCATGACCGGCCTGATGCTCTTCGACTTCTGCTACTGGCGCGAACAGCTCTGCATCATCGGCTGCCCGTACGGGCGTTTTCAGTCGGTGCTTCTTGATCGTTCGAGCATGATCGTCGGCTACGACAAGAAGCGTGGCGAGCCGCGTGGCCGCGGTCGCGATCGCGACGCCAAGGGCCTCGGCTCGTGCGTCGATTGCCATATGTGCGTCGAGGTCTGCCCGACCGGCATCGATATCCGCGACGGGCTGCAACTCGAATGCGTCAACTGCACGCAATGCATCGACGCTTGCGACTCGGTGATGGACAAGGTCGGCCAGCCACGTGGCCTGATCCGCTATAGCTCCGAGGCCGCCCTCGACGGCGAACCGACCAAGATCCTCCGCCCCCGTATCGTCATCTACTCGACGGTCATTGTCGGCCTCGCGGCCCTTTTCCTGACCCTGCTAGCGGGCCGGCAAGCGTTCGACGTCACGCTGCTGCGCGGCATGGGGCGGCCATTCACGGTGAGCGAAGCCGGCGAGGTCGAGAATATCGTCCGGGCGAAGCTGGTGAATCGCGTCGAAGAGGAACGCTCCTACCGCATCGAGGCGATCGCCCCCGAGTCGCTCCGGATCGAGGGTTTCCAAGAGATCACGATCGGTGCTGGCGAGAGTACCACCGAGCCGCTCCACCTCATCGCCCCCGCCGAAGCCTTCGCCCCGCGTGCGGGGACGCTCAACGCGACGCTCCGTTTCACGGACAGCGCGGACGAATCGATCGAACGCACGTACAATCTCTTCGGCCCAGCCGCCGCCAGCAAAAAGGCCAGCCCCGCCGACAGCACCAACCCCGGCGAGGAACCATGAGCATCGATCCGATCCAATCCACCGACGAAACCGCGTCTGAAATCACCGCGTGGAGCCGCTACAAGTGGCCGGCGATCGTGGTCGCGTTGCTCGGCGGGCATGTAGTGATCGTGACGGGTGCCTTGCTGCTCTCCTCGACCCTGATCCCGGGCGCCTCGGTCGCGCCGTCTGGTTACGCCGAGGCACTCGCTTGGGACGAACTGAAGGCGGCCCGGCAAGCGAGCGAAGCACTCGGCTGGACCCTGACCGTCACGCCAACGGACAAGACCGAGTTGAACGGCGACCGCTGGGTGACTTTCTCACTCCACAACGCAGCCGGCGAGCCGGTCGTCGGCGCGGAACTCGCCGTGATCCTCTACCACCACAGCCGGCCGCACGAGCCGATCGAGGTCGGCGCGGCCCCCTCAGCAACGACGCCCGGCGACTACGTCGCGGCGATCCGGCTGCGCCGCGAAGGCACGTGGCGGCTTGAAGCCGTGGCGACCCGAGACAAGAACCGCTTCCTGGTCGAGTCCGACCTCTGGATCGACAAACCGCCCCAGGGGGCGTCATGACCCCGATGCTCTTGGCGGTCCTTTCGGCGAGCCTGCTCGGCTCGATGCACTGCGCCGGCATGTGCGGCCCGTTCTGCGGCATCGCCGTCAGCGGCGGCCGCTCGCGTGCCGAGGCGGCCGGCCTGCACACGGCTTACCACGGCGGCCGGTTGCTGACCTACTCGCTCGTCGGAGCCGCCGCCGGTGCCGCCGGCGCTCTGCTCGATTTGGCGTCGACGCTGGCCGGTCTCCAGCCGATCGCCCTCGCCCTGGCGGGCGGCGTGATGGTGTTGTTTGGCCTCGCCGAACTGGCCCGTCACCAAAACTGGAACCTCGGCCTCGCCCGCTTCGGTCATTGGCGGCCGCCGGCGGGCTGGACGAAGCTCGTGCAGCGCGGCCAACGCTTCGCGGCTCGAAGGAGTGCTCTGCCACGCGCTCTAACGATCGGTCTGCTCACCACGCTTCTGCCGTGCGGCTGGTTGTACGCGTTTGTCGTCACCGCCGCGGGGGCGGGCGGTGCCTGGCAAGGCGCCGCGGTCATGGCGGTCTTCTGGCTCGGCACGCTTCCGGTGATGCTGTCTCTCGGCATCGGCGTGCGGAAGCTGGGCGGCGTGTTCGGCGAGCGTTTGCCTGTTGCCACCGCCGTGGCGTTGATCGCCGTCGGCCTCCTGACGCTCTCCGGTCGGACAACCCTCTCGGCGGCCGAGCTCGCCGAGCAGGTCGTCGCCGAAGCGAGCGACGATCCGACCGCCGCACCAGACCCCAATCAGTTGCCGCCCTGCTGCCGTGACCAGCCCGAGGCGACGCGATGAGTGCGGCGTCGGGATCGACTCCCCCGCAAGCCGAGGCGTCGGGCCGGACGGCCATCGCTTGCGACCATTGCGGCCTGCCCGTGCCGGCGGCGTTGATCGCGCCGGACGCCGACAAGCAGTTCTGCTGCGGCGGCTGCGAGGTCGCTTACGAGACGATCCGCGGCTGCGGGCTGGACGACTACTACGCCTTCAGAGAGCGATCCGCCGGCGAGCGCCAAGCCGCGACGGGCGTCGGCAAGCGGTACGCCTCGTACGATTCTGAGGTCTTCCAAGAGCGTCACGCGACGACCACGCCTAGCGGCTTGCGATCCGTCGAGTTCCGACTAGAAGGCGTCCACTGCGCGGCGTGCGTTTGGCTCGTTGAGAAGCTGCCACGCATCGTGCCGGGCGTTGTCGAGGCGAGGCTCTCGCTCGGTTCGGCCCGGTCGCGGGTTGTTTGGGACCCGGAGCGTGTGAGCCTCTCGGCCGTGGCAGCAGCGCTCGACCGCCTGGGCTACGCCCCGCACCCGGCGCGCGATGCCTCGGCCCGATCGGCGCGTGACGCCACGGATCGGCGGCGACTTGCAAACATGGCGATCGCCGGCGCGTTGGCCGGCAACAACATGCTGATCGCGGTCGCCCTGTACGCGGGCGTGTTCGAAGGGATCGAGGACCGCTTCGTCCTGCTGTTCCGTTGGCTCAGCCTCGGCATCGGCTGGCTGTCGCTTGCATGGCCCGGCGTGACCTTCTTCCGTGGGGCGTGGGCCGCGTGCCGGGCGCGGACGGCCAATCTCGACCAGCCGATCGCCTTGGCGTTGGGCGTCGGAGCGATCGCTGGCACCGCCAATGTGGTGATGAATCGGGGCGAGATCTATTTCGACTCGCTGAGTGTCCTGGTCTTCTTGCTGCTCGTCGGACGCTTCTTGCAGGCCCGCCAGCAACGCTGGGCCGAAGAGGCGGTCGGCCTGATGCTCTCGATGACCCCCGACTCGTGCCGCGTCCTGCGCGAAGGCGAGTTCGAGGAAGAACCGGTCGAGGCACTGGCCGTGGGCGACACGGTCGAGGTCCGCCCCGGCGAGCTCTTCCCTGCGGACGGCGAGGTCAACAGGGGTACTTCCGCGATCGATCAATCGCTCCTCACCGGCGAATCGCGGCCGACACCCGTCGCGGCTGGCGACCCGGTGTGCGCCGGCGCGCAGAACGTGGCCTCGACCCTCCGGGTGGAGGTCGCGGCCGTTGGCGAAGCGACCCGCGTCGGCAAGCTGATCCGCTTGGTCGAGGACGGGCTCGCCGACAAGCCGCCGATCGTGCAGTTCGCCGACCGGGTCGCCGGCTGGTTCGTCCTGGTGGTCGTTGGCATCGCCACGATGAACTTCGTAGCGTGGTGCCTGACCGGCCCATTGGGCGAAGCGATCGATTCGACCGTTGCTCTGTTGATCGTCGCCTGCCCGTGTGCCCTCGGCTTGGCGACCCCGCTCACGATGGCCATCGCGATCGGCCGCGGTTCGAAACGCGGGATGCTGATCAAGAGCGCTACGGTGCTCGAACGATTGGCGAAGGTTTCTTCCCGGCAGCCGGGCCGGCTCTTTCTTGACAAGACCGGCACGCTGACGACCGGCGACCTGCGTGTCGAGCACTGGACCGGCGACGAGCGTCTCAAGCCATGGGTCGCCGCGATCGAAGAGGAGTCCCCCCACCCGATCGGACGCGCGTTGGTCGAGGCTTTTGGCCCCGTCGAAGCCGAGCATCGACACGCGGTGCGAGAGCGCCGCGAGAAACATGGCTTCGGGATCACCGCCAAGCTACCAGCCGGCGAGGTGCTCATCGGCTCGCCTCGCTACGCGACGGAAGCCGGATGCTCTGTCTCCGCGGCAATGGCCGAAGCGATCGAAAGCGGTAGAGCGAACCATCACTCGGTAGTGGTTGTGGCAATCGATCAGCAGATCAAAGGGGTCGCTTGGCTCAGCGACTCGCTGCAGCCGGGCACCAGGGCTGGTATCGATTGGCTGCTCCAATCGGGCTGGCAAGCCGAGATCGTGTCGGGCGATGGCCCGGGGCCGGTCGAGCAGGTCGCTCACGAGATCGGCCTTCCCGAACCGTCGGCCAACGCCGGGGTCTCGCCGGAGGAGAAGCTCGCGAAGGTCCGCCAAGCGATGCGTGGCGAGGCCGGGCCCGACCTGCCGGTCATGATGGTCGGCGACGGCATCAACGACGCCGCCGCGTTGGCCGCGGCCGATATCGGCGTCGCCGTGCATGGCGGTGCCGAGGCCTCGCTGGCCGCCGCCGACGTTTACCTGACCGAGCCCGGCATCGGCAAGCTGACCGAGTTGGTCCGGCTCGGCCGCGAGACGATGCGTGTCACCCGCCGCAACCTCGCGATCTCGCTGGCGTACAATACGACCGCGGTCGCCCTGGCGGCCGCCGGCTGGATCACCCCCTTGGGCGCCGCGTTGCTCATGCCGCTCAGTTCGCTCACGGTGCTCGCCTCGGCGATCGCGTTGCGTTCGCCCGCGAGCGACGAGCCAGCCGAATCGCCTTCAACGACTTGAGCCGCGGTTATGTCGGTTGTCTTCATCATGGCGCCCGTCGCGTTGATCCTCGCCGCCATCGCGGTGGGGGCGTTCATCTGGGCCACGCACGACGGCCAGTTCGAAGACACGGAGACCCCAGCCCATCGCATGCTCTTCGACGAGGAGGAGACCGACACCGAGTCGCGGCAACCCGAGGAGTAACAGCCCTCCCACAACGCACAACCCACTCAAACATCTGCGGAAAACCCGAGGGCGATGCGGGAGCACGTATCCGGACGACCTAGTCTTATTTGTCCAAACCGTCTCCCACCACCACCGTGCCCGAATGATCACCTCGCAAGTCCCGCCGATCGATGAACCGCGTCGATTCGAGCCGCACGAGCTGTTCTTCTCGCTGACGGACGACAAGGGCCGTATCCGGTACGGGAACCAGGTCTTCACACGGGTCTCCGGGTACGAAGAAGAGCAACTGCTTGGCAAGCCGCACAATATGATCCGGCACCCGCATATGCCACGGTGCGTGTTTCAGGTGCTCTGGGACTACATCGAGGCCGGCAAAACGATCGCTGCCTATGTGAAGAACTTGGCAGCCGATGGACGCTACTACTGGGTGCTGGCGGTGGTGACCCCGTGCCGGGGCGGTTACCTGTCGGTCCGTTTGAATCCTCGCAGCCCGTACTTCGAAGCGGCCCAAGAGCTCTACTCCGAGGTCTTGGCTTACGAGTCGGCGGTCGAATCCGATCGTGGCAAGCGAGCCGCCATCGAAGAAGCAACGAATAGGCTCCTGGAACGGCTCAACGACCTCGGCTTCGATTCGTACGATGCCTTCATGCACACAGCACTCAAGGCCGAGTTACAAGCCCGGGGTGAAGCCTCCAACAGCGAGCCGGTCCTTGCCCCTGCCTATCACGGCGGCTCCGGCGCCGAATCGCTCGGCGAGCTCTCCAATCATCTGGCCGGCGTCCGCGGGCGTCTCAACGGCATCTTCCGCTCGCTGGAGGTCTTCGACACGCTCAGCAAGCAACTCGAAGACAAGCACGAGGCGATGGACGAGCTTAGCCCCTCGCTGACGGTGCTTGCGCTGAACGCCAACATCTCCGCCACACGCCTCGGCGACGACGGGGCGGTGCTGTCGGTTGTCTCACGAACGCTTGGCGAACGCTCCAAAGAAGCGGATCGCTTCATCGGTCAACTCGTCGGCCGCATGACGCCTTGTTGCGACCGGGCCCGGGCGATCGGCTTCGAGATCGCCGTCGCTCAGCTTGAGGCCGAGGTCTGCGAGTCCTTCGCGACCGAACTGATCAACTCCGATCAAACGACCCACGATGGGCTCGTCGCCGAGAGCATCGCCACGCTGACCAGAGAACTCTCCGATCGAACCCAAGCCGTGCTCCGCTCGCTGCAAGAACTGTGGGCCGATACCCAGTTGATGAAGACCGCCTCGCAGGATTTATCGCGGTGTGTCTCGCAGATGCGGTTCGCCCAACTGAACGGCAAGATCGATATCGCCTCGCGTCCGAACACCACGAACTTCGTCGCGATCTTCGACGACGTCGCGGCGATCATCCACGAGTCCGAGTCGGATTGCGATGAGATCACCGACCTGCTGACCGGCACCGCCGAACGCCTCCGGCCGCTGCTCGACGAGGAACCGGCGATCCGCAACAACCTGTGCGGCATCGACTTGGTCTCGTCGGAAATCGTCTCGGAGAGTGCGGCGGCCCTCTGATCGATCTATTGCAACTCGATGGTTAGCCCGAGGGGCCGGTTGGCAACGAGGCGGAGCTCGACGGTCTGCCCATCGCGGGGCGTTGGGTTGTCGCCCGCCTCGACTACGATCGCCCGCATGCCTCGGCGCATCCGCAAGACGAGCGTTTGGTCGGTAGGCGAGGCCAGCGTCGCTCGCACTTGGCGTTCCTCTAGGTCCCACTGGAGCCGCTTGACCGTGACGCCACCACGGCACCTCACCCCCGTGACGGCCCCTTGGCCAAAGCCATCGGACAACGCCGGCAGCAGTTCGATCTGGCCCGGCTTGGAGTAGACCAGCATCTCCAACACCACGGCGGGAAGGCTGTGGAGCATGTCCGCGTTGTAGATGCGTTTCGGGTTGTGGTACGTGAAGAGGCTCGGGAGCACGTAGTCGTTCCGGAGCATGAAGAGCAGGTTCCCGCTGACGAGCTCCGCGTCTTTCAGGCGGGCAGCGATCAACGCCATGTGGGCGAGGCCGTGTGCCGACCCGTTGCCACGCCCCCGCTTGGCGGCGGCGACCTTAGCGGCGGCGAAGAGTGTGGGCGTCGCCTCGGGGCTGATCTCGTGCCCGGGCCAGACCGGGTATAGGTGCGAGACATGCCGGTGGTCGTACCGATCGTCGAGCGTCGGCCACGCCCATTCCTTCAAGGCCCCGTCTTGGTTGATCAGGTATGGCGGCAACTGGGCGAGCAGCTTCTCGCAACGGGCGATGGTATCCGGCTCGATCCCAAGATCGTGGCAGATCGTGATGAGCTGCGTGGCGACCTCTCGGGCACAAGCGATATCCATCGTGGCGTTGATGGCGACCGGGCAGCGTGTGTTGCTCGGCTGGTTCTCCGGAGAATACGAAGGGACGAAGATCAGCTTGCCGTTCTCGTCACGCTCGACCAGAAAGTCTTCGTAGAACCGCAGGATCTCTTTCGATAGCGGCAGCAAGCGTTCCCGGGCGAAGTCCTTATCGCCGGTCACCTCGTAGTGCTCGTAGAGCGGCGTCGCCAGCCACTGGGCACCGGCGGTCCAAAAGAAACCCGGGAAGCCGCCTAGCTTGTGATGCGTGTTGAGGTTGTGCCGGCCATCCGTCCGTGCCCCCGAGACTACCCCGCCGGTGCCAAACAAGTTGCGGGCGTTCGTTCGCCAATCGTCGACGATGCCTTCGAGCAGGTTCGAGTAGCTGTCGACCCCTTCGACCATCGCACCGATGTTCGCCGCGGCGATTTGCAGATTGACGTTCGCGTCGAGCGTGAAGTCGCCGGACCACCGGGGACGCCATTCGCCATTGAAGATGCCCATCAGGTTCGGCGGCCACTCGCCCGACGAGCAGATGAACGAATAACGCCCCATATCGAACATCTTCTCGAGCAAGGCCGGCACGACCGCATCCGGGCTCGCCTTCTGAGCCGCTAACAACTCCTCCACGCTGGCCGATCGCTGATCACCACCGCCCAGGTCAAGCTCTACCCGTGAGAAGATGGCCCCGTGCTCGGCGGCGTGCGGAGCGAAGAGGGTGTCGTAGTCGCTGGGCAGGGCGGCGAGCGACGCCTTGGCCGCCGCTTCGAGGGCCGGGCCATCGGCGGCGTCTTCGAGGCTGAGGACACGGGTCAGCAACAAGAGCCCTTTGCCGGCGAACTCCACGCCCCCATCAACCACGCGTGCCTGCCCCGACTTCGCGACCACCCGCGTGAGCGTCGCGTAGGCACGCTTCGACTTCTGGTACTTGCAGCGACAGGTGAGCCAATCGGCCCCGGCCTCGATCGTCGGCGGGCGATAGCTGGCCGCTTGCTCCTCCGCCGGGCGTTGGTCTTGGTTCACGAGTTGGATGGTCGCTCGGACCTCGGCACCGTCGGTCGAGTGGATCCGCTGGACCACCACGTTCGCCGGCCGCGAGACGAACGTCTGTCGCTCGAAGGAACCACCGGGACTTCGCCAACGCACGGCGACTTCGCCGGTCTGGAAGTCGGTCGATCGGCGATAGCCCGTGATCTGGCCCTCGCCCGGCTGGGTGAGGCGCATCGCCATCGCCGGGTGGTAGGGGTCGGTCCAACCGAGCCCGTTGAAGCCGGCGTCGGTTGCGGCTGTGGCGAAGTGCTTCCGGGCCGCCTCCCATTCTCCAGCCAGCAGCAACCGCCGAAACTCGGGCATGGCGGCGGCGACCTGGGGCGGTGCCACCGGCTGGTCTTCGAGCGGTTCGTAGAGCCGCTCGTGGTTGAAGACGACTCGCTCGTCGCGCGGGTCGCCGAATACCAGCACGCCCATCCGGCCGTTGCCGGTCACCAGGGCTTCTTGCCAAATCGCCGCGGGCGTGTCGCTCCACATGCCACGCGTGGGCGGCTCGATGGCGAAGAGGGAGGTCGCCAGGGTGCAGACGATCGTGAGGCAGCCGAAGATATGTCGATTCATCCCCGCATTGTCGCTGAGACCAATCCGGATCGCTACAGCCCGCCGCTCGATCCGAGCAAGGCGGCGAGGTCGTCGGGCCGATTCGCCTGGGCCGGCCCCGCGGAATCCCCCGGCCAAGCCACCGGGATCGCCTCCAGGCACGTTAATAAGGCTTGGAGCGAGTGAATCGCATCGCCCTCGCCGAGCCGTTCGAGGCTGCTCGCATGGAGCACCGCCGGGAACGGTTGCCAGCGATCGCCCGTCCGATACGCCGCCGCCGAGGGCGACGACGTCGATTCGAGACGGTCGACAAGCGGCCGAAGCCACGCCCGCTCCGGACGGACCAAGTCGCAGCAGGCCAGCACCAGCAAGCCCTCTCCCAACCGGGCCCGCCGGTCACGCAACGCGGCGACCGCCCCGGCGACCGGTCCTTCGAGTCCGGGGGCGTCGGCGACCAGAGGAAGGCCGGCGAGCTGTCCCCCGGTGGGATCGCTTCCGACCAGGGTGATGTCGTCATCCTCAGCCGCGAGACGCCTGCCTACGTGCAACGCCCAGGGCTCGCCATCGACTTCATAAGAGGCCTTGTCTCGCCCGAACCGCTGGCTCCCGCCACCGATCAGCACATAAACAGGCAGCGGCGTCGCTCGATCCTCGGGGTCGGTCATGGTAAGTTGAGTCTAACAGAACCGCCGGCCCGGTCGCCCGCGAACCGCCTTGAGAACGGCCCACGCCCCGAGATCGTCCGCTTGCCGCCTCCCGCTTTGATTGATCGCTTCGGACGACACCACACCAAGCTGCGTGTCAGTGTCACGGATCGCTGCAACCTGCGTTGCCAATACTGCATGCCCGCCGAGGGCATCCCGGTCGCTCCGAAGGATGAGTTGCTCACGTTCGAAGAGATCGAGCGAGCGGTCCGCGTCGCCGTCGGCCTCGGCGTCCACCAAGTTCGCCTCACCGGGGGCGAGCCCCTTGTCCGACACGAGTTACCGACGCTGGTTCGCAAGCTCGCCGCGATCGAGGGGCTGACCGACCTTGCGCTGACGACCAACGCGGTGTTGATCGAAGAGCAAGCCGAAGCACTCCGCGACGCCGGCCTCAGCCGGCTCAACATCAGCCTCGACGCCCTCGATCCGCAGGTCTTCGAGCAGCTCACTCGCCGCGACCACTACGATCGCGTGATCGCCGGCATCCACGCGGCCCAGCGGACCGGCTTCGAACCGATCAAGATCAACGTCGTCTCGCTGCGGGGCGTGACCGAGAGTGAAGTGGTGCCGTTCGGCCGCTTCGCCCGCGACACCGGCCTCGAGGTCCGCTTCATCGAGTACATGCCGCTCGATGCGTCGAGCGAGTGGGAGCGGGGCAAGGTGCTCTTCGCCGCCGATATCCGCCGCGCGCTCGAAGAGGGCATCCAACCGCTCAAGCCGATCGGCGAGCCGACCGGCAGCCCGGCGACCGAGTACGAGTTCGCCGATGGCGTGGGGCGGATCGGCTTCATCCCAACCGTCAGCCAACCGTTCTGCTCCACCTGCGACCGTTTCCGGATGACCGCCGATGGCAAACTGCGGAGCTGCCTGTTCAGCCTCGACGAAGTCGACCTCCGCGGCCCGCTCCGCGATGGAGCAACCGATGAGCGGCTGGCGGCCACTATGCAAAAGTCGGTGGCGGCGAAGTGGGCCGGTCACCGCGTTAACGCCGCGGACTTCGTGCAGCCCGAGCGCTCGATGTCGGCGATTGGGGGGTGAGGGAAAGTGGACAGCAGGCAGAGGGCAGTCGGCAGTGAGGGGGGAGGGATGACCGTTTCGGTGCTGTTGTTTGGACCGCAGGCGATGCTCGCTGGACAGCAAGAAATCGAGATCACCGTCGCCGAAGAATCGCCTACGGCGGGCAACGTTCTCGCAGCCCTTGAGGCGGCCGAGCCGAAGCTCGCCCCGTCTTTGCGGACGAGCCGGCTGGCGGTGAACCACGAGTTCGCCGACGCCAACCAGCCGATCCAGCCCGGCGACGAGATCGCCCTCGTCGGCATGGTGTCGGGCGGATGAGGGCCACGATCACCATCCGCCTGACCGACGGCCCGCTCGGCCCCGCCGAGCGGGGCAGCCACCCCGAGGCCGGTGCCTGGCTGACATTCGACGGGGTCGTCCGCCCCCTCGAGGAAGGACGTCAACTCGCCGCCCTCGTTTACGAGGCGTACGAGCCGATGACCTCGCGCGAGCTCCAGCGGCTCGCCGAACGCCTTGCCGAGAAGCACGGCGTGCTAGAAATCGCCGTTGAGCACAGCGTCGGTCGCGTCCCGGTCGGCGAGACTTCGTTCCGCCTGACGATCGCCTCCAAGCACCGAGCCGAAGGCATCGCCGCGACCGACGAGTTTATTCGGGAGATGAAACGGTACGTGCCGCTGTGGAAGAACGCAGAGTGGGCTTAGGCTCCGGCAGTCTGCTTATCGCAAATGTGGGTCACACCTTACGCACCTACGGGAACCGCAACTCTCCGTGAATTGGGTAAGCAGACCAAGTCTCTTGAGCGGCGTTCAGAGCATCAGCCAATAGCCGGAGCCAAGTGGGACAACACGACAAGGAACACCGCGAGGAAGATGGCGCCGAATATAGCCTTGCCGAGCGCCGTCGTGGCAAACCACGCCATTCCGGACTTAAAGCTCCAACTCGTTTCGACACGGTACTCAAAAACCTCGCCCTGCGGTGGTACGCTAACCAGCTGTACTTCCTCAAGGTGATCGTGCTCCACAGTATCCTGGTCAGTGACCCTGAGCCCCTGCACCAGAGTCAGGCTGGGCGGATCGGATATGCGGAACTCGATCCAGTCCTCGGCCGACTGATTGAACGCGGTGCCGATCGGGTGCCACCGATCATCGAGCAGGTAAGAAACCCGGTAGTCTGGGAGCTCTTCTCCGGGCTTGTTAACGAAAGGGAGTGTCTTATCTCTGTGTTCTACCTGCCCTTCGCGCAATTTGATGCCGACAGCCGCAACCGAGGTGCTATTGGCGGCACTCAGAACAATGAGCAACAGGATCAAGATTGCGAGGAATCCGTACCACGCGGTCTTGAGGTGTACGATGAATTGTCGACCTGGCATCGCAGGGGCCTTACGGGAATCATGCTTGCTGCTTCAAACAGCATACCAAGTCAACCGTTGGAGACTTCGACGCTGGTTCGACCAGTTCGCCAACCGGCAAATGAGGCGTCGTCCTTCGTAGATTCGCTCAGGCTTCCGGGTGGTCATCTCCCGCTCCGCGGAGTGTTTCCAGCGTGTGCGGCAGCACGTCGGCCATCAAGCGGAGTGTATCGACGGCGCCTCTCGGGGAGCCGGGCAGGTTGACCAGGAGCGTTTGGCCGGCGACGCCTGCCGTGGCTCTTGAGAGGAAGGCGTGGGGCTTGCCGGGGAGGCAGCGGGCGCGGGCGAGTTCCAACAGGCCCGGGTGGGGGCGTTCGATCACCGCCGCGGTTGCCTCGGGCGTCACGTCGCGCGGGCCGACGCCGGTGCCGCCGGTCGTGAGGACCAGGGCAGGGGAGGGCGATGCTGCGAGCCACGCCCGCAGTTGCTGCTGGATCGCATCGCTTTCATCGGGCACGAGCTGGGCTTCGACGACCTCGCCGCCGAGGAACTGAGCGACCGCCTCGGTGAGCATCGGGGTGGCCAAGTCCTCGGCCGTGCCTGCCGAGCGGGTGTCGCTGACCGTCAGGATTGCGACGCGTGGGCCATCCTGGATCGATCGATCGGCTTCCGCCGACGGCTTGGCCCGGTGCCCGGTCTTGCCGCCCATTTTCTGGGTGACTCGGATCGATTCGATGACGATCGCCGGATTGAGGGCCTTGCCCATATCGACGACGTTCAACGCCGCCCCGGTGACGGCCGTCAGGGCCTCCATCTCAACGCCCGTCTGGCCGGCCGTCCGGGTCGAGGCGGTGATTAGAACCCGCTCGCCTTCGAGCCGGGCATCGACATCGATATGCGAAAGCGGCAACGGGTGGCAGAGCAGGATCAGGTCGCTCGTCCGCTTCGCCGCCTGGATGCCGCCGAGCCGGGCGACTTGCAGGAGGTCGCCCTTCTTGAGGTTGTTTGCCCGGATCGCCTCGGCGACGGCGGGCCCGACGTTTACGAGCCCTTCGGCGACGGCACGGCGGTCGGTGATCGGCTTGCTGCCGACATCGACCATGCGGGCGCGGCCCTCTCCGTCAAGGTGCGAGAGCTTGTTCGGTTGCTCAGGTACAGCGGCCATGCGTCACGGCGTCCAAGGATAGTAAGCGAAAGGTCCCGTACCACTGGTTTCTGGCGAGACCTCAACAAAGCCATCGGTCGTCGCGGGGCCACAAACGTCGCCGGAGCCCTTGAGGGCGGCGATTTGTGCCACGCCGGGCTCGACGAGGGTGACGGCCCGCCACCAAGTGATCGGCAGCGTCTTGCCGGGCCAGGCGTTCAACGCCACGGTCGCGGGTGGCGGGACGGGGCTGGCGAGGCCGGCGCGCTGGCGGAGCATCGGCACCACGAGCCGCCGCCCGGCGCACATGACGGCGAGCGGGTTGCCCGGGAGCCCGACGACGGGCGTCTCGCCAATGACCGCCCCCAAAGTCGGCTGGCCGGGGCGGGCCTTGATCCGATGGAAGACGATCTCGCCGCCGATCCGCTCGACCGCCGGCGGGACGTAATCGTAAGCCCCCTTGGAGACGCCGCCCGTGAGGACAACCGCGTCGTAGTCCGCGACCGCTTGCCTGAGTTCGTCGGCCACGGCATCGAGTGAATCGTCGGCGTGCCGGTGATCGATCTTTTCGACGAAGGGCAGGGCGCCCAGCAGCGATTGCAGCACCGGGCCGTTGGAGTCGCGGATCCGCCAAGCGGGCAACTCGTCGGTCGATTCGCCGCGGCCGACGAGCTCATCGCCGGTGGTGATGACCGCGACACGCAGGCGGCGGAAGAGCTCGACTCGCTGAGAACCGACCGTTGCAATCGCCCCGATCGCCGCCGGCGTAAGCTGGATGCCAGCCGGCAGCACTTGCTCGCCTTGTTCGGCGTTTTCTCCTTGGCGACGGATATCGGCTCCCGCTGAGACCGACGCGCCCGGCTTGAGGGTCAAGCGATCGCCCTCCAAATCGCCCCGCTCGAGCCGCAGCACCGTATCGGCCCCGTCGGGAAGCGGGCTCCCCGTGTAGATCCGCTTGGCGGTGCCGGGCGCGACGCTCGCCGGGGCTTGGCCGATCCGGCACTCGCCGGCCAGCGGCAACGGGCCGGCCTCCAACTCGGCGAGCCGCACAGCAAAGCCATCCATTGCGCTCACATCGCATGCCGGGCTATCGCGATCGAGCCCGATCGGTGCCGCTAGCACGCGACCGCTCAGCTTCGCGGCGTCGCTGCTCGCGGTTTCGGTGGGAACCGGGGCCAACTTGCCGAGCAGTAAATCGAGGGCGGACCGCGGGTCGTTCATGCGTGCTTGTGCCGACGGCGGTGAGATGGCTGTTCTTGGGGCGGATCCCTATTGTCTCAATCCGTTCGCTCGACGAACAGGCTCCCGTGACACACCTCGGCGAATGGCCGATGATGCGTTGGCGGCAACCGTTCCCCGAAGCTTAGGCAGACCCCTTGAACCCGCCAGACGACCCAGAATCCCGCCGCCTCCACGCCGCCGCCGAGCGGACCGAAGACTGGAAACGGTGGGGGACCTACCTGCCCGAGCGGCAATGGGGCACCGTCCGAGAGGATTACTCCGCCAACGGCGATAGCTGGCGCTACTTGTCCTACGAGGACGCCACCGCGCGGGCGTACCGTTGGGGCGAGGACGGCCTGCTCGGCTGGTCGGACCGCAAGTGCCGGCTCGGCTTCTGCCTCGGCCTCTGGAACGGCAAGGACCCGATCCTCAAGGAGCGGCTCTTCGGCCTTACCAACCCCGAAGGCAACCACGGCGAAGACGTCAAAGAGCTGTACTACTACCTCGACGCCACGCCGACGCACAGCTACTGCCGGGCGCTCTACAAGTACCCGCTGGCCGAGTTCCCCTACTCCCAGCTCCGCGAGATCAACCACCTGCGCGGCTTCGATCGGGCCGAGTACGAGTTGCTCGACACCGGCGTGTTCGACGACGGCAACTATGTCGATGTCGAGATCGAGTACGCGAAGAGCTCGCCCGATGACACGTCGATCCGCGTGCGGCTGACCAACCAATCGACCGCCCCGGCTCGGCTGGCGGTGCTCGGGCAACTCTTCTTCCGCAATAGCTGGCGGTGGGGGTGCGAGCACGAGGGCTGCACGCCCCGGCCGACCATGCGGCTCGACCCCGACTCGGGCATGGTGAAGGCCCAGCAGGTGACCTTCGGTGCCTTCGCCTTCGATGCGGCGCCGGCGGCCGACGGCACGCCGCCCGAGTGGCTCTTCACCGAGAACGAAACCAATCGGAAGAAGCTCTACGGTTCGGAGAACGCCACCCACTTCACGAAAGACGCCTTCCATCGCTACGTCATCCACAGCGATGAGGAGGCCGTGAATCCGGAACAACGCGGGACCAAGTGCGCCGCGCTGCACTGGCTCGACTTCGACGCCGGCGAGACCAAGGAGCTCCGCTTCCGCCTCGGCGACGTCGATCAACTCGCCGAGAAGCCAGACGAAACCGGCGGGCAAGACGTCTTCGACCTCCGCCGTGCCGAGGCCGACCAGTTCTACGCCAATCGCTTCCCACAACTCGAAGCGGGCGAGCCGACGCGGGTCCATCGTCAAGCGATGGCCGGCCTGCTGTGGACCAAGCAGTTTTATCACTACTCCGTGATGGATTGGCTCAGCGGCGACCCCGAGACCGCCAAGCCGCCCGCCGGCCGCGGCGAGATCCGCAACGGCGAGTGGCAGCACCTCTTCGCCCGCGACGTGCTCTCGATGCCCGATAAATGGGAGTACCCCTGGTTCGCCGCCTGGGACACGGCGTTCCATATGATCCCGTTTGCCGAGATCGACCCGTGGTTCACGCGCGATCAGCTCAAACTGTTCCTGCGGGAATGGTACATGCACCCGAACGGGCAGATCCCGGCGTACGAGTTCAACTTCAGCGACGTCAACCCGCCGGTCCACGCGTGGGCGGTGCGCGAGGTCTACCTCAAGCTCAAGGCCGAAGGCCAGCACGACCTCGATTTCCTGGAGCAGGCTTTCCACAAGCTGCTGCTGAATTTCACCTGGTGGGTCAACCGCAAGGACCCGCAGGGCAACAATATCTTCGGCGGCGGCTTCCTGGGTCTGGACAACATCGGCCCCTTCGATCGCTCGCACCCGCCGGAGGGCATGGAGTCGCTCGAGCAAGCCGACGGCACCGCTTGGATGGCTTTCAATTGCGGCGTGATGCTCGACATCGCCTTGGAACTGGCACGCTACCGGCCCTCGTATAGCGGCATTGCGTCGAAGTTCTTCGAGCACTTCATGAGCATCGCCGACGCCATCAACCACCTGGGAGGCGACGGCCTCTGGGACGAGGAGGACGGCTTCTACTACGACCAAGTCCGCTGCGATGGCAAGTCAGAGAAGCTGCCGATCCGCTCGATGGTCGGCCTGATCCCGCTCTTCGCGGCCGTGATCGTCGACGACGCCCTGGTCGAGGGCCTCGAAGGCTTCAACCGCCGCCGCGAGTGGTTCGTCAAGAACCGACGCGACATCCTCCAAGAGATCTCCTGGAAGGGCGAGACCGACGGCGTCCGCACCCACCTGCTGGCGATGCCGACACGGGAGCGGCTCGAGCGCGTGCTGAAGTACGTCTTCGACGAGGACGAATTCCTCTCGCCCTACGGCGTGCGATCGATGTCGAAGGTCCACGAGAAGGAGCCGTTTGAGATGCACTTCTCGGGCGAGACGCATCGCGTCGCTTACCTGCCGGCCGAGTCCGATTCGTGGCTCTTCGGCGGCAATTCGAATTGGCGTGGCCCGATCTGGATGCCGGTCAACTACCTGCTGATCGAGAGCCTGCGGACCTACGACCGCTTCTACGGCGACGACTTCAAGATCGAGGTGCCGACCGGCTCGGGTAACCTGATGACCCTCGGCGAAGCGGCCGACGAGCTCGCCAGCCGCCTCGTCAAGCTCTTCACCACGAGCGAAGCCGAGGCGGGCGAAGCAACGGGCGGACGCCCCTGCCACGGCGAGAGCGAGCTCTACCGCGACGACCCGGCGTTCAAGGACCTGATCCTCTTCTACGAGTACTTCCACGCCGAAACCGGCCGAGGCTGCGGCGCCTCACACCAAACGGGCTGGACCGCGCTGGTGGCGTCGCTGCTGTCGCACCTGCCCGAGCCGGCTGATCAGTAGCTCGCGGCTCGTTGCTTCGAACAACAAGGAGCGAAGCCTCAAGAAACCCAGAATGCCGACGCGGCAGCGGCCGCTCCGTAGCGGACCAACCACGAGCAAAACAAGGAATATTCTCGGTCCCACAGGCTCGCTCGAAGGCGAAAAAGAAGTGGGCAGAGGGAGATTCGAACTCCCGACACCGGCATTTTCAATCGAGCCCAACCCACCCGTTGAACATCCGTTAGGATTAAACCCCGAGAAACAGACGCCTCGGGACTCTACGGAATGAGGCTCGTGGGCGCTTTTGGGTAACAGTTTGGGTAACACCTAGCCAGCCGGGGAGTAGCTACCCCACGACCGTCGCGTCTCGCCACCTATCCGGTGGGGCGTGGCGGTCAGGTTGGCACAGCGAGGATAGGAACGATGGCGCGCAAGGAAACAATCACTGCGGACCCAAGGCACCCGATCTCTAAGTTCGTTTCGATGCTGATCCGGCATCGCGACATACTCGAATACGCGGTTGTGCGAGACCGAGTCGCAGCTGACCAGGTCGATCACGAGGGGCCAACGGCTGAAACCATGGCGACGCTGGCAGAGCAGCGTCGTTGGAGACAGACCCCGCGAATATGGACTCGTCTTGATGTCCAGCACCATCAGCATAGAGCCGGGCTAAGATCGTGGGGTGTATCTCGCCGAGCATGTCGAATTGCCCGCCGTATACGCAGCAAAAAACCGCTCGACGTTTATCGGGCTGCAAGGCAAAAGGCTATAGAAGAAGGCGACTCTGCTGTGATGGGGCCGCTGCTCAAAGACGCCTGGGAAGCTTACTGCGAGTACCTCGACGCAGCAGAGAACGACAAGCCGCTGGGCAACCTGGGCGAAGGAGTAATGGGCCGACTAAACGCGGTGACTACGCCGCTGATGGACGAGCTGCCGCCACCCAAGGTTGAGCACGATTGCTTCAAAGACGGCACCGAACGCGACCTGGGCCGACGAATCTTGGCTTGCATCGACAAGCATGGGCACGTTGTTTCAACTCCCGACCTGCTAGACAAGATGGCCGAAGTCGGGGATGTCGAGTCTTCCGGTAGCGTTTCAGGACCGCTATCCGCAATGAAAAAAGCCGGGATTCTCAAGGGCTGGAGCGGGAACCGTGGCTATACGCGAAACACTTGAGATCACTTATAAGCGGCCGCAAGTGACTTGAAGCGACCCCGACGCCAAACTCCGTCAGAAGTTGAACGCCTCACCACTGAGGCCGAACCAAACTGACGGAGCGAATCAATGGCGAAAGCCTTCCCATCGGCCCACGCGGCCGAAACCTCTTGCATCGTGCCCGAGGTTCTCTACACGAATGGCACTTAGTTTTTCCTCGCGCCTTTGGTCATGGCGAGTTTCGCTTGG
>CAYGUP010000050.1:0-29347 GCA_964353155.1 uncultured Planctomycetaceae bacterium | reverse complement strand
GCCAACCCAACGAGAAAAGCGTGATGAGCGACCCCGCCCCCCAATCGATTGCCATCGTCGGAGCCGGAATCGCCGGCCTCACCGCCGCACGAACCCTGGCCCAAGCCGGCGCCTCGGTCCGGGTCTTCGACAAAGGCCGCGGCGTCTCGGGGCGGACCTCGA
Source organism: uncultured Planctomycetaceae bacterium (assembly GCA_964353155.1). Classification (GTDB taxonomy): domain Bacteria; phylum Planctomycetota; class Planctomycetia; order Pirellulales; family Lacipirellulaceae; genus Botrimarina. Next base: position 29,185 of record CAYGUP010000050.1, on the reverse strand, counting down.
CCCGCTACGCCGACGACACGCTCCGCTTCGACCACGGCGCCCAATACTTCACGGCCCAATCGGACGAGTTCGCCGCGCAGATCAAGGACTGGGTCGCCGAGGGCGTCGCCGCCGAGTGGCAAGGCAAGCTCGCCACGATCGATTGCAACGCCGAAGGCTGCCAACCGGTCGACCCGCCCGGCGGCAAGGCCCGCTACGTCGGCACGCCCGGCATGAACGCCGCCGCGAAGCGGCTCGCCGAGCAGGTCACCGCCGCCGGCGGGCAGATCCAGACCGGCACGCGGGTCTCGCCGTTGAAACGCGCCGACGGGGCTTGGCGGCTGGTCGGCGAAGGGGGCGAGCCGCTCGGCGACTTCGCCAAGGTGCTCGTCACCGCCCCGGCACCCCAAGCGGCCGAGCTGCTGACCGCCTCACCCGCGCTCTCGAACGCGGCCAAGAGTGTTGTGATGACTGGCTGCTGGACCGTGATGGTCGCCTTCTCGGAGAGGGTCGCCGCCGCTTTCGATGGCTCGTTCGTCAACGGCACCGCGGCCGACACGCCCCTCTCCTGGATCGCTCGCGACGGCTCGAAGCCGGGCCGCCCCGCAGAAGCCGAAGCGGGCGACTGCTGGGTGCTGCACGGCTCGCCGGCGTGGTCCGAGGACAACCTCGAGCTGACCAAGGAGGAAGCCATCCAAGCCCTCCTCGCCGGCTTCCAAGCGGCGATCGGCGTCGAACTCCCGGCGGCATCGCACACCTCGGCCCACCTGTGGCGATTCGCCCTGCCCGAGAACCCGCTCAAGGAGCCGGTCCTCGCCGACCCCAACCTCGGCCTCTACGCCGCCGGCGATTGGTGCGGCGGGCCGAAGATCGAAGGCGCTTACCTCAGCGGCCTCGCCGCCGCCCGAGCAATTCTCAGCGAGTAACGGAACCCGCGACAGCCTCCCGGCGTCTCCCTAAACGTGCCACCTAGAACCCAAGCAAGCGAGATCGCAACAAGCCGCAGAATGTCGCAGCGTAGCGAGATCGCAACAAGCCGCCAGAAACACGAAAGCCCCGGGCAAGCCTGTTGGCCTGCCCGGGGCGAGCTGATTCAAAAGATGCCGTATCTCGTATGCCGTACTCCGCTAAGCAGAACCGACGAGGGCTCAAGCAGAACAGGATCAAGCTAGTTCCGCCTAGCGTTTCGCTCCTCGGGAGCATTGCACCCCCGAGCTGGGTCAGACGCGAAACTCAGCAGCAAGCTGAAGTTCATGGTGCGGGTTCCGAGCCCCGCGTCTGATCGTGAACATAATTCCGCCCTGGCAGGGTGTCAGGTGTTTTGCGCGAAACTTCACGAAAAAGCGTGCAAGCGCTTGGCACCTCACGCTTCTGCGCACCGGCAAGCCTTCATCGATAGCTACGGTTTCTCGCACATCGGTGCATTAGAGGAAGCGAGGTCATCCCCATCTCTTCATCTTACCGACTGCTTGTTCGCTGATGGAAACAGCGTACTGCCCGGCCAACTCACTCGCCCATCAGCTTCGTCGGCCGTAACAAGCCGAGCACTGTTATGGCGGAGCAGCCACTGGGGCACGCCTAGCCTTAACCGCGTTTGACGGCTTGTCACGGCCTTCCCATCTCGGCGATTCCCAAGGGTCGCTACCGAGGCCGAACCCAGATCTGGCGGTAGCGGACACGACTGCCCGGGTCATGGCCCTGGATGGCGAACGTCCCTTGGCTCAACCAGCGTCCCTGCCGCCGCGGCCCGCGCTGGTCGGTGGGCTTCTCGGTGTAATCGGTGACGACTTGGCCATCGACGCGCACGACGATCCGCTTCCCCTGCACCGTGATGTGCTGCGTAAACCAGACGCCGTCTTCAACCGGAGACTGGTTCATCACGTCCGCGACCGCATACAGGCCGCCCGTCTTTCCGGGGGTCACCATGGGTCTGATTGACCTGGGCCTCGTAGCCCTTGGCCGGCCATCCTCGATCCTGCCACTCGGTATGGAAGAAGATCCCCGAATTCGCTCTCGGCTCGGTTTTGACCTCAACCAATAACTCGAAGTCCCGGAAGACGCCGTTGTTCACCTCGCCGGTATAGAAGAGATGCGAGCGGGGGCCATCGACCAACAAGAGCCCCTCCTCCACGGAGAAGGTCTCCGCGTTCTCGTTCGCCTGCCACCCGCTCAAGTCCCTGCCATTGAAGAGCGAAACCCATCCCTCGGCTTCTGACGGCACAACAGGCGGCGCCGACGCCGACTCGCCCGCCTCGGCAACGAGTCCAGCGGCCACGAACAACAACACGACGGCGAAGCGGGTCATAACTTTTCGATGGAGATACAGAGCGGCAAGCCGGCGCTTCAACATCTTAATCACTCGCCCATCAGCGTCAGCACCAGCCGCCGCCCGCTCGCTCGGTCGCGGTGCTCGCAGAGGGTGATCCCCTGCCAAGTTCCCAGGGCGAGGCGGCCGTCGCGGACCGGGATTTGTACGCTCGCGCCGAGCATCGACGCCTTCACATGGGCCGGCATATCGTCCGGGCCCTCGCACGTGTGCGTGTACGGGAACGACTCCGGCGCGATCGCGTTGAACGACGACTCCAAATCGACCCTCACGTCCGGGTCGGCGTTCTCGTTGAGCGTCAGGCTCGCCGACGTGTGCTGGATGAACACGTGCAGCAAGCCGACCCGCGTCTGGGCGAGCGCCGGCATCGCCTCGACGACCTGCCGCGTGATCAGGTGGAAGCCGCGCGGCATCGGCCGCAGGTCGAGTGTCGTTTGCGTCCAAGGCATGGAACGTATTAGCAGCCAAACCATCCCGAGCGCCAAGGATCATCGGTAAGACATGCTCAAGAAAAGGGCGAGCCCGCCCCCTCAACGGCAAGCTCACAAAAAGAGCGAGCCCACGACGCCAGTCGTGGGAGCGAAGCGGGTACACGGGGTTCTCCCACGACTGGCGTCGTGGGCTCGCTGTCTTTTGCTCCGGTTGGGCCGCGGGTGGGTGCGACCGGGTGCCAGTGACTTGCATCGAGTAAGCTAATCGCATGGACCCCGCCGCTCAGAAACGCCGACGCCGTGGCCGCCGCTTGGTTTGGGGACTGATCGCGTTGCTCGCCATCGTGCCGGTCGGCGGCATGCTGTACGCCACGTTCGGCCCGAACCCGCCGATCCTCATCAGCAAAGCGACCACGCACCTCACGGCCCCGCTCGATGCCGACGGCCTCCCCGACTACGCCGCGGCGTTGCTGGCCGACATGAAGAAGGGCGTCACGCCCGAGAACAACGGGGCCGTATTGCTACTCCAATCATTCTGGCCTGGAGAGTATGAATTCGCGCCAGGAGTATCTCCTGACGACAGCACCCGTCTCTGCAAGGAGCTGGGTCTGCGAGTAGCGCCATCGTCAGAGTTGTCCGTTACCTCGATCAACACGGACGAGCGTCGATTGCGTGTAGTCACGCTTCTCAGGCGGCATCTTCGTGCTGCCCAGGCTGACGATCCAACTGGTTACGGCGATCGATTCTCCGAATATGGCATCTCAAGCATCGATGCGGAGGCGGTCAAGGACGAGCGAATCGATGAAATCCTCTACATGGCGTATTTCCTGGGCAGACGCCAATGGTCAGACGACGACCTGCCGTTTCTGGCGGACTGGCTTGAGCAAAACAAGGTAGCAATCGATCGAATCGTAACTGCCTCAGAGCGTCCTCAGTGGTACTTACCGAGTGTTCTATCGATAAGTCCCGAACGCGGAGTCGTCTCGCAGAGTCACCTTGGTGCAAGTCTTCTTTTGGAAGCGATCCGACTCTTGCAGACACGGGCTCTTTACTACCTTGGCACGCGGCGATACGCCGATGCTGCACGCGACGCATCCGCGGCCCTTCACCTAACTCGACATGCAGGCAAATGCCCGCTGCTCAGTGATCAGATGATTGCAGTCAATTTTGGACAGGTTGCTTTCGGCCTCGTGACGGAACTTGCCGCAGAACCGAGCATGCCTCGTGCGGTCCTTCTAGAATTACTGCGACGGCTCGACGAACTTGGTCCCCCGACCAACATCGCTAGATCGTTGCAATTTGGCGAGCGTCTGTCGGCGCTCGACTTTGCCGTGCGTGCACACTCGATCGGAGTCGCGGGCCTTAAAGCCGAGTACGAGGCGGCAGCTGTACTCGATGATGTAGACTTCGAAGTTAACTGGGAACTGTTCAGCCCAGAAATCCATCGGATGGCATCCAGCACCTCCATTGATTGGAACCTCGTCATGGAGGACTTCAATCGAGCGTGCGACCGCTTCGTAGCTGCGATGCGTCTCCCTTCCAGGAAGCAACGTTACAGATCGCTTGCTATTCTTGAAAACGAAACCAAGGCCCGCCTAGCAAGAGCCGAGGCCAATCAGAATCGATGGCTTCTAAAGCTATCCAGGCATGGGCGTGCACGCCTTGTTGCAGACTATTGGATTGGAGCTTCGGCCCAGGGTATCCAGCACTCCTTGCGACACGAAGACTGGCTTGGAAATAGCAAGATACTCACCCAGCTCCACCTCGCCCTCGCCATCCACCGCGCCGAACACGGCACCTATCCCGAATCGCTCGAAGCCCTCGCACCCGTGATCCTCCCGGAACTGCCGGTCGATCCGTACAACGCGAAGCCGTACGCCTACCGACAGACCGAGGACGGCTTCTTACTCTACTCGCTCGGAGAGAACGGACGCGATGACGGCGGCAGCCACGACAGCGAACTCTACGACGGGCGAAAGTTCGAAGGCACCGCGATCGATGAAGTCTTCAACAACGGCACCGACAAGCTCACGCCCGAAGAGCAGGCCGCTTATGACCTGCTCGAAAAGATCCCCGCCGGCGCGGACGATGTCTCGCTACGCGTCCCCCTGCCCATCGAGCCCTGGCCCTGGGAAGAGTGAGGGGAATCGAATCGGCGACCCGCAGGCCCGTAGGCCGGAATAAGCGGAGCGCGATTCCCGCGGGCCAGCTCCGCGCCAGTCTTTTGAGCAGCCTGCTCCGCTGCGACTCCATCACCCTACCGCTGGTAGCACTTGCTAAGCGTAGCCAACTGGGTTTGCCTTGCAGGTTTCGTCAAGCGACTTAAGAGTCGGCGGAAAAATAGGGTGTTAACCACTAAGTGAGAGTGCATGGCAGATCACCAACTGGCAACTTAGTGAGTTTGTCCGGCGTGGGCTATTTCCCGTCGTCCGCAACCCCTGAGAAAACGGCTTTAAAAAATTGCCAATGATTGTGACACGTATAAACTCGCAGTCGCATGGCCGTGCATGGAATAGGGAGAGGGCGTCAAGCCGCTGTGAGCATAAGCCTATTCATTCTTAAGGAGATTAGTTTTGAAACGCTTCGATATCGGCCTCGTTGCCATTCTAATGCTTAGCTGTCTTGGACGGGCAGACGCGGGCGATCGTTACTTTATCTACGACGGCTCTGCTGGACGTTATTGCGATCAGCCAACAACGTACACGGAGAATTGTTACGTCGTGCGAGATGAGCCAAACGTTGTGCGTGTCAATGGCTATCCTGTGATGCACTCTTCGCGCGCAAACGCTCTATGCCATGAGCCGGCGGTGGTGGCTAAGCCGAGTGATTGCTGTGGAACTTCACCATCGTCCGACCAATGCCTTCCCCACTTGCTCAAACGCTGTCGATGCCCGGGCAAACCAACAAACACCCCGATAGGCGGCAAGACTGGTCGTTTGCAGGAGAAGTGTGACAAAGAGTATTTTTACAAGACCATCTGCGAGATCCAGGGGACCATACCGGTCCCGATTATTTGTGTCACTGCGACCGAGAAGTACGAGTTCCGACCGAAGACCCTTGATTTCGATTGCGACGATCCAGCAGCCCCGGGTGAAGGCTGCGAAGACGTCGAATGCGATCACTCAGACTGCCAAGGCCCTTGCCGCGTCGCAAGCTGTGAAGTGTATAACAAAAAAGAATACTGCGAGAAGAGATGCGAGCTGTGCCCCAGAGAAGAAAAACTGTTGCTTGCGGTGCGTCGTGATGGCAAGACAGCAGATGTTTTCATCGGCAGAGTTGGTGCGAACAGCTTTCCTGAGTATCCAACCAATCTTGCCGTCATCCGCAATCGCAGCGAAGCAGCGATCCGTACACTCTTGCGGAACCCGAACATCAGCTTCAAAAACTGTGAGGGGGGGCCTAAGGACCTGATCCCGTTGCTTTAGACGACTTGGCAGAGAAATGACCGGTAGATATGCCGCCCCAGCCCATGCTGGGGCGGCATATCTTACTCTTGTATGTTCGTTATTGAGCACATCGCCTGGCTTGCAATGGCCTGTTGCTTACCAGCCCAGGCATCCTTCACGCGATGACACGATCGACATGCTGAAGGCTCCGATTTGGCCGCGCGGCGAGCGATAATCGGTTGGGCTTTGCGCTCGCAGTCCGTTTGCTCTGGGCGCTGCCTCGCCGAGCGGGCATGCGACAAAACGTAAAGCGTTGGGCGGCAACGGGTTCGCCTCGCGAGGGGCCCGAATCGAGCCGAACGGGGCGTTTCGCGGTGCGACAGAATCGTGCGACAGAACGATTTGGCCACCCGACTCGGTTTTTGGCCGCGCTCGGGTTGGTTGGCTGAGAGGGGGCAAAAAAGAAGGCGGCGAGAGCATCCCTTTCGGAACGCCCCCGCCGCCAACCCCAACTACGGGATCACCCCGCCGCGTGCGGCGGGATCGATGTTTACTCGGCCATCCGGGTGAGGCCTTCGGCGGTCTTCGAGAGCTCGCCCATGGTGATCGACTGCTCCTCGATCGCGGCGGCGACGGTGTTCGTGTTGCCGGACACCTCCGTGACGCTCTCGGTGATCTGTCGGATCGAGTCGCTGACCTCGGCGATGCGGGCTTGGATCTCTTGGACCGATTGCTCGATGCTCTGGGTGGCGTTGCTGGTCTCGCTGGCGAGGTCCTTCACCTCGTTGGCAACCACGGCGAAGCTGCGGCCGCTCTCGCCGGCACGGGCCGCCTCGATCGTGGCGTTGAGTGCCAGCAGGTTGGTCTGGTCGGCCAGTTCCTGGATGACACCAACCACCTTGCCGATCGCCTTGGAGCTCTCTTCGAGCCCGTCGGTGGCCGACGTCGAGGTCTGGGCGTGGCCCTCGGCCTCTTGGGCCAGGCTCGCGGTGCGGCTGACGTTCTTGGCGATCTCGTCGATGGTCGCGGCCATCTCGGTCGTGCTGGTGGCCACGCTGTGGCCTACGGTCTTGGCCTCGGCCTTGGCCGCCAGCTCTTGCTTCACCTCGGCGGTGATGTCCGAGGCGAGCTTGATGACCTTCACGGTCTCGCCCGCTTCGTTGTAGACCGGGTTGTACGAGGCTTGGATCCAGACCTCCGATCCGTCCTTCGCGAAGCGTTGGAAACGGTCGGCAGCGAACTGACCGTTGCTGAGGCCGTCCCAGAAGGCTTGGTACTCGGGGGTCGCGGTGTACTGCGGGTCGCAGAACATCCGGTGGTGCTTGCCTTGGATCTCGTCCAATCGGTAGCCCAAAGTCGCTAGGAAGTTCTCGTTGGCCCGCAGGATGGTGCCGTCCGGCTCGAACTCAATGGTGGCCTGCGAGCGGCTCAGAGCGTCGAGGATCGCGAGCTGGTCGATGGCCTTGAGCTTTGTCTCCGTGATGTCCCTGGCGATCTTCACGACCTTCACGACGCGTCCGTCGGCGTCGAGCGTGGGGTTGTAGGAGGCCGAGATCCAAACGGTCTCGCCCGACTTCTTGACCCGCAGGTACTCGCCGGAGGCAAGTTCACCACGTCCCAAACCCTTCCAGAACTCGGTGTACTCCGCTGTGGCAGTGTAGGAGTCTTCGCAGAACATCCGGTGGTGCCGGCCGCGGATCTCGTCGAGCTCGTAGCCGAGCGTGACCAAGAAGTTCTCGTTGGCCGTCAGGATCTCGCCTTCCGGGGTGAATTCGATGATCGCTTGCGACCGGCTAAATCCATCCAGGATGGCGCGGGAATCATCCGCCGGCTCGGTAGCGATGTCGGCGATGCGGGACGACTTGGTCTTGGTCATGAACATGGCAGAGGTTTCCTGGCTTAGTTGGCTTCTTGATGAGTGGGCTTTCACGGAGCGGGTCACCGACAACCCGTTCTCGGGATGCGAAGAAACATGGCTTACGGCTGAGCGCCGTGCGGGGGGCCACGGTTCTGCAGTAACCCGAAACGATTGCCATCCCATGCAGGTAAAACGGCCACAACGATCGCGATTGAGCCCGCCAACTCGACCGCGGGACCGTACCACCGAAACAAACGTCCAAAACGTGGTCGCCGACAGACTTGTCCAATTTCTGCGGCTGAGTGCAGCTTCTGGCGATTAAGCCTGTCGCAACGGCAAACCAAGCCGGTTATGCAACTCAAGCGGGGTCTTGAGCGGGCAAAACGCCCGCTGGGACAACTCGACCTCGCAAGATCGCTGATTATCATGGCCAATCTGGGGGTGAAGATTTCGGAGCCCCTGGGGTCCCTTGGGACCCTCTCCCGCACCAGTCCCAAGGTGCGAACCCACCCTCACCATCCGGCAACCTCCCTCCTCCAGCTATCGCATGAAGATTGCAGTCATCGGCACCGGCTACGTCGGCCTCGTCACAGGTACTTGCTTCGCCAACAGCGGCAACGATGTGACCTGCATCGATATCGATGAGAAGAAGATCGAAGGCCTCAAGAAGGGGGTCATCCCGATCTACGAGCCCGGCCTCAAGGAGCTGGTCCTCCGCAACTCGGAAGCTGGTCGCCTGCACTTCACGACTGATACCCCGAATGCGGTGAAAGCGGCCGAGATGGTCTACTTGGCCGTCGGCACCCCGCAGGGCGATGACGGCGCGGCCGACCTGTCGGCCATGTGGGCCGTCACTAAGGCGATCGCGCCACACCTGCAAGAGGACGCGATCGTCGTCACGAAGAGCACCGTGCCGGTCGGCACCAACGCCACGATCTTCGGCATGCTCAAAGAGATCACCGGCCGCGAGTGCCACGTCGCGAGCAATCCGGAGTTCCTCAAAGAGGGGGCCGCGATCGATGACTTCATGAAGCCGGACCGGGTCGTGGTTGGCGTCCGCTGCGACTTCGTCCGCGACAAGCTCGAACAGCTCTACTCGCCCTTCCTGCGGACCGAGAAGCCGTTCCTCTCGATGTCACCCGAGTCGGCCGAGATGACCAAGTATGTCGCCAACGCCCTGCTCGCAACCAAGATCAGCTTCATCAACGAGATGGCCAACCTCTGCGAGAAGATGGGCGGCGACATCAACGATGTACGCCGGGGCATCGGCCACGACAGCCGCATCGGCTTCTCGTTCCTCTTCCCGGGCGTCGGCTACGGCGGCAGCTGCTTCCCGAAGGATGTCCGCGCCCTGACGGCCATGACCGAGGGCAAGGGGAATATCCCCGAGATGCTGCAAGCCGTCGACAATGTCAACGAGCGGCAGAAGACGGTCCTCTTCGACAAGGTGAAGTACCACTTCGAGGGCGACCTGAGCGGCAAGCGGATCGCCATCTGGGGCCTCGCGTTCAAGCCGGAGACCGACGACATCCGCGAGGCGCCGGCCCTCGTGCTGATCAAGCAGCTCCAAGAGGCCGGTGCCACGGTCGTTGCCCACGACCCCGAGGCCATGCCGAACGTCCAGGCCGAGACCGAGGGAGTCGAGTTCGCCGACAAAGCGACCGACGCCCTCAAGGACGCCGATGCCCTCTGTATCTGCACCGACTGGAAGGCCTACCACCAGCCGGACTTCGCCGAGATGTACCAACTGATGGCCCAGCCGGTGGTCTTCGACGGCCGCAACCTGTACGACCCGGAGCGGATGAAAGCCCGCGGCTACAGCTACCACTCGATCGGCCGCGTCGCGGTCGATGGCCGCAAGGCCTGAACGCTCCCGCGGCTGCGATAACGAGCTTCCAACGAGCCCCGAGGACACCTGGCGTCCTCGGGGCTCGCTTTTTTTTGTTGTGTCGAAAAACGCATCCACAGGGACTTTCGGTACGAAATCGATTTTCAAGTGAAAGTGTCGTTTGCCACGCCGTTGCCTACCGTGCCACACGAACACCCCGAATCGACTCGCCAGGAATCCATGCCTTCATCCACACGACAACCCGCACGCCGTCCCGGCTTCACCCTGGTTGAGCTGTTGGTCGTGATCGCGATCATCGGCATCCTGGTCGCCCTGCTCTTGCCGGCGGTTCAGGCGGCGCGGGAAGCCGCGCGGCGGACGCAATGCAACTCGCAGCTCAAGCAGATCGGCCTCGCCATCCAGAACTACCACGATACCCGCGGCCAATTCCCGAAGGGGCGGAGCTCGACGAACGAGTTCGGCGTCGCTTGGACGTTCGAGGTCCTGCCGCAGATCGAAGAGCAGGCGATCCACGATAGCTACGTGGCCAGCGAGCCGGTCCACGCCGACGCCAACGCCGCCGCGATGCGGACGCCGATCGCCACGTACATCTGCCCCAGCCGCCGCGCGGCGAACGCCGATCGCAACTTCGACAACGACGACCAAGGGGCCGGCGCCAATAGCGAACCGCTCGGCTTGGCGATCGCCGGCGACTATGCCGCCAACGCGGGGCTCGAAGAAGACACCGGCATGGAAGAGAGTGACTTCCTCAACGGACGCATCGACAAGACCTTGGCCGGGCCGATCTTCAGCAATTCAGGCATCAAGGCACGCCACGTCACGGACGGCCTCTCCAAGACGCTGGCCGTCGGCGAGAAGCATATCGGTCCGATCCGGCCCGATTGGGCACCGGAGTTCATCCACTCGGAGCTTGGTGACACCTGCTACCTCGCGTCGGATAAGTTGCACACGATCATGCGTGGCACCGAGGACGGCCTCGCGAGCGGGCCGAACGATAGCAACCGCGTCGATCAGAAGTTTGGTAGTGCCCACCCGGGTGTGGTGATGTTTGTCTTTCTCGACGGCCATACCGAAGCCCTCTCGAGCGGCCGCACCGGCTTTGCCGCCGGGGTGAACCCCAACAACGTCGGCGATGTCCCGAGCGAGCAAGACCCGAACGACCGCGACGAGCTTGAACAGTGGGGCTGGCTCATGGCGATGAGCAGCATCGCCGGCCAAGAGGTCCTCACGGACTAGCTCGGTCTATCCTCGGAAGCGGTACCGCAGCGGCTCACGCTTCGGGCCTCGCCGGGGCGGCGCCGGCGTGGCGAGGATCAAGGCCATCAATACCCGGAAGCGGTGTGGTCGGTACGGTTCGAGTAGCTCGACCATCTGGGCATCGTCGCCCCGTTCCTCCCCGGTGAAGAAGTACGCGACGTGATGCGGGTGGCCATAGTCGCCCAGCACCACCGCGTCGGCATCGCCGAGGCCCGCCCCGCGCAGGTAGCCGACCGTCCACGGGCCGATGCCCTCTTGCTTGATGAGATACTCGCTGAGGCGATCGATTGCCTCAGGATCGACCCCGCAGGCCCACAGCCGCTCAAGCCCGGCGGCTTGCTTCGCGATCCGCTGGATCAGCTTCGCATGCTTCGGCAGGATATCGCACTCCATCAACTCGTAGGTCGCCAAGCGGGCGATCCGCTGCGGCGAGGGCGGCACGTACAAGCCGTCGGAACCGGAGACCTCGTCGCCGAAGCGTTGGAGCAACAGCCGCCACCCCCGGCACGCATCGCGGAAACTGATCAGTTGCTGCAAGGCGACCTGCACGAGCCGCTCGAAGACGATCGGCAGCCGCGGCAGGCGGGCCCCGACGACCGCGTCCGCGGCCCGCTTGAGTTTGCCTTCGGGCGCGAAGCCGCTCGGGTCGTCTTCCAGGCCGAAGACCCCCCGCAGGTGCGGCGTGATCCAATCGCTTCCCTCGCCATCGACGATGACACTCAGTTCGTTTCCCGCGTGTGTCGCCGCAAGGGCGACCGGTCCGGCGGGCGTGCGGATGGCGAGCTGAGCGATCGTCTCACTGTGCCGCAGGCACGGGTTGCCCCGCCCCATCGTGAGGACCGACATGGTGCGTCCCAGGTGGTAGGGCCCGTCGATCGGTAGAGTGATGGGAGGTTTCGGCACGCGATCGATCGTCGTCGATCGGACGCTTGAAGCCAACAGGCGGGGTCGAGAATATCGGCAAGCCTGCGCCGGGCGAAGCGAACAGGTGGCGGGTAAATCAACCGAGCGAGGCCGAGATGTACCAATCCGAGATCAACGAAGCCGAATGGCAGAACCCGGCCAATTGGCACTGGGGCATCTACAACAGCCCACGCGATACACGCGTCTGGGTCTCGAAGCCGATTAAGTGGACCGGCTGGACGCTGAACTTCGCGCACGCGGCGGCGTACGCTTGGCTCCTGGCGTTGATCGTGCCACCGCTGCTGGTCGCAGTAGCCAGTATCTGGCTGTCCGCGAGGTAGCGAGCTACACAAGCAGCGGCCCGCCGTCGGTCTCTTCCCAGACCTTCCGGACCTCGCCGAGGCCGTAGACGCAGAGCTCGAACTCGTCGCTCAAGCGCTCCAACACCTGGCTCGGGGCGACTTCGCGGTCGACCTTGATCTTGCTCGCGGCGGCGTAGCTTCGCTTGCCCATCTGGCGATAGTCGAGCAACGCGTCCTTGCCGCCGGTGTGCCGCAGGCGGTCGGCCACCTCCGGGAAGACGCCGGTCCAGAACAGCGTGAAGTCGCCGATGTGCCGGTGCAGGTATCGCTTGGCGGGTCCGCGGCGTTCTTCGGCTTCGGCCAGCATGTCGGCGACCTGCGTGAGCCGCTCGCCCCGCACGCCGCGAACGCTGTAGATCTCGTCCGACGCGATGAAGCGTGCCAGCAGGCCGCTCACGTAGTCGATCAAGGGCGGATCGGCGACGCCGAGTTCGGTCATGAAGGCCTGCTCGGTCACGCCGGCGAAGAACCGACGGGCGGCCGACGCGTCGCGGTCGGCTTGGGGACGATCGTCACGCATGGCTAGGGACTCTCCGGGGCACGGGCTGACGCCGCGCTAGAGGGAGAGAGTGCCGCAGGCAGATCGATCGGAGCGAACCCCGATCACCGCCTTGGGGGACTCGTCCCGCCGGCGCGCCATCGTGGTATCTGCGGTCGAGTGGTCCCGCCGTCGGGACCACTCGACCGCCGCCTGTGTAGCTACCGATATTGTACTTCGCCGTTTCAAGCGATACCAAAATCGGACCAACCCTGATTATCGGCCCAAAAGAAACGCGAGCTTGATGGGAATAATCCCGAGCCGCGGCTAGGCACCTTCCGGGAGGGCGAGGCACCTGCCGAGCTTGCAGCGGGTACCCGGCGACTGGCTCGGCGGGAGCCTCGCCCTCCCCCGCCGGCTTACCCGGCGACTTCGTCGAGTGCTGCCAGCAGTTCTGCCACGTAGTCGCCGACCTCTTTGAGCACCTCGGCGTGCGGGCGCTCGGCCGCCTCAGCGACTCGCTTCACGATTGCCGAGCCGACAATCAGACCGTCGGACACCGGGGCCAACAGCCGCACATGCTCTGGCTTGCTGACACCGAAGCCGATGCAGATCGGCAGGTCGGTCTGTGTGCGTAGCCAGCCGACGTTGTCGACCAAGTCGGGCGGCAACTGGGTCCGTTCGCCCGTGATGCCGGCGACCGACACGTAGTAGACGAAGCCGGTCGAGGTCTCGCAGATCCGCACCGCGCGGTCGCGCGGCGTGGTCGGCGTGACGAGTTGGATCAACGATAGGCCGCGCTCGGTGCAGACCTTCGACAACGTGGGCGATTCTTCCACCGGCAGGTCGGGCACGATCAAGCCGGCCACGCCCCGCGCCACGACCTCGTCGCAATACTTCTCGATGCCGTGACGGTAGATGATCGCGTAACTGACCATGGTCACGGCCGGCGCGCCCAGATCGGGACAGGTGTCGCCGAGCATATCGAGGATGCTCGCCAGCTTGATCTTGTTGCCGAGCGCCCGCGTGTACGAAGCCTGGATGACCGGCCCGTCGGCGATCGGATCAGAGTACGGGATGCCAACCTCGCACATCGACGCGCCGCGTCCGACCACTTCCTTAAGCACCTGGGCGGTGAACCCGAGGTCCGGGTCGCCGGCGGTGATGAACGGCATCAACGCCTTGCGGTTCTCGGCACGGAGCTTGGCGAAGAGTTCGGGGATCGACGGCATTTGAGAACGCGGAAGGCGGGAGGCGGCGTTGGTTGAGACAGCCAGTTTAGCCGCCCGGGCCGCGTTTGTTGCGGGGGGCCTGCCACTCCGCGAAAGCCGCCACTGGCAAGGCGATCGCCGCTGCCGTGACTACCAGGACCGGCCGGCTGGGGGCCAATGCCCAAGCGGTTGTGCCGACAAACAGCACCCAGCCAAAGACTCGCACCGCCGGGCTCTTCCAGACGGCGTAACCGACAAACGTGACGGTCAGCGCGAAGCAGATCGCGAACTCGCTGAAGCCGATCACCCGTAGTTCACGCCCTTCAGCCGCGCGATCTCCATCGCGTCCTTGTCCCCGCGGCCGCTTAGGCAGATGACGATCACCTCGTCCTTCGATCGCTCGGCGGCGAGGTCCATCGCTTTGGCGATCGCGTGCGATGTTTCGAGCGCGGGCATGATACCTTCGCACGCCGCGCAGGCGTCGAACGCTTCCATCGCGGTCGTGTCGTCGCAGCTCGTGTACTGCACGCGTCCGGCGTCCTTCCAGTAGCTGTGCTCGGGGCCGACGCCGGGGTAGTCGAGACCGGCCGACATGCTGTGCACATTGGAAGTCTGGCCGTCCTCGTCCTGCAAGACATACGAAAAGCTGCCGTGCAGCACGCCGGGCTGGCCGTAAGTCAACGGCGAGGCGTGGTCGCCGGCCTTGTCGGAGCGGCCGCCCGCTTCGACGCCGATCATCTCGACCTCGGGGTGTTCGACGAACGGATAGAACATGCCGGCCGCGTTCGAACCGCCGCCGACACACGCCACCACCGCGTTGGGCAGCTTGCCGATTCGCTGCTTGCATTGGGCGATGGTCTCGGTGCCGATGACCGATTGGTAGTCGCGGACGATCCGCGGGAACGGGTGCGGGCCGACGACCGAGCCGAGGATGTAGTGCGTGTCCTCGACGCTCGCCATCCAATCCCGCATCGCCTCGTTGATCGCGTCGCGCAGAGTGCGCGAGCCGGTCGTCACGGGGCGGACCTCCGCGCCGAGCAGCTTCATCGCGAAGACATTCGGGCTCTGTCGGCGGATGTCTTCCTCGCCCATGTACACGACGCACGGCAGACCGAAGTGGGCACACGCGGTCGCGGTCGCCACGCCGTGCTGGCCGGCGCCGGTCTCCGCAATGATGCGGGTCTTGCCCATCCGCATCGCCAGCAGGCACTGGCCGAGCGTGTTGTTGATCTTGTGCGCGCCGGTGTGGTTGGTGTCTTCTCGCTTGAACCATATCTGGGCGCCGCCGCACTTCTCGCTCAGCCGGCGGGCGTGGTACAGCGGCGACGGCCGCCCGACAAAATCCCGCCACAGTTCGGCGAGCTGGTTCTGGAAATCCTGATCGCCGATCGACTTCTCGTACTCGACCGCCAACTCATCGAGCGCTCGGACAAGCGTCTCAGGGACGTAGCGACCGCCGAATTGGCCGAAACGGCCCTGATTATCGGGGACCTGGCTGCTGGCGGGCACGGCGGGGGCTTCGGTGCTCATCTCTCGGTTATCCTGGGCTTTCGAAGCCCTCATTGTCGGCTGGCGTGGGCATCTGAATCAAGCGTTCGCTAAGCTAACCGCCAAGACGCCAAGAGCGCCACGGATCGCCACGGATCGCCACGGATCGCCAAGCGGATACCGACCACCGATGCATTAATTATCAAGCGATGTTAATCGATCTGGCACAAACAGCCCTTGTGATCGCCATTTTTGGAGCTTTGGCAAGTCCAGGAATCGCCTTCGCTCTTGTTAGCTCTAGCAGTGCGAAACGCTTCCTGGCCGGGCTTATTGCTCTTGCTTCTATGCTCGTGATTGGACCCGTAGTCGCGATCATTATTCGAGCAGGATCGTGGCGACTATTTGTCGGCAAGTCTTACGACGACATTACCTTCACAGTCGACGATTGGCTGGAAATGGTTGGTCTGTCCTTAGTTGGGAATGCTGGCATAGTCGCCATCGTCCTCAGTCTTCGCATAGGCGGCTGGTTTGTTGCAAGACGCTCCAGTGGCTGCCCAGAAACGAGCCGTACTGAGCTTTAGACTCACCCCGGCTTCCTGGCGACCCTTGGCGCTCTTGGCGTCTTGGCGGTTCTCTAAAGGAATGCCCGAACTCCCCGAAGTCGAAACGATGCGGCGAGGCGTCGCCCACGCGGCTGGGGCTCGGGTGGTTGGCATCGAAAAGCTGGCTTGCCCGCGGAAGCCGATCGGCATCACGCCGCGGATCGATCGGTTGCGGGGCCGGATCGTCGACCGCGAGGTCGCCGCCGTCGAGCGGGTTGGTAAGCGGGTCTGCCTCCGCTTCGATTCGGACGATCGGTTGATCCTAGAGCCCCGTATGACCGGCCTCGTCGGCGCGGGCGAGACGCCCAACCCGCTGTACCTTAGGGTGCAGGTCGAGCTAATCGGCGAGATCGATCGGGTCTGGTTCTGGGACCAACGGGGGCTCGGAAAAGTTCGGCTCTATTCGCCCTCGGATTTCGGCGAGGCGTTCGGTCCGGAGAAGCTGGGGCCAGACGGGCTGGTAGTACAAGCCGAAGATTTCCGTCAGCGGTTGGGCAGTAGCCGGCGAGCCGTGAAGGTTGCGTTGCTGGACCAGCGGGCCGTGGCGGGCATCGGCAATATCTACGCGGCGGAGATCCTCCACGTCGCGAGTGTGCACCCGGCCGCCCGGTGCGATCGGTTGTCCAAGCCCCAATGGGAGCGGATCGCTGCCGCCACCCGCGATGTGCTCGCCGAGGCGGTTCGCTACGAGGGTTCGTCGCTCGGCGATGGCACCTATCGCAACAAACTCAACGAGGACGGCAGCTACCAGTTGCATCACCGCATCTACGGCCGGGCGGGCGAGCCCTGCCCCCGCTGCGGCGGCGAAGTGAAACGAATCGTCCAGGCACAGCGCTCGACTTTCTTCTGCGGCGGATGCCAGCGGCGGCGTTAGCTTGCATCAGTCTGGATGCCGTAATCGGTGTCTGGAGACACCTCCTACCGTTTGAAGGCTGGTAGACTGCACTCGTCCAACTGAACCCTGGCTATAGAAGGCACCGCCATGATGCAGCCGACGAATCGTCGTGACTTTCTGACCACCGCTGCTGCGGGCACCGGCCTCGCTCTGCTGCCGGGCGGCGGCAAGGTGTGGGCGAAGGCGGCCGACACGCCGGTTGCCGTGTCGACGCCCGAGTCGCTGGTGAAGCTGCTCTACGAGTCGTTCACGCCGGGTCAACGCGAGGCGGTCTGCTTCGGTTGGGACCACGCCGGTCCGGAAGGGGGCCCGCTGCGTCGGCACGTGTCGAACAACTGGCACATCACCGACCCGGCCGTTAACAGCGACTTCTATACGGCCGACCAGAAGGCGTTGGTGAGGTCGATCTTCGAGGGGATCTACAACCCGGATTGGCACGAGCGGATCGATCGCCAACTCGAAGACGACGCCGGCGGTTTCGGTGAGTCGAATACGATCGCCATCTTTGGTGAGCCGGGCAGCGACCGATTCGAGTTCGTCATGACGGGGCGTCACATGACCGTTCGTTGCGACGGCAACACCACGCCCCACTTCGCGTTCGGCGGCCCGATCTTCTACGGCCACAACGCCGACGGCTTCAACGAACGCCCCAACCATCCGGGCAGCGTCTTCTGGCCGCAGGGCGTTGCGGCGAACGAGTTGTACCAGATGCTCGACGGCGAGCAGCAACAGGCGGCCCTCGTCCGAGAGGGCCTGCCCGCCGAGCGGAAGGTCGCCTTCAAGCCGGCCGGCTACCAAGGCATCCCGGTGGCTCAACTCGCCGGCGATCAGCAGGAGCACCTGCGTGGCGTGTTGGCGAAACTGGTCGAGCCCTACCGCCAAGCCGATCAAGCCGAAGCCCTCCATTGCCTCGATGGCCAAACACTCGATGGCCGCACCGGACTCGAAGCGTGTCACCTCGCCTACTACGCCGAGGGCGACTTGGGCGACGATGGCGTGTGGGACAATTGGCGTGTGGAGGGGCCGTCGTTCGTTTGGCACTACCGCGGGGCGCCGCACGTGCATGTCTGGGTGAACGTGGCCGACGACCCCACGGCGAAGATCACTTCGGCGGGCTGAGCGGCACGCCGATATCGAGCACCGCGACCTCTCCCAGGAACTCCGCGGCCGTGGGGTTTGAGAATCCGACCTTCGGCGCAACGAACGTGCACGTGTGGTCGGCTCGGCAGGTCGGTTGGCCCGGCTTGCCGGTGTCGCAATCGAGGCCGCTCGGCAGATCGACCGCCAAGCGGACGCCGATCTCGCCGTTCATCCAATCGATCAGCGTGTCGTAAGGCGGGCGTGGGTCGCCGGTCACGCCGGTGCCGAGCAACGCATCGACGATCCAATCGGCCCCGCCGGCGAAGGCGTCGAGCTCTCCCAGGGTGAGCGAGGGATTCACGCCGGTCGAGTCGAAGATCGGCAGGCCGCAGTGGGTGAGGGCCTCGAACATGACCAGGGCCTCGCCACGCAGAGCGCGGGGGCGTTCGCCCATCACGACCCGGCACTCGTAACCCCGCACGATCAGGTGCCGGGCGATGACGAAGCCGTCGCCGCCGTTGTTGCCTTTGCCGCAGACAACGACCACCGGCCCGTTGATTCCGGCCCGCTCCATCCGATCGACACAGCCACGCCCCGCGTTCTCCATCAACACGACGCCCGGCAGGCCAACGCGTTCGATGGCATCGCGATCGAACGCGCGGATCTCGTCGCGGGTCATCGGGGGCACGGGCATGAGCGGCATGCTAGCACGGAGCCGCGATCTTGAAAGCCGTAGTCGATTGACGCCGTTGTGCTAGCGGGGAGACAGCCACGGATAGCGACCTTGCTGAGCGGCTCGGATTCCGCGAACCTCCGCCGCCCATGCCTCGCTGCGTCTGCCTACTCGCCGCCCTTGCTGCCGGTTGCCAAATCGCGCCGAAGACGCCGCCTGCGCCCGCCGAATCCGAGCCGGTCATCCGCGGGCAAGGCCCCGCGGCGTTCGAGTCGGCCCCTTGGGGTCCGAGCTACCTCGCGCCGGGCGAGCTCAGTTGCGAGACGCCGCCGCCGATCGGCCTCGGCTATCAGCTACCGGGGCAGGTCGTCGGCCCGCCGATGATCCTCCCTCCGCAATACGCCGGTGCCATTCCGCAAGCGGCACCATCAGCGGCCGACGCCGGATGGCTCGATGTGTTGCCGCCCGACGGCGGCCCGATCAGCGACGACTTTGGCTTGCCGACGCAGCCGAAGGTCGAGAACCGGGTGCCGAACCCGCTGTACGTCCGCGCCGGCAACCCCGACGCCGCTTGGGAAGTGATCGCCCGCGAGACGGCACGGTACTTCCCGATCCGCAACGAACAGCGTGTTACCCAGCAAGGCTCGATGCTGACCGAGGGGCGTCTGGAAACCCGTTGGGGCACCGGCTCGACGATCTTCGAGCCGTGGCGTCGCGACTCGGCGGGGTCCTTCAACCGCTGGCAGAGCACGCTGCAAACGATCCGCCGCCGATCGACCGTCCGCGTCATCCCGGCAGCGGGCGGCTACGAGATCGATATCCGGGTCGACAAGCAACTCGAAGACCTCAACCGCCCCGAGCGTGCCAGCGCCGGGGCGGCGTCGATCCGCAACGACTCGGCCCTGCCGACCGATCGCGTGATCCCGGTCGACCCAATCCGTGATTCGGGCCGCTGGATCGAAATCGGCCGCGATGAGGCCCTCGAACAACGCATGCTCAAGCGGCTCGCAGCCCGATTCAGCGCGGGCCAGTAAGCACGGCCAAACTCAGTTCAGCTAGCAACGCTATCCGTTGCCGCCGGGGCCTGAACCCCCAGCGAAGCGATCGGCTGGCCGGTCGGGCCTTTCAACGCTTCTTCGCTCGCACGCGGCAGCTTCAGCGTGAACTGGGTCCCCTTGCCCACCGAGCTCTCGACGCGGATCTTGCCGCCCGAGGCCTCGATCATCTCGCGGCACGCCGCGAGGCCGAGCCCCGCGCCACCCTTGCCGGTCGCGTCGGGGCCTTGCTTGGTGCTGAAGCCGCGATCGAAAATCTTCGGCAGCTTCTCCAGCGGGATGCCCTCGCCGTTGTCGCGGACGATCAGGTCGGTCGTGCCCGCCTTCGCGTCGTCGGCGACGCGGATGATGATCTGGCCGCCGTTGGGCATCGCCTGCCGCGAATTGGTCAGCAGGTTGAGCAGCACCTGCTGGATCTGGTTGCCGATGACCATCGCCTTGCCGGCGGGCTCGTAGCGGCGATCGACGCCGACGCGGTACTTTTGCAGCTCGCGTTCGAGCAGGACGAGGGTCTCGTCGCAGACGGCGGCCAGGTCGGTAGGCGAGGCCTCGGTGGTCCGGTTGCGGGCCATGCCCAACACGCTCGCGGTGAGCTTCTCGGCGCGTTGGCCTGCGCCGTAGATCTTCTCGAGCGCCTTGGTGCGGGTCGGCTCGTCGGTGTGGCGGAGGCCGAGCTTCGCGTAGTTCAGGATCGTCGTTAAGACGTTGTTGAACTCGTGGGTGGTTGTGCTAACGAGCTGCCCCAACGCGCTCATCTGCTGCGCTTCGAGCAACTCGGTCCGCAACTGATTGATCTCTTCACGGAGAGACCCTTCGACGCTCTTGTCCACTGCTGTCATTGCTAGCACGGTTCCGCCGCAGGACCTTTACACCAACGCATCGCTAGCGGTCGATGGCCCACAAAAACGCGTTGTTCTCACTCAAACGCTGAGGGAGCGTGAGCGACAACGCGGGGCCATCCCGCCTGCCTTTGAAGCCATCGACGATTTCCGCTCGCCACCTGCACGCTGAGCGCGTAGAATCGCCCCCCGACGCGACCGGACGGAACCGGACGCGCGAATCTGTGACGCTCAACCCGGCGAGGCAAGGATGCCTGCTCCCATGGTTGTGGCGACGCTGCCGATGACGGCCGCCGCCACTCGCTCTACCCGCACGCGATCGTTCGACCCGAACGGGCCCGCGACGCTCTCTCTCGCCGACGCCACGGCGTCGTGTGAAACGTCGGCCTTCGACTCGGTCGCCTACGCCGAACTGCTCGACGAGGCGATGCGCTTGGCACGCTCGTTCGGCTGCGAGGTCCGCCGGCGTTGCCTGGGCGGACTCAACGGCGGCGGCTACCGCTGGGTCCGCGGACGCATGCGGATTGTTCTTGACGTGGAAGCGTCGCACTACGATCGTCTCGCCATGCTAGCCGACGCCCTGCGTGGCGAGCCGCGTCTCGGCTGGGTCGAGATGTCGGACGGGCTGGCCGAGTTCATGCAGCCACGGCGTGCGGCCTGATCGATCCGATCGCCCGCGCGTCCTCCGCTCGCCCATGCGTCCGATGCGACACGCCCCCATCGCGGTTGTGCTAACGATGCTGTCACTGACGGCGGGGCGTTGCTCGGCCTTCGATGTCGGCGATCCGTCGTTCCGCGGATTCGATGGCGAGAACCGTTGGCAGTTCGAGTGGATCGGTGATTGGTCTCGGCGAAACAGGCGGTCCAGTTACAACAACATGTTGATCGGCACTCCCGCCGGTGGCCCGACTCGCTATGCCCCGGCACCGCCGGGAAGGACCTATAGCACCGAGATCGATCACTGGAAATTTCGGGTGACACACTACCCGAGCGAACTGTTCGCGTTGCACTTCCACGTGGGTTCTGATGGCGAGACCGGCACGGGCGATGACGTCATCATCCTCGGAGGAGCGATTCGAGGGCTGCTAGCCGAGTCAGGGCCCTTCCAGCTCGCCGCGCAGATGCAAGCCGACTTCATCCCGGAGTTCACACAGCGCCGAGACGGGTTCTCGGACACTCTCGGGCCTTTTAGCGAACGCAGCGAATACGATGCGTACGAGTTCGGAGCTTCGTTGCTAGCGTCAATGCGGGCAAACTACTCAGACAATCTCGATATAGTCACGTATGCCGGTCCGCAGGTCTCGGCTTGGCGGGGTGAGTGGGACGCGGTCGCCGACTTCTCCGACACGGGCGATCGAATCTGGATCGGGGGCATTGACAAGCAGAAGAGCTACTTCGGCATCGTCGTCGGCACGCGGCTCAACTGGGGCGAGACCTGGTCCGCTCGTGTCGAGGGACGCTTCCTCGAAGAAGAGAGCTTATCAGTCGGCATATCGGCTTCGTTCTGACCTGAGAGCGTTCTACAAGCGGGCGCGATCAGCTACGCACTTCCAAGTAGATCGCGCTCGGGTAGTCGCCTTCGCCTTGCCCCACGCCGTGCTCCATGGGCATCGGCTTGAAATCGGGGAAGAACTCCTTGAGCGCCTCGGGCCGATCGTGATGCAACTGTGAGAGCGACGCGGCGATGCGGTAGCGGCCGTTGCCGCTCAGGTACGCCATCAGCAACGCGGTCTCGTGCCAGAAGAAGAGCTCACCCGCCAACACGCGCGGCGAGTAGTCGTGCGGCAGCCAGATATCGTGGAAGTGGACGAGCACGCCGTCGGGCAGTCGCGGCAGCATCTCGCAGATGATCCGTGTCACCTCGCCCGCGGGGCCTAGCGTGTGGGTTGAGTCGACAAAGAACAGGTCGCCCGCCGAGAGGTCACTCAGGTAGTCCAACGGCAACCGCTCGACCGGCTTCTCAACCAACTCGATCGCGCCGGCCGCAGCCTGCTGCTTGAGGAAGTCCGTCGGGTAGGGGTCGATGCATGTGATTCGCGGCGCGTAACCCTCGGTGTCCTCGGCGGCCATCTGGCACAACGCGGTCGACACACCACAACCGATCTGCACGATCCGCTGCGGCCGGCGGCCACGCACGACCGCGTACAGGCAGTCGGCCTCGATCGGCCCGTAGCCGACCTCGCCGTTCCGGTGGTTTGCCTCGGCGTGCAGGTCGCGGGTCTTGATGGCTTCTTGGATCGGCTCGTCGATCGAGGCACGCAGCCACGCGGCTTGGGCATCGAGGTCGCCGGCCCCTTCGATCCCCGCGAGAGAGAACGGCTCACGCCAATGCGTGGTGTCGCGGAGCCGCCCGATGTCGGGGATCTCCGAATAGAAATGCCGCGGCAGCACATCCACGCCGAGCCGCTGTCCGAAACGGAACGCCGTTGAGAGCGAGGCCTTCGCGGCGTTCTTGAGCTTGCGGATCATGGGCGGCAGCGGGTCTCGGACGGGGGAGCAGCACAATCGAATCGGCCGTCACGGCCGACACCACAACCTAGCTCACGGCGTGAGGCCGGGGCGGACGCCCTCGGGGAAGACCTCCTCGATCACCCGCTGGATATAAGCGATCCGGTTGGCCGGCTTCGGGTGGGTGCTCATCATCTCGGGCGGGCCGCCGCCGGGCGAGGCCTCGTCGAGCACCTTCATCACGCCGACCATCGAACGCGGGTCGTAGCCGGCCTTCTCCGTGAGGATGACGCCCCACTTGTCGCTCTCCAACTCGTCCTCGCGGCCGTATTTCATTTGGATCATATTCAGGGCGGCCTGCACCTGGCGCGGATCGCCCGTCACGGCCCCGCCGCCCATGGCGATCGTGCCGAACATCTTCTGCTTGGCCATCCGCTCGTTGCCGTGGCGTTCGATGACATGGCCGATCTCGTGCCCGATCACGCCGGCGAGCTCGCCCTCGGTATTCAGCCGTCGAAAAAGGGCCTCGGTGATGAAGCACTGCCCGCCCGGCAAGGCGAAGGCATTGACCGTCTTGGGATCGGCGAGCAGCGTGAACTCAAACTCGTACGGATTCCGGAGTTGCATGCCCAGCTCGGCTTCCCGCTCCGCCATCCAGACCTCGAGCCCGGCGAGGAGTTCCCTGCCGATGCGATCGACCAGGGCCTGCGCCTGCGGGTCGCGCGTCGCCCCGCCGTGCTGCTGGACCATCTGCAGCGCGGCCTGCTGGCCCAACGCCATCTCTTTCTGCTCGTCCGGCAGCGCGACGCGTTCCCGCTCACCGGTGATCTCGTTCACATCGCCCGGGTTGCCGTAGTAGGTGATCAACGCAAAGGCCACGAAGCCCAGCCCGATCAACAGCCGCATCTTCATGCCGCCGCTGAGGAGGCCCCCTCCACCGCTCCGGCTCGGCTGCTGGCGGCCGCGGCCCCCCATGCCGAACATAGGGCGTTGGCGTTGGCCGTAGCCACCGCCGGCGCGCGGGCTCGTGCCGGCGCGGGAGCGTTGTCGGGTGGGCATCGGGAAGGGAAGACGGAAACCGGCCACGGGGCACCTCGGCGTTCAGCGGATGAGTCTCAAGTCCGCCTAGCATAGCAAATCATGTGCCCCGCGGGTCTACTCGGCGACTGACTCCAGCCCAAGCGGCCGAATGGCGTTGGTCGCACAATGGACGTTACCGGACCATTTGTGGTACTGGCGATCGTCAACAAAATGGAGCGTTGCATGGACGCCAGCGAGCCGATCGCGTACTTCCGCCTGGAAGGCGTCTTCACCCTCGATGATCGGGCCGTTGGGATCGGCCATCGCGACATGCCCCGCCGCCCCACCCCTGCCCGGCAACACGAGGCAGTTCACCACGTTCGGCGTCCGCGGCAAGCCGCTCGGTTGAAACAAGACGGGCAATCGTCGGAGCCGCTGCCGATCGATGCCAAGTCCTTCCATCAGCGACTTGGCCATCGGCTCGATCCGTTCCAACCAGAGTCTCTGGTTCGCCTCGATGAAACCTCGATTGGCAAGCACGCCGGCGACGGTGGTCCCCTTTTCGTAGATGCCCAACATCGGGGCATCGCCGTGCCCATCGGCAGACAGTTGCTCCAGCAAGTCAATCGCCACGGTCGGATCGGGCACGGCGACGACGAATCCGGCGTCCTCTGTCGGGAGGAATGAAACCATCTCATCGACATGCTTGATCGTCAGCCAACCGACATCGAGGGGCAGCGGGTCTTGCAGACCTTGCTTCTCAAAGAACGCGACGACCTCGGGATGGAGTTGGGCGTCGCGTTGCCGGTCAACGCCGTACAGCACGCGGCCGTTCGGCCAAGCATCCGTTGGCGGCGAGGCTTCGAGGTTGCCGTACCAATCCATCCACGAAACGCCCCCCTCACCCGAAGCGAACGCCTCGCGATAAGCGCCAATCCTCAGGCCTTTCACGCCCGCCAATCGATCCGATGCAAACGTGTCGAGTGCACGGTTGCGATTCGCCGACAATGCCACCGTCCCAGAGCCATCGGCTCGCTCCAGGAATTCGACCGTGTCCTGCATCCAAATATGGTTGTAGGCGTAAGGCTCCCCGGCGGGCACCACGTGTAGCGCGGCACCCGCCTGCTTGCAGACCGCGGTTAACTGCTTGACCAGCTTGTCGTTGCGCCCGGGGAACTCCCGAATGAAGACCGTCGAGGCCGGTGCTAGGCTGGACCGCACCAGCAACGGCGGCTCGCCGGCTTCTCCCAGCGAGCCAAACAGCACGGGCAACAACAGAACGATTCGAAGCATCGAGTACCTTCCAACTTCGGAGTGGACGGCAACAGCTTACCCGCGTATGAGTCTCCAGAAGGCACCGCTTCGCGCAGCGATTACTCCGTCGCGAGCAGGGCCACGATCTGCGGCAGGATCGCCCGCATCGCTCGGCTGCGATGGCTGATGGCCCGCTTCACCTCCGGGCCCATCTGGCCGAACGTGCGGTGGTACTCGCGGACCTCGAAGAGCGGGTCGTAGCCGAATCCTCCTTCGCCGTGGGGCGTTTCGAGGATGCGGCCGTGGCACTCGCCGCGGGCCTCGGCGCGGGCCTCGCCCGCCGGGTCGGCCAGCACGAGCATCGCGACGTAGTGGGCCGCTCGCCTCTCCCGCGGGACCCCCTCAAGGTTCTTCAACACCAGGGCGTTGTTGGCCTCGTTCGCGCCGTGCTCGCCGGCGTAGTGGGCCGAGTAGACGCCCGGGGCTCCGTCGAGCGCGTCGATGCAGACGCCGCTATCGTCGGCCAACACCCATTGGCCCAGCTCCCGCGCATACTCGGTCGCCTTCTTGCGGGCGTTGTGCTCGAAGGTGTCGCCGTCTTCATCGACGTCGTGCGTGAGGTCCGGGAAGTCGGCGAGGGTCTTCACCTCGATCCCCTGCGGCGCGAGCAGGTGGACGAGTTCGTCACGCTTCTTGGCGTTGCGTGAACCGATAACCAGGGTGGGAGCAGTCGACATCGGATCTCGTTCTGTGAACTAAGCCGTCGGCGGCAGCCGATCGATCGCCACGCAGACTAAGTCACCCGAGCGCATGAAAAAACCGTCGGTTCACACCGACGGTTTAATCGTTCGCTGCCTAGGAGGGCTGCTCGTGGCTCAACGTCGTCCCCAGGCGAAACCGCTGCTGACGCTCCGCTTCGGGGCGTCGACCACGTGCGGGTGGATATCGAACGGGACCGCTTTGAGCGGCTCGCGTGGGTCGTCGCTGACCTTCACGTGGGCGTACTTCGGCTGCATGCCGCCGGCCACTTGGCCGACCTCGCTGCTGAACAGGTTGTTGAAGGTCTGCCGCAGCTCTTGGCGTTGGGCCTCCGCCGAGGGGAGCCGCTGCTTGGCGAGCGGCGTGGTCGGCGTGTTGTACTTGGCCCCGAACGTACGAATGATGTCGACCACCTCGGCCTTCGGCTCGCCGCCGGCACTTTTCACGGCGTCGAACGAGCCGACCATCACGCAACTCTCCGTGCGGTCGTGGAACTCGTAGGCGTCCCAACCCTGGCGACGCATCTCTTCGCAGAGGAAGTGAGCGTTCCAGCTCGCCTCGAGCAGCGGATCGTCTTTGTCCTTCTTGCGCCGCACCTTGGTGCTGCGGGCCTGTTGGGCTCCGAGCAAGGTGCCGCGGGCGCGGAAGGTCGCGACCTTCACCGCATAGCGGCCCTCGATATCGAGCGCCGAGTGCTTGAGGCCCTTGTTCATCTTCTCGATGAACTTATCAACACCCTTCGGAACGAAGTATTCCTCGGGCAGGATCGGGTTGCGTGTCAGGAAAGCGGTCCGCATCGGGCCGTTGGCTTCGCCCCGACGAGCGCTGACCCGCCGGTAGTCGGCGAGGATCTGGTAGGTCACCCCGTCGGCGTTGAGCTCCAGAGCACGGGGTCGGATCTGCTTCACGGTTGCTAGGTCACGCTCGGCGATGGTGTCATCGACCGCGGGGTAGGCACCGATGAGCACGGCCCATTCTTTGTTCCGGCGTTGGTTGTAAGCCATCTTCACGGGCGCGCCGTAGCGATCGACGCCGCGGCCGACAGGGCCTTCTTTGCCGAAGTCGAAGGTCATCTCGTGTAGGTAGGTTGGCAGCCCCAATTGCTGGGCCAGTTCGAGGCAAAGGTCACGTGCCTGATGCTCCGGGCCATCCCCTTCGCCTGAGAAGGTCGTGGCAAGGATGAGCCAGGGGCCGGCATCCTCTGTCAGTTCGAGGCTCCTGGCCGGCACGGGGACGTTGGCCGAGGCCTGACGCACCGGCTGCGCGGCCTGGGCGGCCGGCTTCGCTTTCTTCGAGCGGAACGGGTTCCACTCCCAGGCGTCGGCGGGCGTGGCGGCCGCGACGGTTAAAAGGCCGGCGAGCAGCAGGTTGGAACGAACCATGATTTCTCTTCCCTTTGCGGGTTTTTCCTTCAAGAACGGCAGCGGCGCGGACGGTACCAGAGCCCCGCGATCGGGCCTAGAGAGATCGAAACGCCCGCCCCGACCGCCGGGGGCGGGGTAAGATGACTAAGCCACGCCGACCCAAGATCGCGCCCGGATCGGCGAAAACCCTGCGTCCCCTACAATCCAGCCGCTGCCGGCTCCGCCGCCACCCGGCCTCTCAACACCCCGTTCTTGCGTGCCCGATATGAGCCTCCGCCTCTTCTTGTTGCTGTGGTTACCCGTCGCCCTGCTAGCAGCCCCCAAGGCGGTGCTTGCGGAGGAAGGCGTCGTCGAGGCCGAATCGGTTGAGGACGGCGACGAGGAGAAGGCCCAAGCAGGCGAACCAGCCGAGTCTAAAGAAGAGGCCAAGCCAAAGAAGAGCCGCCGCCCTTCCGCGGCGCAACGAGCCGCCGAGCGTGCCAAGAAGCGGGCCGAGGCCGCCAACAAGGTCCGCTACGCCGAGTTCGTCCTCAAGGGCGAGCTGCCCGAGTCGCCCGGCGGGTCGGGGCCGTTCGGCGAGCTCTCGCTCGATCTCCGCAAGCAGGTCGCCCGCATCGATCAAGCGGCCGAAGACGATCGCATCAAGGGCATGGTGCTCCGCGTGCGCGATGTCACGGTCGGCCGTGGCGCACGCCACGAGTTGCGACAAGCGATCGCCCGCTTCCGCGCAACCGGCAAGAAGGCGATCGCCGAGCTCGAAGCGGCCACCGCCCCCGGCTACTTGGTCGCCTGTGCTTGCGACGAGATCGTGATGCCCGAGTCGGGGTTCCTGGTGCTCACCGGCGTCCGCGCCGAGCCGATGTTCTTCAAGGGCTTGCTCTCGAAGATCGGCGTCAAGGCCGACTTCATCCACGTCGGCGAGGCCAAGGGAGCGGCCGAGCCGTTCACCCGCCGCAGTTGGAGCGATCCGGTCAAGGCGAACATCACCTCGATGATCGACGACCTCTACGAGCAGATGATCGATACGATCGCGATGGACCGGCCGATGAAGCGGGGCAAGGTGATCGAAGCGATCGACCGCGCCCTGCTGACCGCGACCCAAGCTAATGAGTACGGCCTCATCGACCGGCTCGCTTACAGCGGCTCGCTGCGTGGCACCTTAGAAGAAGAGCACGACACCGAGAAGGTTTACTTCGTCCGCAACTACGGCAAGAAGAAGGTCGACACCGATTTCAGCGGCCCGGCCGGCTTCTTCAAGCTGATGGGCATGATGGCCGGCGGCGGCAAGGGCGGCTCGCGCAGCGGCGACAAGATCGCCATCGTCTATGCGGTCGGCCCGATCAACACCGGCGAGAGCGAGGTCAGCCCGTTCGGCAAGAGCGAGGGCGTCGGCTCCACGACCATCGTCGAGGCCCTCCGCAAGGCGGCCAAGGACAAGAACGTCAAGGCGATCGTGCTCCGTGTGAACTCGCCGGGCGGCTCGGCCGTTGCCAGCGACCTGATGTGGAACGCGATCCAGCAGATCGATAAGCCGGTGGTCGCCAGCATGGGCGACGTCGCCGCGTCGGGCGGCTACTACATCTCGATGGGCTGCGACCACGTCTTCGCCGAGCCGACGACCGTCACCGGCTCGATCGGCGTGGTCGGCGGCAAGATGGCCATCGGCGG
>CAYGUP010000049.1:0-29811 GCA_964353155.1 uncultured Planctomycetaceae bacterium | reverse complement strand
CGAGCTTGAAGTCGCCCGTGTAGAGCATCGACTGGTCGCCGTCGTCCGCTAGCAGCATCGCCGAGCCGAGGCAGTGGCCCGCTCCCAGGGCGGTGAGTCGTAGCCCGCCGAACTCGATCGCCTCGCCCAGCCGCATCTCCTGCACCGACCGCTTTCCCAGGCGGGCTTGGTAGAGCCGCCCCGTCTCGGGTGTGCAGAGGGCCAACTCGTGCCGGGCCATATGGTCGGCGTGGGCGTGCGAGACAAACGACCGCGCCTGCCGCCGCCGGACATCGACCCAGAGCCGCGGCCCGGTGAGCAACAAGCCGTCTTCGTAAGTGAACAAGCGAGCCAACGGGGGAAGGGGGAAGGCGGGGGGCGGAATAGCAAGCATAATACGCCGCTGAGTGATTCCGCCTTCCCCCCTCCGCCTTCCCCCTTCTGCATGTCCTTCGTCGAGATCCTCATCCTGGCGATCGTCCAGGGGCTCACCGAGTTCTTGCCGGTCAGCTCGTCGGGACACTTGGTGGTCGCCAACGCGTTGCTCGAACGGCTCGGGATGCCGCCGACCCAGGACTTGGTCGAGGTCAGCATCGCGTTGCACCTGGGGACGCTGGCGAGCGTGCTGGTCTATTACCGGCGGGAGATCGCCCGGCTCGTTGGTGCGGACAAACGCGTGATCCCGCTGCTGATCGTCGGCACGATCCCGGCGGCGATTGTCGGCATCGGCATCAAGAAAGGGCTGCCCGACGCCACGGCGGATGGCCTGCTGGAAAACGTGCTGATCGCGGGCCTGATGTTCCCGGTGACGGCCTTCATCCTCATCGCTGCCTCGAAGGCCCGCGATGGCGACGCCACTTACCAGTCGCTCGGCTGGGGCAAGGTGCTGGCGATCGGAGCCGCCCAAGCCCTCGCGATCCTGCCGGGCGTCAGCCGCTCCGGATCGACGATCGCCGCCGGGCTCGGCGTGGGGCTCGATCGCGAGAGCGCGTCGACGTTCGCCTTCTTGCTGGCGATCCCGGCGATCCTCGGCGCGGGCCTGCTCGAAACACTCGACGTCCTCGAGACCGGCTCGACCGGCACCTCGCTCGGCCTGCTCGCCATCGGCTTCGTTGTCTCGTTCGTGGTCGGCTGGGTCGCGTTGGCGTTGCTGATCCAGTTCGTGAAACGCGGCAAGCTGGCCCTCTTCGCTTGGTACCTCCTGCCGCTCGGCGTCGCGGTGGTCGCTTGGCAAGTGGCGGGGTGAACCAAATGGCGAACGACTGGCCCGACTACGAACTGATCGACTTCGGCAACGGCCGCCGGCTGGAACGCTTCGGCGAGGCGATCCTCGATCGCCCCTGCCCGGCGGCGACCGACACCAAGAAGGCGACGCCCGCCGCGTGGAGCGAAGCCCTCTCGCGTTACGACGGCACGCGCGCGACCGATGGGAGCTGGAAACCGAAGGCGAAGGCCGCCGCGCTCGACGCCGCGTGCCGCGTGCCGCTCGGCGGGGATCGCGAGATCACGCTCGGCGTGACGCCGACCCCCGCCGGCCAAGTGGGGCTGTTCCCGGAGCAGCTCGCCAACTGGCGATGGATCGCCGATCGCACGGCCCGCCTCGCCAAGGCCCGCCCCGACGAGCCGCCCCGCGTGCTGAACCTGTTCGCCTACACGGGCGGCAGCACCCTGGCGGCCGCTTGTGCCGGCGCCGCGGTGACGCATGTCGATGCCTCGAAGCCCTCGGTCGCGCTCGCCCGAGAGAACGCGGCCCGCTCCGGCCTCGCCGAGGCGCCGATCCGCTGGATCGTTGAGGACGCGCTGCGTTACTGCGCACGAGAAGTGAAGCGAGGCACCCGCTACGACGCGATCATCCTCGATCCGCCAAGCTACGGGCACGGCCCGAAGGGCGAGCCCTGGCGGCTCGATCGCCAGTTGCCGGAGCTCCTGGAGCTGTGCGCGACGCTGGTCGATCGTGCGCCGGCGTTCTTCCTCGCCACGTGCCACACGCCCGGCGTCGGCCCGGCGGAGCTGTCGGCGTATCTGTCCGAGGCGATCGTCGGCCACTGCGGCCAGCCCCCCGCCGACGGCGAACTCTGGCTAAAGACACCCGGCGGCCGGGCCTTAGAGGGCGGCGTCTACGCCCGCTGGCCTCGTTAGGCCGAACCTGGGATATACTAGTGGTGTCCCGAGTCGAACGAGGCAACGCCATGACCAAGCTAACCGTCACCATGATCGACAACCGCCCGGCGGTCTTCCTGCCGAGCGAAGCATTGGCCCGACTCAACATAGAAGGTGGCGATCAGATCACACTCGTCGACTCTCCTAATGGGATTGAACTAATCGCTGACCCAACAATCGCTAGGAAGCTTGAGCTCGCTCGCGGTATTGCGCAAGACGACGAGAACGCACTTGCGGTGTTGGCTACAGAAAACGTCATGACACGCCGGCGTGACGTGCTCAAGCGATTGGCCGATTAGCGATTCATGGGTAATCAAGAACAGCCGGTTCAATCCAAGGCATCCCGGCGTTGGAAACGCCTCGGCCTGATCGCGTTGGCGATCGTCACCGGTCAGTTGCTGCTCGACGGGCTCCACGCCGCTTACGTGGCGGTCGTCGCGTCGCGGTGGGAGGCCACCGTCCAGCGCGAAGCCAATGGCGTGATGGCCGGTTGCGATGCCTTCGACCTAGCCCCCGCCGGCGACACAATCAAAGAGACCGCCGTGCTGCTCGTGCACGGCATCAACGCCTCGCCCCGGCATTACGACTTCGTCGCGCCCGCCCTCGCCGAGCGGGGCTACGCCGTCCGGGCGATGCGGCTGCCCGGGTTCGGCGAGCCGCTAGAGGTCTACTCCGAGTCGCGGGCCGAGGACTGGGTCGCCGCGGTATCGGCCGAGCTTTCTACGCTGCGGGGCGAACACGCGAACGTCGGGCTCGTCGGCCACTCGCTCGGCGGGGCGGTCGCCATCGGCACGCTGCTCGAAGACCCGGACGCCGCCGACTTCGCCGTGCTGCTCGCGCCGGCGGTGGCCGTTTCCGACCAGCGGAGCCCCGTCTTCTCGACACGCACCTGGCACGAGTTCGCCCAAGCGGCCTGGGTCTTCACCCACACCCTCAGCTCGCCCTTCGCCATGGATTGCCACGACACGGCACGGCACGACCACCCTGGCGGGGTGCCGTTCACGCCGATCGCGGTCGTCGACTCGCTCTTCCACCTGATGGACCGCAACCTGCCGGCGGCGGATCGACTGACCACCCCAACGGTGATGATCGTCAGCGAAGCGGACCGCGTCGTGAGCACGTCGGCGGCGGTCGCCTACTTCGAACGGATCGGAGCGGCCGACAAAGAGCTGATCCGGCTGGACGATTGCGGCCACGAACTGCCGCTCGACAACGAATGGCCCGCCCTCGTCGAGGCGATCGACCAGATCGCGACCCGTATCACCAACGAGCCAGACCCCGAAACTCAGAGCCGGCGCGACAGCTCGACTTCGAGGTCGCCAATCGAGTGACCACGCCACACGCTGCGGCCTTCCGGATCGAACAAGACATAATTCGGGATCATCTCGGCCCCGAGTTGTTGGTTCACCATCCCCGCGCCGTAGCCGATCGGCCACGTGACCCCTTCGAAACGGTCGATCGCCGCCTCGATATCCGATAGGTAATCGCCCGTCTCGGACGTCAGGCCAACGACCTCGACGTCGCGGTCACGCCAGCGTTCGTAGAAGTCGGCGACCTTCGGCATCGACGCCATGCACGGGCCGCACCAGGTCGCCCACGAGTCGACCACCACCCAGCGGCCACGGAGCCCCTGGACCGTCGGGTCCGGGCCGCCCCCGGTATTGAGCCACCCCTCGACCGCCAACGCCGGCATCGGCGTGGGACCGGTCAGCTCGCCGCGGCCCGGCCGGCTGAACCGCGCCAGCACCGCCCCGCCGATGACAACGGCCAGCACCAAGACCAACAAACCGCCCGGCCCATCGAATCGGCCTTGCCCACGCTCTTTGC
This sequence comes from uncultured Planctomycetaceae bacterium, assembly GCA_964353155.1. Taxonomy (GTDB): domain Bacteria; phylum Planctomycetota; class Planctomycetia; order Pirellulales; family Lacipirellulaceae; genus Botrimarina. The sequence goes on along the minus strand of CAYGUP010000049.1, from coordinate 25,845 downwards.
TCATTCGATCCGTCTCCTCAGCAGAATCGTCTCGGCGACATTGGCGTCCTCGCCGGGGCGGAACGCGACCGGCCGCGAGCGGTCGATCACATAGAACCCACGGTGCCGTTGGTTCTGACCGATATCGAGGTCGAGCTCTTGGCCCAACGACCAGCCGTCCGGATACACCCGGAAGAACGCGTCGCGATTGCGTGCCCGCTCCGCCTCGTCGGCTCCCAAGAACTGGCCGCCGACAGATGGGTCGGCCGAAGGTTGCATGTAGCGAGGCCACACGCGCTGGTCTTCACGAGCCTGAGTCACCTCGAAGAATCCGATCGTGATCCACGCCGCGTAGACATTCGAGCGGGTCGTCGCGAGGCTCGCCATCCGCTGGATCGGCAGGTAACGCGTCGTCGAGTTCCGTTCGGTATCCAAAGCCGCCTCGGTCGTCGCCCCGGAGAATAGGGGAACCGGCGTGGCTCGCTTGGCGATCTGCGAGTTCGCGATGCTGTTGGCCACCGAAACGGGTGGCGATACCGTCCGTGGATCGACATCGGCCGTCGTCGCCCTGAACGCGTCGCCCAGGAAGGTGTCGGGCAACGCCCCGCGGCGATTCGTTCCGTTCTCGAAACGGGCCAAGACCACGTCGGCGGTCAGTCGATCGCCTACCGCTTGGGTCGGCGGCTCGGCGCTGTTACCGAGCTCCAGCGTCAACGCGGCGGCCTCCTCCGCATCGTCACGGATGCCGTTGCGATCGGGCAGTTGGTCGCCAACCGTCGCTTCCGACTTGTTGACGGTCCGGTCGTCCGCACCACGCACACCCCAAGCCCCGTCCGCACCGGGCGAGATCGGGTGGGCACGCAGCAGCGTCGCGTCGACGCCCGTCTGCACCATCGCGGCGAGCGGCACATTGGCCCCCTCGCCCGGGGCACGGAACGGGTTGGCGAAGAACGTCGGGAACGACGGGTTCATCCGCCGCGGCGAATAGTCCACGGCAGCACCACCATCCGTCGGGTCGAACGACGGCTGCACGTAACCGCGCCGGCTCAGCACCACGTCACGCCACGCCGGGCCGAGGTGGCCCATCTCGACGAGCGTATCGACTCCCTCACCATCTTCGTTGTAGAAGTCATGCCCCGAATCACCAAAGCCGTTGGCATTCAAGCCAATAGAACCGGTGTTCTGTGTGGTATCGATCCGGTTCCCGTCTTGGGAGCGGTGCATCAAACCATCGTAGACCTCGGACCAGTAGTCGCGTGCCTCCGCCGCGTCGCGGCGGCCGACGATCGTGTTGAGGTTCACGCGGCCCGGCTCCCGATAACGGCTCACCCGATTGAACGGCGCGGCGAGGTCGTTCCGCGGGTCGTCGATGTAGGTGCCCGCCTCGCCGAACACATCCGCGTTCAGCAGGGTATCGGTCGCCACGAACCGCGACGGCACGTGGACATAGTCCAGCACCCGATAGAAGTGCGAAGCCCCACGCGGCGCCTCGAAGACCCCTTCGCTCCCCTGCCCAAACGACGGGAAACGAGCCGTCTGGAAGAAGTTCAAAAGGTGCCCGAAGTGACCGAGCATCTCGCGGAAGCGAAGGTCGTTCGTCGCCTCGGCGTGGACCCGATTGGCGTTCGCTGGAAGATAGCCAGGGTCCGTCGGATCGAAGAAGGCATCCCCCGGCGATCCATCGTTGGCGTAGTCGCCATCGAAGTGCGTCGCGCCGGTCAGTCTGCTGAGGTTCCAGTCGTTTCCGTCGTGTTGAACGGCCGCCTCGCCGTTGTAAGGATTGACCTGCGTGTCATGCAGGAACCCGGGCATCTGCGTGTGCAGCCAGTTGAAGGTCGAGTAATAACTCAGCATCCGCGACCCACCGAAAGCCGGCACCTGCAACAACTCACCCGCACTAGCGAACGGGCGGTTGGGCCACGGGAACGCGGGCGTCGTGCCGTTGTCACGCAACGCCTCGGGATTCACCGGCCGACCGTCGTTGGCGATCTCATGCTCGTCTGGCACGCCATCGGCGTCGCTATCCGTGAGCGGCGTGTTCACCTCGGCCATGCCGAGCAAGTCACGCAGGACCGTGTCGCCATCCAGATCGATAAGCTGAGCCGCCAGATCGGCCGTTGCATCAGTGAACCAGACCAAACCGTTGCCGGTGTGGAACTCACCCGACAACCAACTCGGGAAGCCAAGCGTCATCCGCCAGGGGAAATCGACAAAACCCGCTCGGTAGCCAACCGTCGGACCTAACTGGTCGCTGTCAAAGCCGAAATCGTACTCGGCTTGGGTTCCTGCCGGTGGCGAAGTGCCGGTTGGAGTAACCGCTTCGTCACCCCCTTGGACCAAGTAACCAGGGCGACGTGGATCGCGATCGGTTAATGGAACGCCCCGCGCCTGGTTGGCCGGAATCGTCTCAAAAAGCAGCTCGCTCGTGGTGGCTCCCTGAGCCTGCTTCCAGAGCTGCCTCAACGGCTGGAAGTTCCAGAGCGTTGTGAAAGGGCCCAGCGGACGATCACGCTCATTCGCTGAGAAGCCCAGTGCCGTCTTGATCGTCGCCGTCAGGTTCGGGAAATCGCGCTTCGCACGGTGCCGATGTTCGGGGCCGTAAGCATCGTTAGCGATCGAACCGACTTGGCTTGCCGGTCGGTGCACGAACTCGCTCGCAACCGGCCGAGGTAGGGGAGCTGCTGCGAGGGTGCTCTCTTGATCGCTGAAACTGTTGAAAGATGTGATATCAAGCGATTGAGCGTCAACCGGCAAATACGGATTCACCGGCAGTGACGGGTCATGCTGCTCGTTCGGGTCCCCGGTCACCAACATCGGTGGTGGGTTCCATGGCATCAGGGGGTTTGCGAGCCGCTCGAGGTGCATCGCACGGTAGTTAGGGGTTGTCTGGTTCTCGACGAGTTCCGGGAGCAAATCGAATGGCTCGTCGAAATGATCTTCGGCTAGACCACCCAGCCCGGTCGGGTTGGTGAACAAGCCTTCTGCCGGACGCTTGGCTTGTCGATCGCCCGTCACGTTTGGGTCGTAGGTCTTATCTAGGTCGGGGTCGAGTTCGAGCTGACGAGCGAAATACTGGTCGAGTGGTTCGGAAATCGAAAAGGCTTCCATGGGGACAGAAATCACCGGACCAAACGGCAGCGTCGATCCGCCGGCAGCCGGTCCAACGGTAACATTGAACGCGTCCGGCAAGGTGTCCGCGTCGGGACCATCAGGCAGCAACGCACTTTGCGACTCGGTGAACCCGTTCATGCGAACAACAACCTGGTGGTCGTTCGCGTTGGGGCTCGGGATCATCTCGATCCGTCGAACCGACGCCAGAGCCGACACCCGACCCGCCGGCGGTGGGGTTGGGTCTGGCACGCCGCTGGCTGGTTGGGTGAGGATCGAGCTGTACCGGCGATACAGATGATCCGCGTTGTCGGTCACCTGCGTGAAGCTGCCGAGGGGATCGCCCGGATTCGGCACCTGATCGTAGATCGCCCCGCGTGTCCCAATCACCGCCCGGCGTCCGGGCAGGAGCGGGGCGATGTCGATCGGCTCGTTGCGATCGTCCTCCACGTCGCTGAGCAGGTTGAGTGACGCGAACTTGTTGATGCTCACGCTGAGCCCCAGGTTGGTTCCCGTCGTTGCTTGGTCTACCCCTAAGTGTCGCTGAGTTAGACTTCCGGTAACCGGGGCAGCCGCTAGAGGCAATCGATAGCTCAGCTCGGGGATGCGAAACCCTGGGTCGTTCAAGTCGGGCAAGGGCTGGTCGGGCAGGTCGGTTGGGAAAGCCCCTCTCATTGGGTTCGGTGACACCATGTAAAAAGCTCGCTCGATGAAGCGTTTCGGCTTTAACAGAACGGCCCGAGTCACCTTGCGTTTCGGCTGCGGGGCTGGCATCCCATCGACCGGGATGGTCCCGGCGTCTTTCCCTTCAACCCGGCTCGATATCTCGAACTCCCACTCCCCGGGCGCATCGGGTTGTGCGAAGCGGTCGAAGGTCGGGAAGGTCGTATCAGCGATCCGAGGTGGCAACTCGATGAGCCCAACCGACGTGATCACCCCATCAGCGTCACCCACGCCCGAATCGATCTGCCCTCGGCCCGTGGCGAGGCCAATGAACGTCTCCCGTGCGCTGTCGAACCAAAAATCAGTCTCGGCCCGCGATAACGTTGGCGTGGGCTTCTTGCCATTGAGCGTATTGCCGTAGGTGATCGGGGTGGCCGAGATCGGCCCAAACGGTCGAGGGCTTGGATAAGCCCACGGCAGCCCGTCGATCGTAATTCCGATGTAGTCGCTCGGCCCGATCAGCCCGCTCCTCGCGTTCAGAGGCGTCGGCGGATCATCCGACGCTTCGATCGTCACCGAAAGCGTGCTCGATCCGAAAGCGGCACCCGCCAGGGCACTCAGGTTTTGCGATACCGACGCGTTCCTCAGTAGCGGGTGCTCCTCGACACAAGCTAGCCGCCAGACCGGTGAGCGTGTCTCCGTCGGGTTCGTGCTATCCGCTTCCCGATCCGATAAGCGATCAAAGCGGATTCCATCGAACGGAACCAAGTTCCCGTTGCGATCGACGTGAGAGTAAAACTCGGCGGGGCGTTGCGACTTATCGGTCCACGGGTTGTACGCTTCTAGATAGAGGTAACCCTTCGGTTTGCGGAGTTGGTCGAGATCGTCGTCGTCCTCCGTTGGCAGGAGCCGACCACCGTCTTTACCGCTCCCGCTTGTCGAGGGCGCAGCCAAATCCTCCAGCCGTCGGTCATGCCAGGCCATGCCTTCGGTGAGGATCGCCTCGGGGCGTTCGGCCCCCCAGACCACGCCGCGCGTGCGGTCGAGCAGCCTCAGGCGTCGCGGCACGGCGTTAGCGGGGGTAACGTTCGGTGTTACCACACGGGGCGGGTCGGGTATCTGCAGATCGAGCGGGTCGATCGTGAAGTTGCCGGCGTCAAACGGCGAACGCGTCGGGTCGATCGCCACGCCCGGGGCACTGAAGCCGGCCGCGTTGACCAGCCGCAATTGCGTGAAGTTCTCATCGGTCGCGAGGTCGCCGTCGAGCGGGTAGACGACGTCGTCGCGCGGGTCGAGGTTGCTCTGGGTATCGACCACGTTCCACCCGTCCCACGGGTTCTCGTCGTACTCGAACGGCGTCTGGATCGCATCGGGGTCGCGGAAGTCGACGACATTGATCGCCCACTGCGCGATCTTCCGCCGGGTCAGCTTCTGCATCGCCAACTGCCGGGCGTCGTTGAGCAGTTGCTGCCGCCGTGCTTCGAAATCGTTGTCCTCAAGGACATGCGTGTGATCACCACGCAGCCCCGTCGGGCCAACCAAGTTACGATCTTCGGGCGCACTATCCCCCGGCGCGATGATGTCTTGCTGCGTATACAGCTGCCCCGACGAGATCTCGGTCGCGAACCGATCGAGGAATAACTCGAGCGCCAACCAGTACGCGATGCTCGCCCCGGGCTCCGGCGCGTTGCCACTCACGTACAGTCCGCTCAACGGATCGACGTAGTGCAGCACCTGTGGGTCGTGCGAGTCGTACGGCGCCACGTAATTCTCGTCCATCAGCGCGAGCATCAGGCAGTACAGGTGGCGGGCGTAGAGCTGCCGGGCGTTGCGGCCGTCGTCGCGGATGCCGCGGTCGTTGAGGGCGTCGAATTGGCCGTCGTTGTCGCTATCGACGTACCCGCCGCGGCCGTTCGCATCGCCGCCGCGTGTGTAATCGAACGGGCGGAACTCGTTCGGGTCGCGCACGCCGTCGTTGTTGTCGTCGATCCAGAGGTTGTCGACGATCGGCTCGGGACCACGCGGGCCGGCGCCATCGCTATCGACTAGGTCGTTGGGGTCAAAGCGGTCAGGTCGTCCATCTCCGTCGGTATCAACGTAAAGCTCAATTGGGCCGTCAGCGTTATTGCTGTCCTGATCGAGAATCCCGTTGTTATTGAGATCTAAGAAGGCAGTAACATGAATTTCACCTCCCGTGTTCCCAAAGTTCGGGTCGTAGAGGTACGGCTCGCCCGCCTCCTCGGGCTCGTCGACGACGCCGTTGCCGTTGTTGTCGCGGCCGTCGCCGAGCGGGCGGTTGAGGTCCATGCGGAGGCCGGAGAGGAGCTCCGGCGCGAGCAGGCCGCCGTAGCTGAACAACGCTGGCTGCCCCGCATTCGCCATGAACGCCGAGTCGACCGGCTGCCGGCGGGTCGAGACGGTATTCGAGGGCCGGTCGTTCGCGCCAACGAGGATCTCGTTGACATGCTTCTGCACGACGGCTCGTTCGTTCGGGTCACGGCTAAACCAGAGGGCCGCATCGACCACGCCCTTCCGCAACAACTCGAGTGTGATCCGGTAACGCAGGTAGTCCGTGATCCGCGGCGATGTGGGCGGGTCCTCGCGCATCACGACCACGTAGTCGTCGCAGCCGGCGGCGAAGAGGTCGTTGTAAGGAACCGCCGTCGTCGTCCCGGGGAACGTATGCGCGTTCGCCGGGTTGTAGCCCACGACAGCTTCGTCGCCTTCGTTGACGAGGTTGTCGTCGTCATCGTCGGCAAGCAATCCCAACACGAAATCGTCTTCCGGAACGCCCGGCAGGCCATCGGCGCCGAGCGCCAACCGCTCGCCCCAGTTCTCGTTCGGGACCGGTAGGTCGAAGCTATCGGTGGTCACCACCCGGCGGTTGATGGCCGCCTTGGCCGCCGCGGTGAGGCCTTGCAACGAGTTCGCCACGGTCGGCGAATCGACGTGGCCAGCCGCCCCGTTGCGGATCTCGCGATTGATCAGCTCTTGGGCTGCGAGTTTTTCAGGGTCGAAGGCATCGACGATCTCCCACAACCGATCGGGCAGCTTGTCGGCGTCGTCGTCGAAGGCACGGAGCAGCCGCTCCAACTCGGCCGGGGAGAATGGCGCGTCGTCGTTCAACGGCGAGATGGCCACGCCGGTGGCAGTTATCGTTGGATCGACCGTGCCATCGACCGAGGCAGGGTCTTCGTAGCTCAGGCGGATCGCGTCCGCGCTGAATGGCTCCAGCCGGCGGGCCTCCGATGAGACATCGAGTTCGTAGGGCGAGTCATCCGGCGCGTTCCGCGAATCGACCGTCCAATCGAAATCGGTTGAGGCAGCGGAGAGCTGGCCGGCCGTGATCAGGTTGTTGCGGAGGAGGTGCGCACCCGACACGGCTTCGCTCATACGCCCCCCGGTTGCCGATAACCCGACGCCATACCGGGCGCGGAAATCGGGCTCCGAGCCGAACCCGCTCTGGCGACGGAAACGCATATCTGCCGTCGTGCTGGCCCCCGAAATCTCCGGCGCGATGAGCCCCAGGTACTCCGGATAGCCGAGGAACTCGAGCGGCGTGCGTGGGTCGCGGGTGGCAGGGATCGACCCGCCGACTTCCGTTACGAACGTCCGCCCGGGTGAGGTGAGTTGAACGGGTAAACCGCCGGGCGATTGCAGGCCAGTGATCAACGACGACCCGTAACGGCCGAACGGCACCGTGGTCTTCAGCGCGGGCACCACGGTCCGGCCGACGCCGGGGACCCCCGGATCGGGACGCCCGCTCAGCAAGCGGGAGTAATCGTCGTACTGCGGGTTGGTCTCGTAGCGGACTGGGTTGGTCGGATTCGCTTGCTCATTGATGTGCTGGTCGATCGTCAGCCGCGGCGACAGGATCGACCGCAACGAGACCTCCGGCACGCCCCACCCGCTCCCTTCGGCGAGTTGGTCGCTCGATCGCAGCGGCGGGGTGATTATGCTCGGGTCGACAAGGCTGGCGTAGTCCTGCGCGAGGTTGCGGTTGATGAACGTGCCGGTGTTCGAGGCGTCCAGTTGCTCAGCAGCCAGGTCGTCGGTGCTGCCGTGCACGTTGAGGTTCAGGCGGCCATCGAGGTCTTCGACGAGCATCGCCACGAGCGGCTTGTACCAACGGCCGTCCTCGGTCTGCTGGACCGGCAGGCCGACATCGACCCACACGCTATCGGGCACGCCGTCGCCGTCGTTATCGACGTCCCACGGGCCAACCGCCTCCCAGTAGGGGAAGGTGATCTCGCCGTTCGCGTTCACCAGGGTGCCGCTATCAAGCGCATTGCGAATCGCGGTGGTTGCGTACCGCGAAAGCGGGTTGCTGCCGTCGAAATCAGGGTGGTCTTCCCTCAACGGCCTCATCATGAACTTGCGTTTGATCGCAGTGACTAGGCCTGCCGACTCGATGGTATGCCCAAACTGGGGATTGCCATTTGCATCGTAGGGCTCAAGCACAGCTCTCACTCTTACCGAAGCAGCAGCCGGGTCCACGCCCGATCCCGCAATGCCTTGGATCCAGTCCGAGTTAATCAATCGATGGAACCAGAAGTTCGTTAGCGCCGGGCGATGGAACGACGGGATCGTTACGCCTTCTAGATCGAGATAGGCTGGCGCGGCTGAGTTGGGGTAATAAGCATCCGGGTCGATCGGCACGCCGCCCGCGTTCACCACGCGGCCGCGCAGGCGGGGCTCCAGTGCCTGCGACGCGAGCGCCATGTTCTGCGCGTCGGGGGCGTCGTACGACTCGTCGGTATCACCAGGGCCGGCGAAGCGGGGGTACAACTCGCGGTTCAGGTTGAGCGGCAGGAGGTCATTGGTGGCGTCAAGCGGGCTGCCCTGATTGAAGACGATCCCGGCTGCGAACGGATCGAGGTGCCGATTCGGCTTGAGGTGAGCGAGCATGGCCGCCTCGAAATGCACCGAGTTGGGCGTCAACGCGACCTCGAGGCCGTAGTTGTTCCCGCCAGCGACGACGTGCTCGAGCGCCGACAGCCGCGGCGAGGGGACGCCATTCAGCAGGTCGTGCGACAACGCCAACGGGTTGTAGCCCACGCCGGCCCCATTGAAGGGGCGGCCGTTGACCAAGAAACGATGGCCGATCGGAGGTCCAGTAGCCTGAACCTCGAAGAGATCGGTGATCGCCCCTTCGGCGTTGAGCGAAAGTGGCTGCCCGTCCGAACGCCGTGGAGCAACTATCCGCAACCGAGCGAGGCGGCCTTGCGGAGTAACATCGCCTAAGTCGATGAAAGTTCCATCAGATACATGTTCGTAGCCAACAACACGTACCGTGCTGCCACGGCACGGCCCCGTCAGGAACGTGATCAGACAGCCTTCGTAGTAGCCGTCAATGTCGGATAACGGATGATTGACCGGAGCACCGGTTGCATCAAAATCTAGGCCCGCGACGTTCAGATCACGCGGATCTAGCAGGGAAGCGTCTTCATCGTCGTGTAGGTAGAGATCGACTAGCTGGCCACGCGTTTCACCGAGCTTGTCGGTATCGGCGATATCGACGCCCGCGTAGTGTGGCTGCGTCAAAATACCAGTGGGGGGCAGGGGTGTATCGCTAATGGCAGAACGCTGAACGCCCACCGCCCGGCCGACGAGCCCGTCTGTGCCGTACAGGTCGCGCAGCAAGCTGTGGTGGCGGATCACCGAGTTCGGGTTGCTGGTGTCGCGCACCAGTTGCATCAGCGCGCGTTCCAGCAGGTCGGCCGGCTGGAACGTCGAACGGTTCGCGCGGTCGGCGACCTTCGCCTGCGTGCGGTACTGGCCGCTGGTGACCAAGAACGTGGTGCCGATCAGCAGGAACAGCACGAGCATGCTGAGCACCACCAACAACAGCACGCCCCGGCGGGCCGCCGGCCGCTGCGCGCGGCGTTGGTGGCGGCGTCGGGCGTGTGTGGATCGCTTCGATTGATTCATGCCTGGTATCCCTCTGCTCTCCGCGAGCCGACGCCTTGCCCGGGCGTCGGCGGATGATTGATTGACTTCGGCCGCGGCCCGGTTAGTCGACCGACCACTCGGAGCCGGCCTCGAGCCGCATGGTCTTGGTATGGACGGCCACCGCGCCGGGGACGATCCCGACCTGCAGGTCCTGCGAGATCGGGTCCGATTCACCCCAAGGCCAATCGGGTCCTCTCAGCGAGACCAATACGTTGTCGTTGCGGTCTTCTAGGTTCAGCACCCGGCACCAGCGGAGGGCCAGCATCGGACGGGCCGCGCTGCTCAACGGGTGCGGGCCGGTGACCATCACGTAGTGGCCGGGGCGGAGGTCCTCGAACGGGCTCTCGCCCGAATCGTTGCCGCGTTTGGTGAGCAGCAGCTCCCCGCCGCCGGGGGTCGCACTCGTGACGGCGGCGTCGACGAGCTTCTCGGCGTCGGTCACGAGTTGGAGCCCACGGGCGCGGGTCCGCTTGTAGAAGACCACGACCGAGACCTCGACCGGGTACGCGTCGGGAGCCGAAGCCATCGCGGTCCGTGACGCCGAGGAGGCCGGTGCCACGCTGATGATCCACGAGTAGTCGCCGCGCGACTCGCGCACCGAGGGGGCGTTGTTTGTGCCCCACGTCTCCCACTGCTGCCGCGACGGGTTGTCGCCGCTATCGGGGAGCGTCAGCGCCAAATCGTCGGCCGAAGCGAACAGCTTGCGGGCGAGCGTTGGGTCTCGGTACTGGCTGGTGATTGTCACCCGCCGCACCGGCCAGAACGCGCCGCTGTTGCCGATGTCCCAAGGCGCCCATGGCGAGTTCGTGGGGTTCGTGTACCACGGCTGCGGCGGGTTGTTCGCGAAACCAGGGAAGTGCCGCAGCGGCATCGAAGTGATGCGGTTCGCTAAATCGACAGCGCTAACGTCATGGAGTGCATCGGCGAACCCGAGGGGATCGATGACATAAGCACTGCCGAAGACCGTCGCCCGCGAAGGCTCCGGGTCAAAGTTGCGGAATGGAACGTTGCTGGGCCAAGGGATCGGCGTCGTGCTCGCTTGGCTCACGCCCAACCGGACTTGGTTCGGGACCGGGCTGGGGATGCCGTTGGTGAAGGACATCATATCCACGGTCCCCGTGCCGGTCTGCACGTCGTGCACGACCCAGTTCTCTGGGTTCAGGTGCCCGCGGACGATGGCGTCGTCGAGGGCGGCTTGGGCGATGGCGCTGCCGCGGTCGGCGATCTCGCCCTGTTGCATGTAGTAGCCGCCGACCGGGAAGACCGACGCCACGCCCAGCAGGCCGATCGCGAGGATGCCCATCGCGATGAGCACCTCGGTGAGCGTCACGCCCGCCGCGGGGCGGCGGGGCTTGATGGCTTGGATCGTCATGCTCAACGCCCTCCGATGGCGGTGCGGCGGGGGGCGTTCTCCAACGCCCGAGCGATCTGCTGGCCGACGGGGAACGGGTCGTTCAGCCCCTCGGTGAAGATCGCGCTATTCTCGATCGAGGTGACCGATCCGGATTGCCCGCCGACCACGACCCAACGGCTCTCCAGGTTCAGCCAGTTGTATTGCTCGGTGACCTCGAGGGCCTCGGTCTCCGAAAGGCCGGCGAGGTCCGTGGCCAGGTTCAGCGGCTCGGCGATTTCGGCACGCGTAGTGCCCGGCGAACCGGTCGGCAGCTGCGCCGGGATCAGCTCGCGGCGGCCGATGCACAGACCGAGGTAGCTGGTCACCGGCGTCGGGTCCATCACTTGTCCCAAGCTGGTGACCGTTGTCCCATTGAGCTGGTTGGGATCGATCGCCACATGGCCGTACACGCGTTGGATATGCCCTTCGGGGGCGAAAAGAATCATGACGTCGTCGTTGCGGACGTTCGTGTAGGCGTTCTCGGATTCGTCGTAGTCGACGTGCGGCGAGTAGAGCCGGACGCCATTGCCGAACGCGCTGGCCTGCAAATCGATCGCCACCCCGGAGGGCAACTCGAGCGGCTCGCCCCCGGCGGAGACCGGCTGGCGGTAGATCTTGTACGACTGCGGCAGGGTCCAGAACGGCCCGACAGGCGGCCAAGTGTTGTCGTTCGGCGTTACGTCGAGTCCCCAGTTTTGCGGAGCGGGACTATCTGCTGCACTGGAAAGCACCTCGGGGCTCGGCAAGGCGCGGCCCAAGCGGTCGTATCGGATCGCCAACAGCGAAGCGCCGTCGACCGGCTCGACCGCGAAAGAGACCAGCGTACCGGTGTCCGGCGTGAAGTAGTCCTCACCATTTGCGCGAAGCAGAGCGATCGACGCGGCTTGGGGATCGAGCAAACGATAACGACGATTGGCCACCTCGACCGTGTCGCCGGGACGCAAGAACCGCTGCGGAACCAAGTCGGCCGTCCAGCCAACGGGGAGCCCCGCGGACGCCGCCCCGCGCGTCAGGAACTGCATCAGCAGGGGGCCGGCATCGTCATCGCCGGCGTTGTTCGTATCGGCGTTCGGAGCATACAGAGGGTTCGCCGCAATCCGCACCTTCGATGTGCCACTGAAACCCGAGTACGCCGGGGGCACCTCGACGTAACGAACCTGCACACAAACGGCGTTGTCTTCGCCGCGGCCCGTGTCGGCCGAGAGCCGCCGCATCGCGACGCCGAACGGCCGCCCGGTCTCCATCGCCCGCACTTGGGCGCCTTGGAGGTATGAGTTGAGGCCGCGCGACGCCTCGCGCAACTTGCGGTCTTCGCCGCCCGGTGCCATGACCGGGATGGCAGTCGTGACGAGCGTCGTCAACAGGACGATCACGACGAGCAACTCCACCAGCGTCATCGCGTGGCGGAGCCGTGTGATTCGATCGGCGCAGCGCGATAGCGTCGGCACCACGCCGATCGCCCTCCGCCTGCTGCTTGGTCGCTTCTTCATCGTCATTGCCTTCGCGGCGAGGCGGCCGTCTTTGCCCGGACGGCCGCTTTGAATCGTGGTTGTGTCGGATGCCCTCTCGTTCTGGGGTGGCCCTGGGAGGAGGGGGGACGCCGTTACTGCGTTCGTACGAGCGATCCCAATTGATGGTTGTGGATGTTGTCCGCCGGCGTGTCGAAATCGATCAACTCGCCAAGGCGCTGCAGGCCCGTGGCGGAGTCGGCGTCGGCGTAGGGGTTGGCCGTGGCGACGTAATCCTCCGCGTCGTTGTCGCGCCGGACCCCGAGCTCTTCGTCCGGCCCGGCGGACATGATCAGTGGCACGAGCCGCCAACCACGCACGCCGATCGCATCCGTTGTCGCGTTGAAGTCCGTCAGGACGGCCCGATCGAGCACGAAGAGGTCGTAAGGGTCTTGGTCGGCCAGCAAGGCCTCACCCACGGCGTTCTCTCCGCTGCCCGGGTTTCGGCGATCGGCTCGGCGGTGGATGTTCTGCAAGCCGGGGACGCTGAGCTGCGCGTCCGACTCGAAGCCGGGCGCCCAACGGAGGTACGAGATCGGGTTGCCCCAGCCGTCGAGGAACTCGGGCGCGCCGTCGCCATCGGTGTCGCCGGCGTCGGCCTCGCTAAAGAGTGAGGGGGCCTCGCCGTCGCCGGTGGCGTTCATGATCACGAGGTAAAGGCACTCGGCGCTCTGGTTGGAGATCAAGGCCTCGCGGGTCGCCCCGCTATCGACCGCCCGGTTGTACGCCCGGGCGTAAGCCGACCAGAGCGACGGGCCGTCGGCGAGGAAGAGGTACTCGGTAGCAAACCCGGGGACCCGCCGGCGTGTGATGGCGGTCGGGTTCGTGGGGATATCGATCCCGACGATGTCGCTCCATCGGTCCGGCATCTCGACCTTCATCATCTCACGCAGAGCCGCGACACGCGTGATCGCGCCAATGCGAGGGTCTCCGGGTCCTGAGGGCAGCGCCTGCCGGAGGTCACTCGGGTAATTAACGCCGCTATGCGCCTGCAAATACCCACGGTAAGGGGTGGTATCTTGGAACGGTCGAATCTCCACCCGCCGGGTTCGGTAGAGGTCGTAACGCTCGACCAGCAGCGAGTGCAGGCGCGTGATGGTCGATTTGGTCTTCGCTTCGCGCGCGGTGCCGGTCGCCGTGGCCGCCACGCCGAGCAGCAACGCCGCGAGGATCGCGATAATCGAGATCGCCACGAGCAGCTCGATCAGGGTCAGACCAGAGCGGACCGGGCGGTCGCTGGGCTGGGTCCTGGTCATGGTTGCGAGTCCTCCAGCACGTCGGCGAAGTTCGTCTGCGTGTCGGCCAACTCAAGTGTCCACGGACCGACTGGGAAGTGAAGGTACCAGGGCTGGGGGGATGTCTGCGTCCGCGGGTCAATCAACCAGCTCGTGAACAGCGGCGTATCGGTCCGATCGATAGTTGACGGCGGGTTTGGATTGACCATCGGGAAGATGCCCCACTCTTCGTCGACACCCGCGTGCATGATCTGGAACTTGCCGGCGTTGGCGTAGCGGAAGGGGAGGCGAGCGCTGGCGTCTTCTTGGAGCTGCTTGACCGCGTGCACGTATTGAAGCTGAGCGAGTGCGTCGGCCTCGGGGCCGGTGTATGCCACCCCGCCCGTTGCGGCGGGCGCATCGATCTCGGCATCGACACCCGATCCGCGCGACGTATCGAAGTACACGTACGGCGTGATATTGTTCGGCGCCTTCAGGTACCAGAAGTTGATCCGGCGGACGGTCGTGCCGTTGCGCGGGTCGGTGTACGTGATGAACCGTTGATAGTTGGCCGGGAAGTAATTGGCGTCGTCGCGTGGGCCAAGGTTCTCGATGCTGATCCCCAGCCGCCAGGAACGGTTATCGATCGGGTCGGCTTGGTGCGCAAGGACGCCCCCGGTCAGGTTGCCAAGCGAGTAAGAAGGCCCGCCCGTGCCGCTGATTGGATACTTGGGGTCGTCACTAAACCCACCGAGCCAGAAGACCATGGCCTCGGCCGCGTTCATGCCGCCGGGCAGGTTGGTCGCCTCGCCTGAGGCCGGGGTCGCCCCTTGGGCGGTGCCCGAGAGGCCAACGAGTGCTTCGAGCAACTCGGGGCTCTCGCGGTGGCTCGGGAACGCCTTGTTGAAGAACCGCTTGAAGTTGGCGAGCACACGATCGTTGTCGAGGTGTTGACTTGCGGTTGGTGCCAAGCCGTCGGTTTGTGCGTTCGGCGGGTAGGCCTGGACGCTGTTCTTGAAGTCCTCGATTGCTTGGTTGTATTGGTTGATCTCGGCCGTGATGACCGCCTGCCGAGCCGCCGTGACCGCCGGCCCCGCGGCCCCGATGATCAACCCGGCCAACAACGCGATGATCGCGATAACAACAAGAAGCTCGACCAGGGTGAAGGCGTAGGCGGCACGCCGACCACCGTGTCGGGCCCGGCCCTCCACCGGTTCCAAGTGGGAAGTGGGAAGTTGGAAGTGGGAATGGTTCTTGGTCATCGATCTTTTGGGTTTGTGCCGCATGGCCTCGTTCCTTCGGTAACTAGCTAAGCCCCTTTTATCTCTTCCAACTTCCGCCTTCCTACTTCCCACTTTACGAGAGTCCCTCGATCAGCTTCACGAGCGGCAGGAAGAGTGAGATCACGATGAAGCCG
The DNA here is from genome assembly GCA_964353155.1 of uncultured Planctomycetaceae bacterium. Lineage (GTDB taxonomy): Bacteria > Planctomycetota > Planctomycetia > Pirellulales > Lacipirellulaceae > Botrimarina. Next base: position 10,611 of record CAYGUP010000049.1, on the reverse strand, counting down.
ACGGCACCGCCGAGGAAGATCACCAGCAGCGGTTCCAACAGCTTCGTCAACGCCGCGGTCCGCACGGCGACCATCTCGTCGTAGACGTCGGCCACTTTGTAGAGCATCGTGTCGAGCTCGCCGGTCTCTTCGCCGACGTCGACCATGTTGACCACCAGGTCATCGACGACCGGTTGTTTCATTTTCAGGATGTACAGCAGGCCGCCGATCACGGGGATGCTGACGAACCAGAAGAACAACGCGATCGGGTGGAAGCCGGGGACCGCGTTCTTCTTCATCGGCGCGGCGATGGCGTCGCCCTCGCGGATGGCGTCGCTGATCTTCTGGTACATGTTCTCGAAGACCGCGTTGCCCGCCGTGTCGCGGGTGATGTTGAGGCCTTCGAGGATCGGCACGCCACTGGCGATCAGCGTGCCGAGGGTCCGGGTCGTGCGGGCGAGGATGTTCTGCTCGATCAGCGGGCCGAAGATCGGCACCTTGATGATGTATTGGTCCCACCCGATGCGCCCGTGATGGAACTTGCGCAGCAGCTTAATGAACAGCCAGATCGCGACCGGGATCCCCGGGATCGTGTACCAATACTGAACGACGTAGTTGGACATGTTGACCAGCAGGACGGTCATCGTCGGCAGGTCGAGCTCGAAGTCGATGAAGAGCTGCTCGAACGTCGGCACGATGAAGATCATGATGCCGCACAGGATGCCGACCGCCACGGTCACGACCACCACCGGGTAGATCAAGGCGCCTTGGACCTGGCGTTTGAGCGACTCGGAACGTTCCTTGAAGTCGGCCAGCCGCTGGAGGATGAGTTCGAGGGCACCGCCCGCCTCGCCCGCCTTGATCATGTTGACGTACAGCCGGTCGAAGCACTTGGGGCTCTTGGCCATCGCCTCGGAGAGGGTCGATCCGCCCTCGATCTCGTCGCAGGTGTCTTCGAGCGAGTACTTCAAGCGGCCCGGCTTGGCCTGCTCTGCGAGGATCCGCAGGCTGCGCAGGATCGGCAGGCCGGCGTCTTGCAGGATCGAGAGCTGCCGCGTGAACGTGGTGAGGTCCTTGCTCCGGACGCCGCCGATGACCAAGCCACGGTTCTTCTTCTTGGGCCCCGCCACCTCCGCCTTCTTGCGCTGCTTCTTGACGTTGATCTTCGTCACGAAGTAGCCCATCTGGCGGATCGTCGCCTGCGCTTCTTCCTCGGTCGGGGCCTCGATCACGTCTTTGATCTCGGCGCCCGTGGCGTCCATCGCTTCGAATTGAAACGTCGGCATGGCGTTGTTCCTTCGGAACGGCTTCCAGCCTCAGGCGGTCGGCCTTCGGCTGCTTGTGTTTACCCCTTGGTCGCTGCCAGCGGTGGCTGACAGCGGTGTGCCGGCGCCGCTAGGCTTCCTGCACGGTCTCTCGCACCACCTCTTCGGCGGTCGTGGTTCCTTCGTACATCGCGGCCATCCCGGCGGTCCGGAGGGTGACCATCCCTTCCTTCTCCGCCGCGTTCCGCAGCTCTTCGGTCTGGCAGTTGGCCATGATCATGTCGCGGAGGTCGTTCGACATGATCATCAGCTCGAACAACCCGACGCGTCCCTTGTAGCCCGTGTTGTTGCAGATCTCGCACCCGCCGCCGCGATAGAACTTCTTGCCCTTGATGTCGTCGGCGGTCAGTTCCAGGTCGGTGATCAGGTCCTTGCTGGGCGTGTACTCTTCCTTGCAATTGGTGCAGATCCGCCGCACGAGCCGCTGGGCGAGGATCGACTCGACCGTGGCCGTGATGAGGAAGGTCGGCACGCCCATGTCTTTCAGGCGGGTGATCGTGCTCGGCGCGTCGTTGGTGTGCAGCGTGCTGAACACCAGGTGGCCGGTCAGCGAGGCCTGCACGGCGATCTCGGCCGTCTCGAGGTCGCGGATCTCGCCGACGAGGACCTTGTCCGGGTCTTGTCGCAGGATCGCCCGCAGGCACGCGGCGAACGTGTTGCCGATCGAGGCATCGATCGGCACCTGAACGATGCCGTCGATGTCGTACTCGACCGGGTCCTCGGTCGTGATCAGCTTGTCTTCGATCGTGTTGAGCTCGGAGAGCGCCGAGTAGAGGGTGGTGGTCTTGCCGGAGCCCGTGGGGCCGGTCACCAAGCAGATGCCGTTGGGCTTGATGATCGTCTCGCGGAACTTGTCCATCGTCGGCTGATCCATGCCGACGTTCGTCAGGCTCAGGTTCACCACGCTCCGGTCGAGCACCCGCATGACGACCGACTCGCCGAAGATCGTCGGCAGCACGCTCACACGCAGGTCGACCGGGTGGCCGCCGACGGTCAGCTCGATGCGCCCGTCCTGCGGCATCCGGCGTTCGGCGATGTCGAGGTTCGCCATCACCTTGATGCGGGTCGTGATCGCGAACGCCAGGTGGCGTGGCGGCGGCACCATCTCATACAGCACGCCGTCCGCCTTGATGCGGATGCGGAACTCGTCCTCGAACGGCTCGAAGTGCAAGTCGCTGGCGTGGTCCTTGATGGCCATCAGCAGGACCATGTTGAGCAGCTTGCGGACCGGCGCGCTATCGGCCAGGGCCTCGACGCTCGTCAAGTCGATCGGCCCCTCGCTCTCCAGCGCGGCGGCCGCGGCGGCGAGCTCTTGGTCGTCTTCCAGCGACTCAACGATCGACTCGACGCTGTCGGTGTTCTCGCCGTAGTAACGCTCTAGCGCGGAGTTGATGCTCGACTCGGTCGAGACAAACACGCGGATGTTGTGGCCGAGGAACGTGCGGAGCTCGTCCTGCACGCTGAGGTTCTGCGGGTCGCACATGGCGACCGACAGCGTGCCGTCGTCGAAGGCGATCGGGATCACGCGGTACATCTGGGCCATCGGCCCGGAGACCATCCCGATGACCTCCTTGTCGATCTTCACCTCGTGGGGCGAGACGACCTCGATGAGCATCTGCTCGGCCAGCGCCTGGGCGAGCTTCTCGTCGTCGATCAGACCCATGTCCATCGCGACGCGACCGATCAGCAGGCCGGGCTGCTGCTTCTGCTCGTCGACCAAGAGGTCGAGTTGCTCGTCGTCGATGTAGCCCATGTCCACGAGGACTTGGCCGAGTCGTCGCATCGCCATGGTGTTTGTTAACCGTTACGGGGAAGGGTCGTGAATCGCGGAGCGGGTCGAGTCAATCGGGATCAGCTATCGAAGTCGTCGTCGTCGTCGCCATCGCCTTGCTCCTTGTCGAACGCCGCCATGCGTTGGGCGAGCTCTTCGGGCACGTTGCACTTGCCGAGGGCGTCTTCCTTGGTCACCAAGCCGTTCTGGTAGTGTTCGAAGATGTGGTCGTCGAGCAGCTGCATGCCCAGCTTCTGGCCCGTCTGGATGCTGGACGTGATCCGGAAGATCTTGTTCTCGCGGACCAGGTTCGCGATGCCGGGCGTCACGATCAGGACCTCGAACGCGGCGACCCGCCCGCCGCCGACCTTCTTCAGCAGTTGCTGCGAGAGGATGCCGAGGATGGCGGTCGCGAGCTGCGTGCGGATCTGGTCCTGCTGGTTGGTCGGGAAGACGTCGATGATGCGGTTGATCGTGCCCGCCGCACTCGACGTGTGCAGCGTGCCGAAGACGATGTGGCCGGTCTCCGCGGCGGTGATGGCGGCCTCGATCGTTTCGAGGTCACGCATCTCGCCGACGAGGATCACGTCCGGGTCCTGACGCAGGGCGCGGCGGATCGCTTCGGCGAAGCTCGTGACGTCGGTCCCGACCTCACGCTGGTTGATCGTCGACTTCTTGTGGTTGTGCTGGAACTCGATCGGGTCTTCGATCGTGATGATGTGGTGGTCGCAATTGTCGTTCAGGTAATCGATCATCGCCGCGAGCGACGTCGACTTGCCCGAACCGGTTGGCCCGGTCACCAACACGAGCCCGCGTGGCCGCGTGATCAGCTTCTTGAAGACCTCCGGCAGCTTGAGCTGGTCCATCGTGTACAGATCGACCGGGATCTGCCGGAGGACCATCGCCACCTTGCCGCGTTGCCGGAACACCGACACTCGGAACCGCGCCTCATCGCCGAACGCGAAACCGAAGTCCGTGCTGCCGGTCTCTTGGAACTCTTGCTGGCAGCGGTCGGGCGTGATGCTCTTCATCAGGCCCATCGTGTCCTGCTCTTCGAGCACCTTGGTCTTCAGCTTCTGCATCCGACCGCTCAAGCGCAGCACGGGCGGCTGGCCGACCGTGATGTGCAGGTCGCTCGCGCCCTGCTTCACCACTGCCGAGAGCAGCTTGTCGATTAGGATGGTGCCCATAGGCCGCTGATTCCGTGTTCGCCGCGTGTAGTCGTGTTGGTCTTCTTCATCCAGCCGGGTTGCTACACCGGACCTGGAGGGTGAGTGACGCTGTCGTAGGCGTCCTGCCCGCGAGGCGCAGCCCTCCCCCAAGCCGCAGTTTAACAACAAACGGTCCGGTGGACGCGGTGTTGCCCCACCGGGTCCTGGCTTGGCTAAGCCGTGCGTGTGGACGGCCGGGGGCCGCCCGCGGGCCTTCGTTACACCGAGAACCGGTGGCAAGAGAGGCTCTGTCCCGTCGCCGATGACTCGCCAGCCCTCGGCAAAGGTATTATTTCCCAGCCGAGGCAATCACACAAGTTTTTTGCAGGCAAAGAGTTAGGACTCGTCAAACCGGGCCACCGAACGGCCCGATCCGCCGGCAGAACCCTCACTTCCGAGCCCCCGCCTAGTCCTCGAGCTTCTTGGTGACCCGGAAGACCTCGTCGAGGGTCGTGATGCCAGATAGGACCTTGGCGATGCCGTCGTCGTAAAGCGTGGTCATGCCAAGCTTTCGGGCCTCTTTGCCGATCTCCTGGGTCGAGGCCCCCTGGAAGCAGAGTTCGCGGACACGGCTGCTCATGGTCATCAGCTCGAACACGCCCAACCGCCCGCGATAGCCGCCCCCGCCGCAGTTGTTGCAGCCCCGGCCCTTCATGAAATTCGCCCCCTCGGCCATCTCCGGCGTGATGCCGGCGGTATCGAGCTGGGCCTGGGTCGGCTCGTGCGGGACCTTGCACTTCGGGCAATTCACCCGCACCAGGCGCTGGGCGAGGATGCCGATGACGCTGCCGGCCACCAGATAGGCCGGCACGCCCATATCGACCATGCGTGTAACCGCACCCGGGGCGTCGTTCGTGTGCAGCGTGCTGAACACCAAGTGGCCGGTCAGCGACGCCTGGATGCCCATCGAGGCGGTCTCGTAGTCGCGCATCTCGCCGACGAGGATCACATTCGGCGCCTGCCGCAGCATCGCGCGAATAATCAACGCGAAGTCCAGCCCGATCGAGTGCTTGACCTCCACCTGGTTGATGCCCGGCAGGTAATACTCGACCGGGTCCTCGGCCGTGATGATCTTCCGGTCCGGCCGATTGAGTTCGTTCAGCGAGGCGTACAGCGTCGTGGTTTTTCCGGAACCGGTCGGACCGGTCACCAGGAAGATGCCGTTCGGCCGGCGGATCAGTTGGTTGAAGACCTTGAAGTCACGCTCCGACAGGCCGAGCTGCCGCACGCCAACCTTGATGTTGTCTTTGTCCAGCAGCCGCATCACGCAGCTCTGGCCGTGGTTGGTCGGCATCATGCTCACCCGCAGGTCGAGCTCCTTGCCGCCCGCGGTGATCTTGATCCGGCCGTCCTGGCAGCGGCGTCGCTCGCTGATGTCCATCTTCGCGAGGATCTTGATACGCGACAGCAACGCCCCCAGCAGCCGCCGGGGCGGGGAGTCGCGTTCGACCAGCACGCCGTCGATCCGGTAACGGATGCGGATGCGGTCCTCGAACGGCTCGACATGGATGTCACTCGCCCGCAGCTGCACGGCCTCGCCGATCATCAGCTGCACGAGCTTCACGACCGGGGCCGAAGCCTCATCGACCTCGCCGCCGCCGTCGTCATCGTCGTCGTCGTTCTCGGTCTCGGTGAAGTCGATCGCCGTATCGGTGAACTCTTGGAGCATCGAGTCGGCCGACTCGTCGCCCATCTGGCCGTAGTTACGGTTGATCGCTTCGAGGATATGCTCCTTCGTGGCGATCGCGATATCGATCTTCTTGTTGAGGATGAACTGGAGCTTCTCGATGGTCTCGAAGTCGTTCGGGTCGCTGACGCAGACCTTCAGCGTCTCGTCGTCGCCCTCCTCGATCGGGATCACCACGTTCTCCCGCGCGACCGACTCCGGCACGAGCTCAACCACCGCCGGCGGGATCGGCACGTCTTGCAGGTTGACGAAGATAAACCCGTTCAGGTCGGCGTTCGCCTGCCCGACTTGCTCGGCCGAGGCATAGCCCAGCTCCACCAGCGCGTCCTCGGGCTTGCTGCCGTTCTTCTTGCCGACGCCCGCGGCCTCGTTCCATTGCTCGGGGCTGATCACGCCCTTGGTGGTGAGGAATTTGCCGAGCTTGCTCATATGCCATCGCCGCGTTGTGAAGCGTGCCTCAAAGCCGAAAGCGGGAGCCTTCGGGCCGGTGTTCCATCGCAATCCGTCGATCAAAGGGCGCAGAACGCCCCTAAACCGTTGCTACTGCAACACTAAAGAGCCCCTCGGCGGGTGTCAAACTGCCGGCGGCTACTCGTCGGCAACGGCGGGCGGATCAACCGGTTGTGGCGGTTGCAAGGCCGGCGATGGTGGAGCGACCTCTCCCCATACCCGGTCGATCACCGGGGCATCGAACGAAGCGGTTGGCTCCGGCTTCGCCTTCTCGGCCAGCTTGCGGGCCAAGCTCCGCAGTGATGTCGCCGCCTCGCGGATCGCGTCGGCGTCCTCGTAATTGCCGCCCGTTTCGAGATGATGGGCTAATTGATCCAGCTCGAAGGCCTTGGTTTGCAGCTGAGCGTGCGGGGCATTGCCCGCCGGTCGGACTGCAAGTGACGGCTGAACGCGGTAGGCCCGAGAGTTCACTCTAGGCAGCGGCTGAAGGTAGTCATCGGAATCGGTCTCTGCCCGGAAATTGTCATACGCACCACGCTGGACCACGTTCCGGGCAGCCTGTTGAAAGCCCCGCTGGAACTCGTTTCGATTGCCCAACGGGCTCCCCACGGACTGTCGAATGTCATTTAGCTCCTCAACGACTTGATCCACTTCCCGATCCTGCCGCGTCGGCTCCGGCTGAGCCCCCGCCACGCGCCAGACAGCGATCACCACAAGCAGAGCTAGTAACACAGAAAGCGGTCGCAACATGGCTCGACTCCGGCCGGGGGGAGGATGGGGGCGAACCTAGAACGTACCAGACAACCCGTTCCCTCGGCAAAAAGCACCACTCAGCCGCTAAAAAGGCGAGCCGCCGACGCCAGTCGTCGGAGCGAAGCGGGTACCTGGGTTCCTCCGACGAATGGCGTCGGCGGCTCGCGGCGGCTTGGCAGCCTCGGTCTTGGTTTAGCTGTACTCGGCCAGGTCGGCTTCGCTGATCTCGCGCAGCCGCCGCGGGAAGTCCGGCAGCGCGGTCACCACCCGGGTCCAGGTCGGCAACGCCGGCTGGCCGGACGGGTCGTTATGGACCGCGTCGCCGGTCTCGGTGATCAGGCTCGCGAAGCCCTCCACGGCCTGCTCCTCGTTGTGCCGGTCGTAGTCCAAGTCGTTCATCAACGAGTCGGCGTGGTACTGGCGGATGGCGTCCTGCGCCAGCCGCAGGTACGCCGCACGGATCGTGATGAAGTGCCCCTTGCTGAACACGATGCCGCGGCTGCTGAGCGTGCGGATGATATTGGCCAGGATATCGCTGGCCATCTTCATCAGGCCCTTCGACTTGTCCTCGATCGAGAGCGGCTGGTGCTTGTGGTCGTACAGACGCGCGATATCGACCTGCGCGACCCGCTTCGCGGCCGTGTTGCGGAACACCTCGGCCAGCGTGCCGACCTCCAGCCCCCAATCACACGGGATCCGGTTCGACCGGGCCAGGTGCGAGGTCACCGCGAACTCGCCGGCCAACGGGTAGCGGAAGCTCCGCAGGAAGACCAAGTACGGGTCGTTGCCCATCACGGAAATCAACGCCCGCAGCAGGGGCACCACCAACAAGCGGACCACCCGGCCGTGCATCTTGGTCGTGCAGCGGGCGTAGTACGCCTTGCAGAAGTGGAAGTCCATGCCCGGGTGGGCCATCGGCAGCGCGAGCCGGACCAGCATATCGTTGTCGTAGTTCTCGATGTCGCCGTCCTGGAGGACGAACGCCTTGAGCCGCGGGTCGGCGAGGAGGAAGCCGAACGCGAACCAGACGGCGCGTCCCTTGCCCGGGACCGAGACACTGAAGCCGGCTTCGTCCAGGTCGTTCAGGGCCGTGCGACCGCGGGGGCCATCGGTCCAAAGGAGCTTCGCCTTCGGCCCGAGCGGCTCGAGCCGCTTCAGTGCCTCGCGGTAGTCGTCTTCGGAGTCGGCCCGGTTGAGGACCACCACCGCCGTATCGACATAGTCCGCCTTGCCGAGCTGCGTGACGATCTCCCCGAACGGCTTGGCCCGCATGTCGGACGCCGTGATCGGCAGCACGAGGCCGATCGGGTAGTCCTTCACCGATTCCCTGAGCAGCTCCTCCAACCGGGTCGAATCGGTCGTCGCGAGATCGTGCAGCGTGGTGATCGGGCCGCGTTGGGAGAAGTCAGGCATCCGAAGAGGGAAGGTGGAAGTGAGAAGTGGGAATGCCGGCCAGAAGACCGCGAGCCGACGACGCCAGCCGTCGGAGACCCACCAGCTTACACTGACCGATCACCCAACCCCACCGCCACACGACGTGCCAGCAACAAGCCAACGGGAAGGCGAGGCTCCTGCCGAGCTTTGAAGCGGGTACCCGGCGCGTGGCTCAGCAGGAGCTTCGCGCTCCCGTGGATCGGCTCTCCTCGATCAGCCGCTAGCCCAGGGTGAGCCAAACGACTTGGCCCGGCTTGAGCGCCAACTGGTTCTCGAAGGTCATCGTTTCGGCCGTGATCAGATCGATCGCTCCGCCGGCATAGGCTTCGGGCACCAGCGTATTCTGAACCGTCTCCGCGACGTTAACGACAACCAACACCGAGCGTTCGCCACCGAGGCTCGTCCGCTCGAAGGCCAGCACGCCGGCGTTGCCCGTATCGACCACCGCCTGCGGGGCGTCGGGGTGGAACGCGGGCTCGGCGATCCGTTTGGCGAGCAGCTCTTTATAGCCATCGAACACGCGTCGTTGGAGCGAGGCGTCGTCGGCCAACTGCGTGCCGAGCTCTTCGCGCTCGTATTTCCGTCGGTTGATCCGCCGGGCGGTGCCGCTCGACTCGGCGGCCGCGGTGTCGTTTGGCGTCGCGACCAAGCTGTGGAAGTAGGGTGCCGGCATCCCACGCAACGCGAGCATCACCGCCTGCGACGACAAGAACCGACGAACATGCAGGTCATCGTCCGCGGTGTCGGGGGCCAGCGCACTGAAGTACGCCACGCACAGTTCGTAGGGGGCCTCGGAGCCATCCGGCTTGGTCCGCGTGTTGACGATCGCGCCGCGCCGCCCGGCCGCTTCGGCCATCGCCTTGAGGCGTTCGTCCGAGACCAGCCCTTCGAGCGGACGCAGGCCGACGCCGTCGTGGCTCGCGGTGAAGTTGAAGAACGTGCAGCCGGGCGGCGGCGGGGCGAGGTCGCTCAGCCAATCGCGGAGCGCGGACGCATCGCCCGACAGGAACGCTTCGAGCAGCAGCGGCGGCAGGCTGAACTGGTAGACCATGTGGGCCTCGTCCGCCTCGCCGGTCGCGGGATCGACTTGGCCGAAGTACGACACATTCTCGGCGTGCGGCACGTTGGTCTCGGTCAGCACCAGCGTCCGCGGTGCGTACACGGCCAGCACGTCGCGCATGAGCTTCACGAGCTCGTGCGTCTCCATCAGGTGCATGCAACTCGTGCCGAGCCGCTTCCACAAGAAGGCGACCGCATCGAGCCGGATGATCCGCGCGCCGCGGCGGGCGTACTCGACAAGGATCCGCAGCATCCGCGCGAGGACGATCGGCTCGCCGTAGTTCAGGTCGATCTGATCCTTGACCGGGCCGTCCGAGAAGGTCGACCAGACATGGCGTTCGCCCCGATTGGTCTCGACCGCTTTGTGCGGCAGCCCGGGCCGCGGTCGCGTGACCGACGAGAAATCGTCCGCGGGCTCGACCTCGATGAAGAACCGATCGTAGGGGGCCTCGCCTTGTTGGTACTTCTTGAACCACTCGCTGTATTCTGAGAGATGGTTCAACACCAAGTCGAACATCAAGTCGAACGGTTCGCCGAGCGCGGCGATGTCTTCCCACGTGCCACTCTCGGGATCGACCGCCAAGTAATCGATCACCGAGAACCCATCGTCCGACGAGTATGGGCAGAACGGCAGCAGATGGACCGTGCTCAGCAGGTCGCCCAAGCCGTGATCGACCAGCCATTCGCGTTGCGTGGCCAACGGCGACTTCGACCCATCGCCCGAGCGGACCTGGTCGGCGTATGTGATCAGCACCACATCGCGCTGGTTCCATCGCTCTGGGCTGCCACCGGCCGGTGAGGCCTCGATCGATAGGTCGGCCAGCTCCGCGTCGAGGGCATCGCGGGCCTCCTCGGCTCGTTCCCCATAAACCGCTTGCAAGCGAGACGTCAGCGAAGGCAATCGATCCGAGAGCGACAAAACAGCACTCCGAGGGGCAACGG
>CAYGUP010000048.1:0-30909 GCA_964353155.1 uncultured Planctomycetaceae bacterium | reverse complement strand
GCCCCGCCCCGCCCGCCGATGCTGGCACGCGTCGAAGACCCGCTGGCGTCGAAGCCGAAGGGGGCGAAGGAGATGGGGCAGAGCGTCGAACGGCTCTTCAAATCGCTCTTCAACGAGTAGGAACCCGCCTCGCTCGGCTCGCGGTCGCGAGCCAAACCGGCGGGACTTGGCTAGGATGCAACGTATGAAACCATCCCGCTTACTGATCGCCGTGCTCGCCTGCTGTATCGGCACGGCGACGACCCGCGCCGTCGAAACGTCGCGGGTGACCGAGGGCGGCCTGCGTTGGCTCGCCTCGGCGCAGAGCCGGCTCGGCTCGTGGGAGGCGGGCGGGCGTTATCCGACGGCGATGACCGCGCTGGCGGGCATCGCGCTGCTGTGCGAGGGCTCCACGCCCAACGGCGGTCGCTACGCCCCCGAGCTCCGCAAGGCGGTCGATTACCTGCTCGCCCAGGCCCGCCCCAATGGGCTGATCGGCGACCCGCTGCGCGACGACCGCTACACGTACGGGCACGGCTTCGGGATGCTCTTCTTGTCCCAGGTATTGGGAGAAGAAGAGGACGCCCGGCGTCGCGAAGAGTTGATCCGTGTGCTGACCGCCGCGGTCGATTTCACGGGCAAGGCCCAGACCGACGCCGGCGGCTGGGGCTACGTCAGCGCCCGCGACGGCAACGGCTTCGACGAGGGCTCGACGACCGTCACGCAGGTGCAAGGCCTCCGCGGCTGCCGCAACGCGGGCATCCCGGTGCCGAAGAAGGTCATCGACAAGGCGGTCGCGTATATCCACGGCTGCACGCTCAAGGATGGCGGGGTGCAGTACAGCACGAAGGGGGGCAACGGCCGCCCCGCGATCACGGCCGCCGCCCTGGCGTGCCTGTACGACGCGGGCGAGCACGAGGACGAATTCGTGCCCCGCATGAAGGAGTATTGCCGCATCCACCTGGCGGGCGAGGACGCCGGCAGCCACGGCCATTGGCACTACGCCAACTTCTACTATTCCCAAGTCCAGTACCGCGAGGGCGACGAGGCCTGGCGGGCGTATCGCCGGCAGACCTTCAATCAATTGGTCGCCACGGCCCGGCAGGTCGATACGCCACGGGGCAAGGGTTATCGCTGGGACCAAGGCTATATCGGCCCGGTCTACACGTCCGCCCTGAACTTGATCATGCTGCAGATGGACGAGGCGTGCCTGCCGATCTACCAGCGGTGAACGCCGCGGGGCATTTCTTTGAACAACGGAGCGAGTGTGTCGAACGAAGAACCAACGACCTCGGACGTCGAGCGGCTACGCGACACCGCCGCGCGGATCCGCGCGCAGCTCGCCCGCCGGATCGTCGGCCAAGACGACGTGATCGACCTGCTGATGATCTCGCTCTTCTGTGGCGGTCATTGCCTCCTGGAGGGCGCGCCGGGGCTGGCGAAGACGCTGCTGGTCAGCTCGTTGGCCCAGTCGCTGGGGCTGACCTTCAGCCGCATCCAGTTCACGCCCGACCTGATGCCGGCCGACATCCTCGGCACCGAGATCATCGAGGAGGACCGCGCGACCGGGCGTCGCGACCTGCGGTTCATCGCCGGCCCGATCTTCGCCCACGTGATCCTCGCCGACGAGATCAACCGGACCCCGCCAAAAACCCAAGCGGCCCTGCTCGAAGCGATGCAGGAGCACCAAGTCACGGTCGGCCGGGTGCGTCGCGAGATCGGCAGCCCGTTCTTCGTGCTCGCCACGCAGAACCCGCTCGAACAGGAGGGGACCTACCCGCTGCCCGAGGCGCAGCAGGACCGCTTCATGTTCAAAGCGATGGTCCGCTACCCGACCTTCGAGGAAGAGATGGAGGTCGCGCGTCGCACCACCAGCGGCGGCGGCTCCGACATCGAGGCCGTCTCATCGGTCGAGGAGATCCTCGACCTCCAGAAGCTCGTCCGCACGACGCCGATCGGCGATGACCTGGTCCGCTACACGGTGGCCCTGGTGCGTGGCTCGCGTGTCGGCGAGCCCGACGCCGCGCCGGAAGCGAGCGGCCGCCTCGCCTGGGGCGCCGGGCCACGGGCGGTGCAGTTCTTGATCCTCGGTGCGAAGACCCGCGCTTTGATGGACGGCCGCCCCTGCGTGGCGATCGAGGACTTGCAGGCGCTGGCCAAGCCGGTGCTGCGGCATCGGATCGTGCTGAACTTCCAGACCGAGAGCGAGGGCCTGTCGCCCGACGACGTCATCGACGGCCTGCTATCCGCCACCCCCACCCGCGACGAGAGCCTCCGGAATGACCCCCGCTTCCGCGGCGTCCTCGCCGGCTGAGACGGGCCGCCCCGCCGGCGACCCATCGGCCCAAACGCTCCCCGAGGTGCTGCGGCGTGTCGGCGGGCTGGAGGTGCGCGCGGCGAAGGTGGTCGACGGCTTCCTCTCGGGGCGGCACAGCAGCCCATACCTGGGCCGGTCGCTCGACTTCCGCGAGCACCGCCAGTACACGCCGGGCGACGACCTGCGACACGTCGATTGGAAGGCGTGGGGGCGCCAGGATCGTTTGTTCGTCAAGCAGTACGAAGAAGAGACCAACCTGCGGGCCACGCTATTGGTCGATTGCTCGGCGAGCATGGCCTTCTGTGGGGCCGGCGATGCGATGAGCAAGCACGAGTATGCCGCCACGGCCGCCTGTGCCTTGGCTTACCTGCTCACCAGCCAACAAGACGCGGTCGCCTGTCGGGCGTTCGCCGATGAGATCCTCGCCGAGTCGCCGCACCGGACCGGCCGCGGGCAAGTCACGAAGATCGCCGACAAGCTGGCCGCGAGCCTGGCCACGCCCGGCGAGGGGGCCAAGACCGATTTGGCCGGCCTCTTCCGCACGACCGCCGAGAGCATCCCGCGGCGCGGCATCGTCGTTCTGCTATCCGACCTGCTCTGTCCAATCGAACAACTCGACGACGGCCTGCAACTGCTCGCCGCCAAGGGGATCGATGCGGTCGTGCTGCAAGTCTTATCCGACGACGAGTTGGAGTTCCCACTCGAAGGGGCGACCCGGTTCGTGGGCCTCGAGGGGGGCGTCGAACTCGACGCGAACCCGCGGGCGTTGCGGCGGGCCTACCTGGCCGCGTTGCGTGAGCACCTCGACCAAGCCGAGGCATGCTGCGCCCGACGCGGTGCCGACTATCGATTGATCCGCACCAGCGAACCGCTCGACGCGGCGCTCGTGGCGTTGCTGGCTAGCCGCCAACGGGGGCCGCGCCGGCGGTGAGATTCACCTTCCCCATCTTGGCCGCGATCGGCACCGCCCTGGCGTGCGTTCCGATCCTCATCCACCTGCTCAACCGGCGGCGCCGGAAGCGGGTGGAGTGGGCCGCGATGGACTTCCTGCTCAAGAGCGAACGCAAGAACCGCACGTGGGTCCGGCTCAGCGAGTGGCTCCTGCTGGCGGCCCGAGTGCTGGCGGTCGGCCTCGCCGGCTTGCTCGCCGCCACGCCGCGGACGGCCGACCTGCTCGAAGGCTTCTTCGGCAGCGAACCGGCACGGCACGTCGTGCTGCTCGACGACACGGGCAGCATGCAACGACGCGACGCCGACCAGACGGCCTGGGACGAGGCGACTGGCGCCCTCGGGCGCCTGGCCGCCACGGCCGCGAGCAACGGCGATGAGGTCGTCGTCCTCCGTTACTCCGACGTCCTGAGCGACCGGGCCGCGGCAACGATCGTCGGACAAGAAGACGCAACAACGACCGACCCTGCCGGCTGGCAAGCGACCAGCGCGACCATCGATTCGATCGACGCGATCGGCCGCCTTCGACAGGCCGTCCAGGAGGGCAACGCCGCGACGACCTACGCCTACATCCTCTCGGACTTCGCCGAGACCACGCACGGCGATCGCGACGGCTGGGCGTACCCGCTGCAAGGCCTCGCCTCCGAGTCCGCCGGCGTGGTCCTCGCGGCGTGCGGCGACCACGACGCCGGCAACCTGGAGGTCTCCTCTCTCACACTTGCGCCGGGCCCCGTCGCCGCGGGCGTCGAGATGCGGGTCGAGATCGAGGTGACGAACCACTCGGCCGAGTCGGCCCCGGCCGTGGCGGTCGCCCTCCGCCGGAACGGTCAGCCGCTGGCGTCGATCGAGGTCGGCCCCTTCGAGCCGGGCCAAGCGAAGCGGGTCGAGACCGCCATCACGCTGCAAGGCGTCGGGCTGCACACGCTCGACGCCAGCCTGCCGGGCGATCGCCTGCCGGCGGACGACACCCGTTGGCTCGCGATCGAGGCGGCCGCTTCGCAGGCGGTTGTGTTGGTCGATCCGAGCGAAACGGGGATCGAGTCGCGTGTCTTCGCGGCGGCGTTGCGGCCGATCGGCAAGACCCGCAGCGGCTGGTCGCCGACGCGCGTCCAGAAGCTCGACGCCGACACGCTCGCCGACGCGGCCGCGCTCTTCCTGCTCGATGTCGAGCGACTGACCGAACGCGAGACCGCTCTGGTCCGCGACTTCGTCGCCGCGGGGGGCGGCGTGCTGATGGTCCTCGGGCCTCGGACCGACGTCGATTGGTTCAATCGCTCGATCGCCGGCGGCGGCTTGGCCGGGTCGCCACCGATGACGACTTGGCAGATCGGCCCGCCCGCCTCGACGCCGACCACCGCGTCGGGCGAGCCGATGCTCACGGTGAGCGACCACCCGGCGATGCGGGTGCTCGGCGGCGAGGGCAACGGCTTCTTGCCGCTGGTCCGCCCGCTGGTGTCTCGCCGGCTCGCTGATGAGACTGAATCGAACGAACCCCTCAACGTGTCGCTGCCGACCGAGGCAAGCCCTCCGGCGTTGGCTTCGTTCACCGACGGCCGGCCGCTGGTCTTGGAGAGCCGCTTCGGGGCGGGTCGGCTCATCGGCATGCTGACCACCGCCGCCACCGGCGACCCGGCCGCCCCGCCATGGAGCAACCTGGCGAGCCTGCCGATCTTCCCGGTGTTGGCGAACGACCTCGCCGGCTGGCTGGCCCAAGAGAGGCTCAAGCCGATCCTCGAAACAATCGGCGAGAAGGCCTTACAGCAACCGCCCGCACGATCGACCCTGCGTCGTTGGGACGAGTCGGGCGAGTTGCGTGAGGTCGCCGGCTTGTCCGACAACCTGCCGCTGATGCCCGCCTCGCCGGGCGTGTATCGGCGGGTGCTTGGCGGCATGAAAGAGCCCGCTTTCGCCGCGTCGATTGCCTCGGCCGAGAGCGATCTGGCCGCCCCGCGGCTCGACGTGTTGCAATCGCGTTGGGGCGACACCGCCAAGGTCGGCCGCGCGAGCCAACTGTTCCGCGAAGAGGCAACGCCGTCCAGTCGGGTACCGCTCTACATCGCCGCGGCATTGTTGCTCGGATTGCTCGTCGTGGAACGCTGGCTCGCCTACAAAACGAGCTACGTCTCGTCCGCCGCCACGCCGGCGCAGCGGAGGGCGTCCCGATGACGATCTACGACGCCGCCGGCTGGGAGGCCCTGACCGCCAGCCCGAATTGGGCCGCCCTGCTCGGCTTGCTCGCCATCGCCGGGCTCGTGTCGGCGATCGTCTACGGCTGGCGAGAGAGCCGGCTGGTGCCGTGTGGCTGGGCGATCCTCCTGGTGCTCCGCGTCCTGGCGATCGCCGCGGCCGGCCTGCTGCTGGTGGGCCTCGAACGCCGGGTCATAACCGAGACCGAGGAGCCTTCGCGTATCGTGCTACTAACCGACCGCAGCGCCAGCATGCAGTTGCCGGCGGGGAGCGATTCAAGCGGTTCCAACCAGCGGAGCCGGGTCGCGGCCGTAGCCTTCTCCCTCGCGGCCGACCAACTCGCCGAAACGCAAGCCGTCCGGACGGCGAATTTCGATGTCGCCCTGGCTTACACCTCGCCCGGTGCTGATACGCACGAGCCGGGCGCCTCGACACGGCTCGGGGCGGCGATCGAGCGCGTCCTGGCCGACCACGCAACCACCCCGTTGGCGGCCATCGTCGTCGCGAGCGATGGCGGCTGGAACGCCGGCCCCGATCCCGAAGCCGCGGCGGCCCTCGCCATCCGGCGGGGCGTGCCGGTCCATACGCTCGGCGTTGGGCCGCTGTCGCAGCCGCCGCAAGTCAGTGTGCGCGACCTCGCCGCCCCCGCCCGGGCGTCTGCCGGCGATCGCTTCCGCACGACGGTCACCCTCGGCGCGAACGCCGAGGCCGCCTCTGCGTTGCCACACCGCGTGGGGGTCACGCTGGTTGCCATCGAAGAAGACGGCTCGCTCGGTGCGGTCGCGTTCCAAGAGGAAGTCGAGGCGACGATCGATCCCGCCGGCGGGCTGGCGGCGATCAACGTAGAGATCGACACTATCGCCGCGGGCACTTACGAATTGATCGCCGTCCTTACGCCATCGGGCGAGGACACTGATGCCGGAGACAACCGCCGCACGACCCGTGTCGAATTAATCGACAAGCCAACCCGCGTGCTGCTCGCCGCGGGTGGGCCCGCGCGTGACTATCGGTTCCTCCGCGACCAACTCTTCCGCGACGCGTTGTTCTCCAGTGATGTCCTGTTGCAATCGGCCGGCGGCGCTGTCACTCAAGACGCCGACAAGGTGCTGACCACGCTGCCGACGGACAACGAAGGCTGGGAAGCGTACGACGCGGTGGTCGCGATCGACCTCGATTGGACACTCATCGACGAGGCGACCCAAACGGCGTTGGCCGACTGGGTCGCCGGCCGCGGCGGTGGGCTCGTGGTGGTCGGTGGACCGGTCTACACGCCCACGGTCGTGCGTCGCGGCCTGACGCCCGCCTTGCAGACGCTGCTGCCGGTCACGCTGCGTGACGACCCGCTCGCGTTGAACGCCTCGATCGAAGCGAGCCAAGAGCCGCAGCCGATCGAACTGACCCCCGCCGGCCGCGATACCGACTTCCTCCGAGCCCCCAGCTCCCCCGACGGGGCCGACCTGTGGAAGCGCTTCGAGGGCGTCTACGCCACGCCGTTGCCGGCCGAGGCCAAGCCCGGCGCCACGGTGTTGGCCCAACTCGGACAATCGAGTGAGCCGCGGCCGCCGCTCTGCGCTGAGCAGTACTTCGGTGCCGGCCGGGTCGTGTACCTGGCCACCTCCGAGACCTGGCGGCTCCGGAAGGTCGATCCCGCTTGGTTCACGTCGTTGCACACGGGGTTGCTCCGCCGTGTATCGCAGGGCCGCCTGCTCGGCGGGGCGGCCGAGGGGGCCTTGCTCACCGATCGCGACCGCTACGACCTGGGCGAGCCGATCGGCGTCCGCTACGCGGCCCGCTCGCCCGAGTCGATCGGCGACGGGGGGGCCGGCTTCGTGCGGCTGATCGATCCGGCGGGCGAGTCGCGCGAGCTGCCGCTCGCCCCTGTCGACGGCCAGCCGGGAGTCTTCGCGGCTGCGTTGCGAGGCGAGTCGGTCGGCCGCTACCAAGCGGTCTACTTCACCCCCGGCGGCCAACGCCTGACCACCTCGGCCGAGGTCACCCTGCCCTCGCTCGAAAGCGAAACGGCGGTCCAGAACGTCGAGCTGCTCAAGGCGATCGCTTCGACCAGCGGCGGGCGCTACATCAACCTGTCCGACCCCGACGCCGACGAGCAGATCGCCCAACTCGCCGCCGACACGCCCTCCCTCGCCGAGACCACCATCCAGCTCAGCCCGCCCGATGCCGCGTTCCGTGAGTGGATCGCCCAGCTAGCGCTCGCCGTGATGACGGCGGCCCTGCTGCTAGAGTGGCTCCTGCGGCGTTCCTGGCGACTCGCCTAAGACAAACCCAACGCCTCCGATCAATCCGTTGCCAGACAACCCCGCCACCGCCGACCTCTCGCCCGCCGCCGTAACCGGCTCGGCGATCGATGCGCTGCTGGCGAGGCTCCGCGATCAGATCCGCGGGGCGATCGGGCGGCGGCTGGCGTGGCAGGCCGCGGCGGCGCTCGGGCTGGTGCTCTGGATGGGCCTCACGCTCGACCGCCTGATCGAGCCCTCGGCTCAAGTCCGTGCGACGCTCAACGCGGCGTTGGCGCTGGGGGCCGTTGGGTGGCTCGGCTTGGTCGCCCTGCCGCGATGGTTTCACCGGATCACCGATCACGACCTGCTGACGCTCTTGCACCACGACCACCCACGCGAAGCGACGCTGCTCTCGACCGCCCTCGACCTCCGCCGGCTTGCCCCGCCACCGAATCGGCAGCTCGCCAACGAAGCGATCGAAGCGGCCAATCAAGCCGCCGTCTCGCTCGAAGCGGTGCGGCTCGATCGGCACGCCTCAACGATGGGCTCGGCATGGTTCGCGACCGCCGCACTCGGCGGGGCTGCCTTGCTCGGGATCGCCCGGCCCGACTTGTCGGCGTGCTTGGTTGACCGGGTCGCCTTGTCGGAGAAGCCTTGGCCGCGGCAAGTGACCCTGGTCGCCGAGGGCTTCACCTTCGACGAGGCGACCGGCGACTGGACACTGATCGCCCCGCGGGGTGAGGCGCTCGAGTTCGCCGTCGTCGCTGAGACAAGCCGTGAGCACCCGTTGCCGCGGACCGTTTGGGCACGCGGCGGAGCAGAAGGGCGGCGTGTCCTGACCACCCTCACACGCGTCGGCCAGCCTTCGACGGGCGAGACCAAGCGTCAACGGTTCCGCCGCCGGATCGAGCGATTGGACACCGATCAGACGCTCGTCATCCGTGGCGGCGATGCGCGGCAGCGTCTGCGGATCGTGGCGGCCGAGCGACCGCGATTGATCGAGACCCGATTCACCAGTCAGCCGCCCAACTACCTCAACACGCCCGCGTTCACGGTCGAGCCAACCACGCTCGCCCCGCTGCCCGAGGGGAGCCGGCTGACGCTGGAGGCCCAATCGACCAAGCCGCTCGATTCGACCGACCTCTCGCTGGCCGGCGTGAAGGCCCCCCAACCGCTCGAAGCGACCCTCGTCGAAGGAGGCCACGGCCTCGTTGCCGAGCTGCCGCCGTTGGAGGCATCGCGTGTGCTGACGCTAACTTTACTCGACCAAGACGGCTTGGCCTCGGAGCCGATCCGCTTGCCGCTGGAAGTCGCCGCGGATACGCCGCCGACCGTCCGGCTCACACTCGATGGCATCGGCCGCGCCGTCACCCGCGACGCCCGCCTGCGTGTGCGGGCAGCGGTCGATGACGACCACGGCCTGGACGGCACCGCCCTGCTCGTGAGCCTAGACGCCGGCGAGCCGATCCGACTCGATATGGCCCCGCCGATCGGCCTGCCCGGCGAGGCGACCGGCGAGGCCGACTTGCTGACGCTCCGCTCGGCCGCCGCCGAGCAGCGACTCGCCGTCAAGCCGGGCGACCGCGTCATGCTCGTCGCCACGGCGAGCGATCGTTATGACTTGGCCAACCGCGAGCCGACGGCCAGCCAGCCGATTGTGCTAGAGGTCGTCAGCCCGGCCGAACTGCTCGCCCGCCTCGGCGATGCCCAGCGTGAGCTGAGGCGAGGCGTCGAATCGTTGCAGGCCGATGTCGAGCGGCTCGCGTATGAACTCGACTTGGCTCAGCGTCGCTTCGCCGAGGGCGACCCGCCGAGCCAGGACGACCTCCGCCGGTGGGCCAGCGAACGGTTGCTCGACACCCGGAAGGCAGCCGATGGCGTCGCGACGGTCGCCGACCGAGGCGAGGGCCTTCGGCAGCAGGTGCTAAACAACCGCCTCGACCAGCCGGCTTTGGTGGATCGGCTTACGACCGCCGTGGTCGGGCCGTTGCGGCGGGTCGTCGATCGCGATTTGCGGCAGACCCGCGAGCGATTGACCGGACTCGAGCCCTCCGAAAGCGATGCCGCGATCGCGGATTCGGTCGCCGCCGCGGGGCGTGCCGCCGAGACCCTCGGTCAAGTCGCTGCCAGCCTCGACTCACAACAGACGTACAATGAAGTGGTGGCGTTGCTGCGGGGCCTCATCCGCGAGCAACGGACCGTGAACGAGAAGACCGCCCGCCAAGAAACCGAGGACGCCCGCAGCCTGCTGCTGGACTGACCCGATGGACCAACCACAACGGCTCCTCGCTTGGACGATCGCGCTGGCGGCCTTGCTGCCGATGGGTGCCCACGCCGCGAAGGTGGCCGCCGACCAGAAGCAGGTCGCCATCGGCTACGAGCGGCTCGAAACCCTCGCCCTGCGGATCGCGGACGCGGTCGAGGCGACCGACGAGGCCCGCGCGACCCAGATCCGCAGCGCGATCGGTGAGGCCCGCGCGGCCGGCCTCACGGGACGCTTCGACAAGGTCGTCCGGCTCCTCGAACGCCAGCGATACCAAGCGGCCCGCTCCGACCAGACCGAGTTGGCGACTCAGCTCGAAGAGCTCCTCCGGCTGGTCATGGCCGACCCGAGCGAATCCCGTTTGGAAGAGGAACGCCAACGGCTGGAGATGCTCCGCCGCGAGATCCGTGCCGCCCTCCGCGAGCAACGCTCGCTCCGCGCCCGCACCGAACGGGGCGAGGGAGCCGAGTCGGCCGAACGCCAAGAGGAACTCGCCAGCCGGATCGAGCGGCTCCGCGAACCGGCCGAGGAGGCCGACCGCTCGGCGGGCCGGTCCGGCGAGCCGTCGCCAGAAGGCAAGCCGGCGGGAGATCAACCGGATGGGGGTGAATCCCAAGAGGGCGAGGCCTCGGAGGCCGACGCGCGTTCCATCGCCGGGCGCCTCGACAAGGGCAAGCAGGCGATGCGGCAGGCGAGCGAGAAACTCGCCAAGAACGACCGTGAGGCCGAGAAAGACCAACGCGACGCGCAACGCGAGCTCGAAGCGGCCCAACGCGAGGCGGAGGAACGCCTCCGCCAGTTGCGTGAGGAGGAGCAGCAACGCCGGCTCGCCTCGCTCGCCGAACGCTTCCGCCGCATGCACGAATCGGAGGTGACGCTCCACGAGGACACCCAGAAGCGAGTCGATTCACTCCAAGCCAAGCCACAGGCCGCCGCCTCGCGCACGACGCAGCTCGCCGCGGCCCAATTGGCTCAGCGGCAAGGCGAGGTCGGCTCGGCGGCCGAGTTGGCCTTGCGGCTCGTGCGGGCCGATGGCTCCTCGCTGGTCTTCGACGACGCCCTTTCCCGCGTGCTCGACGACATGCGTGCCGTCGAGGGCCGCCTCGACCGGACGCAGCTCGACAACACCACGCTAGCGTTGGAGCAATCGATCGTTGAGGCCCTCGCCGAGATGGTCGCCGCGGTCGACGAGTCGCTCGACGAACTCGAGAAGCAGAGCGCCCAAGGCGGCAAGCCGGGGCAATCCCTCGGAGGCGGTGACCGGGGGCTGGTCTCCAAGATCGGCGAGCTGCGGATGATCCGCTCCCTCCAGCGGCGGCTGATGCAACAAACCAAGGTCTGGAACGCCGCGGCCGCGTCGGGCGAGGCAACCGCGGGCGAGGTCGCCGAGAACCTCACGTCCCTCGCCGAAGAGCAACGCCGGCTGGCCGAGTCGGCGGCGGCCGTGGCGAAAAGCAGCCGCTAGCCGCTTTCCGAACCGAACGCTGGCCCCGTGATGTTGCGGCATACCCCGCGGCCGAGGATAGTGAAGAGATGGACCGAGCCCCCATGCAGGACGCCCCACGAGCCGCCACGGCGATCGCCGTCATGCTGCTGTTCTGCGGTTCGCTGGCCGCCGCGGCAACCGATCCGCCCGCGGAGGCAGTCGATTGGCGGACCGAGGCGTCGTTTGTCGCGGCGAAGACGGCCATCAACGCTTGGCTCTCGGAGCTGCCCGAGGGCGAACGGGCCGCCGCCGCGTGGCGGGAGTCCGTTGCCAAGGCGGCCCGCGCGTCACGCCTTGCCGCGCCCCTGCGTCGCCTCGCGGCGGACTACGGGGAGCGAGCCGCCACGCTGCTGACCGATCCGCCGCCGAGCCCACCCGCTTGGCTGGCATCGCTCGGCGACGCCGGCGACTCTCTCCGCTTGGCGATCGCCGAGGCGTTCGCTTCCCGGGGCGAGTACGACGCCTGCCTCGCTTGGTCCGAGGGGCTGGCGGATCGCCCCGTCTTCTCGCCCGCTTTGATGCGCTATCTGCGGGCGGTGGCGTCGCAACAGACGATATCCGACGAGTCGGCCACCGCCGAGCTGGAGCGATTCGACGAACTCTCGACCGATCCGACCGAGGCACTCGGCCCGGCACGCGCCTGGGTGCTGACGGCCCTGCGCGGCGAGCTCGACAAAGAGCCCGAACCGTTGCCCAAGGTCGTGCGCCGGATGCGCGATGCCCAGCGCCGCCTCGCGCTCTCGCAGCCGGGCGACAAGACCGAGAAGCAACAGCAAACGATCCTCGATGAACTCGACAAGCTGCTCGAAGACCTCGAAGAGCAACGCAAGCAACAGCAACAGATGGCTCAGGCGAGCGGCCCCGGCGGCGGGGCACCGACCAACCCGGCCGAAGAGAGCCGCCCGAGCGACTTCAAAGGGCCGGGCGAGGTCGATCGCAAGCGGCTCGTGGCGGGCGACGCCTGGGGCTCGCTGCCGCCGGCCGAGCGTGAGCGGCTGACCCAATCGATCACGCGTGACTTTCCGCCCCACTATCGCGGGCTGATCGAGAACTACTTCAAGACACTCGCCGCCGAAGCCGACGCCACCAACCCGCCGGCGGGGGAACGATGAGCCGAGTGGACTGCCGATGGCTGGCGTGTTGCTTCGCCGCGTTCTTGTGCGTGCAAGCAACGGGCCAAACGACCGTCGAGATCCCCTCGCGCTCCGCGGTCCCGGTCGTTGTCGAAACCGTTGACGGCGAGCTCGTGGGCGGGCTCACCGGCCTGAACGAGACCAACGGAATCACGCTACTCGATCAAGCGGAGCGGCTCTCGTTCGACCAAGCCCTCTCGATACGTTTCACCGAGAACCAGGCGTCTGACGCAGCCATTGCGCCCGCCGGGGCGGTGACGCTGATCGACGGTTCGCGTCTGCGTTACGCGTCGCGTGGGTTCGTTGCTGGGAGCGTCGATCTGGTCCTCGTCGAAGGATCGACGGCACGGGTCCCGATCGCGTCGATCGTCGCGTGGGACCTGGGCAGCAGCTCGCCCGCTCCGCAAGGCGACGAACAAGCGACCGCCGATGTGCTCCTCGTCAAACGCCGCGACGGCAGCGGGCTCGCCCCGGTAGAGGGCGTCGTGCTGGAGGTCGCCGACCGGGGCGTGCGGTTCGCCTTTGGCGACAACAGCGACGACGATCCGATCGAGGTCCCCTGGAAACGGCTCGGGGGGATCCGCTTCTTCCGCAACAACGAGGCGATCGTCCCGCGGGCGCGGCTATCACTCAGAGACGGCAGCCGCCTCGCGGCGGATCGGATCGGCCTAGAAGGCGAGGGCCTCGCTTGGCGTAGCGGTGCGGGCAGCGGCTGGCTATCGGTCGGATCGATCGACGCGATCGACCTCTCCGCCGGCCGGGTCACGCCGATCGCGGAACTCCGGTTGCTCGACCAATCTTGGAAGCCGTACTTCGAGGCCCCGACGATCGAGATGGGCCACACCTTCAACCAAGCCTTCGATGGCCAGGAACTGAGCCTCTGGAAGACCGATCCGCGTGTGCCGGCCGGCTGGCCGGCGATCGCCACAGTGCAGCGGTTCGATGGCGGGGTCGCGATGAAGAGCCGGGGCGAGCTCCGCTTCGCCCTGCCCAGTGAGGCGATCCGGCTCAAGGGACTCGTCGGGCTCGACCCGAGAACCAGGCGGGCCGGGTCGGCCGACGTGTCGATCCTCGCCGGCGAGCGTACCATCTGGTCAGGCACGATCGATGGCTCTACGCGCCCGATCGCCCTCAACGCCCCGCTCGAAGGGGAGCCGACGCTCACGCTCCGGGTCGATTATGGTGAGAACCTCGACTCGGGCGACCACGTGCACTTTGCCCTGCTCCGTGTGATCCAATGACCCGAACGCTGGCACTAGTTTTCGTGCTCGGCTGGCCCGCCGCCGGGATGGCCGACGGGCCGACGCTCGCCGTCGATCCGTCGATCGGCGCGGCGGAGGAGGCACGGATCGAGGTCATCGAGCGGATCAGCCGCTCGACGGTTGCGATCTTCGAGAAGGCGGGCACCAACGGCGGTTCGGGCGTGATCGTCAGCGAGGACGGCTTGGTTGTCACGAACTTCCATGTCACCTCGCCGTGCGGCCCGCTGATGCTGGTCGGCACCAACGATGGCCGGCTGCACGAAGCCGTGCTGCTCGGCCTCGACCCGACCGGCGATATCGCGCTCGTCCGCCTCTTGGGGGATGGCCCGTACCCGGCGGCCGAGCTCGGCGACAGCGATCGGGTCCACGTTGGCGAGCCGGCGATCGTGGTCGGCAACCCTTTCCTGCTCGCCGACGACTTCACCCCGACGGTGACCGTCGGCGTCATCTCGGGCACGCACCGCTACCAGCCCCCGGCGGGCGGCGTCTTGGAGTACGCCGACTGCTTGCAAACCGACGCGGCGATCAACCCGGGCAACTCGGGCGGCCCGCTGTTCGATGGTCAGGGGCGCCTGATCGGCATCAACGGGCGGGGCTCGTTCGAGAAACGCGGCCGCGTGAACGTCGGCGTCGGGTACGCCATCTCGATCAATCAAGTGAAGCGGTTTCTCGCGCCGCTAGAGAGCGGCCACGTGGTCGATCATGCCTCGCTCGGGGCGACCGTGATCACGCGGAGCGGCCCGCAGGCGATCGTCGATGCGATCGAGATCGATTGCGATGCTTATCGACGCGGCCTCCGTGCCGGTGACGAGATCGTCTCGCTCGATGGCCGCGACACCCCGACCGCCAACGCCCTGCTGAACGCGGTCGGCGTGCTGCCGGCGGGTTGGAGGGCGCGGCTCGAATTCCGCCGGGATGGCCGCCTCGTCGAGCGTGACGTGCGGCTCGGCCCGATCCACGCCCCGGGCGAACTGGACGCGGCGATCGCCGGCTCCACGCCGCCCGCCGTCGCCAAACAGCCGGTCCCCGACGACCTCCCCTACGAAGCCCGCGAAGGCTACGCCAACTACGCGGCGACACGCCGAGCGACCGAGCGTCTGTTGGAGGCGTGCGCCGTTGCGATGGGCGAGGTCGGTCCGCTGTCGGTCTCGTACGACGATGCCCTCCACCGCGAGCGGGTCACGCTGCGGATCGACAACGACGGGGTCGATTGGATCGCTAAGCGGGGCGAGTACCACGCGGACACAACCCAAGACCTCACCCGCCAAGCCGCCCCGCCCGCCGCGCCGGGCCTATTGGGCGGGCTTTGGGTATGGAGCCGATTGGCGTCGGGCGAGTCGGGCCAGCTCGATCGCGTCGAGGCCGTTGGCCAACTCCCCTGGCGCGCGTTTGGCGAGCCACACGACGTGCTCGCCGCGACGCACCGCGGCCTCCGCGTCGAAGTCTTCCTCGACCCCATCAACGGCCAACCGATCGGCTTCGAGGCCTCACGCGACACGGCCGAGGATGCGGTCCGCGTCGAATGGGACGGGTTCGATGCCGGCCCGATGCCGGGTGCCATGACCGTGCTTTTTGGAGATCGGCCGTTTGCTCTGCTCAAGCGAGCCCCGGCACGGGAGGCGTCCCGATGATCCGACGAGCCGCCATCCTGATCGCTCTCTCCTTGCCCTGTGTTGCACCGGCCGAATCGCTGCCCGATCAGCTAGCCCCTCTGGCTCGCGTGCAGGATGCTGTGGTGAAGGTCTACGGGCTTGGCGGGGTGGCTGGGCTCGAAGGCTACCAGAGCGGTCTCTTCATCGAGGGCGAGAGCCCGCGGGTGATCACGGTCGACAGCCCGGTGCTCGATGGGCGATCGGTCACGCTGATCGATGCCCTGGGCGATCGGTGTGAGGGTCAGGTCCTCGGCCGCGATCCGATGACCGGCCTCGCCTTGATCGGCTGTCCCGATTCCGCCCTGCCCCCGTCGGCCATCGACCTGACGGCTCCGGCCCCCCCGCGGCGTGGCCTGCCGGTTTGGGCGTTGTCGAATGCCTTCGCGATCGCCATCGGCAACGAGCCGGTGACTGTCCAACGCGGGCGTGTCGCGGCGGTCGCTCCGATGCCACTGCCGATCGCCTCGGTCGGCGGCGTGCGACGCCCCGCGATTGGGGCCCCTTCGCCGGGAACCCGCGTGGTGCTGCTCGACGCGGTCACGAGCAACCCCGGCGCCGGCGGCGGCGTGGTGGTCGATGACCGGGGAACCGTCGTCGGCCTGCTCGGAGCCGAGTGTCGATCGCCGATCACGGGGGCGTGGATCAACTACGCCCTCCCCACGCCGGCCGTTCGCGATGCGGTCGCTCGCATCCAACAGCAGGGCGATACCGCTTCGCAAAGCACACCGCGGGGCGTGGCGTCGTCGCGAGCGGTGCTTCGACAGATCGGCCTCACGCTGATCCCCAGCATCACGCCCCGCGCGCCGGCGTTCATCGAACAAGTCGCCAGCAACGGCCCCGCGGCGGAGGCCGGCTGCCGGGCCGATGACCTCGTGGTCGCCGTCCGAGGGGTGACCATCGGCACGGCCGAGTCTGCCGCCTCGGCGATCGCCACCGCGTTCCGTGATTCAGACCGAGTCGAGCTGACGCTGCTCCGCGGACGAGAGATCGTGAACCTGACCATCCGGCGAGCCGCTCCATGAAGACCCTGCTACTCGCCGCTGCGGCGGTTCTCTGTTTACCAACCGCTCTGATCGCGGCGTCGCTGGAGTCGGCGATCGAGGCGGCCGTGCGGTCTGCTGAGTCGCGTGTCGTGCAACTCCGTTACTTCGGTGACGGCGGTGATTCGCTCGGCGCGTCGGCCGCGCCGGTCACCGGCTACGCCTTGGATGACGGTTGGGTGCTGACCAGCCTCTACGCCTTGAGCGACGACCCGGCGGCCATTGTCGCCCGCTACCACGATGGTTCGCAGGCGAGCCTCACGATCGCGGGGCGCGACCATGGTCGGCGCCTCGTCTTGCTCAGGAGCGAAGACGCCGCTGCGGTGCCGAGCATCTCAGCGACTCGCCCGCCGCGTGTGGGCGAGACGGTTGTCGCGCTCGGTCGCGTCTACGGAGCCGAAGAGGTGAGTCTTACGTCGGGAATCGTCAGCGCCATCGGCCGGCTCGGCGGCAGGGCAATCCAAACGGACGCCGCGGTATCGCCAGCCAATTACGGCGGTCCGCTCGTCGCGCTCGACGGCACCCTGCTCGGCATCTTGGCCCCGCTCTCTCCCCCCGGGCAGAGCGGCGTTGGCCTCTACGATTCGGGCGTCGGGTTCGCCGTGCCGCCGGGGCCGATCGCGGAGCGGCTCGGTCGGCTCGCAGCCGGCGAAGCGATCCACTCGGCCTGGCTCGGGGCCGCCTTTGCCGATGACGACCCGCTCCGCAGTCCGGCGCGGATTGTCAAAGTCGCCGCCGACAGCCCCGCCGAGTCTGCCGGACTCGCCGAGGGCGACACGATCCTGGCCCTCGCGGGCAAGCCGACACCAACCGTCTGGACACTGCGGGCGGTGCTCGGCGGACTCGACGCGGGGGTCTCGCTGGCGGCCACGATCGAAACCAGCGACAACGCCCGCCAGGAAGTGACGATCACGCCCACCAAACGGCCGGCCGGCGCGGCAGGAAAGGCCAGCCCACCGTCTCTACAAGTTCCCGACCTGCCAACGAAAAAACCCGGCGAGCCATAACGGCCCGCCGGGTTGGAGCTTCATTCTTTCCGATGTCGTGATCGATGTCAGCGGCGGCGGTAGCAGCCAGCCAGTCCGGCCAGAGCCACCAGCACGGCCGAGGTCGGCTCGGGGATCAGCTCATTGCCGGTGATGGTCATGGCACCCGAAGCGACCAAGCTGCGGACGCCGTTGGCACCGCTCAAGACCATGACTTCCGTCGCGGTGTAGCTGACCAAGACGTCTTCGTCGTAGGCGATCCCTTCGGGAAGCGACTGGTCGACGACCTTGCCTTCGGCGAACCAGTTGAAGAAGTTCAAGCCGGGAAGGCCCGTTTCGATCACGGTGTACGAGATGTCATCGATCTCGACGCGGAGCTTGTTGCCAGCGGCGTCAAAGAAATCGAAGCCGAAAGCCTCGGTGCCGGTGCCGCCTACGTTGCTAACCAAAGCCCCGGTCGTCAGTTCCGAGCCCAGGTTGGTGAGCTTGAGGTCTCCCCAGAGGGCATCGGGCGGGTTCATCAGCATCACTTCGCTAACGCCGCCAACCTCGATTTCGAGGGAGCTGACGGTGCGAGCTTCGCCCGCAGCCAAGTTGCCGCCGTCCGGGCGGTTGAAGTCGGTGATCTCACCGGTCGCCCCGTCGAAGGCGATATCGAAGTTGCCAATGATCGTGTTGATCATGGCGGCCTGGGCCGAGACGCCGCAGACGATCGTCGCGGCGATCGCCAGGGTGAGGGTCTTGAGAGTCATGGTGTTTCCTGCCTGGGTGGTTGCATCACCGGAAAGCGATGCGGCGTTGAATCGGAAAGATGAAGAATGAAGCTCGCGGGTATCGGCGTCCGGCCGTCGGTGCTGTCGAATCGTTCGCCAACAAAAAAAGCGGCCACAAGACGCCCATCCGAACCGACGGGCTGAGCCCGTCAGGGGAAGGAGAGTCTTGTGGCCGCTTTATTAGGTCTACTCGGTTGTCTGCGGGTTTAGCCGGGCGATCCGTCTGCCTTGCTGCGGAAACAGCGAGGGCAAAAAAGAAAGCTGCAATCTCAACCACTCAACACAAAACCAAGATGGCTCGCGGGGAGAAGTCTGAGATTGCCGCTTTCGTTAGATCTAACTCGTATTTGGGTGCCGGAAGGATTCCGTTGCTGTCGTAGTAGAGTCGGGCTGATGGCAAGAGTCAAGCTTACGGCCGAGGAAAACCGAAAAACTTGCCAGTGACCCGCTAGGAGCCGCTATCGGACCCCGCCTGGATGAGCCCGACGAGCCTCGCAGCCGATAAAGCGGCGGCGTGGCGGGGAAATTCGTGATCGACGACCTCGACCTCGGCTGCCTGCTTCCAATCGCCGTAAGCCTCTTCTATTGAATGCTTTAGGACGAACAGATCTGCTTCGAATACCTCCGCCACCCGGGCGGCGATCGAGTCGCTGGTGGTCTGCCAGCCGATCGAGAGCCGTTCGCCCGGCAGGTGCGGCTCCTCGTGGCGAAGCCAAGCGAGGCAAGGAAAGGCCCAGTCGCCCGGCGGGCCAGAAAGTCCCTTTTCGACCGATTCCGCGACCGTGACCGCGGGCAGCCAGGCCGGGAGGAGCCGGGTGCTAGCATCCATGATCCGGATCGCCGCCCAGTGGGCCGCCTCGGCGGGCATCGGGTTGGCCGAATCGATCCGCCGGATGGCCTCCACGGCCTCGCCCCCGCCGGCGATGAGCAGGCGTGTCTGGCCGGGCCGCCGGGTGGTGGCGAGCCACTCGGCCGCCTTCGCCATCGCGCCCGGCTCGGCGAAGAGGCTGCCGCCCACCTTGATGACAACCGGCCGGCTCATGCTTCGGTCCCCAGCTCGATTGCCGCTAGCACCGCCGCGGCGTGGGCCGGCAAGCAGCGGCTCGCGGCCCGGCCAACCCGATCACTCACCGACTCGGGCGCCACAGCCCACGACGATCGAACGGCACGACGCGCCAGGAACTCGCCCTCGCCGCCGACGACGATCCAATCGAGTTCCCGCCCCGACAACGATGGGGCAAGCCGAGAGACCTGGGCCTCGGCGATCCGCTCGGCGGCGAGCCGGGCGTCTTGCTCCGAGAACCCATCGCGATCCGCACAGACACAACGGGCCAGCCGATCGATCGCATAGCGTTTGGTGAGGGGTCGCCCGTCCGCCGTGCCGTGGTCTTCGCCGTCTTCGGCGATCTCGTCCAACAAGAGCCAGGCGTCGGCGGTGGTGGCGAACCACTCGGCAGCCACCGGGCACTCCCTCTCCTCATACGGCAGGCGATCGACCACGGCGCAAACGGGCGTGCGGCGGACCCCGGTATAGACCAATTCGCCGTGGGCAAGGCGTTGCGGGTCGGTTAGCCCTCGCGGCGTGACCCGCCCGTCAGTGATTGGGATAATGTCGGTGGTGGTCGAGCCGGTATCGATCCAGAGCCCGTTGCCGTTCACGTGGTTCAACGCGACCAACCGAGCCGCCAAACGCCAATTGGCCGCGGCGACCGCTATCGGTTCGGCGAGGGCCTTCTGGGGTGTGAGCCAGCGATCCTGCGTGCTCGCGATGCGGACGGGCAACGCGCCGGCGGCCGACTCGGTCGCCCCGACGATCGCCCGCACGCCCTCGGCCTTCGTTTGGTAACAGTCGGCGAGCTCGCCGGTCATCGTCATCGCCACGCCGACGACTTGCTGATCGCTCAGATCGGCCAGCAAGCGGCCAATCGCCTCGGTCAACTCGTCGGGGCGTTGCCAGAGCGGGAACGCGATGGACTCAGAACGCCCGCGGCCATCGGACGCTTTGAGGTTCGCCCCGCCGATATCGAGCCCGATCCACCGGGGCGTGTTGGGCGGCGCGTGCCAGCCGATCGGGTTGGGCGTTGGAGCATTCACGCGTGCGAGTATCCCGCTCATCGCTCCGCGGCCCTAGCCCCTCACGACTCCCAATAGACGACCCCATCGGCATCGAAGGCGAGCGGCCGCGGATCGACTTCCAACTCGACCGGCTCGCCCCGCCCGGCGGCGATCATCGGCCCGATCAGCCCGCCCCGCACGACACGCCGCAATCCGACATACGAGGTCGTCAGCCGCGGGTTGATCTCGATCACCACGTCGAGCGAGCCATCCGGGTCGTCGCCCAGCACCAGATCGACGCCGGCGTAGCCCGTCAGCGGCGGCATCGCGGCGATCGCCTGACGGGCGAGGCGAGCGGCACGTTCCGCCAGCCCCTCGGCTAGCGGTGTCGTACCGCCGAGGTAAGCCAAGCGGCCGTCCATCGACAGCCGTTGGCGGCAAGGCGGCAAGGCGACCGCTTGTCCCCCAGCCACACCGATCACGCCGACGCTCGCCGGCACACCGGGGGCGTACCGCTCTAATCGTCGCGGCCAGGCATACGCTGGCGGGCGATCGCCCGCGTGGGCCAACACGTGCGTGTTCTGGGAGCCGGCCCCATCGAGCGGCTTAATCACGGCCGGGTAGGCAAAGGTAGCCGGCAGCATCTCGTCGGGATCGAGCACCACCGCGGGCGGGGTGGCGATGCCCGCGGCGGCGAGCATCTCGGCGGTACGCTGCTTATCGCTCGCGATCTCGACAAACGCCGCGCCGGGCGAGATCAGCGGACTATTCAAGGCCTCGGCCCGCCGCACCACGTCGAGCAAGGCGCGATCGGTCTCCGGGGCGATCAGCAGTACGGCGTCGGCTTCGCCGGCAAGTTGTTCGAAGGCCTCGTTGTGCTCGGCGCGGCTCGCGACCTCGACCGCCTCTCCGCCGGCGGCGTGGAGCGTCGGGACACGGAGATCACGTAGCAGCACCGGCTCTATACCCGCCGCCACGGCATCGGCAGCGGCGGCCTGGGCCATGGCGAGGCCTTCGCGGAGCAGCGACTCGGGCAGCTTGCCCTCGCTCCCAACCAGCCCGCCGCCGGTCACCCACTCGTAAATAAACAACCGCATGATGGGGCGAGTCGGCGGGGGAATCGATTCGTTCGGCGGGACTGACCGGCGTTGCTGCCGACTACCCGCCTAGCTGGACCACGTCCGGCTCTTCCTCTTTCAATAAGTCCTCGACCCGGCGGCCGGTGCGAGTCGCTTCGTAGAGCACCCCGGCCCGGAACGAGCTCCGCACCATCGGCCCCGACGCCACGCCCGCGAAGCCGAGTTCGTACGCTTGATCGCGATAGGCATCGAACTGCTCCGGCGTCACGTACCGATCGACGGGCAAGAACCGCTCGTCGGGGCGGCCGGGCGTGAGGTACTGGCCGAGCGTGACGATATCGACCGACGCCTCTTCGCGGAGCCGGCGCATGGCGTCGTGGACCTCGGCGTCGGTCTCGCCGAGGCCGACCATCAGGCTGCTCTTGGTCGCCAAGTCGGGGCGGAGCCGCTTGGCCTCGGCGAGGATGCCGATCGACTGAGCGAACGACGCCCGCCGGTCGCGGACCTGGCCATCCAGGCTCGGCACACACTCGACGTTGTGGGCAAACACCTTGAGCGGGATCGGATGGTCGCTCGGCGTGCCGACGAGCTTCGCCAACGCCGCGTGGTCGCCGGCCAAGTCGCTGCCGAGCAGTTCCATGCCGACCTCGGGCAGGCGTCGGTTGACTTCTTCGATGCAGGCCCGGTAGTGGCCGGCGCCGCCGTCGGGCAGGTCATCCCGATTGACCACCGTCACGACAACGAACTTGAGACCCATCCGCTCGACCGCGTTGGCGAGGTGCTCTGGCTCGTCGAGGTCCGGGGCGGCGGGGGCCTTCAGGGTCTCGACGCTGCAAAAGCGGCAACCGCGTGTGCATTCCTTACCGGCCACCATAAAGGTCGCCGTGCCCCGCCCCCAGCAATCGTGGATATTCGGGCAGCGGGCCTCCTCGCACACCGTGTGCAATGAGTTGCCATCGACCGCTTTGTTGGTGCGGTTGTAAAGCTTCAGGGCGTCGCCGCTGGGCAATTCCGCGCGGAGCCATGACGGCAACCGGGGGCGGGTTGTCTTGGCGGAGCGACTGGGAGAGTCGGCGGGCGGCTTCGTGGTCGACATGGGGCCTTAACCGGAGAACGGACAGCTAGCACCACATTATCCGCCCAACGGCCCCGCCGACGAGGCCCTGCGCCGGTTTCGTCGGTTTTCGCCGGCCCCCGAGAGCCCAACAACCTGCGTCTACGTGTTATCCACCAGGAGCACGTGCTTCCGCCACTTCGGGCCACGTAGTAGCCGTTTCAGAGCGCTCGGCTGCTTGGCGAAGGTGTAGACCTCGGTCGCCTCGACATGGAACGGCGGCTTCCGCAGGTCGAGGAATCGGCAGTCGCCGTCCTCGATGTTGGCGTTGACCGTTTCACCACGCGGCGCGAGGCAGTTGGTCAGCAGGGCGTACTTGTAGCGATCGAGGTGCGGCAGGAAGGCATGCACCTTCGCGTCGCACAGATGCTGTAGCACGTCTTTGACGATCAGCAGGTCGGCGGCGGGCAACTCCGAGGGATCGCCCGAGTACAGCGTGAAGTCGACCCCATCACGGGCGTGGGCTTGCTGGTTGGCTTCGACGACGCTCGGCACGACATCGAAGCCGTGATAGCTCGCTTGGCCCCAAGCGATGTCCTTCGAGAACTGCCAGTCGCCGCAGCCCATATCGACGACCGACTGGATCCCCTTTTCATCGAGGAACGTTTCGAGGTACTCGGCGTAGCCACGCGTGTACTTCGGCAACGACCCCTCGCCCGAGCCGTGGCCCCATTGGTTTTCTGCGTAGATCGTCTCGAAGACCGTGCTCATCGCGTCACTCGCTCGCCTGAAGAGTAGAAAGCCACAACCCTGAGCGGCGTTCTCCTACACTCGGGCGTAATCGGCAATGCCGAATCATCGAGCGAATGCTAGCACCGAATCGCGAGTGGTCGCATCTTCGGTGGCTAAACGCCCGACCAGATGGGCCAGTGCCGGCCGTCGTGCTGCTCGATCCGATCGACGCCCACGTCGTAGGTCGCGGCGAGCGTCTCGGCGGTCAAGACCTCGCTCGGCCGGCCCGACGCCGCCACGCGGCCCTGGCTCATCAGCAGCACGCGATCGAATTGCGGCAGCACCTCCTCGACGTGGTGCGTGATCATCACCAACGCCGGCGAGTGGGGCGTTCGCTCGCTCATCTGCGCGCCGAGCCATGCTAAGAAGCGTTCGCGTGTGCCCGGGTCCATCCCGGCGCAGGGCTCGTCGAGCACCAACAGCACCGCGTCGGTCATCCTCGCCCGGGCGACCAGCACTTGCTGGCGTTCACCTTGAGAGAGCACACGGACCGGCTTGTCGATGAGCGAGGCGAGGCCCATCGATTCGATCAGCATTTCGGCCGCCGCGAAATCGCCCGCGGCCGGCCAGTCTTCGCCACCGATCTTCCGCAACCCAACCTGCCCACGCCGGCCCGACACCACGGTTTCTAGCGCCGTCTCGCCCGGCGGGATCCGAGCCATCAAATCCGCGGCGACCCACCCCATCTGGGATCGCAGCCGCGACAGATCAACCAGCTCCTGACCAAACCGCCGCACCTTCCCTGACGTGTGCCAGAGGAAGCCGGTCGCTACGCGCAGCAGCGTCGATTTGCCCGATCCATTCGGCCCCAGCACCGCCCACCGCTCGCCCGGGCGCACCGACCAATCGATGCCCGAGAGGATCTCGGCCGTCGGCTGGCGATAACCGACACCGTTCAGCTCAAGCAGAGGATCAGACTGCCCCGAGGGCTCACTCGCCATCTTCTTCCGGCTTCCGCTCGCCCAGTTCGCGGTCGAGATCCAGCAGCGAAGACGGGTCGTCCTTCACCAGGTTGAACTTGTGGACGATATCGCGGATCGCCTTCTCTTCTTCGACCTGCTCCTTCACGAACCACTCCAGCTCCACGAGCGCGGCGTAAGACTTCTCGCTCAACGCCAGGCCGTACATCGCATTGATCTGCGAGGTGACGGTCTTCTCTTGCTCTTGCGAGCACTCAAAGACGTGCGGGACCGACTCGAAATCGGTCCGCGGCTGCGCAATCGCTTCGAGCTTCACGCGCCCGCCCCGGTCGATGAGGAAGTCGTACAGCCGCATCGCGTGCGAGTACTCTTCCTGGCTCTGCATCCGCATCCATTGGGCACAGCCCAAGAACTGCTGCGACTCGAGGTAGGCCGACATCGCCAAGTACGAGTACGAGGCGTACAGCTCGTTGTTGATCTGCTGATTGAAGCTGTCCTGCATCGGCTGCGAAAAATCGCTCATGGCCTGCTCGCGTTGGTTGAGTCTTGTAAGTGATGGGGTCTTGCAACCGAGTCTCAGCAGCGACTGGCCCGGGGAGAGCTGAACGTGCCGAGGCCCGCTTACCAAGCATGGCAAGCGGGCCCCGTGTCAATACTCTAGTCGGCTTTGCCGAAGCAACAAGTTGACTCGCTTTCCATAGGACGCGACTCAGTCCGCCAAGCCTTCGAACAGCGGCGTCGAGAGGTACCGTTCGCCGAGCGAGCACATGATCGTGATGATCCGCTTGCCCTTCATCTCGGGGCGGGCCGCGACCTTCGCGGCGGCGCACATGTTGGCACCGCTGCTGATGCCGGCCATGATGCCTTCCTCTTTCGCGAGGCGGCGGGCCCATTGGAAGGCCTCTTCGTTGCTGACCTGGATGACCTCGTCGATGAGGTCGGTCTCCAGGTTGCCCGGGATGAAGCCGGCGCCAATGCCTTGGATCTTGTGCGGGCCGGGCGAGCCGCCGCTGATCACGGGCGAGTCGGTCGGCTCGACGGCGATCGCTTTGAAGTCGGCGTTCTGCTTCTTCAAGTAGCGGCTGCTGCCGGTGATCGTGCCGCCGGTGCCGACGCCGGCGATCATGCAATCGATATCGTGGCCGGAGTCTTCCCAGATCTCGGGGCCGGTCGTCGCCTCGTGGATCGCCGGGTTGGCCGGGTTCTCGAACTGCTGGGGCATCCAGCAACCTGGCTCGGCGGCCATCTCGGCGGCCTTGCCGATCGCCCCCTTCATGCCCTCGGCCGCCGGCGTCAGCACGAGGTTCGCCCCGAGCGCCTTGAGCAGCGTGCGGCGTTCGACGCTCATGCTCTCCGGCATGGTGAGCGTCAGCTTGTAGCCCTTCGCCGCGCAGACGAACGCCAACGCGATGCCGGTGTTGCCGCTGGTCGGTTCGACGATATGCGTATCGGCCGCGATGTGGCCGTCGCGTTCGCCGGCCTCGATCATCGCCGCGCCGATCCGGTCCTTCACGCTATTGAGCGGCTGGAAGAACTCGCACTTGGCGAACACCGTCGCGTGGGCCTCGGGCACCAGGCGGTTGATCTTGATCATCGGCGTATCGCCGATCGCCATGGCGGCGTTGTCGTAAGTGCGGTTGCGAGGCATGGAAGAGAATGGGGAAGTCGGAACGGGAAATGGAGAATACCAACCAGCCGGCAGCCAGCCGGAAGCGTCAGCGCCCGGATCGAAGCAGCGACGACGCGATTGGCAGCCAAGCTTGCATGCGTCGGTTTATCCGAACGGGGGCAACGAAAACAAGCCCGCTAGCTCCGAAGAGCTAGCGGGCTTGTTAGGGACTTCGCTTAGCGATGCGGGCTCAGTGGCAGACGATCGCCGTCAGTTGCTTCGTCATCAGTCGCAAACGATCGGCTTCCGCACACAGGGCCACGCCGGCCGGGTTCGGGCCAATCGGCCGGGCGACCGTGTGGCCGATCGGCTGCACGACCACCGGCGGGGCCACCAGCGGCTGGCGACCGATGGTCAACTGAAAGCGGCCGTTGCCGATCGAGACCGTGCCGCCCCGGCTGGCTCGGCCGAGCCGGGCGGCGGCTAAGTGATCAACCACGTGCGGCGGCAGTTTGCGGAGCACATGCATCGGCACGCCGGGGATCGCGTAAGCCCGCGGATCGGGGGCGTAGCCGACCGTGTGTCGCTCGCCGTGCCGGCGGAAACGGCGATCGGCGATCGCCGCATGAACCGCGTCCTGCACGCGGCAGGCCTGCTCATCGAGCCGACGGACCAACCTCTCCATCCGTCGGAGGGCGTGGCGCGAGATCAACGGATGGGCGATCTGCTCCTCGAGCCGATCGAGGTCACGACACAGGTCGTCGAGTTCATCGTAGATATCGTCGGCGATCAGCCGGCCGCGTGGCACGCAATCGAACGTGACATCGGCCTGGGCTCGGACCACGGCCATCTGTCCGCGGATCTGGCCGGTGTAGTTAAGCAGTTGAGCCAACGGGTTCGCAGCCGCCGGCGCGGCCAAGGCGGCGAGCATCGCCGCGGTGATTAAGGCTTGGGACATCGGATAGGCCTCCCTGTGCGAGTTGCTTCGCCCCGTAGTGGGGATCGCTAGCACAGAGAAGCAATGGCGATGCCAAGATGCTACCCACGAACGCAAGTCATT
Source organism: uncultured Planctomycetaceae bacterium (assembly GCA_964353155.1). Taxonomy (GTDB): domain Bacteria; phylum Planctomycetota; class Planctomycetia; order Pirellulales; family Lacipirellulaceae; genus Botrimarina. Next base: position 4,077 of record CAYGUP010000048.1, on the reverse strand, counting down.
GATTTAAAACGACTTGCGTTAGCGAAATGTAGGTCGACTGCAAGCTTGCCAAGTCGCCAAAGAGGCCTAAACGACATCGATGACATCAAAACGACTCCAAGTGCGAAACCGGAGGAAACGCAGCGTCTATCAGCCTAGATCGCAAAATCGAAGCGATTGCGACCGGGGGCGACCTTAGCGCGGTGCGGCGTCTGATCGCGTCGAGAATGCTCCGGCGGAACGATCCGCAGTGCATCGACTTCCGCCTTGGTCATCATCGGGCTTGGAGACTTGCTGTAACCCTTGATCGTGACCCGATACTCGCCCGGCTCCAGCCCGAGTCCCTGTCCGGTACGGACCGTGTAGTTTCCCTGGGCGTCGGTCGTGCAAGTGGCGGTTGCTCCGCCCGCGACGGGAATGAAACTGACCCGGAGGTTCTCATAGGTCTCGCCACCGACGGTGATCGTGCCACTGACGTTTGCCGCGGCTCCGCCGCACCCGGCGATTGCGACAAGGGCCACGCCAACCAACAACCCCGAACAACGAGCCACCATAGAACCGAGCCCACGATTAGTCACAAGATACGACACTAGAAAAGGCACCCAACCGCTGAGACGCCGCCGTCTTACGGACGCGCAACCACCTCATCGTTGTTGCGGGTCGAGAGGGCTTGATAGAGTTCGAGATCGATGCTGTCCTGAAAGAAACTCACACTCCCATCGCACCACGCAAAGTTCGCGCCGCCGGGATGCCGGCTCCTGAAGCTCGACTGCTCGAACCAAGCAAGCCTCCCATCCACCCCGCTCATCGCCGGGCCGGTGGCCGGGTGCGGCACCCCAAACGTATTCAGAGGCACATTGGTGCTGGAGTAGTTCGCGTTGGCGTAGTAGGTCGCGCCGTGCCGGTTCTGCTCGGCAACGTCCTCCCCGATCAGGATCGTCTTGGAGGTGCCGTCGGTGATCGTCCTGAACCGGGTCGGACTCAGGTAGCTCGCGTAATATAAGACGCCAGGCCCCGGGGCACCGCTCTGGCCGTAGAAGTCCTCGTAGTTGGTGTTGTGAGGAAACTCCTCCAGCAGATCGGTTCCCGGGCCATCGGCCGACCCATTCACCGAGATATGAATCGGATTGCCACCGTTGCCTTTGTAGCTGAGCCGGGACACCAAGATGCCGTCCCATTGGAACTGATTGTCTGACAGCTCGGTGACAGTCACGTCCGAAGGGCATTGGAGATTCTCAATCTCCCTCTGCACCAGCTCACGGGCCTCGGGGCGTTTGATACCGAGTCCGGACGGATTGCCACGATTGAAAAAACCTTCGAACACCCCCGCGGCATCGAACTCATCGTAGAGGGCGCTCTCCTCGATATAAGGCAGCGCCTCGACGATCCACCCAACCCCGGTCTCTTCGGCCCGACGCGAAGCAAGCTTCGACCGCCCCCCCGTGCCGAAGTCAAACCCGCCGTAATTGACCGGGAAGCGACCACGCGACGACTCGAAGTTCATCACGGCCAGCGCGAGCTGCTTCTGGTTATTGACGCACTGATTGCGGCGGGCCGCTTCGCGGGCGGCCTGGACGGCGGGCAGCAGCAACGCGACAAGGATCCCGATGATCGCGATCACGACAAGCAGTTCGACGAGCGTGAAACCTGGCGATCGCCGGGCCGCCATCGGCGGCGTAGATGCGGGCATACTTGGCTAGCGTGAAGAGGGCGCGGACAACGAAGGGCGTCGCAGCGCCCGCCCATCTAATGTCGCCTCAGCACGGACGTGCCAAGAAATCGAGACGCCCCTACCGACAGCCCTTCTCGCGGCAGCCCTTCCAGCCGGCTCAAGCGAGCCAATGTTCTACCGCCTCTTGCGTGTCGTACGGCCGCTCGCACTCCGGCTGTAACCGCGGCCCCCGCCCCGACTGCCGCCGAAGAGGCTGTCGAAGAACCCGCCGCCCTTTGGTTTGTCCGCTTCGTGGACGTGGGTGATCGGGAAAGTCGGCACCCGCTGGCCCTTGCGACGCTTAAGCGTCGCGATCGACTCGCCCTGCGGCGGGATGACAAAGACCTTCGGGTCGTCGATCACCCACGGCGTGCTCCACGATCGGCCGTTGTCCCAGTTGGCCACATTGAAGAAGAAGTTGTCGAAGCAGAGCGCCTTGTAGTTGTAGGCGAAGCTGCTGGTCAGATAGTCGTCCTCGGTCAGGTCCTCCACGCCGGCGTGGGCATAATAATGGATCTGGCCATCCGGCGAGAACGACATGCCGAGCGTCCACCAGCCCGGCTCCATGATCTTCGTGCTCCGCATGTCCTGGCCGCGGGTGCTTGCACGGACCGTGAGCTGGGCGTGGTCCTCTTCGATCGACTTGCCGTTTGCCTTGCGGAACAAGATGAACATGCCCGGCCAGAACGCGGCGGTCTCGCCGTCCGGCATGCGGCCGACCGAATCGACTCGCATCCCGAAGCTCGCGCCGCTGCGTTGCTCCCATTGATCCCAAGGCGGCAGGTAGACCCGCACCGTGCAGCTAGGCTGCCACGTGACCGGGATCGAGCGCCCGAGTCGGCGGTCGATCTTCATCAGCAAGTCATCCTGCTGCTGCTCGCCGGTGATGCGGCCGGGGATGCCGGAGTTCTTGGTCTGGAACATCAGCGCGCCCTCGCTCCCCTCGATGCCGCCGGCGGGGGTTTTGACCCGCTTCACGATGTCGGGGGTGCCCCGCTTCGCACCCTCGTGCCACAGCTTGTTGCTCGAGAACCCGCCAGGTCCCCGCTGGTTGTCGTCTTGCTCGTAGCTGCTCTTGGGCAGGTTCAAACGGTAAGACCACTTCGGGTTTTCGAAGTCGTCCGCCGCCTGATGGACGAAGTCCCCGGTGCCCGGGACGAACGGCTTGCCGGCCAGCGAAAGGGCGGGCGAGAGGACCAGGGCGGCGATCGCGAATCGGGTGAGCATCCTTGCTCTCCGGTGTAGGCTTGCTAGCTAGGCACGCCGCGCATCCTGCACGGCTCTCCTAACGCATCGTCAAACGGCCCCGCGCACACCAGAAAACCGCTAGGTTGCTCGCCGGCCCGCCGCTGCCAACAATGCCAAGCGACCCAACCCCCTCCTCTTCGGAACGACCAGCCATGACCGCCCCCACCCGCCGGCGATTCCTGCAAGCCGCCACCGCAGGCACCGCTATCGCCGCCCTGCCCCGCCTAGCCTGGGCCGAGGAAGCCGTGGTGCCGTTCCGCATCTCGCTCGCCGAGTGGTCGCTCCACAAGGCGATCCGTGAAGGGAAACTGACGAACCTCGACTTCCCGCAGGTTACCAAGGAGGAGTTCGGGATCGACGCGGTCGAGTACGTCAGCCAGCTCTGGGAAGACAAGCAGGCCGGCGACGACTATGTCGCCCAGGTCAAACAACGCTGCTCCGACGCCGGCGTCCGCAGCCTGCTGATCATGGTCGATGGCGAAGGCGCCCTCGGCGACGCCAATGCCAGCAAGCGGGCGACCGCGATCGACAACCACAAGAAGTGGCTCAACGCGGCGAAGGAGCTCAGCTGCCACTCGATCCGGGTGAACGCCCAGTCGACGGGGAGCTACGCGGAACAACTCGCCCTGGCCGCCGACGGCCTCGGCCGCCTGGGCGAGATCGCCGACCAGCACGGCCTGAATGTCCTGGTCGAGAACCACGGCGGCCTCTCCAGCAACGGAGCTTGGCTGGCTGGCGTGATGCGGCGGGTCGCCCGACCGAATGTCGGCACGCTGCCCGATTTCGGCAACTTCCGCCTGGGTGGCTGGAACGACACGGACGCTCCCTGGTACGACCGCTACCAAGGGGTCGAGGAGCTGATGCCGTTCGCCAAAGCGGTCTCTGCCAAGAGCCATGCGTTTGACGCATCGGGCAACGAAACCGAGACCGACTACGCCCGCATGATGAAGATCGTCCTCAACGCCGGCTACAACGGCTACGTCGGCATCGAGTGGGAAGGTGGGCAACCCGACGAATACGAGGGGATCCGCCTCACCAAACGGCTCCTAGAAAAGGTCCGCGACTCCGTGGCCTAGCCACACCCTGAGACTTCCTCCCCCTCAGGGGGAGGAAGTCTCAGGGTGTGGCTAGGCCACGGA
>CAYGUP010000047.1:0-31610 GCA_964353155.1 uncultured Planctomycetaceae bacterium | reverse complement strand
CGCCCGCGGCGTATGCGGCCAGCCGCGGGGGGTGCGGCTCCCCGCGTCTAAGCGGGGGGGGGCGACGCCTCCCACAGGATGCCTTCTTGTTTCCCCAGGGCGTTGCCCTGGGCTAGTGGTGGATCGCCCCGTTGGGACTCGGAACGAAAAACGCCCCGGGGGACAAACCCCGGGGCGTTTCGTCGTTCGGGTTGTCGTCGTGGCATCAGCCGCCGAGTTGCCAGAGCGTGAAGCCCTTGAGGCTCATGCCGCCCGCTTCGGCGATCTTGCCGACGGTCTGCTTGTCGTCCTTCACGAACGCCTGCTCGGCGAGGACCTTCTCGGCGTAGAAGTTACGCATGCGGCCGTCGACCATCTTCTCGATGATGTTCTCTGGCTTGCCTTCCTTCTTGGCCGCTTCGATCAGCGTGTTGCGTTCTTTCTCGACCTCGGCCGGGTCCAAGTCGCTGACGATCGTGGCCGACGGCTTCATCGCCGCGACGTGCATGCTGACGTCCTTGGCGAGCTCGTCGTTGCCACCCTCGACCGAGAGCAGCACGCCGCTCTTGCCGTCGAAGTGGACGTAGCCGCCGGTCGGGCCTTCGATCCGCTCCATGCGGGCGAGCTTGAAGACCTCGCGGATGCGGTTCTCGATGTCGTCCTTGATCTCTTGGAGCGTCTTGCCGGCTTGGCTCGGCGACTCTTGCTTCCAGAGCTCATCGGGCGTCGAAACGCCGCTCGTGGCGAGCGCCTTGGCGAGGTCGTTCGCCAGGGCGATCGTCTCTTCGTGGCCGGCGACGGGAGCCGACTCGACCTGGAGCTCGATGATCGCCCCGGCCGGCTGGTCCACGCCGGTGAACACCGCGACGCGGCCCTCTTCGGTTGCGCGGTCGGAGCGGGAACTCATGAGCTTCAAGCCCTTCTCACGGAGGGCTTGCTTGGCTGCCTCTTTGTCGCCACCCGCTTCGGTGAGCGCCTTCTTGCAGTCCATCATCGGGAGTTGCGTCTCTTCACGCAGCTCCTTGACCATCGCAGCGGTAATCGTAGCCATAGCGTAAGTCTCTTCGAGTTCGTACGCCGCCTGCTTCGTGCAGCGTTTTTAGTTGTTCAAAGGGGGGAAGGTGGAAGGGGGAGGGCGGAAACGTTAAAGACGATCAGCCAATACTGGCAACCACCTTCGTCCTTCCGCCGTCCCCTCTGCTTCGCTCAGCTCGTGGCGGCCGGGGCCTCTTCGGCGGCGACCTTCTCGGCGATGGCGGCGTCCTCGGCCTTCTTAGCGGCTCCCTTGGCAGCGCCTTCGCTGGCGGCCTGCTGCTGCATGGCGGCCTGGGCCTTGCCGGCGGCGACCGCGTCGGCCAGCATCCGCGTGATCACCTCGATCGACCGCATGCTGTCGTCGTTGCCCGGGATCGGCAGGTCGACGGTGTCCGGGTCGCAATCGGTATCGATCAACGACACGACCGGGATGCCGAGGGCTCGCGCTTCCTTGACGGCGTTCTTCTCTTTCTTGGGGTCAACGACCACCAAGCACTCCGGGAGACGCGTCATGGTCCGCATGCCGTTCAGGTTGCGGTAGATCTTGCGGTACTCGCGGTTGAGCGTGGACTGCATCTTCTTGGAGTAGCCGTTGATGGCCTCCGAGTTGCGGATCGCTTCCAGCTCTTCCAGGCGGCCCAGGCGATCGCGGATCGTGCGAAAGTTGGTCAGCGTGCCGCCGAGCCAACGCTCGGCAACGAACGGCTGCCCGCAGCGGGCGGCTTCGCGCTCGACCGACTCCGACGCCTGACGCTTGGTCCCGACGAAGAGGATCAGGCTGCCGCGGCCGGCGACATCGGCCAAGTACTTCTTGGCCCGCAGGAGGCCGCGGATCGTCTCGCGGACATCAATGATGTGGATGACGTTGCGGCGGGCGTAGATATACGGCCGCATCTTCGGGTTCCACCGGCTCGCGCGGTGACCGAAGTGAACGCCTGCTTCAACCAGCTCATTAACTAGCGACATCGAATCTCTTTCTGTGGCACATCGGCGATTCCTTCCCGAGCGGGAGCTCGAAAAGCCGTCACTTGCATCCCCTCTTGCGGGGCGGCAGTGCGGGCCAACGTTAGGGTCGTTTCGGCCTTAAATCAGGGGATATCGCGAACCAGCCGGGCCGTTCGGCGGTCGCGAGTCTCGTCAGGGTACTGCCGTGCCGGCGGGGGGTCAATCCGTCGCCGGCGATCCGGCTGGTTGCGGCCCCACCGGGGCCAGATTACGATTCGTGGCTCGGCATCGCCCGTCGGCGGGGCCTTTCTAGACGTTTATCTCGGCTCGGGCGGCCCACCGCTGCAGAGCCAAGTGCGGAAAACGATATGCGACACGTCCTCTCGGCCCTCGTTCAAAACGTTCCCGGCGTGCTGGCCCACGTCTCGGGGATGCTGGCATCCCGGGCTTACAATATCCACAGCCTGGCGGTCGGCGAGACCGAAGAGACCGAGCTCTCACGGATGACCTTCGTCGTGGTCGGCGACGACAATGTGGTCGAGCAGGTCCGCAAGCAGCTCGAAAAGATCGTCACGGTCGTCCGTGTTGACGACATCAGCAGCCAAGACCATGTCGAACGCGACCTGATGCTCATCAAGGTCCAAGCCGACAAGGCGGACCGCCCCGAGATCCGCGAACTGACCCGGATCTTCCGCGGCCGCATCGTGGACGTATCGCCGAGCGAGATGATGGTCGAGCTCTCCGGCCAAGAGAAAAAGGTCGAGGCGTTCATCGACATGATGCGTCCCTTCGGCATCCTCGAGCTCTGCCGCACCGGCCGCATCGCGATGGCTCGGAGCGTGGATCGCCCCCTGGTTGGCCAGCCCGGACCCAACGCCGGCGCCAGCAAGTAACTCCAAGTGGGAATTGGGAAGTTGGAAGCGGGAAGACCGATTCGTCGCCCCACCAAGACTTCCTAACAACCTCCCGCTTCCCCCTTCCAACTTCCCACTTTGTGCCGCCGGCGGATCTGCCTGGCCGATCGACTCCAAACCACCAAGTACTACCCATGGCCAAGATCTACTACGACGCCGACGCCGACCTGAAGCACCTTGAGGGCAAGACCGTTGCCATCATCGGCTACGGCTCGCAAGGCCACGCCCACGCCCAGAACCTCCGCGACAGTGGCGTGAAGGTCGTGGTTGGTCAGCGTCCGGGCGGGGCGAACTACGACTTGGCCAAGTCGCACAACTTCGAGCCGGTCTCGGCCGCCGAAGCGACCAAGCAGGCCGACGTGGTCAACCTGCTGCTGCCGGACGAGGTTCAGGCCGACATCTACAAGAACGATATCGCGCCCAACCTGAAAGACGGCGCGGTGCTGATGTGCTCGCACGGCTTCAACCTGCACTTCGGCCTCATCGAGCCGCCGAAGGGAACCGACCTGCTGCTGGTCGCCCCGAAGGGCCCGGGCCACCTCGTCCGCAGCGAGTACGTTGCCGGCGGCGGCGTGCCGAGCCTGATCGCCACACGCAAGGCCGGCACCACGGCCGCCGACGACGACATGTCCGACGAGTCGTCCGAGGTCTTCAAGATCGGCATGGCCTACGCCAAGGCTAACGGCGGCACCCGCGGCGGCGTCATCCGCACGACCTTCGCGGAAGAGACCGAGACCGACCTGTTCGGTGAACAAGCCGTCTTGTGCGGCGGCGTGAGCGAGCTCGTGAAGGCCGGTTTCGAGACCCTCGTCGAGGCGGGCTACCAGCCGGAGATGGCTTACTTCGAGTGCCTGCACGAGGTGAAGCTGATCGTCGACCTGCTGTACCAGGGCGGCCTCAGCTACATGCGTTACAGCGTGAGCAACACCGCCGAGTACGGCGACTATCGCTCCGGGCCGCGTGTCGTGACCGACGAGACCAAGGCCGAGATGAAGCGGATCCTCGACGACATCCAGTCGGGCCGCTTCGCCCGCGATTGGATGCTCGAGAACAAGGCCGGCGCGCCGAGCTTCAAGGCGACCCGCCGCCGCGAACAACAGCACCCGGTCGAGCAGGTCGGCAAGGAGCTCCGCCGCATGATGAGCTGGATCGACGAGAAGGAAGTCGGCTGATCGCTTGCCAGATCAACGCGTGTGTATTCAAAACGAGCCAAGGGCCTGCCCTTGGCTCGTTTGCTAGGCAGGCATCTCTTCATCGCCCAACCGAACCTTTTTGGGCTAAACTAAGGGTAAGGAGAACCCTATGACCAGTTCCGCCCTGAAACGCTGTTCTTTCGAAGAGTACCTCGCGCTCGAGGAATCGAGCGAAGTTAAGCACGAGTATTTCGACGGCGAGATCTTCGCCATGGCGGGGGGCACCGCCGAGCATAGCCTGATCGCGACCAATCTCTCAGGAGAGGTTCGAACTTCGGTGAAAGGCAGCGATTGCCAAGTGCACGGCAGCGACATGAAGGTGCTAACGGCCTCGGGACTCGGAACCTATCCGGACGCCAGCGTCGCGTGTGCCGAGCCGCAATACGAGGACAAGAAGCGAACAACGCTCATCAACCCGATCGTGATCGTCGAGGTGCTCTCCGAATCGACCGAGGCCTACGACCGCGGCAAGAAGTTCGAGCACTACCAAACGATCGAATCGTTGCGCGAGTATGTGCTGGTCGCCCAGGACCGTGTCCACGTTGATCGATTCACGCGGCAAGAGAACGGCCAATGGCTACTCGCCGGGTATAGCGATCTGGACGAAGCCATCGAGTTGCCCTCGCTGGCCTGCTCGGTACCTCTAGCAGAAATCTATCGTGGGGTTGAGTTTCCGGCAGAGCAGCCACCGGGAGAGGACGAATCACCGCAAGCTTCGGCCGGGTGATTCGCGTTCACACAGGCAGGATGGCATAATGTGGCTGATTCGCCGCTTCTCCATCCCGTGATCTTGCGCCATGCCTCGCCGATATCTGCTCGCCGCCCTTGCGGTTTTGTTCGCTTGCCAACCCCCGACCTCCCTCGCCGAAGAGGGCTTTGTCGACCTGCTTGAGGGGGGCACCCTCGATCGCTTCCGGGTGTATCAGAAAGAGGGGATTCCCGCGGGTTGGAAGCTCGCCGACGGGGTCGTCACCCTCGCCGAGCCGGGCGTGGGGGATCTGATCACGCGTGATCAGTACACCGACTTCGACTTCCGCTTCGAGTGGCGCGTGCAGCCGGGCAGCAATAGCGGCGTGGTCTACCGAGCCACCGAAGAAGGGGCTCAGCCTTATTCCACCGGCGTTGAGTACCAAGTGCTCGACAACGGCGCCTACGAATCCAATCCGATGCACGCGGCCGGCGCCCTCTACGCGATGTACCCGTCGCCGCTCGACGCCACCCGGCCGGTGGGCGAGTGGAACACCGGCCGGATCGTCATCAACCATGGGCTGGTCGAGCATTGGCTCAATGGCAAGAAGGTGGTCAGCACTGTTTGGGATTCGGCCGATTGGACCGAGAAGCTCAATGCCTCGAAGTTCAAGACCTGGGACGGGTTCGCCGAGAACGAGACCGGCCACATCACCTTCCAAGACCACGGCGGCGTGGTCTCGTACCGCAAGCTGCGCATCAAGCGACTGAACGAAGCGAAGGCGGCCGACAACTCGCCCAAGCGTCTGCTGTTCGTCACGCAGAGCGGCGCCTTCAAGCACTCGGCCGTGACCCGCAAAGCGACCGACTTGTCGCATTGCGAACGGGTCATGCAGAAGCTCGGCATCGAGAGCGGCGCGTTCCGTGTCGACTGCACGCAGGACGTCGAGAAGGAGTTCACGCCCGAGCTGCTCGATAACTACGACGTCGTCGCGTTCTATACGACCGGCGAGATGTACGGCAAGAAGCGGCTCCCCATCCGGAAAGAGACACTCGATTGGTTCTTGAACACGTGGCTCGCCGAAGAGGGCCACGGCTTCCTGGGCGTGCACGCCGGCGCCGATACGTTCAAAGACTACGAGCCGTACTGGGACATGATCGGCGGGTCGTTCGCCGGGCATCCTTGGACCGCGGGCACCGATGTCGTCCTGAAGGTCCATGAGGGCAGCCACCCCGCAACCGAGCCCTGGGGCGATGACGGGACGCGTATCTCGATGAAGGAAGAGATCTACCAGTTCAAGAACTGGCAGCCCGAGAAGGTCCGCGTGCTCATGTCGCTCGACATGGAGCGGACCGACCTCAAGAAGCCGTACCACGTGCCCGTCCTCTGGGTGAAGCCTTACGGTGCCGGCCGCGTAATGCACATGAGCCTCGGCCACCGCGAGGACGTCTGGGACAAGCCCGCGTACCAGCAATCACTCATCGGCGGCATCCAGTGGCTGCTCGGCGAGAAGACCGGCGACGCCACGCCCAACCCCGAACTGTCCGCCGAGCAAGAAGAAATCGCCAAACAGGCCGCCGGCTGATTCAAAGGGCGAGCGGCGTCGCTTGGCGACCCGCAGGTTCACCGCGGCGGGATACGCGCGTACGGTGATAGTCCTTCGGTGGAGCGGCGGTTACCGCGTGGGCGGGGCGACGGTTCTCAACCGACTGAGTTGTTAGAACCACGGACCGTCGAGATGCCCTCCGAAAACTCGCTGTGTGAGACTCATCCGACAACCGGCGTGGTCGATTCAGGGTTTCGGGCCGACGTGCTCGCCGGCCTCGGCGGCACGCCGAAGAGCCTGCCCTGCAAGCACTTCTACGACCGGCGTGGTTCGGAGCTGTTCGATCAGATCTGCGAACTGCCCGAGTACTACCCAACCCGCACCGAGGCCGCGATCATGCGGCAGCACGCGGCCGATATCGCCGCCGCGATCGGACCGGGGGCGGCGTTGGTCGAATACGGCAGCGGCAGCAGCACCAAAACGCGTCTGCTGCTCGACCAGCTCATCCGGCCCGCCGCTTACGTCCCGGTGGATATCTCCGCCGAGCACCTGCACACAACCGCCCGCAGCTTGGCCGCGGCCTACCCGGGCCTCGACATCGTCCCCGTGGCGGCCGACTTCACAAAGCCGTTCGGACTCCCCACGCTGCCGCGCGAGCCGTCGCATGTGGCCGCCTACTTCCCCGGTTCGACGATCGGCAACTTCGTGCCCGGCGAAGCACGGCGGCTGCTGGATCAGATCGCTCGGCTCGTCGGCGTCGGTGGCGGCTTGGTCATCGGCATCGACTTGCAGAAGGACCGGGCGGTGCTCGAAGCGGCTTACAACGACTCCGCCGGCGTGACCGCCGCGTTCAACAAGAACCTGCTGGAACGGATCAACCGCGAACTCGACGCCGAACTCGATATCGCCTCGTTCCGGCACCGTGCCGTCTACGACGACGCCGCGGGTCGGATCAGCATCTCGCTGGTGTCGGAAGTCGAGCAGACGGTGGTCGTCGAGGGCGAGTCGATCGACTTCAACCCGGGCGAGGCGATCCACACCGAGTACTCGCACAAGTACACCATCGACGGCTTCGCCGACCTCGCCGGCGAGGCGGGATTCGCCCTGCACCAAGCCTGGACCGACCCCCGCGATTGGTTCGCGGTACTGCACCTCGTGGTCGAAGAGCCCGACCAATCGGCCGCCGCCCCGCGCTCGGCGAAGTGATCGGTCAAACGCTTGGCTAGTCGTCGGTCATCCCGCTGCGGATGCGGGTGAATCGGGCGATGCCGACCGCCAAGACGACGACCCCAATCGCGATCGCCGCCGCGCCGAGGCCGCGATCGAGTGCCCCCAACGGCTGCAACCGCCAGAGCGTCGCGCCGGAGGCCACCAGCATCAATGCCGTCCGGGCGTAGGCCAGCAGGGTCCGTTCGTTCGCCAGGGCGGTGCGGCGGAGGGCGAGGCGGTCGCGGAGCGTGGTTTCGACTTCGGGCATGCGATTGGCGGCTCGGAAAGCGAATCGGCTAAGAGATGCCCGGCAAGATCGCTGCGCCGACGGCGAAGTGCAACCGTCGGCCGGCATCGGAGCACCGTGCTTCGAGAAGCCCCCCGTGTGGTACGCTACGCCGACGTGGCCTAACCCCGTTCACCCGCTGTGTTGTGAGCCCGCTATGAACGATCGCGAAGACGAGGTCCTCTACGAGCAGCACGAGCCGGAGCGGCAGGGCCGCGGCTGCCTCTTCTGGGGCTGCCTGATCACGGCGATCGCCTTCTTGCTGCTGATCGTCGGCGTGCCGTTGGCGGGCTATTTCGCTTTCAAGCATTACGTCAACAAGTTCAGCTCCGACACGCCGGCGGAGATCGCGATCGTCGAGCTGCCCGAAGAAGAGATCCAGGCCCTGACCGATCGCTTCGAGGCCTTCGGCGAAGCCATCAAGGCGGGCGACGAGCCCGAGGACCTAGAGCTGACCGCTACGGAGATCAATGCCCTGATCAATGCGAATCCTGATTTCCAGGGCAAGGCGTTCGTCCGCATCGCCGACGGCCAGATCGGCGGCGACGTCAGCATCCCGCTCGACGAAATCCCAGGCGGCGGCGGGCGATACCTCAACGCGGCGGTCGACTTCAACGTCTCGATGCAGGGCGGCGTGATGCTGGTCACGCTCGCCGGCGGCGATGTGAACGGCAACCCGATCCCGCAACAAGCCATCGACGCCATGCAGGGTGAGAACCTGGCCCAAGGCCTCTACGACGACCCCGACACGGCCAAGGTCATGAGCCGATTCGAGTCGCTCGAAGTGACCGAAGACCGGATCGTGCTCAAGCCGAAGCGGACCGGCGAGGTCGAATCGGCCGAGGACTTCGAGGCCCTCGAACCGGCCGCCCCGTAGCGGTCAGAACGACCGGCGGTGGCCAAATCGTTATGTCGCACGGTTCTGTCGCACGGCGGAAACGCCGCGATCGGCCGAATCGAGTCGTTTTGACGCCCAACCCCTTGCCGGGCAACGGCTTGCGTTTTGTCGCATGGCCTGGGGGCAGCCGAGGCGGCGAAACGATTCGCCCGGCAACGACCGAGGCCCGCCGACATTATCGTTCGTTCGGTGGCCAAATCAGAGCGCCACATCGATTCGCTTCGCCATGGGCGGTAGGCCCTACGCCTCGGAAGCCAGCAGCGTGGATCGATCTCGCCATGAGAAGTTCACTCGATACGGCGATAGTCGACAACGTGATCAGTCAAGATTTGGATGCTTTCACTCGGAGTCGCGGGTGGCTGGATCGAAGAGTGCGGCAGCCAGCGGAACGCGGTGGGCCATGCAAGCAAAGCAGGCCGTCTGAAAATTCGACCACGCTTGTGATGCCCTCCCACCGAATCTTCACTTCATGGATGCCATCGGTTCCGTTCACCCCGTCCTCGTTGACGATGATGTCCGATACTCGACCGAAAGCGGGTGTCTTCTTGAGGCGATGAAGGAACAGCCAGCCATAGAGCGGCTGCAACAGGACGTAGGCTGCTCCGGCCCCACAGCCGGCTACTGCAAGGCTCTTTGCTAGAATTTCCGAACCGTTAGCAAGACTCAGAGCCAGGGCGGCTACGAAAAAGAAACCGGTAACCCGAAAGAACGAGAGCAAGCGTTTCCAACGATTCGCTCGCATGAAGCGATGATACGCCCGGCCATAGAACGTAGCGTCTGCCTCGATCACGTACGCGACGCTGGTCACTGCGGCGGCTCTCGTAAGTCTGGATTGCCCTATTAACTCGCAATCGATCGGAACAGGTCTGTCGAGACTCAAATCACGCCGCGGCTGCTCAGCAACTCGACCACCTCGGCGGCGCATTCGTCGAAGGACTTCTCGGCGGATTTCACGACCAGGTCCGGGCTCGTGGGCACCTCGTAGTCGAGCGACACGCCGGCCAGGTTGGCGATCTCGCCCGAGTCGGCCTTGGCGTAGACGCCTTGCTCGTCGTGCTCGCGGCGCCAGTCCTCGGGGGCGTCGACGTGCACGACGAGGAACTTGTCGGTGCCGACGACCTCAGCGGCCTTCTGCCGGACCGCCTCCTGCGGGGCGACGAACGATGCGATCGTGATCAGGCCGGCCGTGTTGATCGTCTTGGCGACCTCGGCCGCTCGGCGGAGGTTCTCGCTGCGATCCTCGGCCGTGAACTTGAGGTCGCGAGACAGGCCCCGGCGGAGCGTCTGGCCATCGATCGTGACCACCGCGCGGCCCGCGTCGAAGAGCCGGCGCTCGATCGCCGCGGCGATCGGCGTCTTGCCGGCGGCCGGCGGGCCGGTGAGCAGCACGGTGACCGGCTGCTGGCCGTAGCGTGCCGAACGCTCGTCGACCGTGACGGCGCTGGCCGCTTCGACGAGCGAGTCGGAGGCCTCGGTGTCCCAGGCATCACCCTCTTCCTCGACGCTCTTGCGATCGAGGATCATCCCCGCGCCGACCGTGACGTTCGTCAGCCGGTCGATGATGATGAACGCGCCGGTCGAGCGGTTGCGGCGGTAGCCGTCCATCGCGATCGGCTCGGAGAGGTCGAACCGGCAGCGGCCGATCTCGTTGAGCCCCAGCGACGGCGTCGGCTCGCGGTGGAGCGTGTTGACGTCGATCCGGTAGCGGAGCGTCGAGACCTTGCCCGGCACGACGTGCGACGCCTGCTTGATGAGGTACTCGGTGCCCGGCAGCAGCGGCTTGTCTTCCATCCAGACGACGGTCGCATCGAAGCTGCTGGTCGTGGTCGGCACGTTGTCCGGCCGGACCAGCATGTTGCCGCGCGAGACATCGATCTCGTCTTCGAGCGTGAGCGTGACCGCCTGCGGCGCGAACGCCTCGTCCTGGTCGCCGTCGAACGTGACGATCCGCTCGACCTTGCTCTTCTTCTTCGACGGCAACGACATGATGTCATCGCCCACCTTCACCTTGCCGGACGCGATCGTGCCGCAGAAGCCGCGGAAGTCGAGGTTCGGCCGATTGACATACTGCACCGGCAGGCGGAAGTCGATCAGGTTGCGGTCGCTGGCGATATGCACGTTCTCGAGGTGGTGCATCAGGGTCGAGCCCTCGTACCACGGCGTCCGCTCGCTGCGGTCGATCAGGTTGTCGCCGTCGAGCGCGCTGATCGGGATGAAGTGCTGGTCCGGCATATCGAGCCGGGTCGCAAAGTCGCGGTAGTCGCGCTTGATCTCCTCGAAGCGGTCCTCGGAGAAGTCGACGAGGTCCATCTTGTTGACGGCGATCAGCACGTGCTTGATCCCCAGCAGCGAGACGATGAACGAGTGCCGCTTGGTCTGCGTGATGACGCCGTGGTCGGGCCGGGCATCGACGAGGATGATCGCCAGGTCGCAGGTGCTGGCGCCGGTCGCCATGTTGCGGGTGTACTGCTCGTGCCCCGGCGTGTCCGCGATGATGAACTTGCGCTTGGTGGTCGAGAAGTAGCGGTAGGCCACATCGATCGTGATGCCCTGCTCGCGCTCGGCCTTGAGGCCGTCGGTCGTCAGCGCGAGGTCCACCCCGCCGGTGGTGCCGAACTTCTTGCTATCGACCTCCAGCGCTTCGAGCTGATCCTCGTAGATCATCTTCGACTCGTACAGCAGACGCCCGATGAGGGTGCTCTTGCCGTCGTCGACGCTGCCGCAGGTCAAGAAGCGGAGCAGTTCTTTCTGCTCGTGCTCCTTGAGGTAGGCGTTGATGTCGGTGGCGATTAGTTCGCTTTGGTGACTCATGTCAGACCAATGTCGGTTCTCAAGTTCATTCACAAGCCTGAAGGGCTTGCGGACGAGAGCCCAGGGCAACGCCCTGGGAGGATGTGGCGGGGTTGGCCGTTGCGTTCCCGGGGCGTTGCCCCGGGCTCTCGCGGTTTCGGCCTTTCAGGCCTCAGTAATATCCTTTGCGTTTCTTCTCTTCCATCGACGCGCCGGGGTCCTTGTCGATGGTCCGCCCTTCGCGTTCGCTGCGGGTCGCCAGGAGCATCTCTTGGATGATCTCCGGCAAGGTCGTCGCCTCGCTGAGCGTGGCGCCAGAGAGCGGGTAGTCGCCCAGCGTGCGGAACCGGACCCACTCCTTGCGGGCCTTCTTGCGGAGCTCCTCCGGCGTGCGGTCGTCATCGACGGCGATCAACGCGCCGTCCCACTCGACGACCTCGCGCTCTTCGGCGTAGTACGCCGGCACGATCTTGATCCCTTCGAGGTGGATGTACTGCCAGATGTCCAGCTCGGTCCAGTTGGAGATCGGGAACGCGCGGATCTGCTCGCCCTTGTGGACCATGCCGTTGTAGATATTCCACAACTCGGGGCGTTGGTTTTTCGGGTCCCAGGCGTGGTTGGCGTCGCGGAACGAGTAGACGCGTTCCTTCGCCCGGGCCTTCTCCTCGTCTCGCCGGCCGCCACCGAACGCGGCGTCGAACTTGTACTTGTCGAGCGCCTGCCGCAACGCGCCGAGGTTCATGACCTCCGTGAAGGTCTTGCTGCCGTGCACGAACGGGCTGAGGTTCTGGGCGAGGCCTTCCTCGTTCTGGTGGACGAGGCACTCCATGCCCAGCTCGCCGACGATGTGCTCGTCGCGGAACTCGTACATCGACCGGAAGTTCCAGGTCGTGTCGATGAGCATCAGCGGGAACGGCGGCTTGGCCGGGTAGAACGCCTTGCGGGCCAGGTGCAGCATCACGCACGAGTCCTTGCCCATCGAGAACAGCATGACGGGATTGCTGAACTCGGCGACCACCTCGCGGAAGATGTGGATGCTCTCGGCTTCGAGCTGCTTGAGGTGCGTGAGGTTGTACGACACGGCGACGGGCATCAGTGGGTGAGGGGCGGCCTCCATCCCCCGAGGATTCGGAGGATCGGGCCGTTCTAGTAGACCCCGCGGGCCGGGGGGCTACGGCGGGCCTGATATCATCGCCGGACAAGCGGCGAGCGTCCAGGCGAGGCCGGCGGACGGGAGCCAGCAAAACGCGAAGAAGTCAGCGGCCGGCGGCCGATTTCTGCCCGATCAGGCCGATTCGAACACGAAGGAGAAAAACCGGTCACTCTGAAGCAATCGCGCCGTAGATAAGACTTGGCATCGTCTGATCGCGAATGTCGATCATCAGAGCCATGGCAACGGCATCAACTTCATCGGCGAAGAAAGTAACGCGGCCGTCTAAAAACGCTGCGTTCACACCGCCTGGATGGCGACTGCGTGGAGCGGACGATTGATAGCCCCCCATTCCAACTAGGTTGCTCGACTCGGAAGCGTCTCGTCCGACCCAGGGATAACAAGGCACTCCATCGCGAGCCAGAGCAAGACGCTCTTGTGTTGTTTGCCCGGGCGGACAGCGGAGCGTGACGTCACCGATCGCAGGCTTAGATGTCGTTTCGTCCAAGGCTAGTGGATCAACATGATTCGGGGTTTGAGTCTGGTGGAGCTTGGTCACGTCCAAATAGTATTGGGCATAGAGTCCTCCGGCGGCGTCACTATCGTGGTGCATGTCCATCGCGAGTAGCGACGCGCCGTTCCAGGCCAGCCACCAAGCCCCCCGTTCGTCCCACTCTTCCGGCAGCGTCCTAACCTCAGCCAACGCGATCGTATTGCTCAGCCCATCAACCACCCTTCGCAGTGGCATTGGTCTCGCAAGAAAAGCTGCTGGATACACCAGCTGTAGATCGGTGTGTGTGGGCGATGCGTAAGCAGCATAGTTGCCTTTTGAGAAACGCTTCCCATTGGTGTAGTCCGCATCGGAGTAAAATCGCTCCGAAACATCGTCCGAAGGGCAAGACATTGCAGCGACCCGGGTCGCTTGCAAGTCGTTCGGCTGATCTGTCATCGGCCGAGCGAAATCAATCTGATCGGCCAGCGTGTTCTGCTCTAGGTAAGGCAGCAGCAAAACGGCCCAGCTCGCCATCTGCCCATAACGCTGATCGACGGCTTCGTAATCGACATTCGCATAGGTCTTGCTGAAGACTCCCGAGAGACCCGACGGGGGCAGCCGCTTCTCGCTCGATTCATAGTTATGCGTCGCCAAGATTAGCTGACGCATGTTATTGCCGCACTGTGTGCGGCGAGCGCTCTCGCGAGCGGCTTGCACCGCCGGCAGGAGCAAGGAGATCAGCACACCGATGATCGCGATCACGACCAACAACTCGACCAGCGTGAAACCGGTCGCGGCGGGGTTGGCGAGCGGACGGCGGGCCCGTGAGACCGGCCGATTGGTTTTCGATTCGGTGCTTCTCATGGCGGCATCAGAGCTTGTCGCTGGGACGGCGATTCAGCGGCAGACGAGGCTCTCAAGTATACCAGCAACGACCGCCTTGGCGACGAGTTGGCACCCTACGCCGCCGGCCGGATCGTGTGTTAGGTTACGAATCTCCGGAAGGTTCCCTCCCCGCTACCCCGCCGAGTTTGCCCGCCAATGCGTTTTACCCTTGCTTTGCTGCTATCACTGGCCGCGATCCCGACCTGCGCCCAAGAGGGCCTGCCCGCCCCCGAGGCGAAGGCCGCCCCCCCTGCCGAAGCGGGGGAAGCCAACGCCTTCCAGCAACAAGTCGCCTACGGCATCGGCCTCGACCTCGGCCGCCGGCTGCGGGCGGATGGGATGAAGATCGACCTCCGCGCGATCGTTTCGGGTCTCCGCGATGGGCTCACCGGGGCCGAGCCGAAGATGACCGACGAGCAGATCGCCGCGGTCATGACCCAGTTCCAACGCCAGCGGATGTCCGGCCTCGCCCAAGCCAACCAAGCCGAAGGCGAGGCGTTCCTCAAGGAGAACGGCGCGAAGGAAGGCGTCCAGACGACCGAGTCCGGCCTGCAGTACCTCGTCCTCGAAGAGGGCGACGGCCCCAGCCCCACCGCCGAGGATACGGTGAAGTGCCACTACGAAGGCACCTTCATCAACGGCGAGGTCTTCGATAGCTCCTACAAACGCGGCGAGCCGACGACGTTCCCCGTCGGCGGAGTCATCTCCGGCTGGACCGAAGCCCTCCAGATGATGAAGGTCGGCTCCACCTGGCAGGTCTTCGTCCCGGGAAGCATCGCCTACGGCGAAGACGGACGCCCCGGCATCCCCCCGAACACGACGCTGATCTTCAAGATCGAGCTGCTCGGCATCGAGTGAGCCCCGGCGGCAACGCCCCCAACAAATCAACGGCCCAAACGGCCCGACACGAAACACCTCTACCGAGACAAGAACACCATGGCTGATATCCCAAGCGAGAACTTGGCAAAGGGCGAAGCGTTCCTCAAAGAGAACGCCTCCGCCGATGGCATCCAAACGACCGACTCGGGATTGCAGTACCGCGTGATCGAAGAGGGCGACGGTGCCACGCCCACCGCCTCGGACAGCGTCCAGTGCCACTACGAAGGCAACCTGATTGGCGGGGAGATCTTCGATAGCTCCTACAAGCGTGGCCAGCCCGCCACGTTCCCGGTCGGCGGCGTCATCGCCGGCTGGACCGAGGCTCTCCAAATGATGAAGGTCGGCGCCAAGTGGGAGGTCTTTCTCCCGCCGAGCATCGCCTACGGCCCCCGCGGCGCAGGCGGGGCGATCGGCCCGAACGAGACACTGATCTTCCAGATCGAACTGCTCGACATCGCCTGACCCCCCGCAGGGGCGCGGACAAGCCGAATCGATCGCGAAACGTCTCCACCGAGGCGTCGAGACGCCATCGGTGTGGAGTGAGTCGTCCGCGAGAGTGACTTCGCGTCTCAATCCGGGTCGGTCGCGGCAGTTATCGATTGCGTTTCTGCCCCGCGGCGGCTTCGCCCCGCTTTGGTACGGAAATAGCAAAACCCACGGCGAAACACGCTCCGTCGCCCGCCGTTCACGGTCTCTTCGGCGTACGAGTTACGGCCTGCCGCGGGCTCCCGAATGTCCCAATGGGGCAAAGTAGGACATTTAGGGGGCGATTGCTTGACGCTCATACTGGGCAAGTTAGAATCGCCGACCGAGTACCTACCGAACCCGCTTTGTGGCATCAGGTTACGTGCTCTGGCGGGCTTCGCGTGCTCCTAGCACCGACAATAATGCCCTTTTTTCTTCGTTTTGGGAGGACACCCTCGATGCGGCGTATTTACACCGCTCTCTGTTCAGCAGTTGCCCTGCTGGCCTTGAGCACCCAGGCCTTGGCCTGTTCCGATTGTGGCTGCAGCACGCCCGCTCCGGCGTGCGGTTGCGGCGAAGTGGCCACGGCTGATGCCTGTGGCGGCGACTGTGGCTCGGCCGGCGGCTGTGGCGGCAGTGTTGTTGAGAGCGCGGCTTGTGGCCCGCAGATGATCACCAAGACCATCTACGTCCCGCAACAAGTCACCGAGATGCGCACGGTCAACTCGACCGAGTACACCACCGAGACTCGCACTCGCGAGTACACGGTCATGACTCGCGTCCCGCAGACCGAGACCAAGACCCGGACCTACACGGTCAACAACCCCGTGTCGAAGACCAAGACGGTCGAGTACACGGTCATGACTCAGGTTCCTGAGACCAAGACCCAAGAGTACACGGTCATGGTTCCGGTTCAGGAAGAGAAGACCCAAGAGTACACCGTCATGACGCAGGTCCCCGAGACCAAGACGGTTGAGTACACGGTCATGGTTCCTGTCCAGGAAGAGAAGACCCAAGAGTACACCGTCATGGTTCCGGTTCAGGAAGAGAAGACCTCGACCTACACCGTTCAGGTCCCCTACACCGAGCAGGTCGAGCAGACCTACACGGTCATGACTCAGGTTCCTGAAGAGAAGACCTCGACTTACACGGTCCAGGTCCCGGTCACCGAGCAGGTCGAGCAGACCTACACGGTCAGCGTTCCTTACACGGAAACGATGACCGGCTCGCGTACGGTTACCAAGCGTGTCCCCGTGACCAGCTACAAGACCGTTCAGGTCTCGGGCGGCCACTACGAGACGCAGCAGGTTGAAGTTGGTTGCGGCGGCTCGGCCGCTGGTGCCGGCTCGGCTTGCGGTGGCGGTTGCGGTTCGGCCTGCGGTGGCTGTGGCGACTGCGGTGGTTGCGGTTCGTGTGGCGGCTGCGGCTGTGCCACGAAGACCGTCTGCCAGAAGGTCTGGGTCCCGACTTGCGAGACCAAGGAAGTCCCGGTCACCACTTACCAGTGCGTCACCGAAGAAGTTCCGTACACGTACAACGTCTGCAAGACTCGTCAAGAGACTCGCACCAAGACGGTCAACGTGACCAAGTACAACACGGAAGAGCGCACCAAGACCTACACGGTCATGAAGTGCGTCCCCGAGACCAAGACCCGTACGGTCAACGTGACCAAGTACAAGTCGGAAGAGCGCACCAAGACCTACACGGTCACCAAGTGCGTTCCGGAAACCAAGACTCGTACTTACACCGTGACCAAGTGCGTCCCGGAGACCAAGACCCGCGAAGTCACGGTCATGAAGTGCGTCCCCGAGACCAAGACTCGTACCTACACGGTCACGAAGATGGTTCCGGAGACCAAGACCCGTGAGTACACGGTCATGAAGTGCGTCCCCGAGACCAAGACCAAGGAAGTCACGTACACCGAAATGGTCCCCGAGACCAAGACGGAAGAGTACACCGTGACGACCTACGCTTGCGTTCCCGAGACCAAGACCCAGGAGTACACGGTTCGTGTTCCGGTCACGGTCACCAAGGAAGTCCCGGTCACCGTCTGCAAGATGGTTGCCCAGGAAGTCACCGTCCCCGCCCCGGCTCCGGCCTGCGGTGGCTCGGCTTCGGCCGGTGCTTGCGGTGGTTGCGCTGCTCCGGCCCCTTCGGCCTGTGGCTGCAACTGAGTCCTTCGGGAACTCAACTAGCTAACTGACGACACGGGCCGGAATCCCTCAAAGGATTCCGGCCCGTGCTTTTTTATGCGCTAACGCTTCTCGATTCCGTGCAAGCTATCGGCCACGGGCCGGGTGCCAGCGTCGCTAGTGAACGCTCTTTCACCGGGGTTTGCAACTCTTACCACCGCCAAGCGGCCGCGGGCTGAACCCGCTTTCGCCCCGAGGGATGGGCCTAAAGCCGTTGCAGCAGCGTATTTCCCCGTTCTGGGCGGCCGCGCGGCGGCCATCGGCGCGGTTTGGCACGGGCTCTGCAACAAGGCGTCTCGTGAGCGGCGACGGGTCGCTCACCACACGGCCACCCCGCCATGCCGGATAGTCGTTCAAAGCCAACCCCAACTCGGCTTGAGCCCACGGCATGAGCACGGCCCTTATCGAAACATCTCATCCAAACGATATAGCTAAGGAAAAGACCATGGTGACTGCTAGCAAGATTCGCTGCGTTGTCCTTGTTGCCGACGCCGAAAGTGACCGCATGGCCCAACGCACTCAACCACGCTTCCGCCCCAGCGACCTGCTGCCGTGGGCCGATCCGCATATCCGCTCGCTCGTCGAGCAGTTGCAGGACGAGGTCCGGCAGGAAGAGGCGGCGCGTCGTGACGACGAGCGGGCGAAGCTCGATAACCTCAAGGAATGGGTCCCCGCCGAGCGGGACTCATTGTTCGCCTCGCCCGGGGCACGCCGGTTTTGATGCCGCGGCTTCCGATGGGACGCCATCCGCGGGGGGCGGGCAGGCTTGGCGGGCTCGACCCAGCCGCCACGCGTGCCCTCGGCGTCCGTTCGGCTTCCCCCTGTTTCTCCACGGTTTTAGCTACGGCTGACGCCGCTCTCGTGTGACCAGCCGCCTCGCTTCGGCGGCGAAGAGCAGGGAGCCGGTGAAGACGATCGCCCCGTCCGTGCCAGCCATCTGCTTGGCTTGCTCGTAGGCCTCCGACGGTGTGTCGGCGATCGAGACCGTGCCTTCCGCCGCGAACTCGCCGGCGGTGGCGGCCAGTTCTCCCGGTTGTGATGCCCGAGGGTTGTCGAGGTATCGCGTAGCGATCAGGCGGCCGAAGCGCCCCGCGAGCGGCTCCAGAACGGCACCCCGGTCTTTGTCGTCGCTCATCGCGATGACGAGCACCCGCCGCTCGCGTGGCGCGTCGCTACACAGCGAATCGAGTGCCTCGGCCAGGGCGGCGGCCGAGGCATCGTTGTGCGCCCCATCCACGACGACGATCGGCTCTCCGTCGAAGCGTTCGAGCCGTGCCGGCAGGCGCCCTTCCGCGATGCCCGTTCGGCGGGCTTCGATTGGCAGTTCCCAGCCGGCATCCGCCAACACGCCGAGCGTTGCCAACGCCACCGCGGCGTTGGCGAGTTGCGCGGTGCCAGGCAACGCGGGGTTGATCGCGTCGATCGTTTCGGTCGTTCCGTCCGCCCGCCGACGGGTGAAATCGAACGCGGTGCCGCACCGCTTCAGGTCGAACCCCGTGCCCCGGCGGGCGAAGGGGCAACCGAGGTCGGCCGCGATCTGGGCGATGACATCGCCGGCCTCCGTGTCGGCGACGCCGCTGACGGCCGGCAGGCCCCGCTTGAAGATGCCGGCCTTCTCCGCGGCGATCTTCGCCCGGCTGTCGCCGAGTTGCTCCGTGTGATCGAGGCTGATGCTGGTCACGACCGCGACGGCCGGCGTGACGGCATTGGTCGAGTCGAGCCGCCCGCCGAGGCCGACTTCGAGCACCACCGCGCCGACGCCTCGCCGGGCGAAGTGCTCCAGTGCCATCGCGGTGGTCAGGTCGAAGAACGTCGGGCTGGCATCGAAATCGGTGTCCATCGCCTCGGCGATTGGGCGGACGCGTTCCACCAACGCGACCAGCTCCGCCGGCGTGCACGGCTCGCCGCCGACGGCGAAGCGTTCTTCGAGTCGATCGAGGTGCGGCGAACTATAAACGCCGGTCGTGGTGCCGGCCGCTTCCAGCGCGGCGGCGATCATCGCGCCGGTCGAGCCTTTGCCCTTGGTGCCGGCGATGTGCACGATCCGCAGGCGGCCCTGCGGGTCGCCCAGCCGGCGGAGCAATTCCCGGACGGCGTCGAGCTTGAACGCCTGCTCGGCGTAGGGGACCGGGCGCGTCCGCTCGTAGTTGATGCGCCCCATCAGCCAAGCGGTCGCTCGGGCCGTGGCATCCTCGGGGCGTTCGGAATACGGTGTTGTGTCCACGCGAGCGATGTTAGAACGCCGCCGCCCGCCACCCAAGTGCCCCGCCACCCCTCGCTCTCATCCGTGAAGTACTTCCTCGGCATCGGCGGCTTCGTGATCGCCCTCCTGACGCTCGTCACGCTGATCGGATTGCTGTCTCCGATTGCGGAAGTCGGCGAGAGCTTGCAGGCGTCGATCGATCGCAACGGGGGAGTCGAGTACCTGGCGGAACCGGCCATCGATATCCTGGTCGATCGGCTCAACGAGTCGGGTTTCGATCGCCGCCCGCTCCGCGCCGACGAGCCGCTGCTCGCCCACCGGACGATCCTGATCTCCGAGGGGATCAACGAGCGGGTCGCGAGCCACGTGATGACGCGATTGATCCACCTCAACGCGATCGACCCCAAGACGCCGATCGAGCTGAAGGTGACCACCTCGGGCGGCTGGCTCGATTCGGCCTTCGCGATCGTCGATACGATGCGTTCGCTCGAAGCGCCGGTGAATATCACCGCGGTCGGCGGGTGCTACTCGGCCGGGACGGTGATCCTCGCCGGCGGGACGGGCACCCGCTCCGCCACGCCGAACGCCGTCCTCTCCGTCCACGTGAACGACTATTACCGCGATGGCGATGCGTTCGATAGCGACCGGCAGGAGCTCGAACGCTTCCGACGGATCTACGCGACTCGTTCGCGCGTGCCGAAGGAGTGGTTCGACGAACCCGGCAATAACCAGTACTACTTCAACGCCACTCAGGCGTTGGAGATGGAGCTGATCGACCGGATCGCCGAGCCCGCCCGGTCAACGGAAGCGGCCGAAGCCCCGGCGCTCGCCCCCGCGGCGTGACGACTGCGACTCACCCACAAGAGAACCGCGATGCGAATCGGCGTTGTTAGCGATACCCACGGCTCGATCGAGCACACCCGCCCCGCGATCCGGATGCTGGAGAGCCTCGACGTCGAGGCCGTGCTCCATTGCGGCGATATCGGCTCGGCCGAGGTCGTCGCGATGTTCGCGGCGTGGCCGACGTCGTTCGTGTTCGGCAACTGCGACTACGACCACGGTGGGCTCCGCGAAGCGATCGAGGCCGCCGGGCAGACCTGCTGCGATGAGTTCGGCGATCTGAGCTTCGCCGGCGTGCGGGTCGCCCTGCTGCACAGCCACGACCGCGAGCGTTTCGTCGAGGCGATCGAGGGGGGCGACTACGGCCTCGTCTGCTACGGCCACACCCACGTCGCAGCGAGCGAGCGGCACGGTGACACCCTCGTGCTCAACCCGGGCGCGCTGTACCGAGCCAACCCGCATTCGATCGCGGTGGTCGAGCTGCCGAGCCTCGTAGCGACGCACGTCGAGCTCTGAGCGTCAGCCCGCCATACGGTAGTTCTTGTCGTCGGTCGAGGCGAACTCGAGCTCCGCCGAGCGGTGGTAGTACTGCATGAGGTACGCGTCTTCCGGCGAGTCGTCGTAGAAGTCGCGGAGGACCGACGTGGCGCGGAAGCCGGCCGTCTTGAAGAAGAGCTGCGCGTCGAGGTTGGTCTCGCGGACTTCGAGCGAGAGCCGCGTGCGGCGTTGGCTGCTGAGCTTGCCGATCAGCTTGTCGACCATCTGCTGGCCGACGCCACGCCGACGGACGTCCTTCGCGACGGCGAAGTTCAGCAGGTGCAGGCGTGTCTTGTGCAGTTCGTAGATCATGAAGCCGACGACCCGCTCGCCTTGCTCGGCGACCATGCCGATGCAATTGCGGCGGCGGAGGCAACTGACGAAGTCTTCCTCCGCCCAAGGGAACTCGAAGGCGGTCTCTTCGATGCCGAGCACCTGCTCCATGTCCCGCCGGATCATCCAACGGATATGGACGTCTAAACGGGCGGGGCTCACGGTCAAAGCCATCGGGGCTCTCCTTAACTCTTTAACCGGTCGCGCCCGCTGGGGGACCGCCGGGGTTCGTCCTTGCTGATTCGCCCGCGGAGGTCGGCGGGCCGGCGTCCTGCCGGCTTGTCACTCCTGGGGCAGCGGGAAACTATCAGAAGCCCCCGCCGCGTGCCAAGGCGAGAGTTTTGGCGGTCGAAGTCCTGGCCCGCATTGGACTTGACGCCCTTGCCGGGCAGGGCCTCGAAGCGTGATAGCACCACCCAACAACGGGTCGCGAGGCCTGCAACGCCTGAGACCGTTCGGGCAAATCTGCCGCCGGCGGGCTGGCAAGAACTTCCGCATGCGGCCCGCTTGCCGGCTGTGCGTGTCGTACGCTTTTGGGCCGCATTGCGCTTTGGCCGAGCCGAAGCTTTGATCCGCGGCCTCCTTGATCCCCGCCACGCCGCGCGTTCCCGCGATGAATCCGACGGACCCAAAAACCACTCCCACGTTCGGCAACGCCCGCCGCGACTACCAGACGTTTCGTCGGTTGGTGATCGCTTTGCTGGTGATCGCCTCGGCTGCGCCGCTCGCGTTGAACCTGGTGGACCCCGACCTCTGGGGCCACGTCCGCTACGCCGAGGAATGGATCGCCGAGGGCGAGTTGCCGCGGACGGCGACCCACACGTTCACGGCCGAGGGCCACCCGTGGATCAACCACGAGAACCTCGCCGAGCTCGCGTTGGCGTACGGCTTCCGAACGCTCGGCGTGCAGGGCATGCTAGCGGCCAAGGTCCTGCTCGGCATGAGCCTGCTGATCCTGATGTCGCTCGCCGCCCGCCGGCAGGGCGTCCGACCGATCACGGCCTGGGCCTGCTTCCTGCTCGTTGCCCACAACCTGCAAGCCTTCTTCCCGCTGCGGCCGCAGCTGCTGAGCTTCCTGTGGTGTGGTGTCATGCTGCTGGCGCTCGACCGCGCCTTCGCCGGCTGGGGCAATCGCCGGAGTGACTTCGCCGCGAATCTCAACCCGGTCAACCGACGCAAGGTCGAGCCGCGAACGAATATCGATTGGCGATGGCTGATGGTCTTGCCGCCGCTGTTCCTCGTCTGGGCCAACTCGCACGGCGGATTCGTTGCCGGCGGGGCGATCCTGACGGTCGTCCTGTTCGGGCGCGCGATCGAACTGCTGATCCGCCAAGGCCGCGAGGCTTTGCCGAATGTGTCGCGCCTCGCCGCGGTGCTCGGCGTGACCGGCTTGGCGACGCTCGCGAACCCGTACGGCATCGGCCTGCACGCTTGGTTGATCAACTCGTTGGGCGAGGCACGCCCCGAGATCACCGAGTGGGGCGCGCCCACGATGGACCTGCCGGTCTTCTGGCCGTTCGTGCTGTTGATCGTGGCCTCGGTCACGGCCCTGGTGTTCACCGATCGCCGCCGCGACCCGGTGAAGGTCGTCATCTTGGTGATCGTCGGCTGGCAGGCCGCGACGCACCTGCGACACATCGCGTTCTTCGCCTTGCTGTGCGGCTTCTGGGTCCCGCCCCACCTGCAATCGCTCTCCAGCCGCCTGCGTGGCTTGGCCTCCAACGGCTTGCCGACCGCGTCGCTCTCGCCGTGGATGCGGTACGGCATCGGCGGAGCCCTGGCGTTGGCGATCGCGTTGCAGGCAACGTTCCTCGGCAGGCGGATCGCGACACTCCCCGTCGAGCGGCACAGCTACCCGGTGGCGGCCGTTCAGTGGATGGCCGACCACAACGTGCGTGGCGACCTAGTCGTCTGCTTCAACTGGGCCCAGTACGCCATCGCCGCCCTCGCTCCGGACGTGAGGGTCTCGTTCGATGGCCGCTTCCGCACCTGCTACCCGCAGTCGGTGA
This sequence comes from uncultured Planctomycetaceae bacterium, assembly GCA_964353155.1. GTDB lineage: Bacteria > Planctomycetota > Planctomycetia > Pirellulales > Lacipirellulaceae > Botrimarina. The sequence goes on along the minus strand of CAYGUP010000047.1, from coordinate 8,141 downwards.
TCGATCGCCACTTCGACTTCCTCGTCGGAACCAACTGGCCCCGCCATCGTGCGGCCGAGTCGGGCGAGATCGATGGGTCGCGGACGCTCACGGTCGATAACCCGGACTACGTGCTCGTCGATCGGTTGTACCCCAACGCGGTTGAGGTGATGGCCGAGGCGAGCCAGAGCGATTCGGGGCCGAGCGATTGGCTGCTGGTCTACCAAGACGCCGCGGCCAGCCTGTACGGGCGGCGAGCGATCGTCGATGACCCGGAGTCAGCCCGCTATGTGCCCGAAGATCGGCGGTTTGTGTCGAACCTATACAACCCCGAGCCGGCCGAATGGCCCGCCCTGCCACGCCGCAGCTCGATGGCGTTGCCCTACCGACCCGACGCGGTCGCCTCGCGCGACGCGTCCGCCACGCCCCCGTCACGCGACGAAGGATAGAGGCCCCACGATGAGCACGCTCGACCAGACCGAAACCGAGGAACGCCTCGCCAAGGACGCGCCCATCGCCCCGCCCACACGCGGAGCGGATGAGACCGTCGGGCGGATGGAGACCACGCTCGCCCGTGCCGAGGAGGCCCTCGAAGAGGCCCGCCTGCATGGCGACTTGGACGACGCTTCCAAGAGTCGCCGCAAGTCGGATCGCGACTCCGCGACGCGGCTCAAGGTCTCGGTCATCATGCCGGTCTACAACGAAGCGGCCACGATCCGCGAGATCGTCGCCCGCGTGCGTGGCGAGCAGCGGCACGACGAGTTGGTGATCGTCGACGATTGCAGCACCGACGGCTCGCGTGATCTCCTCATCGAACTCGACGAGCAACTCGACGATGTCCGCGTGGTGATGCACGGCTTCAACAAGGGCAAGGGGGCCGCGTTGCGGACCGCCATGTCGCACGCGCGTGGCGATATCGTGCTGATCCAGGACGCCGACCTCGAGTACGACCCGTCGGACTACGGCCGCCTGCTCGCCCCGATCCACGCGGGCGAGGCGGATGTGGTTTACGGCTCGCGGTTCCTCGAGAACGCCGCCGAGCAAGACCCGTCGTGGCTGCATCGGTTCGGCAATCGGATGCTCACCCAAGCGTCGAACCTGACGACCGGCCTCCGCCTCACGGACATGGAGACCTGCTACAAGGCGTTCCGTCGGGACGCATTGCGTGGCATGTGGCTGCGAGAGAACCGCTTCGGCTTCGAGCCGGAGATCACGGCCAAGCTGGCCCGCCGCGGCTGCCGCTTCCAAGAGGTGCCGATCGCCTACAACGGCCGCGGCTGGGAAGAGGGCAAGAAGATCGGCCCCCGCGACGCGGTGCGGGCGCTGTGGTGTATCTTGCGATACGGGTTTTGGGATTGAAGCTTGGGTGGGCCGTGACTCATGGCGAGCCGACGACGCCAGTCGTCGGAGGCAGCCGGGTACCCACTTCGCTCCGACGACTGGCGTCGTCGGCTCGCGGCGGTTCGCTTGAATTTACCAATCGCTAAATCGCCAAATCGCGCCAAAGGATCCCTGCCCCATCGATTCCCCACGTGGGATCGAAGTAGCCGGCCGCGCGGACATCGTTAGACGGGCTTTCTCCTTCGGTCGGGTCGAGGGCGGCCGGGCCGAAGAGCAGGTAGTCTGGATAAGCCAGCCCTGACCAGAAGTAGCGTAGGCGGGTTGTCATCCGCATGCCGACCGGACCGGTCCCGCCGATCGCGGCGACGTAGGCCGACTCGTTGCCGAAACGTGGGCGGACCGCCAGCACCGAGAGGTCGTCGCCCGCTTCGGGGCGCGGTCCGAGCAGGGCGCGGCCCTCGATCACGGCGACGGTCTTCTTGCGGCGGAAGAGGTCCAGCAGCCGCCACGCGGAGTTGGTCTTCGCGTTTCCGTACAAGACGACCGAGCGGCTCGGCGTGATGAGGCCTCGCCGGGGGTTGGTGCTGACCGACGAGTCGGGGCGGACTTCGAGGCGGCCGTTGCCGCGGTAGAGGAAGAGTTGGGCGTCGTAGCGGGCCTTGGCCGCCATCCATTGCTGGGCCTCCTGCGATCCGCGGGTCCCGTAGACCAGCAGCGGGCGGCAACAGAACGCCGACTTGAACCCGCCGGCACGCTCGGGCCCTTTGAAGAGCCCGCGGAACCGGACCCGCGAGTCGGACGTGTCGGGCACGGTGAGCCAGTCGCCCTCCTCGTCGCGCGCGATCGCGAAGTTCTCGCCGCGTCGGCGGGGCGAGTAGGCGATCAGCGAACCATCGAGTTGCACCTGGATCGGCGACGTCGACCTCTTCGCCGGGTGGTTCTCGAACGAGAGGCGGAGCCGTCGGACGTTGTCGGTCGAGCCGCTCACCTCGCCGGTCTTCGGGTCGCGCGTGAGCCGGACGCGGGCCACACGGCCTTGCTCGGCGGCGGCCTGGATGGTCACCCAACCGAACTCGGACGCGACGCCGATGTCGGGCGTGGCGAAGGCGAGCTCCTCGGCCACCGCCTGATCGCGGCGGCGTCGGGCGGTGAGCCAATCGAGTTGTCGGCGGCGGTCTTCGGATTCGGTGGTCGCGTCGTCGGCCTCGTGGTAGGCGAAGTCTTGGTGGAAGTCGCCGAGCCGCTGACGCAGGTAGCGGCTCTCGCTCGGCGAGACGCCGTCGCCGCCGGTGTGCCGCACCGAGACCCCCATCCCGCCGAGGTTCTCGATCAAACGGAGCGGATCGTTCGCCATCGCCTGCCGGGCAAGCAGCTTCGCCAGCGGCCCGGCAGTCGTCGAGGGCGACACGGCCCCGCCCTGCGTGTAGAAGCTGATCCACCCATCGACAACGCCGACCGCCGCGAAGCGTTCCGGCTCGACCGTCGCTAGGCTGAGGGCCCCATGGCCGCCCATGCCGCGACCGACCAGGGCGATCCGGTCCGGATCGATCGGACGGTCCGCGCGTCGTTGGCGAGCTTGGAAGTCTTCGAGGGCCTCCAGGGCGTCGAGCCGGCTCCAGTCTTCCCAATCGAACGCCCAACGCCCACGACCGAGCGGGGCGACGAGGTGCGTTTCTGGCAACGCCGGGTAAGCATCGCGGCAGGCGATGTGGGTCTGGCCGGCGTCGTGCAGGGCGAGCAGCACGCCCGGCTTCGCCGCGTTGGTGGTCGCCGGCTGCACCGCGTAAGGCTGGACCGACCCGTCGATCTCGCTGACAAACGTGTTCGTCCGCGGCTGGTTGTCACCGACCACCTTTAGCGAGAGCGTCGCCTCGGTGATCGGCGTGACCTGCTTGTTCTTGGTCCGGACGATCGCGATCGTCAGCTCAAGCGTCTGGCCCGGCTTGAGCGTCTTGGGTGGCTCGGGGAGTTTAAAGGTGATCGGCGTGATCAGACGCGACTCGAGGCGGCGAAGCTTCGTGATGTCGGCATCCTGATCGCCCCAACGCACGGTGACCGACGCCCCGGTGATCGGCTTCGTGCTCGCGTTGACGATTGGCACCGATGCTACCAAGCCCTGGCCGGCATCAGCGACGAGATCGGGCAGCGTGGCTTGCTCGGCCAGCAAGCTGATTGGCTCCGCCGGGCGAACGAAGCTGGGCCGGGCGTCGGGGCGGGCCAGGTGGGCGACCAACCAGTTCTTTCCTTCCCGCACCTTGGCGGGCGGGCGGAACCAGCCGAGGCCGTACGGGTCGCCGGGCAGCCACTCGCCGTTCAGGCAGACCGCCGCACAGCCCGGGGCTTCCAACAAGAGCACGCCCGCTCCGGCTGACTCGAACTCGGCATACGCGTAGCCGCCGGCGAGGTCGCGGGCGGGTTTGCCCTCGTCCTCACGCCAAGCGACCTGCGCGCCGCTGGCGGTCTGCACGGTGTCGCCGACCGCCGGGGCCTGCCATTCGCCACGCGCAATGGCGGCTTCGACCGGATCGTTATGCAGAGCGGCCCGTCGGTAGTCGCCGGCACGCGGGAGGAGCTTCCAGCCCTCGGGGGCGATGCCCTCCGGCACCTGCTCGCCGGGTTCATCCTCGGTGTCGCTTGGAGTCTCCGCAACGTCGGCCGGCGCTTCGGCCGCGGCCTTCATCGCCTCGAGGGTCGGCGTGTCGGGCTGCGCAGGGGTGGGTTGGAGAGGCCCGGCGAGCGCGAGGCCGAGGCACAGAACGAGGGACTTCGTAGGCATCCCTCCAGGATAGCCACCGCCGGGCGGTTCCGCGTGGGCGTGCCGGGGCGGTTGTGGAGTGTATAGAGGGCCCGCTACGAAAAAAGCCGCTCCGGGAATCGATTCCCGGGGCGGCTCGTTGTTTAGCTATCGGCGCTTAACTAATTGGTTCAGACGGCGATCAGTCGCGCGGGCGGACGGCACCGGTCAGGCCGCTGTAATCGACGCGGTCTTCTTGGTGCCACAGCGGGAAACCGCGCTGGACACGCTCGGCGAGGATTTCGAGCTTCTCCGGCGAGCCGGCGGGGGCGCCGGTTGGGCCGAACTCTTCGTCGTGGACACGCGGGACAAAGTCTTCGTCGTGGCCATACTTGAGGATGGCTTCGAAGACGTTACCGAGGGTGGGATCTGGCATGGGAGGGGTCCTTTTACGTGCATCGAACGGTCGCGACTCAAGCGGTGCGTCGTGACTCGTCCTCTGTTTTGAAGCATCCGGCGGGGCGTTGAGATTACACCTCGACCGGTAGTTTTCCGCTTGGGGGACACATCCATGCGTCGCAAAGGCAACTCTTCTATCGAAATCTGGAGCCGTTGCTGGCCCGTCTGGTGCCGGTCGCTGTTTGCTAGCCGCAAAAGCTCTCGGCGATAGAAGCCACCTACTGATCTGTTCCCTACAGATCGTGGGTGTTTAGCTGGGTTCGTGCCGTTCTCAAATGGCAATCGACGCGATTGGCCACACGGCGAGAGTTAAATCGTCATCGGGCCTTCATTTGCCGCCCGTTGACGCTTTCTTCGCCATGACACGATCGCAGGATTATTGCTGTGAGGAATACAAAGTCAAGTTTTTTCGCGGCGGGATCCGGGGGGCTTGTCTCGGTTCTGCCGACCACCTGTCAAGGGGTGCCGGCTGGGCGACCGTGCCCGGTTACGCCATGCACCTTAAGACACCCTCCGATCGCGGCCGGTTCCCCTTAAAAGCCGAGGATTTGACCCCAAGCCCGGGCGACCGCCGGCGGGTCGGCGACCATTTGGCCGATGGCCGCGATCAGCAGGCCAGCCCCGACGCCCATCAAGGCCGCTCCGTGGCTACCGCTACGGCTTTCCGTATCGCGGAGCGAGCGTTCGACCGACCGGCTCAGCCTCCGCCAGCCGGCCAAGTCCTGCCGCCCGCCGCTGGCGATGAGGCTCGTGTTCCGTGTCCAAGTAAAGGTCTCGAGGTGGGCCTGCACGCCGAGTGTCGGTAGCGACAAGCTATCGCCCGCCCAACGGCCCGCCGGGTCGAGCTGCCGGAGGGCCTCCGACAGGATCGGGCGAAGTTGCTCGGCGGTGAGGTTGTAGACCACCAACCGCGGACGGCAGAGCATCACGACCAGCGTGACCGCCAACCAATAGAGGGCTAGCAAGAAGAGCCAGACATAGTCGCCGAGCTCGGCGGTCGCGGCCTCCGGCCGGAAGAGCGAGATTGGCCCGACCAACGCGACCCCTGTCAGGGCAAAGCCAAGAGCGGCCAAGTCGCCGGCACCGGTCACCAGCAGCGGCCGGCGGCGGCTGCTCATCAGGCCGATCAACAGGAAATAAGCCGCCAGCGGGACCGCAGCGATCGCGAAACGCAGGGGGTCCATCAGGCGGGGTTCGCCTCGGCTTCGGCCGGTGAGTTGCGGTCGGCGTGGTGCTCTTTGATCAGCTCTTCCAACGCCCGGGTGTGCTCCGCCAACCGCCGGCGGGTCTCGGCGTGATAGCGCCGGCTCGACGCGCAGGCGTCGGCGATGCCGAGCGAGAAGATCGCCACGGCGAGCAAGATCAGAACGGCCGTGTAGACCGCGACCCAGAACGGCTCGCGGGGCGTGATCGGCCAGACCGCCACCAAGCCGCCAACCACCGCAATCGAGCCGCTGGCAAAGCAGCGTCGGACGTAGCGCGATCGGGCGAAGCGATGCGAAGCCGTGTCAGCCGATCCTTCGGCGATGCCTTCCACCGTCCGACGCCAATCTTGCCGATGGGCATCGAGCAACACGCCGGCGAGGACGAACAGGAGGAGCGATACGAGCAGGGCTGCGAGCATGCGGCGGCGTGGACCCGGAGGAAACGAACGAACCTCCAGGATACCGACAACTCCGCCAGAAGTCGCGGGATCGCCCCTTCAAACCCTCGCCGAAAAGCCGGCGGTCCTACGGGGCGTTCGGCTCGGCCGGCTTCTGCACGCGGATCCTCAGCACGAGGACGCGTCGCTGGCCCGATTTGGCCTGCTTGGCCCCGGGCTTCTGCTGCGCCATCAGCTTGGCCAGCATCTCCGGCGTGATCTTCAATCGCATCGGCACCGCCCGCACGCTGGGCTTGGACGGGGCGGCCGGAGCCGGTGTCGCCTGAGAGCGATCGGGGCCGACCTGCGAGACGTCCTCAGCCTGGGCGAGCAGGCGATCGAGTTCGGCCTCGTCGGCGTCGATATAGAGCAGTTGCTCTTCGCCCGACACCGCGCCCGGATCGACCGGCTCGAAGGCCGTCTGCTGGCTGACGGTCATCAACTCGCCCGGCAGTTTGGCTTGTTGGGCCGATTGCATCGCTAGGTAACGCTGCAAGCGAGCCATCTTGTCCGGCGTCAGGTCTTTGACCCGGAGGTTGGGGACGAGCTGCTGCATCGCCACGAGGCGATCGACTTGCTGCGTTTGCCCGGCGAGGCTCGGCCCGCCCGGCTGTGGCTGCGGGGCGCGGCCGTTGAAGAAGATCATGACCGCCGCGGCGGCCGCAACACCGGCCCACATCCAATTGCGCGACGACTTGCCAAACGGCAAGCCAAACTCGCCCTCGGGCTCGAGGCGATCGGGCAGCTCGACGGCGGCCTCGGCTTGGCGACGCAACGCCTCGGCGACCACGCCCGATGCGAGGTCTTTCTCGAAGGTCGGCTCGGGGGCCGATCGGAAGGCTTGGCTTATCCCACGCAGCTCGTCCGCATAACGGCGAGCGACCGGGTCGTCCGCCAACCGCCGCTCAACCACGGCCGCTTCGCTGGGCGAGAGCTCGCCATCGACGAACGCACTGATCCGCTCTCCCCATTCCTCGGGCAGCGGCGTGTTGTTGGCGGTGGTGTTGGTGGTCATCGTCTCGGCTCGCTATCGGGAGAAGCTGTCGTCCGTGCCGCAAGGAAGGTCTTGCAGCGGCTCTCTCTCACGTTGGCTCGGTTCGCGTTGGCTGACTTTTCGGTCGCTATGGCTTAGTCGCTCGACGCCGGCGTTTCGTTCCCTTCGTCGGTCGCCGGCCCCAGCGTGCCGGCGAGCAACTCGCGGAGCTGCGCCCGGGCGCGGAACAGCCGGCTGCGGACGGTGCCGACCGGCACCTCGATCAGCTCGGCGATCTGCTGGTAGTCCATCTCCTCGAACTCGCGGAGCACAATCACTTGGCGGTGGTCCTCTTCCAGCCGGCCGATCGCGGCGTGGAGCAGCTCGGAACGCTCGCCCTGGAGCGTTGGCTCGGCCGGGCCGATCGCGTCGGTGATCGGTTCGGGGCCGCCCGCTTCTTGGACGGCGTTGAGCGACACCCGCGGGCGGCGTTTGCGGTTCTTGCTGATCGCTTGGTTGAACGCGATCCGGTAGATCCAGGTATAGAAGCGGCTGGAGCGTTGGAAGCTCGACAGCTTCAGGTACGCCTGGACGAAGGCCTCTTGAGCGACATCCTCGGACTCTTCGGCGGAGCCGGTCAGCCGCATCAGCGAACCGCGCAGGCGGTCTTGGTAGCGGCGGACGAGGTCGCCATAAGCGGCCGAGTCGCCGGCGAGCGAGCGGTCGATCAGGCGGTCATCGATCTGCCGATCGTCCAGCACGGGCGCTTCGGCCGCGGCGGGACGCGGTTCATCGGCCACGCCGCCCAGGGCAACGCCGAGCGTCGTCGAGGCGGGCAGCACGGAGGAGATCGCTAAGCTCGACAAATCTTCTGCCTCGCCGTCGTCGGCATCTGGCAACGGAGCGTCCGGCTCGGTTGCGGGTGGGTCGTCTTGTGGGGGGTCGGGCACGACAGCACTCACAACAGCGGTGCCGCCTGAGAAACTAAGACGCCCCCGGGCGGGGGCGAGTTC
>CAYGUP010000046.1:0-33215 GCA_964353155.1 uncultured Planctomycetaceae bacterium | reverse complement strand
ACTTCGCGTGCGACCACTGCGGCAAGCGGTATAGCTGCCCCGGCGTGCACGCCGGCCGCCGCACCAAGTGTGGCAAGTGTGGCGAAGCGATCGCGATCCCGCAGGAGAGCACGCGCGCCGACCCGTTGGCGGAGTTGGTTGGATTCGCTTGCGAGCTCTGTGGCACACGGATCAACGTGCCGCCACGCTACGTCGGCCGTCAGGTGAAGTGCCCCGACTGCGACCACGCCACCACCGTTCCTCAGCCCGAGGCGAAGCGGCCGCGGCCTCGCCCCGCCGCGATGGAGGGCGAGCAGTACGAGGTCTACGAGGGCGAAGAGCAGCCGCGTGGCATCGATCTCGCGGCGGCGAGCCCCGCGTCGATCGGTTTCGAGTGCCGTGTCTGCCAGACCCACCTCGCCGCGCCGGCGTCGGCGATCGGCACGCTGGTCGCCTGCCCCGACTGCCGCACCGAGACGCCCGTCCCCGCCCCGAAGATCAAACCAAAGCGCCAAAGCCTAGTTGGGGACGATTACGAAATCGACGAAGCGGCCGAGACGCTGAACGAGAATGCGGGCCTCTACGATGAGTACCTCAGCAAGCCGCCGCTCGGCTACAAGACCTACGTCAAGGACGACGATTCTCGCCGCCAGCGGCGGGCGGATGGCATCGAAGAGACGATCGAGGCACCGCGTTGGGGGCTCGGCCTGCTATCGGGGTTCGCCTCGTGCTTCGCCAACAGCACGATGCTCATCGCGCTGCTGGGGCTCTCGTTCGCCGCGATGTTTTCATTGCCTTTATTGGAAAAGACGGTCGATCTGTTCGGGCTGGGTTTGCTCAATAGCTTCATCATCGGCTCGATCGTGGCCCTGTTTTCATTCGCGGTCACGCTGATTTGCGTCGGCGTTGGATCGGCCATCTATTGGGCCACGCTCAGCGACTCGGCCGCCGGCTCGAAGCGGGTCGAGCAGTGGCCTTCGATCGATCCGGGCGAGTGGATCGGGCCGGCGCTCTGCCTGATCTTCGGCAACGTCGTCGCGGCGATCCCGGGGAGCCTGCTCGCCGGGGTGGCCAGTCAGTCGTTCCCGCAGCTCGCGCCGCTTGTGGGCATCACGGGCGTGTGGCTCGTGCTCCCTTGGATCCAACTCGCACAGCTCGACAACAACTCGCCCTGGGGCGTTCTCTCCACCCGCATCGCTCGAACGTCCTACCACGCCCCGGTGACTTGGATCTTCTTCTACCTGATCACGCTCGGCTTGGGGTTGCTATCATTTGAGCTGATCGACTCGGCAATCACCCATCTCGGCAGGTGGGCCGTGCTCGTGATCAGCCCGGTGATCACGATCGAGACCATCGTCTACGCTTGGTTGGTAGGGCGCGTCGGCTGGGCCGCCGGAGCCGCCACGCCCGAGATTGAGACCCCGCTCACTTAACGTTGCTGGCGGGGATGATCGGCATCGGCAGGTCGCCGCCCGAGTAGACCGGCAGCTTGCCATCCCAGGCCTCGATGAAGCGGAGCTGGAGCAGCTCGGGGCTGATCGTTTCGCGGAGCAGCTTCTGTGCTTCGGACTCGGCGCGGGCACGGGCCATCTCGGCTTGGGCGAGGCCCTCGGCCTTGGCTTGCGTCTGTTGGGCCTCGATGCGGACCTTCTCAAGATCGTTCGACGCCCGCAGGGCCGCCTGCTGGGCGACCTGCTTCTGCTCGATCGCTTCGTTGAACTCTTTAGAGAAGTTGAAGTCGATGATCGATAGGTCGGTCGGCAGCAAGAACTTGTTGACGAGCCGCTCCACGAGGTCTTCTTCCATCACCTGGGCCACCTCGGCCCGCTTCGTGATGAGTTCCTCGGCCGTGTACTGGGCCGTTGTCGCCTTGATCGATTCCTGCAACGCCGGCTCGACAATAGTCGTGCGGTACTGCGGGCCGAGCTCTTGATAGATGCTGTCGGCCTTCGCAGCGTCGATGCGGTAGTTGAGCGCGATCTTTGAGGTCACCACCTGCAAGTCCTTGCTGCTCGCGGTGGCGGCGTCCTCGACCTTCTGCACACGGGTATCGAGCGGGATGACCTGTGTGACGAACGGGATCTTGGGGTGTAGGCCGGGCTGGAGGATGCCCTCTTGGACCGCCCCGAAGCGGGTCACCACGCCCACGCTGCCGGCGTCCACGACGACCAGCGACTGGGTCGCCAAGACCGCCACGGCGGCGAGGACCACGAGGGCGATGACCGCGAGCGAGTTGTTTTGCATGGTATCGGGGTCGGGTCTTGGAGGATGGGGTCGGTTGCGAGCTATCTAACCGAGGAACGGCCGCGTCGGACACCCTCGGGCGCGAATCGCGCTAAGATCCGTACTAGATTGTTGCTCTCGGACTCTGGCGGAACGTTGGCCACGGGGTTCAATCCCGAGGTTCGCCCCGGATACGGGCCGATCGCACGGATTATTCGCCCCCGACCGCGTCATCTTGCCGGCCGTGTCCGCGTTTCTGAGCCGTGGGACGTTGACTCGGCCGTCTTCAGAGGCCGACCCGCTCGTGGAGGTCGGCAAGCAGCTTGCGGGTGGCGTTGGTGCCGACGATCGCCCGCACCAGGACCAGCTTCTTCTTGCGATTCTTGAGCTTGGCGACCAGGTGCTTCGTCGCCGGCCGGTTCGTGTTGTTCGATTGGATATTCGACTTCACGGAACGGATCGACTTGATCTCGCTCGGACCGAACCGCTCCCCCTCGCCACGGAAGCCGTACCAACCGCTCCGCACCGTCCAGCGGTCGCCACGGATCGTGACCTCGCTCGTGCCGAGCCAAGCATCCAACGCGGCGTACAAGAAAAACGGGGCGAACACCGCGAAGGCCAGGCCGAGCCACCAGCCGTTCCAGAACATCCCGCCCGCGACGCCGACAAACGCCAAGCCGGCGACCGTCATCGCCATCGCTTCGCCCCACTTACGAGCGGGCGGCGAGGTGTAGCGGACGCTGTCACGCACGCCCAACGCCTCGGTGCGGATGCCCTCCTCCTCCAGCAAGTCGGCAAGCTCGACATTGCGTTCGAACTCGCCGGGTGTCTCGTCATCGAGCGTGATCCCCGGCTGAGTGTCTTCGGTGCGAAAGATGGGCACTTCGAACATCGTTCGGAACTTGCCACGCGGCGGCTTCGCGTCGACGACCAGCGACCAGTTCACCTTGTCTTCGGTATCCGTCGACAGGACGCCGTCTGAGGGGATCGTCAGGTCGATCGGCACGCCAACCCGCCCCGGGTCGCTTGCGTTCAAGAATCGATTGACGAGGCGTTCGTCTTGCCAAGCGACATAGGTCCTGGCGTCCTCCCCCGTGCCGGTGGTGCGAGAGCATGTCAGCGTCAGCTTCGCTTCCTCGGCCCGCTCCACCCAACGCGGCACGAGCACCACCCCGGAAAGCTTCCCACCGATCACGCCCGGCGTCGAAGCAAGGCGGAAGAGCGACGGCCCGGAACGCCAACGGGTGACCAATCGCGGGACCACCCAGACCAGCAGGCAAACGCCGATCGCGGGGAAGATCCCAACGACCAGGGAGACCCACCACTCACGCTTCTCTTCGCTGGACCAGAACGCGGCGGCAACCGTGCCGGAAATCAGGTTCCAGAAGAAGGCGAACCCGGTCATCATCCAGAGCGAGGCAGCCGACGAACGGATCTCGCCGGCGGCCCAATCCTCCCGCCACCGCCAGGGCTCGTCGGGCGCGGCGGCGTAGAGTTCGGCGGCCTTGGCTTCGTGGTATCGACTCCGCCATCCCCACCAGATGAGCCCGCCGCCGATCAAGCCATGCCCGAGCACAAACGGCATCCACATGAGGACCGCCAACGGGCGGACGCGGCGATCGAGCAACGCCCGAGTCGGGTCACTCGGATCGACATAGCACGGCACGGTCTCCTCGGCCTCGCACGCCGCCTTCAGCTTGCGGTGCATCCGCTTCTGATACGAGCCGAGGTTGTCCCGCATATCGCTCAGCCCGACCCGGTCGTTCCGGTAGACCTCGCCATCGTAGGTATATTGGTATTCAGCGACGGCGACCCAGGTCTCGTTGCCTTCGAGCTCGGCACTAAGGACCGTGGCGGAGGTCTCGACCCATTGGCTGGCCTGGATCGCCAAGCCGATCATCGAGAGCAGGTTCCACAGGGCGAAGAGGCCGAAGGCGAAGAACGGCAGGCCGAACAGCACCACGCAGCCCGGCCCCACGATTCCAGGCTTCGCCGGCGGAGTGGTTTTGTCTTTCATGGCGTTATTGAAGCAGGGTCATTCGACCGAATCCATCGCACTCAGCACCCACGCCATGCTCAGCGTGACTGCCTTTGGTCCCGACGCGAATCGTCGTTCGCTAGCAAGCGTGGCAGACCTTGCCGGTTGGGTTCCTGTCACCGCTTGCGCACGGCGGATCGATTGTGCCGCGACCGCGGCTTCTTAACACAAATCGCGCTATCACTTGAGGGGTTCGCTTTGGACCGCCATGCGGGCTATCCCCGATTACTCTGATTAGACCACCAAGGCGGAGGTCAACCGGTGGCGTCGGCGTTCAGGGATAGAACGCTCGTCTGGCGGTGCGATTACATCGACTTTGCAAGGAACGCAACGTTGTCGAACTTCTATCTAAAACGCTGGGCGTGCGCCGCGGCGTTATTCCTCACGTCCGCAGGCGTTGTTGCCGGCGACACGAACGTGGGATGGACCTTGGACACCAGCAGCCTGCGGGCGTCGGCCCCAGCAAGGCACTACGGCGTGTCGCTCGCGTCGCACCACGATGGGCCTTACTACTTCGCCTCGGCGAAGGCCGAGGACGACGAAGAGGAAGAGACCGTTGATGTCGGTGAGCTCGTCGAGCGGCTCGACGAGCTCGAAGAGAAGTACGGCGACCTCAAGGACGCCAACTCCGACCTCAAGAAGAGCCTCAAGGGCTACGCAAAGACCGGCCACAGCGGCGCGACCATGAAGGTCAACGGTCGGGTGCACTTCGATATGTGGGGCTTCCCAGGCGATTCGCCCGGCGTGAACGACCTCGACTCGGACACCCCCGGCGACACGACCACCTCGCCGCAAGACCGCATCGGCTTCCGCCGGCTGCGGTTCGGCGTGAAGGGCGACCTGCCGTACAACATGCTGTACAAGATCGAGATGGAGTTCGCCGGCGGCAACGACAGCGAGTTCCGCGACGCGTACATCGGCTGGAAGGAGATCCCTTTCCTGCAGAAGGTGCTGATCGGCAACCAGAAGCGCCCGTACGGCTTGGATCACCTCAACTCAAGCCGCTACAACGTCTTCCTCGAGCGGCCGTTCGTCATCGAGAGCTTCAACCAGGACGCCCGTCGCCTCGGCATCCAGTCTTACGGCGTCTCGGATGATCAGGCCTGGAACTGGCGTTACGGGGTCATGAACCAGCGGCTGGTGCAGGACGAGGGCAACTACATCAGCGATCATTGGCAGAGCCAGATCGCCGGCCGTTTGGCCAACACCATCTGGTACGACGAGGCCTCCGGCGGCCGCGGCTACGCCCACTGGGCCGTCGCCGGCACCTGGGCCAACACGGACGCCAACGGCGCCGGCACGGCGAGCAGCGAGGCCCGCTTCCGCCATCGCCCCGAGGCCCGCTCGGAGAACCGCTGGCTCGACACGGGCACGATCGCGGACGCCGACGACTACACGCTGCTTGGTCTCGAAGGCGTGGTCAACGTGGGGGCGTTCCAAGTCGTTGGCGAGTACCAGCACGTCAACGTGAACCGTATCAACGGCACCGACGACGCCCACCTGAAGGGAGCCTACGGCTACGTGTCGTACTTCCTGACCGGCGAGCACATCCCCTGGGAACGCAAGAGCGGTACGCTGGGACGCGTCGTCCCGTTCGAGAATTTCTTCCTGGTCGATCGTTGCTGCGGCGGCACCGGCTACGGCATGGGAGCCTGGCAGATCGCGGCCCGCTACTCGTACGCCGACTTCGTCGACGCCGACATCCTCGGCGGCGAGGGCGAGAGCTTCACCTTCGGCCTCAACTGGCACTGGACCCCGTACTCGCGGATGCAGTTCAACTACATCCACGGCGACATCGAGAACGCCGACACGAGCGCGACCGCCGGCCCGGTCTCGGGCGACTACGACATCGTCGGGGCACGCTTCATGGTCGACTTCTGATCGCTCGAAGCGGGCGGCCCATGCGAGCGTCTTTCGCCTACTCAGAACCCAATGCGTCTAAGGATATAAAACCATGTTTAGTAAGTTGATGCTGCCCGTCGCCTTGGCGGCGGGGCTGATCGGCCAAGCGGCCTTGGCCGGGTGTGGCGAGGGGGGCTGTGCCGACGATTGCTGCTTGCAAGACGGCTGTTCGGACGGCTGCTGCGAGAAGACCTGCGTGCTCAAGCCCGAGGTCGTGCAGGAAGAGAAGCATTGCTGGTGCACCGAGAGCAAAGAAATTTGCATCCCGAAGGTGGTCTGCCCTTGGGATAAAGGCGGCTCGGGCCTGACGCTCTTCAGTTGGCTGAAGAAGGGCAAGAAGGGCTCGTCGTGTTGCGATACGACCGGCTGCTGCGATCCTTATGGTCAAGGGTGTTGCGATCAGCCTTGCAGCGCCGACTGCAAGAAAGACCCCTGCGGATGCGACCCGTGTGCTTGTGCCCTGCCCCGCTGCGGCAAGATCAAGCGGGTTTGCGATCTGAGGAAAGAGAAGTACGAAGTCGACGTCTGCAAGTGGCAGCAAGATAAAGATGCTTGCGGCATGGGCTGCTGCGGAAACGGTTGCTGCTGCGAGCCGAGCTGCGGCGCGGCGACCGGGTGCTGTGTTGAGCCGAACTGCGGATGCGAAGCCGCCTGCGAGCCCGGTTGTGGCTTGCAGATGTGCGGCGACGCCTGCGGCTGTGGCAACTGAACCACAGAACCAAATGGTTGCACCGTCCGAGACCAAACAGCTCGCTTGATCGAACGATAAGAACCCCGCCCCGGATAGGATCCGAGGCGGGGTTCTTTCGTGTGCGCTCGACCTCTTCGGACCACTTCTCATCAGCACAAGCTGCGACGATCGAGCAGCCTGCTTCTCATACACCTTTGATCAGATTGCAACGATTGAACTCGCCTCGACTCGCTGCGTAACGTATGGTTTAGCGATTGTTAAGAAACCATGAAGCTCGCGCGGGCGCCGAACAGACGGTGCTAGCAGTTGGACGCGACGAGCGATTCCACCCCTCCAGATACCGTCCTGGTAACGCGTATGAGCAAGCACCTCCAAAACGATCTCGCCGATGTCGAACAGGCCCTCTCGGACCAAGCCGGCACGGTCGAACGCATGGTCGACGCCGCCTACGAGGGGCTGCGTCAGCGATGCCTGGGGACCGCTTCGGACGTGCTAGCAACCGAGTCGCGGCTCAACGAGTCGGAAGTCGAGATCGAAGACAAGTGCCTCGAACTGCTCGCGCTGCACCAACCGGTGGCGATCGACCTGCGGCGACTGGCGGCCGCTATCAAGATCAACTCGGACCTCGAACGGATCGGCGACCTCGCCCTGAACCTCGCCGAGCGGACCGAAGACCTCGCCAAGCACCCGGATATCGAGATCCCGGCCAACCTAGAGACCATGGTCAAGCGGGCCCTGGAGATGCTCCGCGACGCTCACACGGCGTTCGTGCAGATCGACGAACAACTCGCCGTCAGCGTCCGTCAACGAGACGACGAGGTCGACGAGATGAATCGCGAGATCATCGAAGGCATCGCCGCCCGCATCGAAGCCGAACCGCACCACGCGACCGGCCTGCTGCACGTGTTCAGTGCGTCGCGGATCATCGAACGGATCGCCGACCACGCCACGAACATCGCCGAGGACGTGCTCTACCTGTCGCGTGGCGAGATTGCCCGGCACCGCGAAGTCGCCCAGGCCACTTAGGGCGCATCGGCCGGGACGAGGGTCGCCGTCACGGGGTAGTGGTCCGATGGGTAGACGCCGTCCTGGTTCTGTCGATCGATAGCGGCTTGGACGGCTCGCAGGTCGGTCGTGTGCAAGAGGTAGTCGATCCGCACCCCCTCCTCGGTCCCTCGGAACGCGTGGTGCGTCCGCTCGCGGCTCGATCGCTCGGGAAAGCACGTCCGATAGGCATCCACGAGCCGATCGTCGCCGGTGCCGAGCAAGGCAGCAATCGGCGGCATCTTCTCGCCCACGTTGAGGTCTCCCATCACGACCGTCGGGGCACCGCGACGCATCGCGACAAGCCGATCACGCATCAACTCCGCCGAGTACAACCGTGCTTCGGCGCTGACATGGTCCCAATGCGTGTTCATGACAAACAGATCGCGATCCGCGTCGCGATCTCGCAGCCTCGCCCAAGACACTACCCGCGGGCACGCCGCGCCGGGGTAGACGCTTGGCTCCTCGGGCGTGTTGCTTAGCCAGAACGTACCGGCGTCGAGTCGCTCGAAACGTGATCGGCGGTAGTAGAGCGTGCAATGCTCGCCCGCTTCGCGGCCATCGTCCCGCCCGACGCCGCACGAATCATGATCGGGCAACGCGGCGTCGATCTCGTCGACTTGGTTTTGATAAGCCTCTTGGACCCCGAGCAAGTCGGGGTCGGCTTCGCGAACCAAACGAAGAACCCGATCGCGGCGATGGTCGCCCGAGGTCGAGAGCCAAGCGGTCGGTTTATCGGTCGCGACGCCCTCGTCGAAGTCGCCGCGGATATTGAACGACATGACGCGCACCGGCGCCGCGGCGGTGGCGAAGGCGACCCCAACTACCAGCATCGCGGTGGCCAGGAACGCTTGAATGGATGGCATGGGCATAGGCAAAAGGGGATTGGAGATCCGAGGGCAGGTTTGGCGACCGGTCGGCCGCGTGATCGACCCCAGAGAAGAATCGTCGTGGAAAAAGTCAAGGAATACGCTCTGAATACGAGAAATGAAAGCGCTTGCAATCTGTTTTTTCAGGGCATTAGACTCCGCCAACTCGTCAATCGCGGTCGCTCACCCGGCCGCCAACACCTCATCTGCGGAGAGACTAATGAAGACGCCACTCGCTGCCTGCTGCGCGGTTTTGCTACTCGTTGCCCCATCAGCCGCCGAGTCGATGCAGTTCGACTTCGGCCGAACAACTCTGCAGTCGCCGTTCAACCCGGGCACCGACGGCTGGAACAACGTCGTCCCCGCCACGACTTCGCTGTTCGGCATCTTCGATAAGAACGGCGATCTTGTCCCCGGTGTCTCCCTCGAGATCACGGACACCTTCTTCCAAACGGGCGAGCCCTCGACCGCTGGTTCCGAGAACCCCGTTGGTGACGCCGCCGGCTACCCGGTCTCGGCGACCGACGACTACTTCTTCGGCCACGTCACCGGATTCGCCGGTGCCGACCCCAACCCGTATGGCGAAGTCACCCTCTCCGGCCTCGACCCGTCGCAAGCGTACGACTTCACGTTCTTCTCGTCGCGGCAAACGGTCACCGACGTGCGTGACACCCAGTTCGAAGTGACCGGCGCGAACAGCGGGATGGGAATCGCCGAGACCTCGAACAACAACTCCGAGGTCGTGAACATCAATGGCATCTTCCCCAACGCCAACAACGAGATCGTCGTCGGCGTGCGGGGCGGCCCGAACAACGACAACGGGGTCGGCTTCTTCTATATCAACCTGATGGAAGTCAGCCCAGCGATCCCCGAACCGGCCTCCGCTGGCTTGGTTCTCCTGGGAGGTTTGATCGTCGCGACCAAGCGCCGGCGTGCCTGAGACAGGTGCGGCTCGCGACTCTCTTCTTTCAAGCCACTTAGAGGATCTTATGTTCAAGCCATCCCTTTGCGCGGCGATGCTCGTCGTGTTGCTGCTGCCCGTCCCATCGAAAGCGGCCCCGAAGAATGTGCTGTTCTACGGCAACAGCTTCACCCTCGGTTTCGGAAGCACGCGGAGCGTGAATGCCCTGTTCAAAGACATCGCGGTCGCCGCCGGCCACGAGGAGCCGCTCGTCCAGAGCGCCGCGGCGAGCGGTCAAGACATCGAGTGGCACGTGGCCAATAACGCGGCGGCGATCTTCACGCTCCTCCCACCCGACCGGGACTGGGACGCGATCGTGATGCAAGAGCATTCGACCAAGCTGACACGGGCCTACACCGGCAACCCGAGCTTCCCCGATAGCATCGAGGAATCGAAGACCAACGTGGTCGCGTTGCACAACTTGGCCAAGTCCCGCAGCCCCGAGGTCACCCCGGTGCTCTATGAAACCTGGGCGCGCGGCCCAGGGCACGAGTTCTACACCGCGCCGAACATCCTCTTCGCCGACCCCGCGGAGATGCAGGCCGAGGTCCGAGCCGGTTACGACCAACTCAAGGCGGCCCTCGACGAAGCCGCCGGCGGCGACACGGCTCTCATCGCACCGGTGGGTGATGCCTGGGAGGAAGTCAATTACGACAACCTGCACGCCAACGACAACTGGCACGCCGGCAACCGCGGCACCCTGCTGGCGGCGTTGACCATCTACGGAACCGTCTACGGCGACACGACCACGTCCGACATCGATCTGACGAGTGTGCTCGCCTCGGTGAACCTCAACGCCACCGACGGCGCCGCCCTTACCGCCGCCGCCGACGCCGTGCTGAGCCCGATCCCGGAACCGACGAGCGGAGTGTTGCTGGTCATGCTATGCCTTACACGAAGGCGTAGCCGGTAGACATTACGCCACGGCGGCAAAGTCACCTGCTCAAGAATGCATGCAAGACCGCCGTGAGAACAACTTTCGGCGACCTCTTGCGTGGCGAAGATCGATTCTCTTACTCCGGTATTGGCTTATTGCGACGAGGACCGCTTATCGCCCTCAACAAAGTAGCGACCAACAAAAAACTAAGGGCCGTCGGCTCCGGAATAGCTCGGCCATGGCAGATGATCGGAGAAAAATCCTGCCCCAATATAGACAGGTCTACCAGACCGACGAATCCGTCGCCGTTTAAGTCTCCCTGACTGAAGCCACCGGGCCCACCAAAGTTTACCCCAAGAATGCTCAGGTCTACCAAGTTGACAATTGCATCTCCGTTGATGTCGCTGAACAGGTCAATAAAGACACCTGAACTCGCTGTCAGTTCTTCTTCCTGCCCTCCGTCCTGAGTAACCACAGCGCTCGCCATAAATCCGCCGAAACCCACGTAGCTGTCGCAAGGGTCCCGACGGCGCAGCCGATCGGCATCGTACTCAAATGAAACAATCTCATGAATCCCTACAGGCAGATCGACGGCGAAAGCCCCGAAGATCCAAACGCCTTCGATCTCATCATATGCGAGTCCGACGGTTCCCTCGCTCCCTTGAACAAATGGATTGTCACCGACAATAGGGATCAGTGATCCGGTTGATAGCATAGACGGTTCGCTAATCAGTGTCGTGTTATCGAAAGAGACGACGAACTCAATCTCAGTCTCTCCTACCTCATCCAAGAAAACTGAAAGGCTTGCCAGCCCTTCGAAATTGTCTGTAAGCGTTATACTTGGCTGGGCCGTGGAACGTGTCACGCAACTCATTGCAACTAGGAAAAGCCCTATCGATCTTGTCGCAATCATCGGTTTCCCTCCAGGCGTGCGTCTGAAGAAGGAGAAGGTGAACTTAGAGACTTCTACACGGCCTGACTACTCATAGCTTAAGCTTTGCCAACCGTCCTGCCCCATAAAAAAAGCCCCCGTCGCAAACGACGGGGGCTTTTCGTCTAAATCGTTTCGGTTTTCGGCTCTCGATCAGTCCAAGAACCCAACCAGCTCCGCACTGCGGCTTGGTTGTTGCAGCTTGCGGACGGCTTTGGCTTCGATCTGGCGGATCCGCTCGCGGGTCACTTTGAAGATGTGGCCGACTTCTTCCAGCGTGTAGCTGTAGCCGTCGCCAAGGCCGTAGCGGAGCTTGATGATCTCACGCTCGCGGTAGCTGAGCGTCTTGAGGACATCGGTGATCCGGCCGCGGAGCATCTCTTGGGCGGCGCCGACCGAGGGGCTCTCCGCCCCGGTGTCCGGGAGCAGGTCGCCGAACTGGCTGTCTTCGCTGTTGCCGACCGGGCGATCGAGGCTGATCGGGTAGCGGCTCATCGCCAGCACCCGGCGGGCTTCGTCGACGGTGCACTCGGCCGCCTTGGCGGTCTCTTCGAGGGTCGGTTCGCGACCCAGCTTCTGCAGCAACGCGCGGCTGACGTTCCGCACGCGGCTCATGGTCTCGACCATGTGGACCGGGATGCGGATCGTGCGGCTCTGGTCCGCGACGGCGCGGGTGATCGCTTGGCGGATCCACCAGGTCGCGTACGTGCAGAACTTGAAACCGCGGCGGTACTCGAACTTGTCGACGGCCCGCATCAGGCCGGCGTTGCCCTCTTGGATCAGGTCCAAGAACGAGAGGCCGCGGTTGCGGTACTTCTTGGCGATCGACACCACCAGACGCAGGTTGCCTTCGGAGAGGCCTCGCTTGGCGCGTTGGTACTCGGTGTGGACGCGTCGCAGTTGGCGGACACGGTTCTTGAGGCTCGTCGGCGACTCTTGCAGGCTGCGGAGGATCGCCCGGTACTCTTGGATGACCGGCTTCCGCTCGGACATCGGGCGGCGATTCTTCTTCATCTGCGCGAGCTGGTTTTGCAGTTGCTCAACCCGCTTCTGGAACTTGCGGAGTTCGAAGATCATCGGCTCGATCCGCTGCGTGCGGAGGCCGAGCTCTTCGATCAGCTTCACCGCGCGGCAACGCCGGCGGTCCAGACGCTGCCAAGCGTCCTTGCGGGCCTTCATGTTGGCCGACTTGCTGGTCGCCAAGCGGTAGTCGTCCGCGTTCTGGTCGAGCAGCACGGCGAGCGTCCGCAGGTTGTGCGGCAGGCGGCCGAGGATCTGCTCCTTCTCCAGGCGGTCGGTCACGCTGACCTGCACCGTGCGGTCGAACGGCAGCTCGCCCTTGTGGACGCGGTCGAGGGTCTTGAACGCGGCACGCATCACGTAGTCGCAGGCCAAGAGCTTGCGGCGGAAGGCGGTGCGTGTGACCTCGATCCGGCGGGCGAGGCAGATCTCTTCCTTGCGGGTCAGCAGCGGGATCTCACCCATCTGCGTCAGGTACATGCGGACGGGGTCGTCCGACCAAGAGTCGTTGGCCTCGCCCTCGAAGAGGCTGCCGGCGTCGTCGTCTTCGACTTCGTCTTCGCGGTTGGCGCCCGTGGTGACCGCCGAACGCAGGCTGGCCTCGTCGTCGCCGGAGTCTTCGTCGCGGGCCGAGCGGCCGCTGGCGATGCCGGTGCCGACGGATTCGTCGAGGTCGTTATCGATCAGGGATTCGTACAAAGGTCGGAACTCCTAGCTTGCAGAGTGCCAGTGCTCGGTGACCGATATCGGCGGGAGGGCGATACGGCTGGGAGGGCGTCTGGCTGTCTGTTCTTTTGTCGTAGGCGGATAGGTAAAGGAAAGCGAACTGGGTGGCGTGCCGATGACACCCCGTGGTTCGTTCAGCCCGATTCGAGGCCGTCGACTCCGGTTAGAGAGTCAAAACACCGAATCGCTCGCGTTGGCCGAACCACCCTGCTGGCGCTTCCTTGGGCCGTCGTCTCTTTTTCTTGAAACGCGCCGCTGAAGGTCACCGGGAACCGCGGCGCCGGCTCGATCTTGCCAGCCGCTCGCTTGTCTGTCCGGTGCCGTCTCTTTGGCTTGGTTGCTTCTTGGGTTCTCTACTGATGGTCGCTGCTGTCGGTCGGACGCGTGTGCTAGCGTCATCGAGGTATCGAAGTCTAACACCAGTCAAGTGCGAGGCTTACGCCCGGCCGCACTTGGCAAGGGATTGCCGTTGCGAAAGCTCTGCTAGCGGCGGGGGCCGCACGGCTTGAGCCATCGCTCCGCGTCAGACAACAACTCCTCGTTGGGCAAGCTTTGACCCCACCCTGTCGCTCCGTGTTGCGGTGAAGCGTGGCCGGGTCGGTCGATTGGCGAAGCTCAATCGGACGTCTTGCGGATCAATCGGTGCTGGTCGCGTTACGTTTCGTGACAAGCGGACGCAGAGCACTCCATGATTGATACGGTTTCGACAGGCCGAGCGAGCAACGGGACGAAAAAACGGTCTCAAGGCGGGGGCTGAACTGCGAAACGAAATAACGCACGGTGATGAGCTGGATCGTGATGCCCCGCCAACAGTACGGCGAGCGGGCAAAATCGTTCAGCAAAACACGGGGCGAATACGGCGTTGGTTGACAGCGGTTCGAGCTGGGCGGGAGCCGGGCGAGGCGGGTCTTCGCGCGTGGCGGTTCCTGTGGCGGCGGGCTCACTCCTTTGTGCCCACCAGTGCTCTTTCGAGAATCCACCGGGGAGGGTGAGAACGCTGTCACCGAAACCTGCCGCGGCCGCTCCGTCGGGAGGATCGCTGCAATCGGCTCCATCGCATCGCGTAATTCTATTCACCGAGAAACGCGGGTCCACCCTTTTGCGGGGAAAACGTCGGCTCTTTCGCGGGGTTTGGGCCATTCCTGGCAGACCCGATCGCCGCTTGCTGCGCGGCCCGGGGGGACCCACAATGCATGGTTCATCCCTGAGCCAAGCCCGCCCCTTATCTGAGCCCCGCCGTGAGTGTCCGCTACCTCTTGCCTTGCTCCTGCGGACAGCAGGTCCCAGTTGCTGCGAGCCAAGCCGGCGGGACGGTGGTGTGCGAGGCGTGCCAAGCCACGATCGAAGCCCCTCGCCTGGGCGAATTGCGTGAATTGCCGGTCGCCGAGCCCGAGCAGGCCCCGCCGAGCGATTGGAACTTCCGCAAAGGGGCCGTCAGCACGCTGCTGATCCTCGCCGGCCTGCTGGCCGCCGGGGCCGGCTGGTTCGCGGCGAGCGAGCCCGCCCCGCCCGAGCCCTTCGATATCGCCTCCCGCATGGAGGCCGTCGAGTCAACGGTCGAGAGCATGACCCCGCTCGAACTCTGGCAGAGCTACGTGACTTACTATGAGCCGATGTCTCGATTCGGCATGTACGAAGCCAATTCGCCCAACGACGCCAACACCCAACGAGTGATCGCGGCGAAACGGATGTACCGCAACACGCTGCTGATCGCCGCCGGCGTTTTCGTCCTGCTGGCTGCCATCGCCTACCCGCTGCTGCCGAAGTAGACACCTCTCTCGGCGGCCACTTCCTTCTTGAGAACCAACCCAGCGTGCGCATCCTCCACGCCAGCGATGAGTTGTGCCTCGAAGCGGGCGGCGTCGTGCGAGCGGTGCTCGACTTGGCGAACGGTCTGAACCAAGCCGGTGCCGAGGTCACGCTGGTCTCCGGCGATATCAGTGGTGCCCCGCAATCCTGGCGAGACGGCACGGACGGCCACCCGCGTGTTGTCTCGATCGACCGCTCGGTCACCCCCACTCTCCGCCCACGCCACGCCGGCGCGGAGATCGCCCGATTGGTCGAGGGGGTCGATCTGGTCCACCTCCACAAGCCGTGGGACCCGCTCCACCTCGCGATCGCCAAAGCGGCCCGGCGGGCGGGCAAGCCGTATGTCCTGAGCGTTCACGGCATGCTGGACGATTGGTGCATGGATGGCAAAGCCTTCAAGAAGCGGCTCTACCTGCGGGCCTTCGGCAAGCGGCTCTTGGAACAGGCGGCGTGGATCCATTTCACCGCCGAGGCCGAACGCGACCAAGCGATGAAGTGGGTGCCACGCGCCACGCCATTCGTCGAACCGTTGCTGATGGACCTATCGCCCTACTCGCGGCTTCCCGGGCCCGAAGAGGCTCGCCAGCGGTTTCCGCGGTTAGCTGGCACGAGCGAACCGAGGATCTTATTCCTCAGCCGAGTCGATCCCAAGAAAGGAATCGACTTACTCATCCGCTCCGTCGCCGGACTCGAGGCCACGGGCCAGCCGACTCAAGCGTTCATCGCTGGGCCGGGCGAGTCAGGATACATCGCGAAACTCAAGCAGCTTGCAGAGCAGCTTGGCGTCTCGGATCGCATCCATTTCCTGGGGATGGTCAAAGGAAGCCTCAAATGGTCGCTGTACCAAGCAGCCGACCTCTTTGTGCTGCCCACACACCAAGAGAACTTCGGCATCGTTCTGGTCGAGGCAATGGCGTGTGAGCTAGTCACACTGACAACCAAACGCGTCGATATCTGGCAAGAGCTCCAGCGGCACGGCGCTGTGATCGTGGACGACGACACCACCTCGATCACTACCGGCTTGAGAGAGTTGCTCGCCGAGCTGCCGGCGCACCAACAAACGGCCCTAGCCAACCGAGACGCCGTCTTCGATTGGCTCGCTCCGTCGAAGATCATCCAGCGTTACCTCGATGCCTACCAAGCGGCGATCGATGGCGTGCCGCTGGATCAGTCGTAGGTCGTCTTCGGCAGCGACCGCCACGCCGACGCGAACCGCCCCGCCTCGGCGACGTGCTTCACGGCGAGCGTGTCGCGGTCGAGTGTCACGAACCGCCGGCGGAGCCAGCCGTTGGATTCCAGCAGATACGCCCCGGCGATCTCGGTCGTCCGCCACTTCGGACCGACCAGTCCCGGGTGAGCAACGACGATCGCGTTCCAACGCTCGCCCGCCAGATCGATACGCTTTGCCTGCCGGCAAGCGGCGCAGTCCCCGGGGCGTTGCTCGGCGGGGGCGATCGCGAGCCCGCAGCGCCCGCAGGTCACGAGCTCGCTCTTGAGGACCGCCTCGCCGGTCGCCGCGGAGACGCCGAAGTGCTCCGCTTCCGCCAAGCCACCGGTGGCGGCACACTTGGTGAGTTCGCTGGCCAACCGCCGGCGGCCGGTCACGACGCTCGGAACAATCGCCTCGGCGGCGGCGATTACGCCCTCGTCGTCGGCGGCCAAGTGGAACGTCTCCACGCCCGTCTGCGGGCACTCGATCGGCGGGGCTTCGAGCGTCCGCGCCCAGCCGTCGAACTCAAGGTCGACCGACTCGTCGCCGAACTCGAACCGCAGCCGCCCGGTCGCATGCTTCGCCCACACGATCGTCGCCAACGCCGTCTCTTCTCCCACGCCACGGCGTGCCGATTCGAGCATCCGTTCGAGTCGCCCCATGTCGAGCCGCGGCCTCGGCTCCACGATCGGCGCGAGGCGATCGATCCCCAACGCGGCGACCTGAGCGGCTTCGATCGGCATGCCAAGCTCGTCGAAGTAGCGATGCGAGACCGACGCCGACGCCCCGCCCTCGTCGTGGACGGTCGTCAGCCGCACGAGCGGCACGTCTTCCAGGTGGCAGCCGGCGAGGTGGGCCTGACCGCCGTTGTCGAGCGTGTAGGCCTCGAAGAGCTGTGCCGAAAAATCGTGGACGGCGGTCGGTTGTTCGATCGGCCGTGCGAACGGCGGCGAGGGGCGTTCCCTCAGACGATCGATCAACTCCAACAAGACATCCGCCGGCGCTTCGGTCGTGAAGGGTTCCGGCGCGGGCTGTTCGCCTTCATTTGCGTCGGCTTTCGGGGCTCGGCGGCGGAACCAACTGCGGCGTCGGTTTGGCTCGGCCCCATTGGCCTCGTCCGGTTCGGCGTCTTCGATCCGGTACAGCTTGCCGTCGAAGGCCAACCGCACGCCGAGCTCATCGGCGGCCCAAGCGGCCAGCGCAGACCAAGTCCCCTCGCCGACCGCGAGGCGGTCTGGCTCGGGCGTCGGGTCGGCCGCTTGCCCGGCCGCCTGATCGGTCGAAGCGGGTGGGATCGCCACGCTAGGGAAGGTTCACGCCTGTTTGCGGAGCACGTAGACCACGTCCTCGGTCTCCCCGTCGATCTCGACGGGCCGGTCTAAGTCGTACGCGAAATCGTAAACGGCCGCGACCTCCAGGCCCGCCGTCCTACCGATCAGATCGGCCATCTGCTTCGCCGTGTAGGTCCGAAATGGCGTCTGATCGACCAATCGGAACGACTTGGTCGGCGTATACACGTCAAAACTCATCCCAACCGTTTCAACCCGACGCCGGCGGTCGATCCCCTCGCTCCACATATGCGACACGACGCTCAACGCCCCGCGCCGAGCCGCCCAGCTCTCCTCGTCCGCCTCGGGCGGATTCTTGGGCGTCAGGTGCAGGCCGAGGATGTAGAGCCCACCCGTCCGGAGGGCCTCGGCGACACACCGCAGGTGCCCCTCGGCGGCCTTCTCGCTCGGCAGGTGTCGGAAGCTGTTGATCGTGTTGAAGGCGGCGTCATACGGCTTCTTGCCGAGGCCTCGGATCTTGGCGAAGTCCTCGACCGAGAAATCGCTCATATCGCCGACCACCGCCGACTCCGGGAGGCCGTGCCGCTTGAGCCGCTGGTTGCAGAACGCGACCGCCTTCGCGTTGAGGTCGTTCCCGGCCACCACGTAGCCAGCCTTCCCGAAGCGGTACATCAGCCGCCCCGTCCCACAGGCCGGCTCCAGCAGCCGCTTCGGCTTGGCCCTCCGCGGCAGCCGAGCATGCTCGGCAAAGACCGCCGTCAGGAAGTCATACTCCGCCTTCCAATCTGACCCGAAGACGAGGTCGTAGTACTTCGGGTAGTCGTACAGGTTGCCGGGGATCGTTTCGGGCATAGGGGAGGTCGGCGTGAGATCGATCGAGGAGCCATTCCGAATGCCGACCATAAAGCTAGCCACGCCCGACGGATAGCCGTCGGGCGTGGCTCAGAGCTATCGAAGTGCTTTCTCTGCCACCTATCAGATGCGGCCGAGCAGCAGCAGGATGACCAGGACCAGCAGGACCATGCCGCCGATGCCGCCGAGGGCGACGTTCTGTAGCAAGGCCGCGATAATCAAGATGACGAGGACGGTACCGATAAGGCCAAAACGCATGAGACTCTCCTAAGCGATGGTGTTGTTAAGTAAGCAGGATCCGCTTGGTCGCCGGTCACTGTCTTAAGTAGTGACGGGCTTCTCACGCACCTCGTAGTACAGGCGGTTATTGGCTTCGACGCCGCACCAGCCTCCGAGCACCGAGACCGCCAACCCAAGCGCCGTGGTCGCGAAGGCTGCCCAGAGAACCTGGTTAGCGTAAGTCGAGGCCCGCTCAACGGTGTCGTTCACCGCCTCGGCTGCGGCGTCGATACGGCTTTGATAAGCCCTCTTCACGCCTCGGACGATTTCCTTTGTCTCCTTCTCGGCAAGATCGGTTTCGTCAACGATCAAGTCTTCGACACGGCCCCACTCAGAGGCGTAGGCCGCATCGGCGATCTCGTTGAAGGCTTCCCGGTCGAGCGAACGCAGAGCTTCACGCACTTCCTTCGCGGTCACCTCGGCCCGACCTTCCGCATCGAAAGCAGCAACCGCTTTGGCGCTCCGATCGATCAGGGCCGACTTCAGGTCACCAACCAGTCCCTTGTCGTTCTCAGGATCGCCAAACCGTTCTTCGAGCTCTTCGTAGACGCCTTCGATCAGAGCTTCGGCTTGGTCGGCGTTGAGCGACGTGCTCTCGGCGATCAACTCGGAAGCCGACTCTTGGTCGTTGTCGGTCAGATTCGCAACGAGTTCGTTGAAGGTTTCGTCATCGAGGCCCTCGATCGCCTGCTCGACGTCTTCCGGATCGACGTCGGCTTCTTCGGAATCGACCGAAGCAACCGCTTCGGCGACACGGTTTTTCAGTTCACTTCGCAGATCATCCGGGAGCTCGGTATCGGCCAGGCTCTGGGCACCATCAACTGCGGCCGACGCCCCGGTAGCCGCGGCTTCGGCCGTGCCGGCTATTGCCGTCGCCGCCGCTTGGCCCGTACTCGCAATGAAAGACTGACCGGTCTGCAGCAGCGTGGAGACGCCGCAGTAGCCCAGCATGAGCGTCGCGACGGTTGCGACTCCCCACAAGGTCAAGCCGTGCAGCATGCCGACGGTTTCGTCAACGGCACCGGCCAGCCGAGAGGCTAGAGCGGCCCCGATGAAGTATGCCGCGGCTGCTGAGATCACCATCCATAAGGCAACCGCCTGAGGCAGACCATCGTCCAACAGCGTGTCGTCCGAGGCGTCGGCGATCGACACGCCGATCGAGACCCCAAGCAGATAGAGAAGCCAACTCACTCCCAGCATGGTGAACAGGCCAGCCAGGATTGCTCCCCAACTGATCGCCGTCGGCCTTGGTAAGTTAGTATCGATCTCTTCGCGATACCCAATCTCATTAGTCATCGTAGAACTCCGCCAGTGTGGAAAAACGTTGTGACGCCCCGACCGTTGCAAAACGTTTGCCAAACTCCGCCAACTACCGTATCGCGTCGAGATTGGGAGATTCGTTAGGTTCAAACGGGTACACTTGGCAGCAACGCAATCACCTTGGATCGTCAACGGACAGCTCCGATGCCCACCACACGCCGCGCGTTCCTCGCCCGCACCGCCGCTCTCTCAGCCGGGGCGGTCGTCCCGTACCATCTCACTGCTTCGCGGGCGAGGGCGCAGAGCACCTCGCCGAATGAGCGGCTCCGTTTCGCTCTGATCGGGTGTGGCGGCAACGGGACACGGACCGCGCCGGTCGGCCAGCGGTTTGCTGATCTGGTCGCGCTCTGCGATGTCGATACCGAGCACTCGGCGTTCGCCAACGAGACGCTCTGCAACGGGAAGGCGGACCTCTACGCCGACTATCGGGAGGTCATCGCGCGCGACGATATCGACGTGGTGCAGATCTCCACGCCCGACCATTGGCACGCGAAGATCCTCGTCGAGGCGATGCTCGCCGGTAAAGACGCCTACTGCGAGAAGCCGCTCACGCTCACCATCGACGAGGGCAAGCTCGTCCGCCGCATCCAGCGCGAGACCGGCGCGGTGGTGCAGGTCGGCACGCAGCAGCGGAGCAGCTTCGACAAGTTCAACAAGGCACTCGCCCTCCTCGCCGACGGCCGGGTCGGGCAGCTCAAGAAGATGACCGTCGGCATCGATAGAGGGTCCTGGAGCCCCGAGCTGCCCGAGGCACCGGTCCCCGAGTCGCTCGATTGGGACCGCTGGCTCGGCCCCACCCCCGTCATGCCGTATCGCCACAAGCAACGCCCGGATAGCGACTGGCACTACACGAACGGCCACATCCAATTCCGCTGGTGGTATGAGCACTCGGGCGGCAAGCTCACCGACTGGGGCGCGCACCACCTCGATATCGCGATGCTCGGCCTCGCCGCGACCGGGCAGAACAACGACCCGGTCTCGGTCGAGGGGACGGCGGAGCACGCCGTCGAGTTCCGCGACGGCGTGCCGGTGCAGACCGATCGGTACAACACGGCCCAGAAGTTCGACCTGACCGTTCGCTTCGCCAGCAGCGACGTGGAGATGAACGTCACCAGCGAGGCCGATAACGGCATCCTCTTCGAGGGCGAGGAAGGCCGCTTCTTCGTCAATCGCGGCAAGCTGGTCGGCAAGGCGGTCGAGCAACTAAAGGACAAGCCGCTGCCGTCCAACGCGATCTCGGAGGTCTACCGCGGCCTGCCGATGGCCGGCAACGACCGCCACGCGCATTGGAACAGCTTCGTCCACGCGATCGACAAACGAATCCTGCCGATCTCCGACGTCCACTCGCACATGAAGATGCTCAACGTCTGCCATCTGGCCGGCATCTGCTGCCGCCTGGGCCTCAAGATCAACTGGGACCAAGCCACCGAACAAATCACCGGCGACGACCTCGCCGCCAGCATGATGCAACGCCCCTACCGCGACGGCTACGCGATCGACCTGGGGTGATTTATCCGATCGGCATGAAAGTCTTTTAGACAGGATCTGCAGGATGGACAGGATTGCATGAGGCAGCCTGCTGTCCTGTCGATCCCGTCTACTTCCTAAACGCCTTCGTGGCCTCTGTCCCGCTTAAGAGCGACAGGCTGGAACAAGCTATCAGGCACGGTTCCGACATAAGACACCGAAACGGCTGGCTCCCATCCTACGATTCTTGCCAATGGGTCACCGGATCCTGGCAACGCCGCCAAGCGAAAACCAAAGCCAAGCAAGCCAACAACCCAGTGCTTGGCTCAGGGCAGATATTAGTGCCTATAGATCTCGGATCGCTGTAGACCGCCCGAACGACTCCACAATTGAAACTTGGGATATTCGGCACTTCCCCGGAGGGCACGCTTAAGTGTGCGATTATCGCATCGGCAAATGCGGGGACGAGTACACCACCCGCGGTTGTATAGTTGGCGATGATGCGGTCGCTTTCGAAGACCGGGTTGACGGCAAGCGGCAACAAGCCTTCGGGCACCACGACGAAACTGTCCGTTATCGGCACGCCGCGGAACTCTGGAAGTGAGTTGCCCGCGGCGGTGAGATCCGACGGGTTGTAGAATCCCCCCGTGTCGATGATGAACTGGGAGACGCCGAAATCGCCAGCCTTCAAGTCGATTCCAATCGCGTTGATATCAGAATCTGAACCGTTGCTCAGCCCTAGTCCGTAGACATCAGCTAGCGGTGCGACGCCGTCATCAACACTGCCCGCAGCCAAAATGAGCTGAAGAAAGAAATCACCTTGAGCCCGCGATGGCGTCGTCGATACCGCGATCAGGATGAGTGTGACAAGAGACAATCGCAGCATGGTGGCATTCCTTTTAGGTAGAGGCCGGCCTGTCGCAATGGGGCGGTGGACTTACCGACACCTGAACAACCTCCACAAAGGTACTCGCGCCACCCGCTCGTAGCAAACTAAGTGGCATGCGGAGCTGGCTTTTGACAGGATAGACGGGATTGAAGAGGCAGCCTCTATCCTGTCCATTCTGTTGATCCCGTCTAGCTTCTTTCATGCCTCCATGGTTGCTTCCAGGTCCCGCGTTCTTGGTCACTGGTCCAGCTAGAATGGGCCTCTCGTCGGACGGTGTCGGTGTTTTGCCCCCCCGGGTTCGACGATTTGCCCGGGGATGCGACAAAACGTAACCCCCGTCGCGCCCAGCGGTTAGGCGGATAGACTGGCCGAATCGGCCGTCACCGCTCGCCGGGCGGTGCGACAAAACCGTGCGACAAAACGGCCCCAACGATTCTTGGCCATCCATCGTTTCCCACTTCCAACTTCCGCCTTCCCACTTTCAACTGTGTCCGACGACCTCGAAGCCAAGCTCGCCATGCCCGTCCGCAACCTGCGGATCATCGTTGCGGCGATGGTGATTGTGCCGCTGATCTTCGCCGGCGTGGTGCTGCTGATCGGCTCGCAGGAGCCGCAGAACCCGGCCCCGGTCGAGGGCGCGATGGTTGAACGTCGGGGTGGCGAGACCATCGGCCAGTTGGCACTCATCATGGGCCTCGTGGCGATCGTCGCGCAGCAGTTTATGGGCCGCTTTGTCACCAAGCAGGCCGTTCAGAACCTCTCGGCCCGGGCGATGGGCAACCCCGAGCGGCTCGGCGAGGCGATGATCGTCGGCACGGTCGTTAGCTGTGCGATCAACGAGGGCGCGGCGTTCCTGAACCTGATCGCCTACATGAGCAGCCAGTGGTACTACAACCTGGGGATGGCCCTGCTGCTGATCGCGTCGAACGCGTTGAAGTTCCCGAGCACGAGCCGCGTCGCCGCGTGGGCGAAGGCAACGACCGAGGAGCTGCAGATGAACGCCGTCCGTCGTGCCCAAGGAAGCTAATCACGGAGGCACGGAGGAAACGGAGGGAGCTTTTCGGTGTTCTCGGTGCCTCCGTGGTGATTCAATCCTTCCCCGAGTGTCGATTCTTGGCGAGCTTGTCGCGGATCTCGCTCTTGAGCCGATCGACGATCGAGGCCTTGTCGGTGTTCTGGAGGATCTTCGTGACGATGCTCTTCGGGCCACCCTCGCCCCAGCTCGCGCCGTGCTCGAAGTAGTAGCGTGACGCCTGCCCAACGAGGAAGCTGCCGTAGCCGGCCGCGGCGCCTTGGGGGATCGCGGTGAGGACCGTGCTGCCGCCGAAGGTGAGGCCCTTGAAGAACGACGAGCCCGCGCTGACGACCGCTTCGCCGAGCATCAGCCAGCCGGCCGCTTTCAGGATGGCCGTGACCAGCTCGCGGGCGTTCTCGGTGGTGATGTTGATGCCGTAGACGCTGGCGAGCGTGGCGACCATCGTCGCATCCACGGCCACCCCGCCCGCGACGTCGGCGACCGCCCACGGGTTCAACGCCACCGCGATCGCCTTGCCCGCGGCGTAGCTCCAGACGATGCCGTCGGCGCGGTTGGACCGCATCCGCACCCGGATCGCCGCCACGCGGTCGGCCCGGTCGGCGGAGTACATCGCGGCGCTGAGGGCGACCAACGTCTTGCCCTCGTCGACGAGCACGTCGAGGATCCGATCGCGGACCGGCTCGACCCGTGCGGGCGGCTTCCGCCACTCGCTCTTGGTGGTGCCGTCGGGCTGTTCGAGGAGGTACTCGGTCTCACGCGGATCGGCCGCCACGAACAGCACATTCTCTTCCCCGCCGACCAGCTTGGTCACCCGTGACGAGGTGAGTGACTTCTTGAGGTCGGCGAGTTCGGCCTCGGTGTAGAGGTCGGTCTTGTTGACCACCAGCAGCACCGGCTTGTGGAAGCCGGCGATCTGTTCCAAGGCACTGAACTCGGTCTCGTTGAGGTCGCCGTCGCAGACCAGCAGCACGAGGTCGGCCCGCTCGGCCGCGTCGCGCGCCATATCGGCCCGCTGCTGCCCCTCGACCTCGTTCAAGCCCGGCGTATCGACCAGCACGAGTTCGGACTCGTCGAGCGGCGTCGTCGGGTCGTCGCCGGCGGACCAATCGAGCCGCCAGACCTCCTTGGTCCACCCGCCGCGGACATTGACGCTCGCGACTTCCTCGCCGGCGAGGGCATTGATCATGGCGCTCTTGCCGGTGCTGATCTCGCCGAAGACCGCGATCTCCACCCGCTGGTGCTTGAGCTTCTCGGCCAAGTCGCGGAGCTCACGCAGCTCGGCCACCAACGCCTCGCGCTCGGCCGGCGCACAGCCCTCGATCTGCGCAATGGACCGCTCCACCCCGGCGAGTGCGGCTTCGACGTCGGTTTTGGAGGCGGGATCGCTCATTGGGGAACCACGAAGTCACCAAGAGCACCAAGGCTGCTGTCGCTGCTCATCTTCGTGACCTTCGTGCCTTAGTGGTTCAATCCGAGGGAGGAGTCGTTTCGAGTTTCTCACGGCCGCGTGTCACCAGCTTGCGCAGCTCTTCCGCCGAGGTGACCGCGGCCCACTCGGCGCGGGCGAGCTCCGCGAGGCCGCCGGGGGGCGGGGCCATCTCGGTGCGAAAGTAAGCCTTGAAGACCCGGCCGATCCAGCGGGCCACGATCGCCTGCACCATGCCTTGCAGCAAGCCACCCGCGATCCAGCCGATGCCGGGGACCGTCTTCAGCAGCGAGCCGACCGCCGAACCCAGCGCCGGCGCGGCCGCCGAGGCACCGAGCATGGCGACCAGGTTCTTGCCGAGCTGGGCGAGCATCTCGGTGACCGTGTCGGCGTCGACCTTCTGCTTGTAGACGGCCGCCAAGTCGAGGGCCATCTTCACAAGCACGCCGCTGCCGATCGCTAGGTCCAAGAGCGGGACCGGATTGGCCGCGGCGGCCCCGCCGGCGGCCCAGGTGTAGCGATCGATGAGGCGATCGGCCTCGGCGTCGAGCGTGGTGAGCACGCGGTCCTTGGCGTCATCGACGAGCCCACGCGATTGCATCAGCAGGTTCGCCAGCAGCAGGTCGCCCCCCTCACGATCGACAATCGCCATCAGCCGTTCCGCGAGGGGTGAGATATCGGGCGGCACGGCCGCTTCGCCACGGCTCTCGGTGCCATCGGCGGCGACTTTGATCACGGGGCGTGTCGTCTCGCGTGATCGAACGGTCACCACGTCCGCCTCGCCGATGTGGCCGGAGACCTGTTCTTGGAGTTGGGCGATCAGTTCGGCGCGCTGCCGGTCGTCGTACCAATCGGCCTTGTTCAGACAGACAACGATCCGCTTCTCCATCGAAGCGAGGCGCGCCAGCAGGTCGTGCTCGTAGGCTTTGAGGGGGCCATCGACGACAAACAGAACGAGGTCCGCATCCTGCGCCGCGTCGGCGGCGATCTCTGCCCGGCCCTCCCCCTTCACTTCCGCTAGGCCCGGCGTGTCGATCAGCAAGACCTGATCCGAATCGGGCCACGGCACGCTCTGCTCGGTGGTCGTCGTGCCGCCGACGACGTTCGATTGGAAGACCTCGCGACCGGCCAACGCATTGAGCAGCGAACTCTTGCCGCTGGAGATCGTGCCGAACGCGACGATCTCGATCTGCTTGGTTTGATGCTTCGCCTCGAGCTCGGCGATCGCCTTCTCGACTTCGCTCCGCAACGCGGACTTGGACTCCAGACCGAAGGCGTAGTCGCGGCTCGCCTGGAGGTTCTCGCCGAGCTCGGCGGAACGATCGCGACGGGACAGCTCGCTTGGGTTCTTGCCGCGGCGGGTGTCGTTGCGTTGCTTGAGGACCGTGTTGCCCCACATCCGCCAGCCGCCCCACCCGGCAAGCCCCAGCAGGACAGCCACACCGAGGCCGACCACCCCCAGGTACAGCGTGCCGGTCCACGAACCCGAACCACCCGCCGCTTCGTAACCCGCGGCCAACTGAGGCGGCACGGTCACCAACAGATAGCCCCCCGCCGCGAGGGCGACGACAATCAGGACGCCGCGGCTTGGCTTTCGTGGGAACAAGGCGGCGCGGGGCGTCGTGGGAGGGTGGAGAGATAGCCGGACCGAAAGAGTTCGGCGTCTCTGAGTGTATTCGGCCGGCCCGCGGAAAGCTTGCCAGCCCGAAGAGTCACCGCGAACCGCTGCGACGCGAACCCCGGCCGTGCGAACCGCCCAGCCCGCGCAACCCGGTGTGGCTCACACCAATCGCCTGCGGCTCACGGCATCCCCGCACCACGCCTCACCAGCCACTCGGCGGTCATCAGGCCCGCGAATAGCAGCAGGACCGGCCACTTGTCATACAGAGTCGTGCGGGCGACGACTTGCCGCCTCGCGGTGGGCGGGTTGGCGGCGAGCTCGCTCAGCAGGGTCGGCAGCTCTTCCAACTCGACGACGCGGCCACCATCGCCCGCCGTCGCTTGCGCGAGGCGCACCAAGGTGTCGCGTTCGGCGCCGGGCCGTTCGAGTTCGAGGTCCCGTTTGGGCACCAAGAAGCGTGACTCGGCGGTCCCGAGCGATTCGTCGCCGCGGAAGGCCACAACACGCACCCGATAGTCGCCGGCGGCAGAGGTTTCGACATAAACCCCGCTAGCCCGGACCCCGCCGGCGGGGAGCGGCAACTCGATGGTCGTGCCATCGGGACGTCGCACGATCGCTTGGTAGCGGATCGGATCGGCGGCGGCTTCTTCCCCACCAAGCCGCACGCCTGCAACAAGGTCGAGGCGCGAGCCGGCCGGGACGCGTCGGGTTGCCAGGTCGAGGTAGACGCTGCTCGCGGAATCGTCGGTCTTCTTGGCGAGCCAGAGCACGGCCTGTCGCCAGAAGCGTTGGTGGGCCTCGCGTTGACCGGCGAGGACCCAACGCCAAGTCGAGTCGCCGGCGAACGCCACGACGCGTCCCAGGCCGGGCTGACCAATGACAAGTAACGGTTCGGGCCGCCGGCCCGCGGTGGTCGCGATGACCTGAGCGTTCGGCTTCAGTGCATCTCCCAAGCGGTTAGCCCCGTCGAGCGGTGGGAGTTGCTCCCAGAGGTCGTCGCCGTCTTCGCTGACAAGGTTCACGATCGGGTGACGGCCGGCGGGCCCCGTCGTCGGGACCATCGGCAGCGGTCCTTGCAGATGAACGTCCTGCCTCATCGGCGCGGCGAGCATCTGCCGCTCGGCGCGGCCGGGCGTGATCGGGAGGACGTCGCCGAAGGTGTCGCGGTGGCCGCCCGGGCCGAAGCTCTGCCGCCCGCCGATCATCGCCATGCCGGCTCCCGACTCGACGAGCTCGGCCAGGGCACGCCAACTCGCTCGGCTGAGCCCTTCGGCATCGACGTTATCGACGATCACCACATCGACCGCGCCGTTGGCTAAACGACCGGTCAGGTCACGGCGTGTCGGTTGGTAGTTCAACGCAACTCGCTCGACGACCACATCGGGCGATGCCGCCAGCGACGAGCGGACGAAACGCTGCTCGAGCCCGGGGGCTCCGCCGGGGCGGGTCGCGCCGGCCAAGTACAGCACCCGCACGCCCCCTTCGCGAACGGTGACGAACGTGCTGGCCGTGTTGTTATCGGCCAGGGTCTCCCCTTCGAGCGGGTCGGCGACCACCGAGAGCTTCCACTCGCCGGGCGTGGTTGGGGCGTGACGGAGCGTGATCGGGTAAGCCTCCACACCGGGCCGGACGATGACTTGGGCGGCATCGACAGGTTCCATCGACGCTTCGCCCTCCGCCGAAACAGTCTCCCAGCGGAGTTGCACGCGCACCGAACGGTTGGGGAAACCACCGACGCGCAAGGTCGCTCCCACATCAAGCGGCGCGCCGGCGAAGGCAGTATCGCTCACCACGAGATCATCGATCGCCACATCGGCCCGATCGCCGGTCGTTCGCTGCCCCACCGGGACCGCAAAGAACGCCATCCCCTCGGCCGCCAGGCGGCTGATCAACGAGAGCGGTGCCGTGTCGCGGGGCGGCTTGGCTCGCTGGGCGCCGTCGCTGACGACGATCACCCGCGCGGTCCCTTCGCCCCCCGCTTCGTCGCGGGACGCATCGAGAGCCTCCGCCAACGCGGACCCGATCGCGGTCTCCTCCCCCGTCGGCTCGACGGGCCAAGTGAAACGGCCGGACTCCAGGCTCAGCGGCTTGAGCTCGCGGTCGAAGGTGAAGGCCTTGATGTCCTGCTTCGCGGCAAGGCGGCCCATCGCGCCGCTCGCCCCGTCGACCAACTGCCGGGTGGCGGCCCATCGCGATTTGCCATCGAGGGTGTCTTCGACCGTCATGCTGCGCGAAGCATCGAAGAGCATCACCAACGACGGCCGCAGCAGCTCGCTCTTCACCCAGATCAGGGTGGGCCGCAGCCAAGCGGTGAGAAGCACCAAGATCGACAGCGTCCGCAAGACTTGCATCGCCCGCCGGCGCGACCGGCTGAGGCCGATCGCTCGCGGCGGGAAGACCCACGGCACGAGCAGCAACAGCACCGCGATGATCGAGGCGAACCAGAGGCCGCCGACCGGGTTGAAGGCCCACTCCATCAGGCGTCCTCCGTGCCGTCGGCGGTGTCGCGATAGTAGCGGCTCGAAACGACCTGCTCGCCGGCCAAGGCGAACGCCGCCGCTAACAAGACCCAGCCGTACAGCTCGCGACCGACCCGCCCGAGATCAATCGACTCGGCGAGTTCCTGGCGGTTGGTGATCAATTCGATCTCGCCATCGCCGAGTGCTTCGGAAAGCTCCTCAAACGGAATCCGCTCGAGGTGCCCCGCCGACGGATCGAGATTCACCACGAACCGTTGATCGAGTTCGGACCCCGCCTGCAATCGATACGCCCCCGGCTCGGTCGCCGATGGGACCGACAACTCGTCTCGGCCCGGCGGGATGGTTTGGCGAACGGCCTGGCCGCTGGGCATCCGCAACACGTAGCCGGCCGTCTCGACGCCGGCGGGCAGCGGGGCGGTCACCGGCTCGCCGGCGATGTAACTCAGCCGCGTCTCGGCGGCACCGGTCAGGTAGTCGGCCAGCGAGTTGGCCATCAGAACGAACGGCCAAGGGTCTTCGCCGGTTGGCAACAGGTTCCAGACATCGTCGCGATCGAGCGAATCGCTCAGGCTCGTGGTCATCATCAGCGCCCGCCCGCGTCCGATCGCTTGCTCAACGATCGCCGGGCCGCCATCCGCGTAGCGAGCGACCACGCTGGCCCCTTCGCGCGGCTCTTCGAGTTCCCATCGCCGGAAGACGGGGTAAGCCTGCCAGAAGATCGCTTCGGCGTACGGGGCTAATGGCTTGATCGACGGGTGGTTGTACGAGGTCGGACGCAGGTAGGTTTCTGCCCGTGAGATCGGGGCGAGCTCGGCGGGCAGAAGGGCCTGGGCGTCGGGTGCGTTGAACGCGTCGAAGGTCGCCTCGCGGCCGAGGAAGACCCCGACGCCGCCGCCATCGCTAACCAAGTCATAGAGCCGCCGCCAGCCGCGGCCCCGTTCGATCATCGGCGGCGGGTCGAGCAAGACGACGGCGTCGTAGCCGACCAGCGATCGCCGAGCCCAACCGTCGTACGAGACAACCTCGGTCTCGAAGCGGCGTGTCGCGCCGGGTTGGGCGACCGCGGGATCGATCGCCGACTTGAAGAAGATAGCGTCTTGCTCACGCGGGGCGGCAATCAACAGCGTACGCGGCCGGCGGACCTCGACGGCGAAGTGTCGGACATCGTCGTCGGGAGCCGCATCACCGGCGACGACGCGAACGAACCCCGCCGTGAAGCCCTCTTCGAGGCCGGCGAGCGTGAAATCGATCGATTGCGACGCGTCTGTCGGATCGACCAAACGCTCGTCACGCTTGACCGGGCCGCCTTCGGCATCGACCCAGAGCTGCACCGCCAGCGGGTCACGCCATTCGCCAACCAAGTGCAAAGAGGCCGTCACGGCGAGCATCTCGCCGACGGCCAGTGATTCGCTCGGGAGCACCAAGCCATCGATGGTCGCGTTCCGCGGCTCCGCGACGCCCGTATCGACCAGACGCAGAGCGATCCCGGGGTGCTCGTCGATCACCGCGGCGACCAAGCGGCGGGTCGCGGCGTCCCATGCGCCGGATGACAAGTCGGTGAAGAGGTAAGCCTCTCGACGCGAGGCGGGCGCCTCGGCAAGGCGCTTGATCGCGTCGCGCACCGCCACGCCGAGCGGCTTGGCTGCCGGCGAGACACGCGTCCGTTCCAGCCGTGCCTCCGCCGAGGCGGGCTCGAGCTGCGACGCCCCGCCGCCCCGTGAGCGATCGGCCCACACGATCGGCGTCTCGGGCGGCAGCTTCGACAGGACGGCTCCGGCCAGCTCGCGTGCCTCGTCGAGCCGCGATCGGTTGCGGCTTTGATACGAGGCGTTCGGCCCGTTGTCGATAACCATCGCCAACGCCACCCCTTCGCCGACCGGGCCGGCTTCTGCGTTGGGACCGCCATCTTCTGTGGGAGGCTTCAGCAAGGGTCGCGCCAAGGCCGTCGCTAACAGAGCGAGCAGCAGGCAACGCAGCGCGAGCAGCAGCCATCGCCGTAACTTCAGTTGGCTCTCGGTCTTGCGGCGGTTCCGTTTGAGCAGCCGGAGCGCTGGGAACTCGACCCGCACGGGATCTTGCCGACGGCGCAGGTGCAGCGCGATCGGGATCCCGATCAGCAGCGTGCCGAGCAAGAGTAGTGGTGACAGGAAAGCCATCAGGTTGGTCTTAAGATATCCGAACCACAAAGGCACGAAGGACACAAAGAAGCTGCCTCTGGAGCCGACTCGAGTACGTGTGGTTTACGGCTTCCGAGGATGTGAAGTGCTTACTTGAGAGTTGGTGCCCTGCGATTTAATTCTTCGTGTCCTTCGTGGTTCAATCCTTTCTATGAACACGGCTAGCCTCGCCGGCGGCGTTGCACGAGGTACTCCGTTAGCGCCCGGTCGAACGGCATGCCGGTGTCGAGCGGCACGTAATCGACGCCCGCGTCGGCACACTCGCGGCGGTAGGTCTCGCGGAACGCCTCGACGCTGTCGCGGTACTCGGCGCGAAAGCCGTCGGCGTCAAGCTCCAGGCGTTCGCCGGTCTCGGGCTCTTCGAAGTCGGTCAGGCCGCGGAATGGGAAGGAGACCTCGGCCTCATCGAGCACGTGGAACAGGATCACGTCGTGCCCGCCGTGCCGGAGCCGGCGGAGCGACTTGAGCACCGGCTCCTCGTCGGTTAGGAGGTCGCTGAAGATCATCACGAGGCTGCTGTGCTTGAGCATCGCCGCGAGCTGGGTCATCCCGGCGGCGATATCGGTCTCGCCCGCGGGGCTCAGGCCGGCGAGCAGCGACAGGAGCGTGCCGAGCTGGGTCCGCTTGCTCTTCGGCGGGAGCGAGTGCTTGATCTTCTCATCGAACGCCACGAGGCCGACCGGGTCCTGCTGCCCGATCATCAAATAAGCCAACGCCGCGGCGAGGCAGATCGAGTAGTCGAACTTCGTGAGGCCCTCGTCGGTGTGGTCGCCGCCGTAGCCCATCGACCGGCTCAGGTCCATCGCCAAGTAGCCGGTGATGTTGGTCTCGGCCTCGAACTTCTTGACGTAGTACCGATCGGTCTTCGCGTACGCGAGCCAATCGATGTCCTTCGGATCGTCACCCTGCGTGTACTTGCGGTGCTCGGAGAACTCAACCGAGTACCCATGAAATGGGCTCGCGTGCAGCCCCTGCAGGAACCCTTTCACGATGAACTGAGCGCGCAGGTCCAGCCGCTTGATCTGGCGGATCACTTCGGGCTTGAGGTAGCTCTCGGCGGCGGGCATTGTTTTGGACTAACCGCGGAGTTCGCGGAGGACGCGGAGAAAAATGGGGCGCGGATGAACGCGGATTGAAGGGATCTACGCGGATGCCTTCACTCATACCGGAAAGTGACATCGGCTTACCTGATGATTGGGCGCCCCGGCTGTTGTTCGTAGTCTCCTATGATGGTGTCGCCGCACGCATCGCAGGCGAAGCCTCGTTCGTTTCCAGTCCAGTGGTCATTCCACAGGTGATTACTCACACACTGTGAGAAAAAGATTCGCTCTCGGATGGCCGACAGGTCCAAGTAACAAGCGTATCGTGTCCAAGCACGGCAATTTTTTGTCCATGGTTTCTCATCTCGATAAATCACCTCAATTCCCTTTGCGGTGAGTTCGTCATCAAGTTGCTTGAGGTGCTCACAGACCATTGTTCTATCTGCGTCTATCCTTTCTATCCGCGTTCATCCGCGTCCCCTTCATTCTTCTCCGCGTCCTCCGCGAACTCCGCGGTTAATCAGCTCGAAAACTTAGGGATCTCCGGCGTCGGCACCGTCTCCAACAGCCGGGCGACGATGTCTTCGGTCGTCATCCCTTCGGCCTGAGCCTGGAAGTTGGCGCCGACGCGGTGGCGTAAGACGGGCAACGCGATCTTCTGCACGTCCTCGATCGCCACGCTGAAGCGGCCGTCCATGGCGGCGATCGCTTTGCCGCCTTGGATCAAGAACTGGCCGGCGCGGGGGCCGGCGCCCCAATCGACCATCTCTTTCACGAAGTCCGGGGCCGATTCGTCCTTCGGACGGGTCGCTCGCACGAGGGCCGCGGCGTACTTGATGACGTACTCGCTGACCGCCACGCTGCCGACGAGCTTCTGCACGTTGAGGATCGCCTTGGTGGTGAGCACCTTGCTGACCTCCGGCTTCTCGCCCCGCGTGGTGGCGGCGAGGATCTTCTCTTCTTCATCCTTCGTCGGGTAGTCGATCTTGATATTGAACATGAACCGGTCGAGCTGGGCCTCGGGCAGCGGGTAGGTCCCCTCCTGCTCGATCGGGTTCT
>CAYGUP010000045.1:0-33546 GCA_964353155.1 uncultured Planctomycetaceae bacterium | reverse complement strand
CCACGCCCACCGGCGACGGCTCCCCGCTCGACGAACTCAAGCACTCCGCCGGCGGGGCGAAGACCAAGAAGTCGCCCCAAGCCGACAAGCAGAAGCTGGCCGACGACACCGCCAAACAAGAGGCCGGTTACACTTCACGCTTGCTAAAAGCCAAACGCGACGCCCTTAGCGACCGCGACAAACGAAAGGAATAGAACCACGAAGGCACCAAGTGCACGAAGGAAATCATGATCATCCTCTTGGTGTCCTTCGTGCCTTCGTGGTTCAAAACCGAACCCGCACTCAAGCCAAACAGCCATGTCATTAGCTGAGAACATCGAAGAGCGTGCCGCCAAGTTCGCCGACCGCTACAAGGCCGTCTACAACGAGCTCGGCAAGGTCATCGTCGGCCACGGCGACATCTTGCATGGCGTGCTGACCTGCCTGTTCGCGGGGGGGCACACGCTGTTGGAGGGCGTGCCGGGGCTCGGTAAGACACTCCTCGTTAAGACCCTCAGCGAGGTGCTCGACCTCGATTTCAGCCGCATCCAGTTCACGCCCGACCTGATGCCGGCGGACATCCTCGGCACGAACATGATCGTGGAGAACGAGAACGGCCGCCGCGGCTTCGAGTTCCAGAAGGGCCCGATCTTCACGCAGATCTGCCTCGCCGACGAGATCAATCGCGCCACACCGAAGACCCAATCGGCCCTGCTCGAAGCGATGCAAGAGAAACGGGTCTCCGCCGGCGGCACGACGTTCACGCTCGAGAAGCCCTTCTTCGTGATGGCCACGCAGAACCCGATCGAGCAGGAAGGGACCTACCCGTTGCCCGAGGCACAGCTCGACCGCTTCTTCTTCAAGCTGGTGGTCGGCTACTCGAACCGCAAGGACCTCAACGAGATCCTCGACCGCACGACCAAGGGGACCACGATCACGCCCGCCAAGGTCATGAGCGGCGACGAGATCCGCGAGCACCAGCAACTGGTCCGCGAGGTGATCCTCGCCCCGCACGTGCAGGACTACATCGCCCGCTTGGTGCTGGCCACGCACCCCGGCGGCGAGTACGCCGCCCCGGCCACCAACCAACACCTCGGCTGGGGCGCGAGCCCCCGCGGCGCACAGACGATCGCCCTGGCGGCCAAGGTCCGAGCCCTGCTCGGCGGCCGCTACAACGTCAGCTTCGACGACATCCGCCGCGTCTACCTCCCGGCGATGCGCCACCGCGTGATCCTCAACTTCGAGGCCGAAGCCGAGAGCATCGATCCCGATACGGTGTTGACCGAGATCATCAAGAGCGTGCCAGAAAAAACGGACGAGAAAGCCGCTTAACGGCGAGCCGGCCACGTGAGTGGTCGGTGTTTCAGTGGTCGAAGGTTAGGAAGGGAGATGAGGGGGATGTTTGGAGATAGGGGGGATGGCAACTTGTTATGCAGCGCCGATCGGTAAGCTATCTCGTAGGTCAGGTTGTGCCTGACGGGATCATCGGAGCAAGACCGTCCGCTACAGCCTGACCTACTCAAC
The DNA here is from genome assembly GCA_964353155.1 of uncultured Planctomycetaceae bacterium. Taxonomy (GTDB): domain Bacteria; phylum Planctomycetota; class Planctomycetia; order Pirellulales; family Lacipirellulaceae; genus Botrimarina. Next base: position 32,043 of record CAYGUP010000045.1, on the reverse strand, counting down.
TTTCGGGGTGGCTTATGAGTGCAGACCCAACTTCAATTGACGAGCCACCGCGTGAGCTGGCCACCTCTAAAGGCAAGGTCTGCTTCTGGTTGTTCGCGTTGGTTGTGCTGGTGGTTGCGATCCGAGCAGTAAGCGAGGTAAGCATGATGTCCGCTCACGGCTCCGATCCGCAGATGGCGATTTGGATAGGATTCATGGTCGTGAGCGTATGTGGCGTTTCCCTGATGGGCCTCACTCTCGCTGCTGCGGTCTACATTCTATGGCCAAGCCGTGTCGCGGCTCTGCCAATTGTGGTGCTAGCGATGTGGGCAGCTTGGATTGGGCTTGCAAGCGCCAACTTCTACCTTGGCGGACAAGCCTTGCGTCTGGCAGAGTCGGCACACGCTTCGGCAGAGCAACTCGATCGGTTAGTAGACTTCGACGGAATTCAGGCGGGCTACGAACTTGATAATCGCATCGCGGCCAACTCAAACACCTCGACCGATAGTCTCCGACGGCTATACGAACGAAACAATCTTGGAACGAACATGGTGCTAGCGCGGAATCCGGCCACACCTATCGAAATACTCGAAGAGTTGGCGAAATCAGATGAAAAGTGGATTACTGAATCGTTGAAACGCAATCCAAGTCTTGCGAATGCACAGTCCGTCACGAGCGAACCGTAGCAACCACCCGCTGACGCTTTACCCCCACCGATCGACCATCCCCCTATCCCCAATCATCCCCTCATCTCCCTTCCTAAACGTTGCCAGCAAGAAAGTGCCTGTTAGCCAACAACTCCTGCCGCCCGAGCTGGCTCGGCAGCTCGAACGCCTCGAGCTGGTAACGCGGAAGGTGTTCCGCGGCCGGATGAAGGGGGAGCGTCGTTCGGCGAAGAAGGGGCAGAGCGTCGAGTTCGCCGACTACCGCAACTACGTTGCGGGCGACGACCTGCGGTCGCTCGATTGGAACCTCTACGCCCGGCTCGATAAGCTGATCGTGAAGCTTTTCCTCGAAGAAGAAGACCTCCACTTTTACACGCTGATCGACGCCTCGCCGAGCATGGCGTTCGGCGAGCCGACCAAGCTGGAGTACGCGAAGCAGCTCGCCGCGGCGCTCGGGTTCATCGGGCTGATCCGGGCGGATCGCGTGCGGGTCGAGACCCTCGGCGGCGAACGCAGCCCCGTGCTGCGGGGTCGGCGGGGCGTGCCGCGGCTCGTCGAGTTCTTGAACAAAGTGGAGCCAACCGAAGAGGTCTCGCTCGAAGAGGGCGTCCGGCAGTTCTGCCTCCGCAACAGCGGCAAGGGCGTCGTCGTGCTGATCACCGACCTCATGGACAAGCGGGGCTACGAGGCCGCGATGCGTTACCTCGTCGCCCAGCGGGTCGACGTTTACGTGATCCAGGTGCTCAGCCAGGCCGAGATCGACCCCGACGTGACCGGCGACCTGCGCCTGGTCGATTGCGAAGACGCCGACGAGGCCGAGGTCACCATCAGCGCCCCGCTCATCGCCCGCTACAAGCAGACGCTCGAAGCGTTCACGTCGGGGGCGTCGGAGTTCTGCGGCAAGCGGGGCATGAACTACCTGCTGACGAGCACCGAGCGACCGGTCGAAGAACTGATGACGACTTGGCTGCGGAAGCGGGGGCTCGTGCGTTAGATGAACGAACTGTTCCGCAACACGCTCTCCCCGCTCCAATGGGCCGCGATCGCCGCGGTGCCGCCGGCGATCCTTGCGCTCTACTTCTTGAAGCTCAAACGGCAGCCGTTGGAGGTGCCGAGCACCTACCTTTGGAAGAAGAGCATCGAGGACCTGCGGGTCAACAGCCTGTGGCAACGCCTGCGGCAGAGCCTGTTGCTGCTGCTGCAATTGCTCGCCGTGGCGTTGGCGATCCTGGCGTTGCTGCGGCCGGGGTGGCAGGGGACCGAGCTCGCCGGCGGGCGATTGATCTTCCTGGTCGATAACTCGGCCAGCATGTCGACCGCCGACGCCTCGGCCGATGACCTCGTCACGGACGGCGATCAGACGCGGCTCGTGGTGGCCAAGGAGAAGGTCGCCGGGCTGATCGATCAGATGGACCGCGGCATGACGGCGATGATCGTCTCGTTTTCGCAGCAGCCGACGGTCGTCCAACAGTTCACCGACAACACCCGCCTGCTACGCGAACGGCTGGCGACCATCGAACCGACCAACGGCCCGACCGACTTGGCCGGCGCCCTCGAACTGGCCGATGGCCTCGCCAACCCGAGCCGCGTCACCGTCCAAGAGGGGGCGCCCGAGGTCGAGGTCGTCCCGCCCGAGCCGGCGACGCTGTTCATCTTCAGCGACGGCCGCTTCGGTCAGGTCGAAGACTTCGCCCTCGGCAACCTGGAACCGATCTACGTGCCGCTCGGCTCGCCGGCGACGGGCAACTTGGCGATCACCGCCCTGGAGACCCGCCGCAGCGAATCGGAACTCGGCCAGCTCCAAGCCTTTGTGCAGGCGGCCAACTACAGCGACGAGCCGATCGACTCGGTCGTCGAGCTCCGCCGAGGCGGCCAGTTCCTCGACGCCCAACGACTAACCCTCCCGCCCGGCAAGGCGGCCGGCGTGACGATCGCCATCGGCGAGTCGAGCCCGGCTACCGGCGCGGGGACCCTCGAAGCCCGTCTGACCAAGGACTCACTGGCCGGGGTCGAAGACCGGCTAGAAATCGACAACCGGGCGTACGCGGCGATCAATGAATCGATGCCGAGCCGGGTCCTCTTGGTAACCAGCGGCAACGTGGCGGTCGAGCAGGCCTTGGCGACCGGCAGCGTCGGCCGCTTGGGGGCGGTCGAGATCCGAGAACCGTCTTACCTGCTGACGGACGACTACGAAAAACAAGCCGCCGCGGCCGCTTACGACTTGATCGTCTACGACCGCTGCGAGCCGAAGGCCTCGCCAAGATCGAGCACGGTCTACCTCGGCACCCGCCCACCGAGCACCGCGTGGCGCGAGCGCGAGGTCGAGTCGATGACCGTCCCGCAGGTGATCGATTGGAACCGCTCGCACCCGCTGCTGGCGCACGTGGAACTCGGCAACTTCGATATCGTAGAGACGCAGGTCCTAGACCCGCCGCCCGGCTCGGCCGTCTTGATCGAAGCGGCCAGCGGCCCCATCGCCGCGGTCGCCGCACGCGATGGCTACGAGGATGTCGTGATCGGCTTCCCGATCTTGGTTGAGGTCGATGGAGCACTGCAACGCAATACGGACTGGATCAACCGCCACAGCTTCCCGACCTTCTGGCTGAACGTGCTGGAGTACTTCGTCTCGCGTCAGGCGGTCGGCGACCGATCTCTGCGACCCGGCGAACCGATCGAGCTGCGCCCGCTCGCCCCCTCGACCGAGACGATCACCATCACCACCCCGTCCGGCACGAAGGAGACCCTCCGCCGGCGGGGCGAAGCCCCGTTCGTCTTCCGACAGACCGAGGAGGTTGGCATCTATCGGGTCAACGAAGCGGGCGGCGAGTCGCGACGGTTCGCCGTCAACCTGTTCGATCCGAGCGAAAGCGACGTGCGCCTCCGCACGGAGGAGACCCCCGAAGACGCCGAGGCGGCACGGATCGCTTCGCTGAAGGTGGGGAATATCGATATCGCGGCCGCCGCCGGGGCCGCCCCGGCCCGCCAGGAGCTGTGGAGACCGCTCCTTTTGGGAGTTCTCGGTTTATTGATGCTCGAATGGTACATCTACCATCGCCGCGTCTACGTCTGACGGCCGCCAGTTGAGTGGCATCGGCGGCCCGAATAAGCTGTAATTAACGTCCAGCTACTCTGCGGCAAGCTGCTTTTCCAATCCGCCCTCTACGAGCCTCTTCGATGACCAAGCCGACGACGCCCAATCGCCGCCGTTTCCTGACCACGGCCGCGGCGACGGCCGCCGTGACCGCCGCCGCACCGCACGCCTTCGCGGCGCATGCGAGCGGGAGCGACCGCTTGCGGATCGGGGTGGTGGGAGTTGGCGGGCGTGGCAAGGGCGCAATCCGCGACGCCTTGCACGCCGGCGACGACGTCGAGATCGTCGCCATGTGCGATGCCTTCGAAGACAACCTCGAAGCGGCGTACAAGTCGCTGTCCGAGCAGTTTGGCGATCGCGTCAACGCTCCGAAGGAACGTCGCTTCGTCGGCTTCGACGGCTACAAGCAGGTGCTGGCAGCCGATTGCGATATGGTGATCCTCACCACGCCGCCCGGCTTCCGCCCGCTGCACTTCAAGGCGGCCATCGAGGCGGGCAAGCACGTTTTCATGGAGAAGCCGGTCGCCGTCGATGCAACCGGCGTCCGCTCCGTGATGGAGACGGCTCGCTTGGCGAAAGAGAAGAGCTTGGGGGTCGGCGTCGGATTGCAGCGGCGGCACGACAGCTCATACATCGAGGCGATCGAGAAGATCTGGGACGGCGCCCTCGGCAGCCCGGCGCAGTACACGCGGGTCTATTGGAACGGCGGCGGCGTGTGGACCCGGCCACGCAAGCCGGGCCAGACCGAGATGGAGTACCAGATGCGCAACTGGTACTACTTCAACTGGCTGTGCGGCGACCACATCGTCGAGCAGCACATCCACAACCTGGATGTCAGCAACTGGATCATGCGGGGCCACCCGGTCAAGGCGAACGGCATGGGCGGACGCGAGGTGCGCACCGGCAAAGAGCACGGCCAGATCTTCGATCACCACGCGGTCGAGTACACCTACGCCGATGGCAGCACGATGATGAGCCAGTGCCGCCACATCCCGGGGGCGTGGTCGCAGGTTGGCGAGGCCGCTCACGGTGTCGACGGCAGTTGCACACTGGGGGCCGGCAAGGTCGCTAAGTTCCTGGACCGCAACGGGAAGACCCTCGAACGCATCCGCCCACCGAAGGAGAGCTCGCAGATTCAAGAGCACCGCGACTTGCAGCAGAGCCTCCGCGATGGCAAGCCGCTTGCCGAGGGGGAGAACGGCGCGATCGCGACGATGACAGCCATCCTGGGCCGGATGACGACCTACAGCGGCAAGGAGCTGAAGTGGGATGATGCCATCCAATCCGCCGAGGACCTGTCGCCCTCGGCCTACGCGTTCGATGCGGCCCCGCCGGTCGTGCCCGACGGCGAAGGACGCTATCCCGTGCCGGTGCCCGGGGCCGCGGCCACGACCTGAACCCAACGGCCGGGCGGCGTGTCTTGAGTGCCGGATTAGCCTGCCGGGCACCATGTGGTAAACTTGTGACATCGAAACGGCCGAACTAATATCGGCCGCAAGAGCAGTACGGGGACGTGGCGGAATTGGCAGACGCGCTAGATTTAGGTTCTAGTTCCTTCGGGAGTGCAGGTTCGATTCCTGTCGTCCCTACTGTGTGAGTCCGGGCCGGGCCTTTCTGAAGGGCCCGGCCCGGATTTTTGTTGCGGTTACACGGATTGCAGAAGATAGTAGCCCAATCCCGGGTTTTTTTGGCCGTTGCGGCCTCACGGCGGGTGAACCGACGGGCCCCCGCGACGTATTGCAACCGGGTCACGACGATGACCCCGCCCACGAATCCAAGCACTAAATACGGACCCAACACATGATCCGCAGCTTCCTAGCCCTGGCGATCCTCGCCGCCCTGGCAACGCCCGGCATGGCGATCAAGCAGTTCCAGATCCAGTTCCTCAAGAAGTATGCCGACGGCACGAACGAGGAATACACCGAGCTGGCAAAAGACGCCAAATGCTACCTGTGCCACCAGGGCAAGAAGAAAAAGAATCGCAACCCGTACGGCGAAGCCCTGCACGAGTTCTTGGACAAGAAGAAAGACAAGAAAGACGTCGACAAGATCATCGCGTCGCTCGAGAAGGTCGCCGAGATGCACTCGGTCGAAGGCGACGAGAGCTCGCCCACGTTCGGCGAATTGATCGCCGATGGCAAGCTGCCCGGCGGCACGTTGGAAGACTCCAAGAAGGAACCGGGCGAGGAGTGACCCTCCCCGCGACCGCGAACCCAAAAAACCGCCCCCGGGCCACTTGGCCCGGGGGCGGTTTTCTTATGGACCGATTGGATCAATCACCTGCGATAGCCCATCACGCGGAGGCAGCCGCGGGGCAAGAGGCTTCGAGCACAAGTTGTGTCTGATAGGTCTCGCCGGGCTGCAGCGTGATCAACCCGGTATCGACCCCCTTGGCCTCCATCGCGATCGGGTCGGGCGTGCAGGTATAAGGCTCCAGGCAGATCGCCTCACGGTGATCGGGCGTGTAGATCACGCAGCACTTCATCGACGCATCGAAGGTCTGCCGCACCCGCCGGCGGCTGACCGGATCGACAAGGTCGGTCTGATTTGCGCCGGTGGCGAATCGATAGGGCGTATCAAACTCTCGGTTCGCCAAGGCCGCCCCCGCCGGCAACTCATGGTCCGCCGAGAACTCGGTGATCTCGCCGGTCGGGATCAGCTCGACCGTGCCCCATTCGCCATCAACCGGCGCGGTGACCACGGTCGCTTCCGGATCGCTCCCCTCGGCGAGCGGCAAGCGGAAGTAGGCGTGTGTCGCGAAGCCGAACGGCATCGACTCATCGCCCAGGTTCTCCGTCCGCAAAGCGAACGCCAACCGGCTCCCCTCGATGGTGTAGGTCGCTTCGATGCGGTATTCGCTGGGCCACTGCGGGACCGCGGCCGGATCGTCGAGCGACGGACGGAACTCCGCGGTGACCGAGTTGTCGGTCTGGCTCAGCAGCCGCCATGGCTTGCGGGCCGCGAAGCCATGGATCGCGTGCTCGTTGCCGGCGGTCGGCTCCAAGTCGTATCGCTTGCCGTTCCACTCGTAGGTCGCGCCGGCGATCCGTCCCGGAAACGGAGCGAGCAACGGGATGCCGCTCCGCGAGGCGCTGCCCCCGCCCTCGGCGAAGCCCTCCTCGGCCCACAGCAGTTCGCGCGGCTCGGCCGCTTGATCGCCATTGAATGGGGCGATCCAACTGAAGCAATTGAAGCCGCGAGCGAGCGAGATGTCGGCGGTCGCGCCGGAATCAGCGGCGGTGATTCGGATGATGTCGTCGGCCATGGAGGCTCCGTCCGGTAAGGGCTGTCGTTCTTGGCCCTAGAGTATGCCCCGCTCGCGGCAGAACGTCAGGGGCGACCGATTGACTCTCGGCCGAAGCGATCTAGGCTATTAGCTCACGCGAGCCACTCCCACCTACGGGGGGCGGCTTCCGGGCGATTAGCTCAGTTGGCTAGAGCGCCTCGTTTACACCGAGGATGTCGGGGGTTCGAGTCCCTCATCGCCCACTCTCTGCTTCGAGGACCGTGCGCGGCGTCGGGACAAGAGCCCTGCTGTCACATGACCGCATCGAGGGACTTGAGGATGTAGTCGACGCTCTCTTCGCGTGCGCCGTGGCCCATCACGCCGATGCGCCAGCACTCGCCGGCCAGTTTGCCCAGGCCGGCCCCGATCTCGAGGTTGTGGTCTTCGAGCAGCTTCCGCCGGGCGGCGGCTTCGTCGGCGATCGTGTCGGGCACCTTGATGAGGTTGAGCATCGGCAGCGAGTTGTCCGGGTCGGACGCGTACTCGAAGCCACGTGCCACCAAGCCCTCTTTGAGCCGCTCGTGAACCGTTTGGTGGCGGGCCCAACGGGCTTCGAGGCCCTCTTCCAGAACCAGACGCAGCGCCTCGTGCAGGGCGTAGTTCATATTCACCGGCGCGGTGTGGTGGTACGCCCGGCTCCCGCCCCAGTAGTTGCCGACCAATCCGAGGTCGAGGTACCACGAGTTGACCGGTGCCGTGCGGTTGTTGGCCTTGTGCATGGCCCGCTCGGAGAGCGTGACCGGCGCCAGGCCGGGCGGGCAAGAGAGGCACTTCTGCGTGCCGCTGTACGCCGCATCCACGCCCCAGGCGTCGATCTCCAGCGGCATGCCGGTGAGCGACGTCACGCAATCCATGACCAACAGGCCGCCGTGCTTATGGGTCGCTTCGGCGAGGCGGTCGAAGGATTGGCAAGCGCCGGTCGAGGTCTCGGCGTGAACGAAGGCGACGAGGTCCGGCTTGAGTTCTTCGATCTTCGCGAGGATTTCATCGGTGTCGAAGACCTGGCCCCAATCGGCGTGCAGGTTGTGGACCTCGCCACCGGCTCGTTGTGCCTTGTCGGTCAGCCGCCCGCCAAACACCCCATTGATGCCGATCAGGCACTTGTCGCCCGGCTCAACGAGATTGTCCATCAGCATCTCGGCGCCGGCCGACCCGGTGCCGGAGCAGGCGAGGGTCATCTCGTTCTCGGTGCGGAAGACCTGTTGGAGCATCTCGCGGACTTCGTTCATGACCCGCATGAACTCGGGGTCCATGTGCCCGATGCAGGGCATCGCCATGGCGGCGAGCACCGACTCCGAGACGGGCGAGGGACCGGGGCCGTGGAGTTGGCGGATGGGGACTTTTAGCATGGGAGGCTCGGTCGGGTGAGAATTGGGGGCATTTCGGGGTAGCGATCAGCTTCCCCGGTAGGTCGAGTAGCCGAAGGGCGAGAGCAGCACCGGCACATGGAAGTGCTCCGATGGGTCTTCGACGCGGAACGCGATCTCGATGTGTGGGTAAAACGACTCCCGCTGCGAGGCAGCGAAGTAGGGAGCGGTCTCGAACACCAATCGGTACGTGCCGCGTGTCAGCTCGCCTTCCGGCAACAGGTCGCCGATCCGCCCATCGGCATTGGTGGTCCCGCTGCCGACCGCCTCCGCCGGGGCATCGTCCGCGAGTCGCATCAGTGTAGCCGACACGCCGGCCGCCGGCTTGCCGAGCGAGGTATCGAGGACGTGGGTGGTGATCTGGCTCATGGGGCCTCTTCGTCGGCGTTTGCGGTTGGGGGCTGTAGTTTAGCAATCCGCAGGTGGGTGATCTTCCGCTGTTCCCCGCAGGCGATGCGGAACTCCGCGGCTTCTCCGTTATCGAGGCGGCGCTCTAGCAACGCGAGCATCTCGGCGGCCGACTTGCCGGTGGCACACACGACAAACAGGTAACCGAAACGCTCCTCGTAAGCGGCGTTGCCCGCCGCCAAGCGATGGAGCGTCTCTTCGTCGGCACCGGCGGCCCCCGCCTGCTCGCCGCCCGACCATTCTTTATTGCCGGCGAAACGCATCTTGAGCGACTCGAAGTCGCCGATCTTGGGATGGCTGCGGATCGCCTCGAGCCAGGCGTTGTCGTCCAGGCGATCGAAGGCCGCCTCGGCGGCCGCGGCCAGCGAAGCCGCCGAGGCGAACGGCCGCGCAGAGGCCATCGCCTCGCACCAGCGGGTCGAACCACAGCACCGTCGCAGCCCGCCCACGGCGTCCGCTTCGTCGAGGGCGTTGAGCCATTCGAGGTCGTTCTCGTTCATAGCAAACGCCCCCGCCCTTTCGATGCCGGCTTGCCACGCAGGTAGGTCGTCTCGACGCGGGCGCGGAGCGAGCGGCCTTCGTAGGGGGTGAGCTTGTGGCGGTGGTGGAGTTGTTCGCCGGTGACCACGAACTCTGCCTCCGGGTCGAACGCCACGAAGTTCGCCGGTTTGCCGGCTCGGATCCCTGCCTCGACACCAACCAACTCCGCCGGCCGATGGCTCAACCACGCGGCCACTTCGGCGAGCGTGTGCCCGCGGCGTTCGGCCTCGGTCCAGACGATCGGCAGGGTGAGTTGGAGTGAGCTGATCCCGCCCCAGGCTTCATCGAATCGCCCCGTGTCGAGCCGTTTCAGTTCCGGCGGGCAGGGCGAATGGTCCGAAGCGATGAAGTCGATCACGCCATCGGCCAAGCCTTGCCATAGGCGATCGCGGTTGGCGGCGTCACGGATCGGCGGGGCACACTTGTACTGTGTGGCGCCGTCGGGGATCTCCTCGGCACAGAACGCGAGGTAGTGCGGACAGGTTTCGACGGTGAGCGGCAGGCCCTCGGCCTTGGCGTCGATAAGGAGCGGCAGGCAGTCGGCGTCGGCGAGGTGAACAATGTGCGTGCGGCAACCGGTCTCGCGGCAGAGGCCGATCATTTGCTCGATCGCCGTGCGCTCGAAGGCCTTCGGCCGCGACGCCAAGTAGTCGGCGTAACGCATGGGGTCGTTCATCGCCGGCATTGGTGAAGCGATCTCGGCGTGGGCCAGCAGCGGGAGGCCGTGCTTGGCCAGCAGCGGCATCGCGGCACGCAGCTCACGCTCGGTGGCGGCGGGGAACTCGTCGATCCCGCTGTGGCACAGGAACGCTTTCACGCCGAGCACGCCGGCTTCTAGCAGCGGCTCGATCTGCTCCGCGTTGCCCGGCACGAGCCCGGCGTACAGGCCGACATCGACCGACAGCTTCTCGGCGGCGGCCGCCCGTTTTGCCTCTAGGGCTTGAACGGTGGTCGTTACGGGCGAGCTGTTGAGCGGCATATCGACCAGGGTCGTGACCCCGCCCGCGGCGGCGGCGGCGGTCCCGGTCTCGAAGCCCTCCCACTCGGTTCGACCCGGTTCGTTGAGGTGCACGTGCGGATCGACGAGGCCGGGCAGCAGGGCCGGGACGACCGGGCCGGTTCCCGGGTCGAACGGACCGATCGCGGCGATCCTTTCGCCCTCGATCCGCACGGTCGCCGGGCGCTCACCGCCCGGGGTCACGACGCGTCGGCTGCTCAGAACCAGAGGGTTATCGGCGGACACGAGATAGATTTCGGCGGGCGTTGCGATAAAGTGACGGTGCCCTAAGCCTATCAATCCCCTCCGGAGAAGCCATGGCTGTTCGACTCGATAGCAACCGTTACGGCAAGCACCGTGTCCGCGTGAGCAAGGTGCGTCGGCCCCGGCAGTCGCCGCCCAACCAGGAGCGGCACGAGTTCGTCGAGTACGCGGTCAATATCGAGTTGGAGGGGGGCTTCGACGCCGCCTTCACCGACGGCGACAACACCTCGGTCATCGCCACCGACACCTGCAAGAACACGGTCTACGCCCTCGCGAAGGACCACCCGCTCGACAGCGGCGAGGCGTTCGCGCTGGCGATCGCGCGACACTTCGTCGAGCGCTACGATCACGTCAGCCAGGCCGAAGTCTCGGCGGCCGAGACCTGCTGGGGCCGAATGAACGATTCGCCGCACGGCTTCGCGGTACGCGATCGCGCCACGCCAACCGCCAAGGCCACGGTCGCCCGTGGCGAAGCGCCCCGCGTCACGGCGGGGATTGAGGGCTTGCTGATCGCTAAAACGACCGAGAGCGGCTTCGTCGACTTCCATCGCGACGAGTATCGCACCCTGGCCGATACCGAGGACCGCATCCTCGCGACCGAGTTGTCGGCGTCATGGACGTATGGTCCGGCGGAGGTCGATTTCGCCGCCGCCCGAACGAAGATCATGGACGCTCTCACGGCCAAGTTCCTCGATCACTACAGCCGCAGCGTGCAAGAGACGCTCTACCTCATGGGCGAGGCGGCGCTCGCTTCGTGCGACGCCGCGGAACGCATCACGCTGACGATGCCGAACAAACATCACCTCCTGGCAAACCTCGAACCGTTTGGCATGCAGAACGAGAACGAGGTGTTCGTCGTTACCGAAGAGCCGTTCGGCTACATCACCGCGACGGTCGCCCGCGAAGCGTGACTACGAGGCGAGCTCGGCCAGGGTCAACGCCAGCGTGCTAACGCCGGCGGCGATGGCTTCGGGCGAGGCGTACTCGTCCGGCCGGTGCGAGACGCCACCACGGCACGGGATGAAGATCATCCCGATCGGTGCCACGCGGGCCATGAACAGCGAGTCGTGGTACGCCCGGCTGATCATCCGTTGGTAGCCAAGCCCGAGCGACTCGCTGGCTCGTTCGACCGCCGTGACCACCCGATCGTCGCACGTTGCCGGTGGGTCGGCGTTGAGCACGCGTCGCTCGACCGTCACGCCCCGCTGCTCGGCGATCCGATCGACGGCTTGCTCGATCTGGGCGAGCACGGTGTCGCGATTCTGGCCGTCGATGTCGCGTAGGTCGAGCGGGAACCGGACTCGGCTCGGGATCGAGTTCACCGCGCCGGGGTGGACCTCGATTTGGCCAACGGTCGCCACAAGGTCCGGGCTTCGGCTCGTCTTGGCCAGCGACTCGATCCCGCCGATCATCTCGGCCGCCGCGTTTAGGGCGTCCTTGCGGCGGGGCATCAGCACGGCACCGGCGTGGCCCCCCTCGCCGTGGACGACGAACTCCAAGGTCGCCGGGGCCGCGATCGCGGTGACGGCGCCGATCGAGAGGCCGGTCGCTTCGAGTTCGGGGCCTTGCTCGATATGCAGCTCGACAAACGCTTCGTAGTAGCCTTCGGGCAAGCACGCGTCGGAGAGCTCGCCTGTGAAGCCGGCGGCGGTGCGAACCCGGTCGTAGTCGTCGCCGGCGTCGTCGGTGAGTTTGACCAGATCCGCGGGCGAGGTGGCCCCGCTCATCACCCGGCTGCCCGTGCAACCGACGCCGAAGCGGGTCGGCTCTTCGGACGTGAACATGACGACCTCGATCGACCGCCGCGGTTGGTGCCCAGCTCGCTGCAATGCCCGAATCGCTTCCAAGCCGCCGAGCACGCCGACGGTCCCGTCGTACATGCCGGCGTGGGGGATGGCATCGCCGTGCGAGCCGGTCCCGATCGCTGCGGCACTCGGGTCGGTGCCTTCCCAGCGTGCGAAGGTGTTGCCTATCGGATCGACGCGGACGGTCAGCCCGGCCTCTTCGTAGAGCGAACGGAGGTAGGCCCTTGCCCGCAGGTCGGTCTCCGTGAACACGACCCTCGTGACGGCGGGCGGTGGCTCTGGGCAGTCGCTGATGGCCGCCAGCTTGTTGAGTTCGCCGACCAGTCGTTCGGCATCAACCTGCACGTTTTCGGTCACGGGGCTTCACCAAGCGGGTCGCGGTTGATGTCCTTGTAATAAACGTACGAGGCGGGTGTCTTGCCCATCGCGACGAACCACTGCGGGCAATAGGACGCCATCCAGATCGCATCACCGGCCTGCACCGGGTACCAGCGGTCACCGAGTCGGTAGACGCCCTGGCCCGACCGCATGTGCAGGCCGTGTTCCATGATGTGCGTCTCGACCAGCGGCAACGCGGCCCCGGATTCAAACCGAAACACATTGACCGCCATATCGAACTCGGCGGTCGTCGGCAGCAGGGTGGCGAGCACCGCGTCTGGATCGCCGAGGAACGGCTCGGCCGGGGCGTCTTGCAGGCGGCCGATCTGGCGTGACGGAGGATCGATGCCCGCCAGCGGCGTGTATCGTTTTTCGAACACCAGCAGTTCGGCACCGTCGGCCGCGGTCAACTCATAGGAATCACCGGCCGGCAGGTAGGCGAAGTCATCGGCGTCGAGTTGCGTGCCGTCGAGCGTTGCCGGCCCCTGCAACACATAGACCAGTCGTTGCACGCCCGCCGGGGCGCTCGTGCTCCGGCAGCCTTCGCCGCCATGCACGAGGTACTGGCAGAACCGCGGCCCGCCGTCGCCTCGCATGGCGGGGCTGATCAGGATGACCCCGTCGGCCGCTCCCCAACTCGGCGGGAGGGCCGGCACATGGCTGTCCGGGCCGATCACGGCGTGGTTCCACTCGACCGTGGTGCGTGTCTCGCCGAATGGGCTGCTCACGTCGTTGCCTCCAGCTTCTTGAATTGCTCGGCCTTCCGCAGCACCAGGCGCGTCAGCACATCGACCCCGAACGCGACGTCCTGACATTCGACGCATTCGTCCGGGTGGTGGCTAACGCCGCCCGGATGGCGGACGAAGAGCATCGCGACCGGGAACCGCTTGGCCATGATCACCGCATCGTGACCCGCCCCGCTCGAGAGGTGCAGCGGCTGACAGTCGCACTCGGCGATCGTCTCGGCGAGCAGCGACGTCAGGTCGGGATCGACCGCCACGGCGTCTTGCGAGGTGTCTTCCAGGATGGTGAAGCGGCAGCCCTCGGTCTTCGCGATCAGGCCGGCCTCGGCGATGATCGATCCGACGGCCGCCTCGCGTGGGCCATCGATCGGGTGACGCACATCCAGAGACAACTCGACCCGATCGGCGATCACATTCGGGGCGTTCGGTGTGACATCGAACTTGCCGACGGTCGCCCGCAGCCCCTCGGTCCGATTTGCCACGGCACGAACCACGGCGACCAAAGCCGACGCCGCGACGAGCGCATCGTGCCTCCCCGCCATGGGGGTCGTGCCGGCGTGGGCGGCTTCGCCGCAGAACTCGACACGGAGTCGGCTCTGTCCGACGATCGCCGAAACCACGCCAACCGGCTCCGCGGCCCGTTCGAGCATCGGGCCTTGCTCGAGGTGGGGTTCGATATAGCCGATCACCTGGTCGGGGGCGTAGGCCGCCCGTTCGATCCGGGTCGGGTCGCCGCCAAAATGAGTGATCGCCTCACGCATGCTGACACCGGCATCGTCCCGGCGGTCGAGCCAGTCGTTGTCGAAGCAGCCGGCGACCGCGCTGCTGCCGAGGTAAGGCTTGCTGAAGCGGACGCCCTCTTCTTCGCTGAAGCCGATCACGTCGAGGTGGAAGGGCAGCGGCGTGTCGCGCAAAGCCTCGGCAACGGCCAGCCCCATCAACACCCCGAGAACACCATCATAGCGCCCCGCGCCGGGGACGCTGTCCAGGTGCGAGCCGATCAGCAACACTCGCTCGCCACCCGCCGAGCGACGCCTGCCGACGAGGTTGCCCGCGTCATCGACATGCGCCTGCATCCCGGCATCGCTCATCCACTCGCTTAGCTGGCGGTGGGCGTCGTGCATCGGCCCGGTCAGAAAACGCCGGGTGACTCGTCCCGGCTCTTCGGTGCAGCGGGCAACCGCGTCACAACGCTCCATCACGCAGGCGGCGATCGAATCGGCGGCGGTTGCTCCGGCAATCGGGGGCACGTTTCTCGGTGGGTAGGATTAAGAGAGGGGGGAGCGATTGACCCTTGTCGCGGTCCGACCTAAGGTGCCAACAGGCGGGAAGCAGCGGCGAGGGCACCGGGGCGAGGCGTGCCGCTGCGAGCACGACAGTCTACACCGAATCGCTCCCCGCCGAGAGAGCACAATAAACCGATGCGCGATTGCCTGGTTTTCTATGTCAACGGCACGCGGCACGAGGTCCGTGGCGAGGCAGCGGGGCTGACCCTCAGCGACTACCTGAGACAGGGGCTCCGAAACGGGCAGGGCGGCGGTGCCTCGCGGCTCACCGGGACCAAGATCGCCTGCGCCGAGGGCGATTGCGGGGCCTGCACGGTCCTGGTCGGACGACCGACGGAAGCGGGTGACCGCTTGGCTTACCAGACCGTGGATGCTTGCATCGCGTTCGTCTACCAACTCGATCGGTCGCATATCGTGACCGTCGAGGGATTGGCGAAGGATGGCAACCTCGCGACCGTGCAGTCGGCGATGGTCGATTGCCACGGCAGCCAATGCGGCTTCTGCACGCCCGGCTTCGTCATGGCGATCCAAGGGCTGGTCGAGGAAGCCGACGGCCCGCTGACCGAGGACGACTGGAGGCTCGGCTTGTCGGGCAACCTCTGCCGTTGCACCGGCTACACCCAGATCCTCGACGCGGCGCATCGTTGCGACGCGGCGGGCGTCGACCGGATCGCGTCACGGTTTGAGACCGCGGCGATCGCCCATGACCTCGTCGCGCTCGGCACCGAAGGGGTCCGGGTGAACCCGGCTCCGACAGCCGAACAGAACGGCAGTGCCGGCGATCGTCCGATCGAAGTCTTCCTGCCGAGCACGGTCGAAGAGTTGCTCGCCGCCCGCACTCAACGACCCGACGCAAAGCTTGTCAGCGGCGCAACCGATGTCGGCGTGCAATTCAATCATGGCAAGATCGCGCCCGAGGCGGTGATCGCTACGAACCAGATCGCGTCGCTGCGAACGATGGACGTTATCGATGGTGAGCTGGTCATCGGTGCCGGCGTGAATTGGTCGCGCATCGAGGCGTTCGCCAAGGACCGCCTCCCCGAGTACCACGCCATCCTTGCCCGCTTCGGCAGCCCCCAGGTGCGACACACGGGGACGCTCGTCGGCAACCTGGCCAACGCCTCGCCGATCGCCGACTCGATCCCGTTCCACTACGTCGCGGAGTCGACGATCGAACTCGCCAGCACACGCGGCGAGCGCCAGGTGCCGATCGAATCGTTTTATCTCGGCTACAAACAACTCGACCTCGCCGACGACGAAGTGATCGTCCGCGTCCGCACGCCGTTGCCGAGCGAGGCCTCGCGGCTAAAGCTCTATAAGGTCTCGAAGCGTCGAGACATGGACATCAGCACCGTGACACTCGCCTTCTGGCTCGAAGTGACCGACGGCCGCGTCACTACGGCGCGTCTCGCCGCTGGCGGCGTCGGCCCGACGGTTGTGCGTCTGCCCAAGGCCGAGGCCGCTTTGATGGAAGGGCCTTTCGAGCTCGCAGCCATGCAAGCCGCCGGGCGGATCGCCCGCGAGGAGGTGGCGCCTCTCTCGGACGTCCGCGGCAGCGCGTCGTTCCGATCGCAGTTGGTCGAGAACCTCTTCGCGAAGTGTTGGCACGACCTGTCACCCGAACCGCAGGTGGTGTGACGATGGGATCGCTTGGAAAACCGCTGCCGCACGACTCGGCCGTCGGCCATGTGACCGGCGCGGCGCGATACATCGACGACTTGCCGGCCCTCGCGGGCGAGTTGGTTGTCGATTTCGCGGGCTCGCCAGCCTCCGCGGGGCGGATCGTTTCGATCGACTTGGACGAAGCAAGGGCGGTGCCCGGCGTTGTTTGTCTCCTAACGCACGACGACCTCGGCGGGCCAAATCACTTCGGACCGATCATCCCGGACGAGCCGTTCCTCGCCGCCGGCCAGGTCGAGTACCTCGGCCAGCCCGTGGTCGTGATCGCCGCGGAGACCGCGGCCGCCGCCAAGCAGGCCCGGCAAGCGATCAAGATCCATCTGGAAGACCGCACGCCGGTGCTGTCCATCGACGAAGCGATCAAGGCCGAGTCATTCATCGGCCCCGAACGACGGATGGTCAGCCCCGGCGCCGAGGACGACGCCGCCTTCGAGGCCGCCTTCGAGGGAGCCCCGCACACGCTGCAAGGCTGCTTCCGATCGGGCGGTCAGGAGCAGTTCTACTTCGAGACCCAAGCCGCGATCGCCGAACCCCGCGAGGGGGGCGATATCCGCGTTGTCTCGTCGACACAGAACACCACCGAAACGCAGGCCGTGGTCGCCGAAGCACTCGGGCTCGGCATGCACCAAGTCGTCTGCGAATGCCATCGGATGGGCGGCGCCTTTGGCGGCAAGGAGACCCAATCGGCGATCCCCGCGGTGATGGCCTCGCTGGTCGCCCAGCAGACCGGCCGCCCGGCCCGCTTGGTGGTCTCGCGCAGCGACGACGTGCAGATCACCGGCAAGCGGCACGAGTACCAGACCGACTACCGCGTCGCATTCGACGAGAACGGCCGGCTACTCGCGGCCCAGATGGCGTACTACTCAAACGGCGGCGCCTTCGCCGACCTGTCGACGTCGGTCATGGAGCGGACGATGCTCCACGCGGAGAACGCCTACCATGTGCCGCAGTTGCGGGTCACGGGGCAAGTCTGCCGCACCAACCTGCCGCCCAACACCGCGTTCCGTGGCTTTGGCGGCCCGCAGGGGGTCGCGGTCATCGAGAGCTGCCTGCAAGAGATCGCCCGCGTCACGGGCCGCGATGCGTGGGACGTCCGCCGTGAGAACCTCTATCGCGATGGCGACCCGGATCGGTCCGTGACGCACTACGGCCAGATCGTCCGCGATCACGTGCTGGTGGAAACCCTCGATGAGCTAGAGCGATCGTCCGACTACCGAGCACGTGTCGCTGAGGTGCAGCGTTTTAACGAAACGAGTCGGACACAGGTGAAGGGGATCGCGGTCTCGGCGATCAAGTTCGGGATCTCTTTCACCACGAAGTTCCTCAACCAAGCCAACGCGTTGGTGAACGTCTATACGGACGGCACGGTGCAGGTCTCCACCGGCGGCACCGAGATGGGCCAGGGGCTCTACACGAAGATCCAACAGCTTGTGGCGGACGATTTCGGCCTGCGGCCCGACCGCGTGCGGATGATGGCCACCAGCACCGAGAAGAGCAACAACACGTCGCCCACAGCGGCCAGCGCGGGGACCGACCTGAACGGGGCCGCGGCGCTCGAGGCGTGTCGGCAGATCAAGCAGCGGATGCGAGAGTACGCCGCCAGGGTGTTCGCCGACGAAGGCAAGGGCCTCGTCGCGGCGCCGGAGCATGTCGTGATCGACGGCGGCTATGTCTACGACGACCGCGACCCCGACCCGGCGAGCCGGCTCGACTTCGCCGCGTTCTGCGCAGCGGCCCGCTGTGCGCGGATCGACCTCGGCGCTCGCGGCTTCTTCGCCACGCCGGGCGTTGACTACAACCGCGAGACGGGCCGCGGCAACCCGTTCTTCTACTACACCACCGGCGCCGCCGTGGCCGAGGTCACGATCGACCGCTTCACCGGCGACTTGGTCGTCGATCGGGCCGACGTGCTGATGGATATCGGTCGCAGCCTGAACCCTGGCATCGACCGCGGGCAAGTGATCGGCGGGTTCATCCAGGGCGTCGGTTGGGTGACCGACGAAGAGCTCCGCTACGACGAAAGTGGCCGGCTGCTCAGCACCGGCCCGACGACCTACAAGATCCCGAACGTCACGGACCTGCCGCGGGAGTTTAATGTCGCTTTCATCGACAACCCGAAGCACACCAAGAACGTGCGCCAGAGCAAGGCGGTCGGCGAGCCGCCGCTGATGCTCGGCGTCGCGGTCTGGATGGCGGCCAAGCACGCGTTGACCTTCGTCGGCGATGGCGATACCCGCTCGCTCGCCATCCCCGCGACCGGCGAAGAGCTGCTCACGCGCATGACCCGGTCGCTAGCGGCCGCCACGGTCCACTAAGAAGACGGCCCACCCCACCCATCCGGCCCGCCGGCTAGACTGACTCCTCATGGTCGATGCCGCCCTGATCCGCCGAACCGCCGACCTCGCCGAGGCGGCGACGCCGTTCGCCGTCGTGACGCTCGTCGAGGCGACCGGCTCCACGCCCGCCGACGCCGGCGCGAAGATGCTCGTCACCGAAACGGGGCTCGATTCCGGCACCGTCGGTGGCGGACGGATCGAAGCGAAGGCGATCGACCTCGCCCGTGAGATGCTCGCCGGAGGCCCCACGCCGCGGTTGGTTGACTGGAGCCTCAAGGCCGATGTCGGGATGACCTGCGGCGGCCGCGTGAAGCTTCTGTTCGAGGCGGCCGGCGTTGCCGCTTGGCCCATCGTGATCTTCGGCGCGGGGCACGTCACGCAGGCACTCGCGCGGCTGCTGGTGACCCTGCCTTGCCAAGTTACCTGCATCGATCCACGAGCCGATTGGCTCGCCAAGCTGCCCGACGGCGTCCGCACGATCGAAACCGACGACCCGCCAGCCGAAGTCGAACGCCTCGCCGAGAAGGCTTTTGTGCTTTGCATGACCCGTGGCCATACGAGCGACCTGCCGGTGCTCCAAGCGATCTTCGCCGCCGAGCGAGCGTTCCCGTACCTTGGCGTGATTGGCAGCCGGGCGAAGGCGGCCGTGCTGCGCAAAGAATTGATCGAGAATGGTGTGCCCGAGGAGCGGATCGCGTTCCACTGCCCGGTTGGTCTGTCGCTCGGTTCCAACCAACCAAGCGAGATCGCCGTCAGCATCGCGGCGCAACTGCTGCAATGCCGCGGGGCATAGGCCTCACTGCCGCAGCGACTCGAATTGCCCGGCGGCGATCGGCACGAAGATCAGCAGCGGCAGCCAAGCGGCGAGGGCCGGTGTGATCCACCCACCCGACCCGAGCGCCTGCCCGCCCAACGTGAGCACGAAGAAGCCGGTCACGACCATCACGCAGAGGCCGATGGCGACAAACGGCTTGCCCGCCCCGCGGGCGACGATCAGCGGCAAGCCGATCATCAGCAGCGTGACATCGAGGAACGGCTGCACGATCCGGCTATGCACCGCCACTCGCACGTCGGGTCCGAAATCGGTGCTCGGGTTGGCCAGCTCGTGCACCAACTCTTGCGTTGAAGCAAGGTCGCGCCATTGGGGGCCGGACGCGAGGAGTTCGAACGACACGTCGCTGACGACAAAGGCCTGACCCGCTTCGAGCCACGAGGCGCCGCGCCGCGTGGCGATGAGGATCTCTCCGTCGCGGTTCGTGGCGGCGGCTCGGCGATCGACGTCGGCCGGCTGCGTCACGCCGGTCAGCAGGTAACCCGCCGGACGCGGCCCCTCGGCGGGCAGGTAGGTCGCCTCCTTCGCATTGAGTTGCTTGCCGAGCGCCTGCGAGAGCCGTGGCGGCAGCGAGAAGCTGGCGTTCTCGATCTTGCCGGTCTCTAGGTTGGCTTGTTGCCCGCCGAGCAAGACATCGGTCACGTTGTCGTAGCGGGGTTTGAGCTCCACGATCTGCCCCTTCGCGAGGCTCTTGGTGTCGAGCGACATCTCGTGGCGCAGCGGCGGCAGGACCCATTCACGCAGCCCCGCGGCGGCGATGGCGACCGCCACCGAGGCGATCAATACCGGCCTCAACACCTTCAGGCGGGGCACGCCCGCGGCGAGCAGGGCGGTCATCTCGTTGTGACGCTGGATCCACGTGACGGTGAACATCGCGGCGATCAGCGTCAGCACGCCGCTGGTCTTGTTGAAGAAGCCGAGCGTCTGGAGGGCGTAGTACCGCCCCGCGACCTGAGCCGCCTCGCCGAGGGAGCGTCCCCCTTCGGTGAAGTCGTCGAGCCGGCCGAACGCATCGATCACCGTGTACAGCCCCGCGAGGCTGATGAAGCAGATCACAAAGACCTGGACGAACTGCCGGAGCAGGTAGCGGTCGATCTTTCGCACGGGAGGTCGGTGCTAGCGGGCAGCGGGGGCGATGGCGAGGCAGGAGTCTGAGACCGGCGGCCGGCTGGGTCAACACGAGTCCGCCGCCGGTGACTAGAGTGGCCCGCATGGGCTCGGCCTCGCAATCGCTCCGCACCGGCGTCAACGCACTGCTCGATGTCGTGTTCCCGCCGACCTGCGCCGGTTGTGGGGCTTCGATCGACCAACCCAAGGCCTTCTGCGAAGCCTGCCGGGAGGACTTGCTCCTCTTCACCGACCCAGGCTGCCCACGCTGCGCCACCCCACTGCTAGCAGCCATGCCCGGAGAGTCGCCCGATTGCCCCGCTTGCCGAGGCGAGCGTTGGGCGTTCGATCGGGTGCTCGCCTTGGGGCCGTACGAGGGCCTGCTCCGCCGGTTGGTGCTCGATACCAAACGCTCTGCGGGCGAGCCCTGCGCCGCGGCGTTCGGTCGGATGCTGGCCCACGAACACGCCGAACCGATGGCCGCCGTCGACTTGGTTGTCCCGATCCCCCAGCACTGGACGCGTCGGATCGGGCGTCGAGCGGATGGCGTGGCCGCCCTGGCCTCGTCCCTGGCCGCGGCGGCCGATCTGCCTGGCAGGAAGGCCCTGCACCGCCACCGGGCGACGCCCCACCAGACCGCGGTCGCCCCGAGCCAGCGGGCCGCGAATGTCCGCGGGGCGTTTTCGGTCGTCAGGCCCGGCCAGATCGCCGGGCGTACGATTGCCTTGGTGGATGATGTCTTCACCACCGGGGCGACCTGCCACGCCGCCGCCCAAACGCTCCGGCGGGCCGGGGCCGGCCGGGTTGTGGCGGTTGTCGCGGCTCGGCGGATCGGGGCTTGGTGAACACCGCGCGGGTCCGCTCCGGTTGGGTGGCTGGGGTGGGGACGCTTGTTGTCGCCCGCCGATTCCGAAGAATGCTAGCAACGCCTTGGCGGTGATTCGGGTACGGTTATGACGACCCCCCCCCCGACGCCGCCCCGACTCCCTCCCACGATCACCGCCGTCGAATGGCCGACCACGAGCCGATCACGACCGAGCCGAAACCCGGGGCCCTCGATCCGTTCCGCCGGGCCGTGCTGCGTGGTTTGGGCGTCGTGCTGCCGCCGCTGCTGACGGTCGTCATCTTCCTGTGGGTCGGGAGCACCGTGGCCCGCTACGTGCTCACGCCGCTCGAAGGGGCGACCCGCTACGTGCTGGTCGAGTACCTCTCGGACATCCGCCGGGCCACCGATTTCGACGCCGGCGAGAAGCCGCTCGGCGATGTCGCCAAGGATTCGGACGGCAAGGCGTTCCATCGCACGCCCGACGGGCTCTACATCCCCGACGATGTCTACCAGAACGTCAGCGCGGACCTGAAGCGAAAAGACGCCGATCCCGCGACCGCCCGCGAGTGGTACACCCGCCACGTCGATGACGTCTGGCTGCGGCCGTGGATCGTGATCCCGATCTTCTTGTCGGTCTTCCTCTTGCTGCTCTACATGATCGGCAAGTTCCTGGCCGCCGGCATCGGGCGTTTCTTCTACGGGCAATTTGAATCGATCATCAACCGCGTCCCGTTGGTCAGCAACGTCTACTCGTCGGTCAAGCAGGTGACCGACTTCTTGTTCACCGACCCGGACCTCAACATCAACCGCGTCGTCGCAGTTGAGTACCCGCGCAAGGGCGTCTGGACCGTCGCGTTCTGCACGGGCGAGAGCCTGCTCGATATCGAGTCGGCCGCCAACGAGTCGGTGATGACCGTGTTGATCCCGACCTCGCCGATGCCGTTCACCGGCTTCACGATCACGGTCAAGAAGAGCGAAACTGTCGACCTCAACCTGACGATCGATCAGGCGTTCCAATTCGTGGTCAGTTGTGGCGTCGTCGTGCCGCCGCAGCAGATCACGCGCGCCGTCGCCGAGCGCGAACGCCGGCTCGCCGCGGGCGAACCGCCCGATACATCGTCGTACGGACTCGCGCTGGGCAACCCGCCGATCAAGGGGGCTGCCAACCCGAACGGGGCCGTCGGGGCATCGGCCTCGGAGGTCCGCCATCGGCTCGAAGAAGCGATCCAACGGCAGAAGGCCGATGGCCCCAGCGATGACGACGAGCAAGGGACCGACGATGCCGACCAGCAGTAAGCCGCTCCGGCTCGGCACCCGCGGCAGCCAACTCGCCCGCTGGCAGGCCGATTGGGTCACCGCCCGGCTGCAAGAGCTCGGCCACTCGGTCGAGATCATCGAGGTCCGCACCCGCGGCGATGCCCAGCAGGCCGGCCCGATCAGCGCCATCGTCGATGCCGACTCGGGCAGCACCGGCGGGCAGGGGGTCTTCACCAAGGAGATCCAACGGGCGTTGCTCGACAGCGAAGTCGACCTCACCGTTCATAGCCTGAAGGACCTGCCGACCACGCCGGTCGAGGGGCTCACCGTCGCGGCGATCCCCGAGCGGGCACCGCTGGCGGACGTGCTGATCTCGCCCCACGCGACAACGATCGAGGGCCTGCCCCCGGGGGCCCGCATCGGCACCGGCAGCTTCCGACGGAAGGCGCAGTTGCTCAACCGCCGCCCCGATTTCGAGATCGGGGACCTCCGCGGCAACCTCGATACCCGACTCCGCAAGCTCGACGACGGCGAGCACGATGCCATCTTGCTCGCCGAGGCCGGCCTGACACGCCTCGGTTGGACCGACCGCCTCGACGGCCGCATCCCGCCCGAGGAGCTGCTCCCGGCCCCGGGGCAGGGGGCGTTGGGGATCGAATGCCGGGCGGACGACGACAGCACGAAGGAAGCGCTCGCCGCGCTCGATGACTTCGCGACCCACGCCGCGGTACTCGCCGAGCGTTCCGCGTTGGCACGCCTGGAAGGCGGGTGCCTCGCTGCGCTTGGGGCTTGGGGGCGATGGGCTGATGACGGCATGCTTCACTTGTCGGTGGTCGTGCTCAGCGAGGACGGCAAGCAACGACTCGCGGCCGACGCCCACGGCAAGGCCGCCACGCTCGGTGAGGCCCGGACGATCGGCTACTCGGTCGCCGACGACCTGCTAGCACGCGGAGCGGCCGAGCTGCTCAAGCGGCGATAGCAGGAACCCGGCGAGTGTCGACTGTGGGAGGCGTCTCCGACGCCGATAACGCTCTGCCGAAGCGAACCGGCTGAAACGCCGCAATCGGGGTCGGAGACCCCTCCCACAGTTAGAGAGTTGGTTGCTAGCGGCGGTTCTTGCGCGTAGCACCTCGGCAGGATCCGCCGACCGGCTCTTCTTGCCGCTACCTCAACACGCTTTTCTCGGCGTTGTTGCTTTGGCCCGGCGTGTGCATAGGGTGTCTCCGCGAGCGGGGGGGCAATCCTGCTAGCAACCCAACAACGCCATGTCTTATGGCATGTATATCTCGGCCGAGGGCGCGAAGGCGCAGTCGCGTCGTCTCGAAGTGATCGCCAACAACATGGCGAACGTCGATACGATCGGCTTCAAGCCCGACACCGCACTCTTTCAGGCCCGCTTCGCCGAAGCGATCCAGAACGGCGATGCCATCCCCGGCACCAAGGGCCGCGAGGACTTGGGCGGCGGCGTGAAGGTCATCGAGACCATGACCAGCTTCGCCCCCGGCAAGCTCGAGCGGACGGGCAACGCCGGCGATGTCGCGATCCTCGGCGAAGGCTTCTTCGCCGTGCAGCCGGACGAGGGCGAGCAGCCGCTGCTGACCCGTGCCGGCGCGTTCCGCGTCGATGCGACGAACCAACTCGTGATGGCCGACTCCGGCCGCCCCGTGCTATCGGCCGATGGCGGCCCGATCCTCCTCCAGCCGAACCTGCCTTACCAGATCACGAAGGAGGGCTTCGTGGAGCAGGGTCAGGAGCGAGTCCCGCTCGCGTTGGTGAAGCCGGGCTCGGTGAACTCGCTCGACAAGGTCGGCCACAACCTCTTCGAGTCCCGCCAAGACGTCGGCTCGGTCCCGCTCGGCCAACGCGAGGTCGCCCAAGGCTTCCGCGAGATGTCGGGGGCCGACTCGACCCGCGAGATGATGGAGATGATCGAGACCAACCGTGCCTTCGAGGCGAACACCCAGATGATCCGCCACCAGGACACGGCCACCGGCAACCTGATCAGCCGCCTGCTGGCCGGCTGAGACCGACCCATCGCTCACACCCAAAACAACTAGCGCCCCGCGCCTCCCAACTCCCAACTTCTCTATGAGCTTCCAATCCCTCTACACCGCCGCGACCGGCATGCAGGCGATGGAGACCAAGCTGGACGTCATCGCGAACAACCTCGCGAACAACGCGACGACCGGCTTCAAGAAGGACCGTGCGAACTTCGAGGACCTCCTCTACCGACAACACAAGCTGCCCGGCGCCCAAGACGCCGACGGCAACTTCACGGCGACCGGCGTCGAGGTCGGCCTTGGTGTCCGGGTCTCCAGCACGCAATCCGACTTCGATCAAGGCGCCTTGCAGCAGACCGGCAACCCGCTCGACATCGCGATCGAGGGCGAAGGTTTCTTTGCGGTCCAGACGAGTGAAGGCACCGTCTACACCCGAGCGGGAAACCTCAACATGAATGCCGACGGCGAGTTGGTGCTCGGCTCGGCAACGCTCGGCTATCGGATCGAACCGAACATCACGATCCCACCCGATGCGACCGACATCTCGATCTCGGGCGACGGGGTGGTCTCGGTCCGCCAGCCGGGTGTGGATGGTTTGCAGCAGATCGGCAACATGCTGCTGACGACCTTCGCCAACCCGGACGGCCTGATGAAGCTCGGCGACAACCTCTACGCCGAGTCGACGGCATCCGGAACGCCGATCGAAGGCCAGCCAGGCCTGCAAGGCGTGGGGCGTTTGAGCCAAGGCGCACTCGAAGCCTCAAACGTCGATGCCACGACCGAGTTGATCGACTTGATTAATACGCAGCGGAGCTTCGAGCTCAACTCGCAGGTCATCCGCGCCGGCGACGAGATCATGGAACTGGTCGCCAACCTCCGCCGCTAGTCGCCGCTCCGCTATTTAAACCTTAACGAACCAGCCATGCGTTTCTCGCTCCTCCTCCTTCTGACGATCGCCGCGACGGCCGACGCCGCCCAGATCACGCTCCGCGAAGAGGCCACCACCTCTGCCGGGGCGTTGGTCCTGCTGGGCGATGTGGCGACCGTCACGGGCGACAACGCCGAGCGGCTCAGCAAGCTGCCCCTGATGCCGAACCCGTCACCCGGCACGCGGCAATTCGTGTCGGCCGCTTCGGTGCGGGCGATGCTCGCCGCACAGGGCGAGTCGCCCGCCGACCATCGTTACGCCGGTGCCTATCGGGTCCGTGTCGAGACGCCCGCCTTGGCGAGCGAGCCGGTCGTGGATGATTGGCAGCCGGCCGCCAAACAGCCGATCGCCCCCTCCTCAAAGCCATCCGAGAGCACCGCCTTCCGCGTTCGCACGGAGCCGAGTCGTCCGCGATCGTTCCAGACACGCCGGGTCAGCTCGATCTCGATCAAAGCGGTTCGGGAAGCGGTGAGGGAAGCCGTGCAATCGGCGATTAACAACGAGGACGCGGCCCCACGCCTCGCGGTTCGCAACATCCAGCTCTCCGCGACGGCCATCCGCGAACTCGTCGAGATGGGCGATCAGCCGATCACCGTCGAGTTCCTCCCCAGGCAGCCGCCGCAGGCCGGTTCGATCACGGTCCGTGTCTGGCCCGAGGCACGGCGTGGCGGGGAGGCGTTCAACGCGGTCGCCGACTTGGTCGAACAACCGATGCGGGTCGTGACCCGCACGCCGGTTGCTCGCGGCACGCTGGTGACCGCCTCGGCGGTGCGTCTGGAGCCGATCCCGATGAACGAACTCGATCGCCCGCAGGCGATGGGATACACGGAGCTGGAGCAAGTGGTCGGCCGCGAAGCCAAACGCCCGCTCCGCCTCGGCGAGGTGCTCTCGGACAACAACACGGCGGCCCCTCTCATGGTGCGGCGGAGCCAAGAGGTCGAGGTCATCAGCGGTGGCGGCGGCGTGTCGGTGAGCCTCGTCGCGCAAGCCAAGCAAGACGGCCGCCAAGGCGATCTGATCACCGTCCAATTGCTCGACCGCAAAGAAGAGTTCACCGCCCGCGTGGTCGGGCCTCGCCAACTCGCGGTGCTCTCCGCACGCGGCGACTTCACCAACGCGGCCCGCCCGGGAGCCTACCGATGAAGACACTCGGCCTAGCGATGCTCTTCCTCGCAGCGACCCACGCGGCCGCCCAGGAAGGGAGCCTGATCCACACCGCCCCGGTGAACCCGCAACGCGGGGCGACCCTGCTCAACAACAGCGCCTGGACCTACCAAGCCCTCCCGCCCGAGGCGATGGCCCGGCCGCTGGAGAAAGAGAGCATCATCACGGTGCTGGTCGACTATCGGACGGTCATGCAAAGCGAGGGCTCGGGCGAGTCGATCAAGACCGGCGCGTTCAGCGCGGTGCTGGCCGACTGGATCAAGTTCGACGGCAAGGACCTCTTCCCGGCCCTGCAACGGCGCGGCGACCCGTCCGTTAGCGGCACACTCAACAGCCAACTGCGGGCCGAGAGCGAGATCGAGCAACGCGAGTCGCTCACCTTCGCCATGGCCGTGAAGGTCGTCGACATCCGCCCCAACGGCAATCTCGTGCTGGAAGGGCGTTCTGAGGTTCGGGTCAACGAAGAGACCTGGATGACCTACCTGTCGGGCGAAGTGGCCCGCCAGCAGATCGGTCCGGATTGGACCGTCCGCGACACGGCGCTGCTGAATCGTCGGATCTACAAGTACGAGACCGGCTCGGTCCGCGACGGCTACGCCCGCGGGTGGTTCAACAAGTGGTACGGCAAGTACAAGCCGCTCTAAGTGCCCGCCCGCCCACTCAGCTACGAGACCTAACGATGAAACTCTTGATCGCCATCATCCTGTCCGCCTTCACGCTCGGCGTCGTTACCGACGCGGTTGGCCAGGGCAAGACACGCCTCGCGAACATCTGCCGGCTCAAGGGCCAGGAAGAGAACGTGCTGCGTGGCGTGGGCCTTGTGATCGGCCTGAACGGCACCGGCGAAGCGAACGATCCCGCAACCATGCGTGCTCTGAGCCGAGCGTTGGAACTGATGGGCAACCCGGTCTCGACGACCGGCCGCTTCGACCAAGACGCCCAGCAAGCCCTGCGGAAGGTGAAGAACGTCGCGTTGGTGATGGTCACCGCCACGGTGCCGGCGACCGGGGCACGCAGCGGTGAGCAGATCGATTGCACCGTGAGTGCCCTAAACGGCAAGAGCTTGGTCGGCGGCCAGTTGATCTCCGCCGCCTTGCAAGGCCCCAACACCCAAGACGCGACCGTCTTCGCCCTGTGCGAAGGGGCGGTGCATGTCGAAGACCCGGCGTCGCCGATGGTCGGCAACATCCACAAGGGCTGCCAAGTCACCCGCGACGTCTACACGCCGTTTGTCTCTGACGATGGCTGGGTAACCATCATCCTCGACCCACACCACGCCGACTTCGTTGTCTCCGAGGCGGTCGCGGCGCAGGTCGCCGAGCGTTACTTGCAAGACTTCGTGCCGATCGGGGCCAGCTTCGAGTTAGGCGATGTCCGCGAGCAGTTTGTGCGGGCCAAGGACGCCAGCAACATCCGTGTGAAGGTCCCGCAGAAGTTTGAGAAGGACCATGTCTCGTTCGCCTCGGAGCTGATGGAGCTCTCGATCTATGGGGCGGAGCCCGAGGCCCGGGTCGTTTGCAATACACGGACCGGCAGCGTCGTGATCGCCGGCGAGGTCGAGATCGGCGAGGTCGCGTTCACGCACAGCAACCTCGTAGTCCAAACCGGGGCGGCGACCGGCACGGCCAACAGCTTCCTGCCGATCTCGCCAAACGTGAGCCAACGGCCCAAGCTCGAACGCTTGCTCGAGGCGCTCAAGAACCTCCGTGTCCCCAGCGAGGACGTGATCGAGATCATCCGCAGCATCGACCGCGCCGGCAAGCTGCACGCCAAGCTGATCATCCTCTGAGCCCCGCGGTTCCCTCTCGCTACACCTTCAAGCTCTCAACGACCCCGATGCTCAGCACCCCCCAACTCTCGCCGCTCGCGACGACCCCGCTCGCCAAGGCACCGATCGCCTTGGCGAACAAGCCGCAAGGCGGGGTCGGCTCGGTCGAGCACGCCCAGAAGCTCAAAGAGACCTTCAGCCAGTTCGTCGGCGAGACGTTCTATGGCCAGATGCTCAAGTCGATGCGTGCCACCGTCGGCGAGCCGGCCTACTTCCACGGCGGCCACGCCGAGGAGCAGTTCCAGGCCCGCCTGGACCAGCAGTTATCGCAGGACATGGCAGCGGCCGGTGCCGGAGGCTTTGCCGACCAGATGTTTGATTCGCAGTTCCCCGCCGAGGCGGCCCTGCTGAAAGAGGCGAGCGCCACGCCGACCGATGGGCTGTACGCCCTCGGCGCGTTGCGTCGCCGTTGAGTTACACGAAACCGACCGAGCACCTTCCTCAATCGCTCGCTAGCATGACCGACACACCAACCGTCGCCGCCACGCCCGAAGCTCTGGAACTCCCGGAGTCGATCGACGCCTGGGAAGAGCCGCTCACGAAGCTGCTGGCCGATCTCTCCGAGACGCAGACCGAGCTGCTCGACGTGCTGGGCCGCAAACGCGACCTGCTCGCCGGCGGCGACCGCGATGGCCTCGCCGCCATCCAGCCAGAGGAGCAACGGCTCTCCGAACGCCTCGCCGAGTGCCAGCAACGACGGCAGGGCATGCTCGAAGCGGCCGGCGAGCGTGGCACGCCGCAGCCCGACCTCCGGTCGTTGGCGAATGCGATGCCGGACGCGGCACGCAAGTCGCTGCGCCCCAAGCTCCGCGAGGCCCAATCGCGGGCCCGCTTGTTGCAACACCAGAGCTTGACCAACTGGGTGCTCGTCCAGCGGACACTGCTCCACCTCTCGCAAATGATCGAGATTGTCGCCACCGGCGGAGAGAAACCGCCGACTTACGAGAAGAGCGGTCCCTCGCCCGCCGGCGGCGTGCTGATGGATCAGGCGGTTTGAAAGAGGGGCGAGGGGTGCGAGTGCTTGCTATGCATGCAACGACAAGCCACCGGCTCTTATCTCTTGTCCCTAACCTCTAGTCCCTAACTCTTAACCCCTCTCCGATGTCCCTTTTCGGGTCGCTACAAACGGCGAGCAACACGCTTCAGGCCATGCAAATTGGCCTGCAAGTGGTGAGCAATAATATCGCCAATGCGAACACCGAAGGGTTCATCCGCGAGCAGGTTAATTACACGCCCGCCCCGGTCCAGCAGCTCGGCACGCTGACCATCGGCCTTGGCGTCCGCGTTGATAGCATCACGCAGAAGGTCGACGAGTTCCTCGGCGACCAACTCCGCAACGCGGCCGGCGACCGTGTCAGCGCCGATCTTCAAAACGAGGCCTACAAGGACCTCGAAAGCCTGCTCGGCGAGCTGAGCAGCAACGACCTGAGCACGTCGATCACCGACTTCTTTGGCAGCATCGAGGACACGCTAGGCGATACGGGCGACACGCTCTCGATCCGCAACCTGGCGGTGCTCGAAGGCAAGAAGCTTGCCTCGGAGATCGGCCGGCTCGAGAGCCGGGCGAAGCAGATCCGCGATCGCTACGACGCCCAGATCCGCCAGTCGGTCGGGCAGATCAACCAGCTCTCAGAAGAGATCGCCGAGCTCAACGTTCAGATCACGCAGGTCGAGGGTGGCAGCGCCGGCAAGAGCGACGCCGGTGCGCTCCGGGCCGCTCGCAACCAAGCGGTTGGCCGGCTGACCGAGCTCGTCGATGCGACCGTGGCCGAGCAACCGAGCGGCGGCCTCTCGATCTCGGTCGGCGGTGAGTTCTTGGTGTTCGAGGGCCAGCGCCGCGAGGTGGCGGTCGATACGGGCGACGGATCGGGCGAGGCCGCTTCGCAACTGGTCTTCGCCGATACGGAGAAGCCGCTCCAACTCAATAGCGGGCGTGTCCACGGCCTGACGGTCGCCCGCGACGAGATCGTCGATGGCTTCCGCGATGACCTCGACCAGTTCGCCAAGACCTTCATTAATGAGTTCAATAAGGTCCATTCGCAAGGCCAGGGGCTCGATGGGTTCGAGTCGCTGACCAGCCAAGTCGGTGTCTTCGACCCGACGGTGCCGCTGAACGAATCGGGACTCCCGTTTGATATCGAGAACGGCAGCTTCACGATCTCGGTCGTGGATGAAGGCGTCAGCTCGCCGACCACCATCAACATCAAGGCATTAGACGACGGCAACGGCGGGCACACGACGCTCGCCGGCGTGGCCGACCAGATCAACACGATCGACGGCCTCAACGCCTCGGTCGGTGTCGATGGCCGCCTGTCGATCGAGGCCGACGACACCGGGGTGACCTTCACCTTCTCGGACGACGATTCGGGCTTCCTGGCCTCGGTCGGACTGAACACGTTCTTCACCGGCAGCGGCGCGAGCGATATCGGCATCAACCGCGAGCTCGACGGCATCGAGAACGCCGGCAAGCTCGCGCTGAGCAAGGCGACGCCCCCGGGCCAAAACCCGGCCGAGCCAAACGGCAAGACCGCCAACGCCGTCGCCCTCGCGGCGATCATCGATATGCCGCTCGACTCGCTTGCCGGGGCGTCGCTCATCGAGCAGTACGACCAACTGGTGAACGAGCTGGCACAGAACTCGACCGTCGCCGGCTCGGTCGCCGAGGGGCTTGGGGTCTTCGAGTCGACCCTCGCCAACGAATTCCAAGCCATCAGCGGTGTGAATATCGACGAAGAGGCGATCGATATGATCTCGCTGCAACGGATCTACCAGGCGACCGCCCGCGTGATTTCCACGATCCAAGAGATGCTCGATACGCTCGTCCGGCTGTAGCCCGGCGCCGCCCGAACCATTCAGTCCCTTTACGATCTAGCGAACCGTCGTGTCCAGCATCCAGCCGATCTCGACATCCCGAGTCACCGACGCGATGACACGCGATCGGCTGACGGCGCAGATCCAGAACGACCAGCTCGATCTCTTCAAGCTCCAGAACCAACTCAGCACCGGCCAGCGGATCTTCCTGCCGAGCGACGACCCATCGTCCGCGCAGCGGGCGATGGTGCTGCAACGAACCATCGAGCGGAAAGAGCAGTCGCTCACCAACCTGATCGGCGCCCGATCGTCACTGGCCACGACCGACGGCGCGTTGACAGAAGTCAGCACCGGCCTCATCCAGCTTAAGTCGGATGCGTTGGCCGCGATCAACTCGGTTGCCAGCGAGTCAGATCGTCTGACCGCGATCCGCAGCATCGATGAGCTCTTCAACTCGCTCGTGAA
>CAYGUP010000044.1:0-34356 GCA_964353155.1 uncultured Planctomycetaceae bacterium | reverse complement strand
GCCGGGGATCGGCCGTTGCAGGGGCGGCGGTTGGCGGCCGAGGAGGGGATCCCGGAGGGGTTCCTGGTTCAGATCCTTCAAGAGCTCAAGCGTCTCGGTTTGGTCGCCAGCACGCGGGGTGCCTCGGGCGGTTATCGCTTGGCCCGATCGCCCGAGGAGTTGACGCTCGGCGAGGTGCTCGACCTGCTCGAAGGGCCGCCAAACGCGGCGAGCAACGTCGCGAAGCCTTCGCCGCTTGGCGAGACCATCCATTCCGCCATCCGCGACGCGGCCCGCGCAGAGCGGGAACGTCTGCGGGGCGTGTCGCTCGCAGAACTCGCCGCCGAGGCCGCTGCGCCGGCCGAGATGTACTACATCTAGCCGCTGGAGCTAGCCGCCGGCCGCTTTAGCCTGATAGCCGAGTTCGATCAGCTTGGCGACGACCTTGTCGCGGTGGTCGCCCTGGATGACGAGCTCGCCGTCAGAGACGCCGCCGCCCGCCCCGAGGCCGGCTTGGAGCGTCTTCAGCAAGGCCTTCAAGTCAGCGGTCTCGCCGGTGAGCCCCCCGACAACGGTGTTCCACTTGCCCCGGCGTTTCTCGCGTCTGACCCGGGGGCGTTGCTCACTCGCGACCGATGCCTTGGCTTTCTTCGCAACGGGCGGGCAATCGCACGCCTTCACCTCCCGACCACACCGCTCACAGGTGACCGGGCGTTCGAGTGGGGTGCCGTCGAAGAGGCCAGCCATGCGTTTTCTTCCGTGGATCGGATCGGTACTCAGGCCGGCGATTCGATGACCCGCATCGATCGCCAACTGCCTTGCAAGAACCGGAGCATAAACAAAATACCGAGCCCCGCGATCCAGGCGCTGACCAAACCCCAGCAGCCATACAGTCCGACATCGAAGGCCTCGATCGCCAACCAAGTGAGCACGGCTAACAGCGTCGCCATGACGAGGCTTACCAAGAGGATGAACTTGGTATCGCCCGCCCCCTTCAGGGCGCCGACGAAGACGATCAGCACGGCGTCGAGGAAGTTGTAAGCCGCCACGAATCGCATCAGCGTGACGGCGACCGCCGCGACCGCTTCGCGCTGGGCCGGATCCCCCTCCACCGCATCCCCGAGGAAGAAGCCGGCGAGGAAGAGTTCGGGGAGGAAGACCATCAGCGACGAGGCCAATGCCATGTACGCGAGCCCGACGTGCAGCGAGGTCCACGTGGCTTGAGCGGCGGCCGCCTCGCGGTTCTCGCCGAGGTGTTGGCCGACGAGGATCGTGGTCGCCATGCCGATGCCGCAGATCGGCATGAATGCCAGCGAGCCGATGCTGAAGGTCATGCCGGTCGCCTCGTTCTCGATCGCGCCGAGCTGGGCCACCAGCAGGATGAAGACCGTGAAGCCGGCCACATCGAGCAGCATCTGCACGCCACTCGGACCGCCGAATCGCAGCATCCGCCTCAGCAGTTTGAGATCAACACGCGACCGTGCCGAGGCGAAGGCGTGGCGATTCGACTTGGCCAGCAGCAGGGCGAGGTAGACGCCGACCTTCAACCACAACGAGAGGACCGTTGCCCAACCGGCTCCCGCGATGCCCCACGCCGGGAAGACCTCGACCGTCTCGCCGTTGAGTTGGAGGGTCAGGCCGAAGATCCACCACCAATCGAGCAGCAGGTTCAACGCGGCGAAGGCGGCATCGACCACCATCACGACCACCGTCTTCCCGCGGCCGCTCCAGAACGCCGAGAACGCCTGCCCGAGCAGCATGGCCGGTGCGCCCCAGCAGAGGATGCCGAAGTATTGGCCCTCGTACTCGACCGCCTCGCTGACGTGGCCGGCCGCCCGGAAGACGTCGTCGGCGAACGGGATCGCGGCCAAGATGAACGGGCTCGCCGCCACGGCAATCCACGCCCCCTGCCAAACCGCGGGGCCGATCCGCTCCGGCTGACGCGAGCCGTGGTACTGGGCGACAAACGTGTTCGTGTAGGAACAGATGCCCAGTGGCAAGCAGAGCAGCGTGAACCAAGCGGTCGAGGCGACGAACGCCGCCGCCATCGCCGGACCAGACCAATGGTTGAGCAGCATCCGATCGACGAAGGTCATGACCGTCCACGACAGGCTCGACACGACGAGCGGCGCGGCGACGATCAAGACCTCTCTGCCACCGCCGGCACGCGACCACCATCCAGTCGGGGCCGCGTCGGCGATGGCTGCAGATTCGCTCATGCGGTCCTCTTCCGTGACTGACGCGGGGCGCGTGACGTGCGGACAAGCCCCGCGTCCTGCGGGTTCGCCCCTGATCTCGCTCAGAAGCCGGCGAAGGGATCGTCTTCTTCGACCTCGGCGTCGTCGGCCGGGGCGAACGGATCGTCCGTTTCAGCCCCCTCCGCGGGTGCAAAGGGGTCATCGGCCGCCGGCTCCTCGGGCTCATCCGCCGGGGCGAAGGGGTCCGCCTCGGCCGGCTCTTCGGCAGGCTGCTCGAACTCGTCGAGGGGCGGCTGCTCGGCTTCGGGCTTCTCCTCGGCGGGCGGCTCGTCGGCCTTGGCTTCGGCGCGGCCCGGTTCGTGGAAGCTCTGGAGCAGGCCCGACTCGGAGACAAAGAAGAGCCGGTCGTCTTCCGTGTTGGCGATCGGCGAGAGCTTGCCACCGGCCGGCCAACTGCCGACCGGGCGGCCCGTCTTGCGATCGAGCACGGCGAGGGCACCCCCCGGAGCAACCGCGTAAATCCGCTCCGGCGAAGCGGCCGCAAAGTCGGCCACCCCCTCAACGCTCCACAACGACTTACCACTGGCTCGGTCGAGGGCATAGAGCGCGGGCCCTTCGGCTTGGACGTAGACCTCGTCTCCGACCGCGAGGACCGGCTTGCTAACCTCGCGCCCCACCGACGCACGCCAAACGTGACGGGCCTTCTCGGCCTCCATGGCGTACACGGTGCCGCGCTCGTTCGCGAAGTAGACGCGATCTTCAACAACCGACGGCCTTCCCGAGATGCGTGCCGTGGCGTCGAACCGATACGACGGGCGTCCGGTTGTGGCCGACGCGCCGTAGACTTGGCCACGCCGAGTCGTCCAGATGATCTGGCCCTCGGCGAGCAAGGGTTGCGTATCGAGTTGACCCGGCGAGGCGACCGTGAACGGCACGCGTTTTAGTTGATCGAGGGGATAGCCGATCAGGCGTCCGCTCAGCATCGACACATAGACGTGGTCGTCCCCCAACACCGGCGCGGTCGCCGGCGTTCCGCCGGCGCGGCGGCTGAACACTTCGGCACCGTTCGAGCCGTCGATGACGAAGAGGGTCGAGCCGATCATGATCGCGCAACGCGTCATGGTCGTCTCGTTGCCCGCGCCGTCGACCGAGGTCGTGTGGCGGATGCTCGGCCCGAAGGCCGGCAGCGAGGGCGACCCCAGGCGTGTCGTCCAGAGCGTGGTCCCGGTGTCGCCATCGAACGCTTGCAGCGAACCGGTGGAACTGAGCGTGTAAACGACGCCCCGGTCGAACACCGCGCCCACAATCCGTTGCGTGCTTGGATCGATCCTGGCCTGGGTGAACCAAGCCCGTGTGAGGCCGGCCGCCTGGGCCGTCTGCCGCGAGACCACGCGGGCTTCGCTCGTTGCTTGCATCGCCAGCAGCACGGCGAGCAACGAGAGGAGCTTAGTCGAGAGCGGGCTGACGGCTTGGATGAATCGCATGAGTGCTAGCAGCCTGGGGCGTGGCTTCGATTGAGGGGCGGTCCACGCGGTGCGTGGAGCCCAAGCCTCCATGATAATCGGCCGCGGCGGGGCGTGCACGAATCGCCCCGGCGGTCGGACAGCCGCTAGACCCTGCCGGGAGGGCCTTTTACATTGCGAGGCGGTGGTCCTGGCAACGGCCCCTGCCGGCACAACCACACCCCTCCGCTCGTCCCCTACGACCCGCCCTATGTCTGAGGAAATCGACGATCCGCTGGAGCGTCGAATCGGGCTTGAGCGAGAGGTGCTCGGCTACCTGAACTTCTCGTCGGGGGCCAGCGATGGGGCCTTCCTGAAGGCGATCAACGGCCTCTTCGCGATCGAAGAGGGAAACCCTCCGGCGACCCCGACCGACGGGGCGGGAGCCTCGGTCGATCGCGTCTTGGCCGGCTTGGAGTATCGACTCGAGCAGTTCCGCAGCGAGGGAGCCGCCTTCGCCGACGCGGAGCAAGCGTTGGGCGTCTTGAGGCTCACAGGGCAGTTCCGCGAAGCGTACGACCGATTCCACGCCGACCTTCTGTGGGGGCGTGATGCACAGGAGCTCTGGCGGCCGTTCTTCTTGGGACGTGTCTTCGAAGCCCTGCTCGCTCAAGGCGCGCCGTGGGAAGAAGCAACCCTCAACGCGGCCCGCGACCGGCTCGACGACTACATCGGCTACCGACCGATCGCCGTGCTCGAAACCGATCAGAAGATCGAGCCGTATCGGAACGAGTGGCTCCGACCGATCCCGCTCTACATCGAGTCGGCAGGCTTCGGGCACGGCCGGCGGACCGAGCTCATCGAGCGGACGCTCAACCTGTTGCGAGAGACCGACGACGGCATCCTGCGGGCTGCTTACTTCGATCCCGACTTATTGGAAGAACTCGCCCTCGATCCTCGGGCGTACGACTTCGACCACCCCGCGCACAAACGGCCTAATCACCACTTCGGCCTGTGGGACCCCAATCGCATCGACGGCAGCGGCAACTACCGCCGCTTCGTGCTGCAACCTGTGGTGCTGGATGCCCTCTGCGAACGGGTCGAGCAAGAATCGGGCGATCGGCCCGACGGGAGCTACGCCCGCGACGAGCTGCTCGACGAAGCGGCCGCCGTCCTCGCCGGCACGATCCTCATGGCCTCGGGGGTCAGCGGCTCGGGCCCGACCGCGCATAGCGGCGACGAGACCCTCTCGACCCTGCTGCCGCAGATCGCCGCCTATCGAGATCGGTTTTACCACGAGCTCCTCGAGCGCACCCAAGGCAACCACGGCGAGCGGCTCCGACGCGAAGCCGAGCGGCTCCGCCAGCCCTTCGCCGGCGCCCGCCAACACCTGAACCAAGCCATCGCCAGCCGGCGTGCCGAGCAGTTGCAGCGGGTCCGGCTCGCCCGGGTCTACGCCCGCATGGGCGCGGTCGAGGCGGCACTCGAACAAGCGAACGAGGTCCGGGTCTCCTCGTCGCGGATCCTGTGCAAGATCTACTGCAAGCTCACGGCCGGGCATCAGTCGCTCGACAACCACGAGCTAGCAACCGCCGCGGAGCTGACGCCCGAGATCGAAGACCTGCTGGAACGCGGCATCGAGTGCGGCGCGCTGGTCGATCCTTGGAACGTGGTCGGCTTCGGCGGCAACTACAGCCTCTTCCCGTCGATCGAGAACACGATCCACGACTACCGAGTCGATGACCTGATCCAGGTCGTCGAACAACTGCTCGGCCTGTGCGCGCGGGCCTGGAGCGAAGCGGCCGCCATCGACGACGCCGAGTACGAACGGTTCTTCTCGACGACGCTCGAACGGATCGCCGTCTGGTGGGATCAATTCGCGACGCCGATGGTCAGCGGCGTGCGTCGCCTGCTGGCCAAAGAGGTCGAGGTCTCAACGAACCTCGTCGCCGGGGCGCTCAACGCTTGGCATAAAGCCGGGGCCGAATCGGGCGATATCAAGTTCTGGGGGATGTTTGTCGATCAGTTCGATTCGCCCAAGGCATTCCATCAGGTCGTCGAGGCGCTGCTTGAGAAGGGCGACTTGGTCGCTTCGATGGCGCTGCTGATGCGGTGGGTTTGCCAAGTCGACTTCACGCCCCTGGACGACGGCGATGCCTCGTTCCACCCGCTCGCCGAACGCTGGTTGCGGATGGTCGAGAAACGGGGCGAGGAGACCGGCGAGGACCAATGGCCGCTGGTCGCCAAGTTCTTCGATCACCTCGAAGCCAACGCCGAGGACCTGTGGGAGGCGCCGCGTTTCGAGCTCGGCATGCACCACGACGACGATATCGACGACTCCCTGCTCGACGAGCTGCTAGGTGCCGACGAGGACGAAGACGACCCGCTGGGGCTCGGCCTCGATAGCGAAGACGACGACGATTTCGATCCCGAAACCGACCTCGGCGGCGAGGAAGAGGACGAATCCGATCTCTACGGGGCCGCCTACGAGGATGTCGTCTACGAGGACTCGACCGACGATGGCATTGAGTCTTCGACCTTTGAGCCCGACGAGAACGAAACCCTCGCGGAGTTCGAGGAGGAAGCCGAGCGTCTCGAAGAGCGTCTCTCGTTCCTGAACACGGTCGCTCGCTTGTGGAAGCACGCCGCGGTCGCGTGGGGTGTGCGGGTCGCCTCGCCGGACGATCGGATCGAGCGGATCGCGGCTTGGCGGAAGATGGCCGTGCAGCGTGGTGCGCAGCTCGCCCAGCTCCTCGACTCGGCCCACACGCACCCGCTCCCCGAGCCGGGCCACGATCACGAGTCGATGATCGATTACGACCGGGTCCGCACCATCAAGGACGCCATCGTCGAGGGCGTGATCACGTCGTGCGTCGAGACGGCCGACGCGGCCCGCGTGCTCCGGGCCGCCGGCGGGGCCTTGGCCTCCGACGAGGACCCCGCGGCCGACGCCCCGAAGACCGGCGGCGTGGCGGTCGGCGTCTTGCGATCCGTCCTCCGCGGCAACGCCGAGGGCGTCCGTCAACACTGGCCCCCCTTCCTCGCCGCGTTGCTGGGCGAGGAACTCCTCTACGTGCCGATCGCCCGTGGCGGCGAGCCGAAGAAGATCGTCCGCGCCCGCACACTCCATCGATTGGTAAGCGACCTGCTCGGCTGGTTGCCACGCCTGGGCCTCGTGAGCGAGGCGATCGAGTTGTTGGGCGTTGCCCAGCGGATGGAAACCGATCACCCTGTCGGCCGCGGTGCGGTGACCGAATACGACCGGCTCTTCGAGGCGGGCTACGCCGCGGTGGTGCGTTGCTTGGTGGCCTCCTCGCCGGCTTGGCAAGCCAACGCCGAGACGAACGACTCGCACGCCGCCGACGTGATGCTGGTCGAAGCCCTCCAAGAGCTCACCGAGGCCGAGCTCGGCCGTTGGCTGAGCCACAGCCGCACCGTCAGGCTGAGCGTCGTCGAACGACTGAACAGCGACCCGCGCGAGTGGGAAAGGTTCGCTAGGTTCGTCGAACAGTACGGCGAGGACCTCTTCACGCAGCGTTTCCTGACCCTCAGCAACCTGCGGGCAATCCTCCACCAGGGGGTCGGGGTCTGGCTCGATGGCCTGCGACAAAACCCGCCCGAAGACGCTCCCCGTTTGATCGACGCCATCGATCGGGGCGTGCCCCACGACGAGGCCGTCCGCTTCCTGACCATCGCCATCGAGTCGGTGGTCGAGAACTACGCGGTCTATCGTGATTACAACGCGACCACCACGCAGTCCGACCACGGCGAGATGCTGCACGCGTTGATCGACTTCCTGCGGCTCAAGAATGCGTACGACCGGGTCGCCTGGAACCTCAAGCCGGTCGCTTTGGCCCACCGCATCCTGGTCGAGAACGGCCGCCCCGCCGCCGCCGCGCTGTGGCGTCGGGCGGTGGAAGACCGAACCCGCGAAGCGGCCGACCAACACCAAGCGGGGCTCGAAGCCCTCACGCAACGATACGGGATGCGGCTGCCGACCATCTCGCAGCGACTCGCCGAACGCTTCGTCCGGCCGCTCACGATCGACTTGGTCCGCTCGCTGGTCGGTCCTGCGATGAACGCCGAGCCGCCGATCAACGACTCGCCCGCCTTCCGTGCGATGCAGCAGGAGATCAGCTCCCTGCTCGGCGACGCCGCCGGCTCGGGGCTCGACTTGCCCGATTGGGTTGAGGCCCTCGAAACCGAGGCCGAGGAACAGCAGAGCAAGCGTCGCCGCGACGAGGACGCCTCGGACGACCCGCTCAGGCGTATCGAACAGGCTCAGCTTTCTTGGGAAGAGACCCAAGAGCAGATCGGCCGCGATGACGAGCCATCAAGCTAGCACGCCGATCGACCTTGCCTTGCTGTGCTGGTTTGGGCGACCCTTACGGGTCTTCAATCCCGGCCTCGCAAGGAAGCTGCCGCCGTGTTCCGCGCCCTCTCGTTTTGTCTGCTCTCCCTGATTGCTGCCTCGTCGATGGCGGTGACAAACGTTTCGTTCGGCCGCCGGTCGGCTCTGCCCGGCGACACCGTGGAGCAATCGGTTCGTGTTGAGATGCAACTCGAGTCGACCGCCCGCCAAGGCGCGAAGGTGATCGAGACCTCGGCCAGCCGGGTCGATCGATCGCAAACCCGCCGCGTGACGGCAACCGAGATCGTCGGCAACCGCGTCATGGCCGCCGAGGTGCGGTTCTTCGACGCCACCACCGTTCATAACGACGAGAAGCTCAACGAGCCCGTCGCCGGCAAAACTTATAGCTGCCGCCGCGAGGGCGAACGGATGGTGATCACAACCGCCACCGGCGAGCTGCCGCCGATGGCCGAGTACGAGATCGTCGCCCGGGCGATGGAGACCCTCGGCACCGCCAGCCCATTGGCCAAGTTCCTCGCCGGGCGAACCGTGGCGGTCGGCCAACAGCTCGAACTGCCAGCCGCCTTAGCCCAGCAGGCGCTCGGTTTCGATAAACAGATGGGCGAGGTCGACCGCTTCGCGTTGACGCTTTCAAAGGTCGAAACCGTCGGCAGCCGGCGGGTCGCTACCTTCGATGCCGAGATCGAGGCCCACGGCGCGACGTCCGAGCAGATGCGACTGATCATCGCCGGCGTGTTCCGTGTGGAAGAGGCGACCTGCCGCATCGTCTCGGCCGATCTCTCCGGGCCGATCGCCATCAGCGGCGTCCGTGGCCCCGGCGGGGACAGCGGCTACACGCTCGACGGCCGGGGCAAGATGCACCTCGAAGTCGCCGCCCGCTACCGCGATGCCACGCGATGACTCGCTAAGGCTTCGCCGCCATCGCCTCGTCGCCCGCGGCGTCCGCCGGCAAGCGTCCCGTTTCGACCGCCGGCCAGTCCCCGGTCAGCGATTCGAGGAACGCGACCAAGTCAGCCTGCTCTTCTTCGCTGAGGTCAAGCGGCTCAAGCAACGGGCTGAGGAACGGATTGGCATGGCCCCCCTCGACGTAGAGCGCAACCACCTCGGCGAGGGTCGCCGCGGAGCCGTCATGCAGGTAGGGAGCCGTTTGAGCCACATTGCGCAGGCCGGGCGTCTTGAACGCGCCGCGATCCTCGTCCCGCTTGGTGATCGCGTAGCGGCCCCAATCGAGGGCCTCTTCGAGCTCAGCGGGGATCGCCTCGTCCTCCCGCAGTTCGCCGAGAGCCTCCAAGCCGACGCCCAGGTTGTGGTAGCGCTCGTCAGAAAAGTTCGCGCCGGCGTGGCACTGCGTGCAGCCGGTCCGATCGCCGAAGAAGAGCCCCGCCCCGCGGACGGCCGCTTGCGAGAGCGGCGCGTCAGTCGCCGCCTGTTGCAACGCGTCGAGTTCGGTCGCCAGCTCGTCGTCCAGATCCTCCGCTTCGAAGGCAGCCTCGAACTTCTTCAAGCGGCGGTGATGATCCCACGGGCTCGGGCCGCTCACGATCACCCGCTCGAAAGAAGCGATCGCCTTGCCGACGTTCTCGATTGTCACGCCCTCGTCGAACAAGCGTTCGAACTGCACCCGATAGCCGGTCAGCCGCTCGCAGACCTCGACCACCGCCTCGTGGGTGAAGCCCATCTCGATCGGGTTGGACATCGGCCCCACGGCTTGGGCTTCGAGCGAGTCGGCGCGGCCGTCCCAGAACTGCTCACGCGACAAGAGGCGATTCGCGGCGGTCGGCGAGTTGCGGGTCCCTTGCTGCCCCTCGATGCCCACGCCGAAGCGTGTCGGGAAAGCGAAGCCGTGCTCCGGCGAGTGGCACGAGGCGCAGCTCACCGTGCCGTCTTTCGACAAGCGTGGGTCGAAGTAAAGCTGGCGGCCAAGCTCGATCTTCGCTCGCGTCAGCGGGTTGTCGCTGAGGCTCGGGAGATCGGCCGCCCCCTCGTCGAGACCCATCGGCAAGAGCGGCAGCAGTTCGCGATGGTTCGCCAGATCGCCGAGCCAAGCCCGGACCTCGGCCACGGTCAGCGGCCCGTCCCCCGGGATGCCCGTGAGCAGATCGCCCTCACCCAGTCGAACGACCACCGGCGTCGCGTCCGTGGCTGGCTCGGCAGCCGAAGGCCCAGCCGTGCCCGCGAGCAGACCGGCAAGCAGCAGAGCAATCAGCAGGAGGAAAGATCGTTTCGGCATGCCAGCGGAGCGGGGAACCCATGAAAAACCGGGCGTCGGCGCTACATCGCCAACGCCCGGAGTGTTTCATTCTAATCACGAGCTAACCGCGGCAAATCGCCTCGGGCAACCCGATCAGCCCGCCAAGCCTTCCAGAGCCCCGATCGCGGCGGCGTAATCGGGCTCTTCGGTCACCTCGCCGACGTACTCGGCGTGGACGACCTTGCCGTCGGCGTCGAGGACGAAGACCGCGCGGCAGAGGATCTTGAGCTCCTCGATCAGCGTGCCGAAGGCGTTGCCGAACGAGCGGTCCTGGTAGTCGCTGGCGACTTGCAGGTTGGTGATCGACTCGGCTCCGCAGAAGCGGTTCATGGCGAACGGCAGGTCGAGACTCACCGTGACCGCGTTGATCTTGTCGCCCATCGCGGAGAGCTTCTCGTTGAAGGTCTTTGTCTGGATGGCGCAAACGCCCGTGTCGAGCGACGGGACGACGCTCAGGATGGTCGGCTTGCCCTTCACGTCGGCTAGGCCGAGCGTCTGCATGCCGTCCTGGAAGTAGTGGCAGGTGAAGTCGGGCGCCGCTTGGCCGGCGGCGACGGCTTCGCCGGCGAGGGTCATCGGGTTGCCCTTGAACGTGATGGCTCCGGAACGGGACATCGTGGTTGCCTTCAACTGAGAGTGGAGGGAACGCCCGGCGGAACATGCG
Organism: uncultured Planctomycetaceae bacterium; assembly: GCA_964353155.1. GTDB lineage: Bacteria > Planctomycetota > Planctomycetia > Pirellulales > Lacipirellulaceae > Botrimarina. The sequence continues at coordinate 23,450 of CAYGUP010000044.1, read as the reverse complement.
GGGCGGTGGAAATCTAGCCGCAGTATTAGCGTCTGGAACCAGACGGCAAGGGTCGCCGGGGGCTCAAGCCTCGATCGCTTGCCGCCAGTCGTAGTCGAACAACGCCCGCCATTCGGCCCACTGCACCTCCTGGCAAGCCTTAGCCAGCGGGCCACCCTGCGTCACGGCTTGCCGGATTTGATCGTTGAATCGGTGCGGGTCCCAAGCCCCACCCAGAGCCGCCTCGACGGTCGCCGGGTGCGTGGCCGCTGCCGAAGCCACCAGCGAACCGACCGGATGGTCGCCCGCTCGCCGGAACCAATAGCTGGCGTTGCCGTAATCGCCCTCGCGCCGGTGCATGACACCGTGCCAGTAGCTCCCGGAGGGTGTCGGCACGTCCTGGCAGAGCGTGTGGGCCTCGTCCAAGAAGCCATGCAACAACCACGCCCCCGCGAGGCAACAATCGAACGCGCCACGATCGGCGATTCGGAGGTCTCCGGCACCGCTGTCAGAGAGGTCCTCCAGCGCCGCCCGCATCGCTTGGTTCGCTCGACCCGCGTCGAGCGGCATCGGCGGCGGGTCGGACAGGACCGCAGCGAATGCGGCGCCATAGGCCTTGGGATCGAAGTCGTGCATCCGCGTACTATACCGCGAAAGCCAACAAGAAACGGCCGGCGGCCTTCGCCCGAATCGGGTCGAGGTGGCCGCCGGCCGTTGGTTTCTCAATCTCAGATCCGATCGCTTATCGGCTAGCGCTGCCAACGCTTCTTCGCACCGCGACCGCGAAGGCTCACCTTCGGAGTCGCTTGCTCGGCCGGAGCGGTCTGCCTCGAAGCTTGTTGTTGCGTCTGCCGGCGGGCCGGCGGGTTCGCCTTGGCTTGACTCTGCTGCGCCACCGCGGCCGACTCGACCCGCTCAAGCGGAGCCTTCTTCTCGGCCTTCGGAACGCCCCGAACGCCACGCACCAAGCGGCCGTACTCAGAGACCTTGGTCGTATTGCCAAGCGACTTGTACATCGTCTCGAGGTTGCCGTATGGCACCGCGAGTTGCTTCTCCTTGACGACTCCCGCCGCGACACCACGCTCCATCATGCGGGCGCCGGCCTCGGTCAGCTCGACAGCTAGGTCCTTCTGGTCGTCCTGCCAGTAGCTGACGCCCATGCTGACCAACTCCTCGCCGTCACGCCGAGGGATAACGAACTCGCTCGGTTGACCCTCCATCGTGAGGATCATCTGGGCCTTGTCGTACCAGCCGACGGCCTCGGTGTGGTCCTGTCGGTGCACGGCGTTGGCCGCCCCGAGGTAGAAGTACAGCTGACCGACCAACTGCTCCGCGGCGGGCGAGGTCGCCCGCGGCTCGGCGCCGGCGGAGAGTTCTTGGATGGCCTGCGTGCCGTAGCCGAGTGCCTGTGTGGCGTCGCCTCGGAGGTGCTCGATGCGGACGGCGTGCTGGTAGGCTTGGCCGAGCTCCCAGTGGACACGGGCGCGGAAGAGTGGGTCGGTCACCTCGGCCAGCAGGGTCTCGGCGGTCTCTTCGGCTTCCTTGAGCCAGGGGCCGGGGTCCTTGGTCGGACGCAGCTCGGCCAGGGCCGCCAACGCGCCGTGAGCGACCCGCAATCGCAGCCCGAGGCCGCCATCGTCGGACGAGATCCGTTCCTCGGCGAGGCCCGAAGCGCGGCCGATCCATTCGGCGACGGTCTCGGCCTTATCCGTGTAATCGCGGCGGGCGATCTCTTTCGCCACCGCCAGGTGGGCCGACAGCAGCACGTCTTTCGCAAGGCGACGCTCCGTGTCGTCGGTGCTCGTGGCGAGGCGATCGGCGATCTCGATCGCCGCGTTGTGGAAGTCGATCGTCTTGGCCGTGATCTGGCTATCACCCATCGCGGCCAAGCGTCCCATCAGGTCCAACGCCCCGGCACGGACCACCTCGGGCGAGGAGGCATCGTCCAGCACGCGGCGGGTCTCGAGCACGGCTTTGTCGTACTCGGCCGTGGCGAGCAAGGCCTCGGCGAGCGTCAGTCGGTAGGCCGGATCGGTTGCGGCGAGGCGGACCGCTTCGGCGGCCGACGCCTCGGCGGGCCCGGCTTGACCGGCCGCGAGTTGCTGCTCGGCTGCGAGCCAATGCGCGTGGGCATCGGTCGGCGTGGCGGAGATTGCCATCTTCAGGTCGGCGAGCTTCGCCTTGATCTCCGTCGCGGGGCGTTGCTCCGCTCGGAGGACGAAGGCGCGTGTCGAGATCGGTTCCAGCACCAAGTGCGAAACGCCCGACAGCGAGGTCGGCTTGATGAGCAGCGTCAGGCCCTTCTCCGGGAAGACCGCCGCGAGCCGCTCGTTCGTCCGTGGGTCGTTGACCTCCACCGGATCGATCTCGGTCAGCTTGAGACGCGTCGTCAGCTCATCGACCGTCGTATCCTCGGCGAGCGTGACCCGCACCACGGCGACCACGCCCCCTTCGACCAGGGCCTCGACGCTCTCGAACGGTTCGAGCTCGTAGCCGAGCACCTCGCCGCCGGTCGTGTCGCCATCGGCCGTGCCGATCTGAGCGGGCTCGCCCCAGAGGCTAACCAGCTCGTCACGCGTCGAGACACCCGGCGTGACCCCACGGAAGCGGGCCGGCGAAAGCTTGCCGGCCTTCTCGTAGGCGGCCGCCACGTCCTCTTGGTCGCTGACTTGGCTGCGGGTCGCCACGCGTGGCGTGGCGTCCGATGCCTCGACCGCGGCGGTCGGCGGCAGGCCCTCGGCTAGTGGCTCGGCCAGCTCGGGTTCGACCTCAGCGATCTCGGAGATCGGCTCCAGGCCGGCGGCCTCGTTCTCGCCGAGCGGCTCACCCTCGCGGGTTTCGACCAAGACCGAGTCGAGTGCCGGGTCGTCCGAGGCGACCGCGACGCTCCCTTCCGGAAGCGGGCTGATCAACTGAACCGCCTCGGCGGGGACGGCCACCAGGGCGGTGCCGCCGAGCAACAACGCTTGACCGGTCCGCCGGAGCCAACGCTGTGGCAGGCTGGTTTGTTCCGAGTGGTCCTGGCGAAGCCGCAACGGCTTTTGCAATGACGAACGGCGCAACATGTGGGTTCCCTCCCCTTACGCGTGCAGCGAACGGGTCGCCCGTTACGCCATGGCGGCGTGTCGCGTCCCGTTCCCCCTCTCGCTGCGCGCTCCCCTGCGCGCGGCTGGATTTGTATCCATCCCTGCCTATCGGCGGCGGCGCAAGCGGCACGCCATGCATAATCGTCAAAAACGCGAGCGGCCCGGCTGTCGAAGCAACCGGGCCGCTCGTTGATAAATCGCTGCTAGCAGAAACGATCGCGGCTTAGCTGCGTCGCGAAGCGGCGAAGCCGACGCCCGCCAGGCAGAGCAGCATCATCGCCGCCGGCTCGGGCACGGCGACCGAGAAGGCGATCGGCGTGCCGCCGGAGAAGATCTGCTGCTGGATCAGCTCGTAGTCGCCCAGGTCGACGCGGCCATCGAAGTTCGCATCGCCCTGAACGATCGATGCCCCACTGGTGATGCCGACGTTGCGGTTCCAGATCTCAAGATCGGATTGGTCGACGATATTATCGTTGTTGAAGTCGGCGCCGATGGCGTCCGAGACCACCAGCTCAACCCGCACCTCGCCGTTGACCTCGTCGTAGATCACGTCGAAGAAGACGCCGTCGGGCGTCTCGGGGAAGACGAGGTTCGTGAACAGGCTGCCCTCGGCGAGCGGGCCGTCGCTATCGATGACCGTCAGCGAGAACTCCTCGGGGGCGGTCGCCAGAGCGAGCGAGCCCGGCGCGGTCGCCAGCGAGGGGTTGGTCGGATCGACCGGGCCGGCGCCGCCGTTGAGGACAAGCGAGCCGCCGTTGATCCGCACCTCACCACCCACGGTGATGAACGCCGAAACGCTCTCGGTCGCGAATGGCGAGAGGGCCACCTGGATGGTGCCACCCGTGTTGTCGAGGTCGCCGAGGAAGTTGACCACGTTCTCGTCCGGGCCGATCGAGATGATGCCCGTGTTGTTGACCGCGTCGGTGAAGGTAACCGAGGTCCCATCACCCGAGACCACGATCACCCCCGGGCGGAGGAACTCCTCGGTGCTCGTGTCGTAATCAATGCCATTACGGGCGGGAACATCATCCAACGTGCCGGGCAGCATATCGGGCCCGTCGTTGCCGGGGCGGAAGAAGCCCGCGTTGTAGATGCGGCCGCGGACCGTGTTCGAGCCACCATCGAACGCGACGACGCCCGTGTTGACCATGCCTTGGCCGAAGTCGAGTGTGCCATCGGTCGAGACGATCGTTCCGACGGTCTCGCCGACCGCTCCATCCAGTAGCGGGATGGCTGTCGTCGAGTTGGTATCGACGATAACCTGCCTAGCATTCCGGAAGAGTCTGAAGTAATCGATGTTTCCATCGGCTACCGCATCGCGCTCTTCTTCAAGCCAACTCGCTTCAAAAGTACCGCCGTCAACGATAATCGTCCCGAGGTTGGCGGCTGTAAAGAAAGAATCGGTATCGATCTCACCATCCGGGCCACCAGGGTTTGCAGGTGGCAACGTCGCGTCAACGCCGTCGCCAACAACTATCCCCTGTAAGACACCACTCGGTGTGCCCATCGCGGTGTCGATCGGATTGGGAATGACCGTTTGGATCGTCAGCCGCTCGCCAGGGCTAACTTGGATCAAGCCGAAGCGGTGGTTGATGAACGTGCCGGCCTGGATCGTGCCGTTGGCTCGAATCGTGCCGCCATCGGGATCGGCACGTCCAACGCTGGCCACCGAGGTATGCTCGGCCCCGTTGACCACACCGCCGGGCGTGACGATATCGATATTGCCGGCGATGAGGCCGTAGTTTTGCAAGGCTCCGAGGGAAGAAGCACCTGTCGCCGGGTCGACGATGCCTTCATTCACCTGATCTCCACTATCGAGCCGAATCTGCAGCGGGCTGCCGGTCGCCGAGTTGCCGACTAGGGTCGATCCGGTCGCGTTGAACAGCTTGCGGGCCGTGATCTGGCCGCCCGCCTCGATGCGGCCGGCAAACGAATCGCCGGCACCTTCGGAGACACCATTGGTGATGTCGCCGGTCACTCGCATATCGACGAGGCCTTCGACCGAACCGCGGTTCGTGAAGGTCGGGTTGGGGAAGTCATCTCCCCCGCCAACTTCGCCATTGAGCACAACACGCAATGGCTCGGCCGACGGGCTGGTCGGCTCGGCTTCGGGATCGCCACCGCGGATGATCGAGTAGACCGAGGTATCGAGGGTGCGCCCGGTGATCCGGCCGACGCCGTCGATGCGGCCATCGTTGACGATGTCGCCGCCGGTGTTCAAGACACCGCCACGCAGCTCGACCACGCCATTGAAACCGACCTCGGTCGAGCCCGTGCCGCTAACAATGACTTGCGAGCCGGTCTCGATCCGGAGCAAGCCATCGCCGAGGGTTTCGGTGCCGTCCGGGGCATCGATTAGATCGCCCGAGGTATCATAGCGCTGGGTGATCGCTGGATCTTCTCGGAGTTCGCCAATTGCGAGTGTCGCATTGTTAACCAACCCTACTGGACCGGTACGAGGAGCAACTGTCAGCGTGCTCCCGTTACCCATGACCGTAACGACCCCCGAGCTCTGCGGGTCATTTGAAATGTCGAAACTACTCAGTGCACCGATGTCGTCGTTCGACGCACCGATCGATAGCCCGCTGAAGAACTCAGCTCGTGCACCATCGCTAATGGTCAACGAACCGCGGCCATTGCCGCCAATGTAGGAAGCAAAAGCACCACCAGGATCTTGAGTCGTTCCTCCGCCACCCCCTCCCGCCTCAAAGTTAGTTCTTCCGTAGGCAGCGAGGTAGGAGCCCAGACCATCAACCGTGACATCGCCTTGTGCCGTCGATGCCGAGCCGACCAATAGGGCGTCTTGAATCTCAACCCGCCCACCTGCGGTCACATTGAGTTGGCCGCCGCTAAGCAGGCCGACATGGACATCGAAACCAATGTCGTCGGCACGCAGGGTTCGGTCGGGGGTTGTTGTGACAAGTGTGCCAATCGAACCACCTGATGGATCGTCAAAAATATTCAAGGCGGTTTGAAATTCACCTGGGATAATGTTCGGTGCGTTGTTGAAGACACTGCCAACACCCGTGACGTTAACCACGCCGAAACCTGTCCGTGAGCCTAGAGGGACTGTTTGTATGTCCGTCAGGAAATCCGCGTTGTAGTCGTCCTGACCAGTCGTGGTGAGTTGAAGCAGACCCGCATTGCTATCGCTGGCCCCACCTAAGACTAAGTTTTGATATCGCAGGGCGCTCGCACCATTGATCTCCAAGAAACCAAAGCCATTCTCTCCGACGAGGATGTTTTGGGTTGTCTCATAGTCCGCCCAAATCAGGGGGTCGTTCCACGGCAAGCCGTTGCCGCCGGCCGGGTTGGTCGGGTCGGCCAAGAACGTGAGCACTTGGTTCCCCGAGCCATCGATGAAGTCGTTGATGCCATCAGCATCATTATCAATGGCGCCGGTTGGCACGCCGAAGCCGCCGGGGGCGGCGGGCTTGATATCGCCGGAGAAGTTCACCGCCGCCAGGGCCGGCGAGACGACCAGCGCGGCCGCCAGCGCGAGGCTAGCGAGCAGGGGGGCGGCGAACGGTTGGGTTGCTTGGCGAGGCATCGTGGTCGACGCTCCTGGTGCGGGTTGGCGGTTCGCTGGTGTCAGCGGACCGCGATCGGGGGGGCTCGTGGGCTGTTCCGGCGGCCCGGGCGAGCGGTTCTCTGTGTAGCGAAACGGGCATAAACCGTTGCGACGTCTTGCTTTAGCCCGATTCGGGCGGGCAGACACGGCAACGGACCTCTTGCCTAGACTCCACAGTTTCGCTGTCACCCCAACGGCCGTCAACGATTTCGCTCACGGCCGGGGCACACAAACCCTTTCGCCGGCATGATCGGGCCTTATTCCCGGGCCGGTGGTTCGGTCAGGGAGCCCATGAAGGGAGATGGGGGGATGAATTGGGGATAAGGGGATCGTGCCCGCCGCGGGAAATGCCCTTAGCTTGCCTAGTCCCTTCTTCTGTAAGACGAATTGACTTGTTCAGCCGGCTGGGAGCGACCCCAACGGAATGCCATCCCCTTATCCCCTAATCATCCCCCCATCTCCCTTCCTAAAGCCAACCAACACAGCGACTTAGATCGAAAGGAATCGCCGCAAGAGGTCCGTTCCCTGATAGGTCAGGAAGCTCTCGGGGTGGAATTGCACGCCGAAGAGGGGCCAATCCCGATGTTCGACCGCCATGATGACGCGGTCCGGGGCGCCGGTTTCGCTTGGGTCCTCGGTCCACGCGGTGACCCGCAGTTCTTCCGGTAGGGTGTCTGGCTGGATGACGAGGCTGTGGTAGCGGGTCGCTTGGAACGGGTTCTCGAGGCCTTCCAGCAGTCGGCCCCCCTCGTGGTGGATCTGATCGGTCTTGCCGTGCATCAAACGGCCCGCCCGGACGACCTTCGCCCCAAGGGCTTGGCCGATCGACTGGTGCCCGAGGCAGACGCCCAGCACCGGAACCCGCCCGCCGAAGCGGTGGATCGCGTCGACCGACACGCCCGCCTCGGTCGGCGTGCACGGCCCGGGCGACACGAGGACACGCTCGGGGTTCATCTCCACCAGCTCATCGATCGAGTGCTCGTCGTTCCGGACGACCCGCACGTCGATCGCCGGATCGATCTCGCCGAACCGCTGGACGAGGTTGAAGGTGAACGAGTCGTAGTTATCGATAACCAGCAGCATGGCGGGCTCTTGTCGGTGTTTCTCTGGCGTGAGAGGCAGTCTACTCCACGCATCCAGCGGGCAAAGCCATCCTCAGACGGCGTGCGGGCCAGCGAGGTTCGGTTCGGATTTCTTGCGAACCGGTTCCAAGATCGCCCTGTCGATAGCGAAGTGATATCATAACAATATCCCTCGCCTCGTCTTTGGAGTCTCTACGATGATCACTGAGAAGCTCATCAAACCGATGTCCGGTTGGTTTCCGTTGCTTCTGGTCGTCGCGATGCCGATCGCAGCCGGGCTGCTGATCTACGCGATCGTCACCCGACAGATCTCAGAGCTCTGGGCGATCGCAGTCGTTGGTCTGCTGCCTTGTCTGATCCTGACGCTGATCGGCTTCAAGGCGGTCGCGCCAAACGATTCTCGGGCGCTGCTGCTCTTCGGCGAGTACAAGGGCTCGATCAAAGAGTCGGGCTTCTACTGGGTGAACCCGTTCTATACCTCGAAGAAGATCTCGCTGCGGGTGCGGAATTTCGAGACCGGTTCGACCAACCAGCCCGAGAAAAAGGATGCCGCCGGGCAGATCACCCAGCACAAGGTGCAGACCGGCGGCAAGCCTTCGAAGGTCAACGACCGCGATGGAAACCCGATCGAGATCTCGGCCGTCGTGGTTTGGAAGGTCGTCGATACGGCCGAAGCCCTCTTCGAGGTCGATGACTACGAGCACTATGTCGCGGTCCAGAGCGAGGCGGCCCTGCGAGGCCTCGCCAGCCGCCACCCGTACGACAGCGCCGACCACGAGGTCTCTTTGCGTGGCAGCACCACCGAAGTGAGTGACCAGTTGCAAGAAGATATTCAGGAGCGGCTCGGCAAGGCGGGCGTGCAGGTGGTCGAAGCCAGGATCAGCCACCTCGCCTATGCTCAAGAGATCGCCGCCGCGATGCTGCAGCGGCAGCAGGCCCAAGCGGTTGTCGCGGCACGCACGCAAATCGTCGAAGGGGCGGTCGGCATGGTCGAGATGGCGCTCAACAAGCTCTCGACCCAGCAGATCGTGGAACTCGACGACGAACGCCGCGCGGCGATGGTCTCGAACCTGCTCGTGGTCCTTTGCAGCGACCGACACACGCAACCGGTCGTGAACACCGGCACGTTGCACAACTGACCCGCCCGCTTTCCCCCGCCAGGAATCGCCCCGTGCCGCGTGAGTCGTTCCTCCTCCGCACCGACCCGAAGATCCTCGCCGCGCTGCGGCGTTGGGCCGATGACGAGTTGCGTAGCGCTAACGGCCAACTCGACTACTTGCTGCGAAAAGCTCTCCGCGACGCGGGGCGTCTCAAGACCGAAACCGAGCAAGAGGACGACGAAGAGAAGGGGTGACCGATTGGCACAACGGCTTCGCCGGGGTCCAATCCTGGGATGAACCCAGCCGAAACCAGCCCCGTTACCGACGCCGAAGCCCTCGACTTGGTTTGCCAACTGATGGCGATCCCGGCCAAGGGGGGCGAGGAGCGGGTCGTGATGGACTTCCTCAACACCCGACTCGCCGAGGCGGACGGCCCGGCGATCGAGTTCGACGGGGCCGAGCAACGGAGCCCCTTGGGCGGCGGCATCGGCAACGGCGTGCTCCGACTGCCCGGTCGCGGCAAGCTGGCCGACGCCCCTCGCCGGTTGTTCATGGCCCACACGGACACGGTGCCGGTCTGCCTCGGGAGCCAGCCGAAGGTCGATGGCGACATCGTTCGCTCAGCCGATCCGACGACCGGCCTGGGCGCCGACGACCGATCCGGCACCGCGGTGCTGCTCACAACGGCGTTGGGCCTGCTACGAAGCGACTGCGATCACCCGCCGATGACCTTCCTCTGGACCGTCCAAGAGGAAGGCGGCATCAACGGGGCGCGGCACGTCGATACCGAGATGCTCGGCGGGCCGAGCCTAGCCTTCAACTTCGACGGCTGGTCAGGCACCAAGCTCACCATCGGGGCGACCGGCGGCTACCGGATGCTGATCGAGATCACCGGCTACCCGAGCCACGCCGGCGTCGCGCCGGAGAAGGGCGTCAGCGCGGCGGCGATCGCCTCGGTCGCGGTTGCCGACCTCGTTGCGAACGGCTGGCACGGGCTGATCGAGAAGGACGTCAAGACCGGGACGAGCAACCTCGGCACGATCGAGGCGGGCGTCGCCACGAACGTCGTCGCCGAGCACGCCAAGCTCCATGTCGAGGCCCGCAGCCACGACCCGGCGTTCCGGCAGGAGATCGTCGGGGCGATCGAGGCCGCCTTCACCGGGGCGCTCGACCGGATCGTCAGCAGCGAAGGCCGCCGGGGCAGCGTCCGCTTCGACGGCGATCTGAACTACGAGTCGTTCAAGCTGCCGAGCGACGACCCGTCGCTGCTTGCGGCCCGGAAGGTTGTTCGGGAGTTCGGCCACGAGCCGGAGATCGGGGTCGCAAACGGCGGCCTCGACGCGAACTGGCTCACCGCCCACGGCATCCCGTGCGTGACGCTCGGCACCGGCCAGCGAAACATCCACACGATCGAGGAAGAGCTCATCATCTCCGAGTTCCACCTCTCGCGGCAGATTGCTTGGCGGTTGGCAACGGGTGCCTAGCTCGATTGCTACGCACTCCGACGACTGGCGTCGGCGGCTCGCTGCAACCTGCCTTGGTTTTCCGACTTCCCACTTCGCACTTTCGACTTCCTTCGCATGCAGCCCGACGAAGACCTCTGCCTCTGCTTCCACGTCACGCGTCGGAAGGTTGAGAACTACCTGCGGAACGAGCGCCCCGCGGCACCGTCGCAGCTATCGGAATGTTACGGGGCGGGGACCGGGTGCGGCTGGTGCCGGCCGATCTTGCGGAAGCTGTTCGACGCCCACAGGGCAAAGACCGAGGCCGAGTTGCCCTCGGCGGACGAGCACGCCAACGGGCGCGGGGAGCATATCGCCTCGGGTGGCGGGACGCCGCCGGCTTCCGCTTAACGCGGCGTGCTAGCACCTGGCCGAGGACTCGTCTTGCCGCGAGTCGCCGCCTGCACGTAACCTCCCAAGTCCACAAGCACACTCCGGCGAGGAACGCCGGCACACTCTGGTCACGGACAAGACCGATGCCCCTCGATAGCGCGACGATCGTACAACAAATCCTTGAGCTGCACGCCGACACGGTGGCCCGCTGGCACGAGGAGCCGATCGACAACCCGTACACCGGCCTGCTGGCCGTTGCTTGCCAGCAGCACGCGTTCAACTTTCAGTTGTGGCACGAGGAAGACATCGCACGCCGGACGGACGTGTCCGACGCCGAGATCGCGCAGGTGAAGCGGAACATCGACGGCTTCAACCAGAACCGCAACGACTACATCGAGCGCATCGACGAGACGCTCCTGGAGATGCTCGAGGCCCAGGGCGTCGAGACCGCCAGCGACGCGCCGCTCAACACCGAGACGCCCGGCTCGGCGATCGATCGCCTGTCGATCATGTCGCTCCGCATCTTCCATATGGAAGAAGAGCTCGCCCGCCCCGACGCCACGGAGGAACACCTCGCGAAGGTCGAGCCGAAGCGGCAACGCTGCCTGCTCCAGCGGGCGGACCTCTCGAACTCACTCCGCGAACTGCTCGACGACGTCTTCGCCGGCAGCAAGCAACTGCGGGTCTACCAGCAGATGAAGATGTACAACGACCCGACGCTCAACCCAGAGCTGCGAAAGCAGCGGAAGGCGAGCTGAGCCAATCGGTCCGCGCGGCGTCAGCCGTGCATCACCGGCCGGCGCTGGAACGTGGGCACCACGCCGGTGAGCGAGTTGATCCAACGCTCGCGGTCTTGGGGCGATCGGAGAACCGGGTAGTCGGGGAGGTGGTCGGTGCGCTGATACCGGAGCTTTCCGCCCAGGATCATGCAGCCGATCCAACTGATGCCGGTCGCAATGACGGCGACCATGATGATCTGCATCGTCATGACATCGATCCCGCCACGTGGCCAACCAAGGATCTGGCCGCTCATGGCGACCAAGGCTCCAATCAGGTAGGGATTGCCCGGCTGACGTATCAGGAGTTCATCGAAGAACCGCAAGAACGAGCCGAAGAGTATCGCATACAAGACGTGCAGAGCGATCCCGCCATCGTAGTAGCACTGCCCCACGACATTTAGCCCGATGTTGAAGTTCAATCCGCGTGATGCCATGCCCGAGGCATGGACGAGTTCGATCCCCACACTGCGCGGCTTGTCAGGCCAGATCGAACGCGGGATCGGGTTCACGAGGATCCAGTAGGGCGTGTAGAGCGGCTGTACCTCGATGGCTTTCGAGCCGTTGTTCAGCATGTGGATGCACATGATGGCGGCCTCCACGGAGTCCTGCCCCATGAAGCCTTCGAGAGAGCCTCCCTCTTTTACCGCGTTCGGTAACTCGGCAACTAGCTGGCTGAACCGCTGCGAGGAAGTCTCGGAGTTGTTTCGGACGGCGTGGCGGATCATCGAATAGCCCATCAGGACCGGTATCGCCAATGCGAGAAGGCCACCGATAGTGCCAACGATGACCGGAGTTGGCTTGTAGCGGAGCCACGTCCAGTACAGGCAGACCGGTGCGGCCGCGAGTGCCCCAATCAAGTAGCGACGAGACGACCCGCTCGAAGTGGCCGCGAATACCGCCGCCCCCAGTGCAATGACCACCAGGAAGGCTAAGAACACATTTGACGGCGACCTAGTCCATGAGACGACCGCACACGCGAGCGCAATGACCGGCGCACACAATGAGGCTTGGAACAAGACCTGGGACAAACCGGGGATGTTCATCGGAAGCAATGGAACAACCGCCAATGCGGAGAGCGGCAAGACGATCATCGGCGTGGTCACGGCGTTGAGCTCTGGCCACTTCAGATAGCTCTTGCCGGCTAGCCGCCTAGGCCAACGCCAGAAGTAATAAGTGCTGATTATCGTCGTATAGAAAACAACCGTGCCGACGTAGTACTGCACGTAATCCGAGGTTCGGTAGTCCGGCAGATAGTGGCTGTGGCTGACGCAATTGAAACCCGAGAGCCCACCAAAAACGATCGCCCCGACAAGGAAAAAATTCCACGCCGTGAACACATCGCTCTTGCGGCGAAGCACCGGGACCACCAGCAACAGGCTCATGATCACAATGAAGACGGCGCTGAAGGCGAACAGCGTTTTATCGTTGGCTTCCATCGAAAGGTTGGCCGGGATCGATCGCGAGGCGGTTAGATAGGACCCCCTAGTGTAGCTCAGCCCTGCCGGACGGGCGGGGAGGGCAGTTGTGCGGACTAGCCCGTTTGTGACGACACCGGCGAACGCTTAGTTCCCGCGGGAAGCCGGCCCCTGCTAGCGACGATTCCGCTCGGCGGCACTTCGGATCGCTCGCTGGACCGCCGCGACCATGCCATCGACCATGGCCGGCACGTTGAAGTCTTGCTCAACGGTGCGGCGGGCCGCCGCGGACAGCCGGCTCAGCCGCTCCGGGTCGTCGAGGAGCTCGCCGAGGGTCGCCGCAAAAGAATCGGTATCACCCGCCCGATACACGATGCCGTTAGCATCGGGTGAACTCGGATCCGGATTGTAGGCCACGATCTCGGGAAAGTGGGCCCCCATGTCGTCGTTAGTCACGACCGGCAGGCCGTAGCCAAGGGCGTGGAGAAGGCTCAGGCCGATGGCTGTTGGATAGACGAAGGCTTCGGCGGAAACGAACCACGGGGCGAGCTGTTGCTCTTCGTAGATGGGGCCGAGCATCCGCACATGATTCTCTAAGCCGCGTTGGGCGATCGAGGCCTCCAGCTCCTCCTGCATCTCGCCGCCGCCTATCAGCACGACGAGCACCTCCGGCTTGTCGCGACGGAGCTTGTCGATCGCCTCGATCAACAACGGCAGCCCCGCCTTGCGAGAGAGCCGACTTACGTAGAGAAGCACCCGCCGTCCGTTGAGGTCGTTAGCTTCGCGGAATCTCGCCAACCGATCGGCGTCTTTCTCCCAAGCATCTCGTGCCGCGACGATCGGCACCTGGTCGATCGCATTCGGTGCGACAAAGACCCGATCGGCGTCCCAGCCGCTGTCGATTGCCGCCTGGGCGGTTCGGGCGTCGTAGAACAACAACGCATCGGCCTGCTTCGCCAAGCGATCTCGTGCGTACTTCCGCAGCCACGATTCGCTCTGCGAGAAACCATGCCCCCAAAGCACGACCGGCAAGCCTCGCCGCCGGGCCGTTCGCAACGCAGGCCCCAGAGAAAAATAGCGGGGTCCCCAAGAGAGGATCACCGCATCAACCTCGTCTCCCCGGACCGCTTCGATCTGAGCCGCATGCCACAGGACCTCTTGCCCGGCCAACTTCCAACTACGGATCGGCTTGAGCTCACCAACAAACCCCTCGGGCGCAACGCTCTGGAGCATCGCGTGGTCGCCGTACCAAACCCGCAAGTCGATCCCGTCACGCCCCGCCAGCTCACGCCACACCGGCACGCGATACTTCGCGAGCGTGGGCTGGACAACAAGCAGGCGGGTATCGTTCGGCATAGCAGAGTCGTGCAAGGCCTTGGGCCTATGAAGATCGATTCGAGTAGCAAGTCAACGCCGCACCGATCGGCCACCCAGTCGGGTCCGGATCATCTCGGCGAGCCGCGTGTACTGGAGCAGGAACGAGACGCCGGAGAATCGCAGCCGGTCCCAAAGACCATACCCCCGCTCTGCCAAGCGAGCACAGCCCTTGCGCGTATGGCTAACCTGCGGCAACACGGTGCGTAGCACGTTTCCGAGCTGACGACCAACGGAAGGTCGATCGGAACGGGTCCGGAGGTGATCGATCCGCCCGCCGGCGTGACGGCGAGCCTTGACCATAATCTCGGATAGCGATCGCCGCGCCGGATGCCTCACACTAGCCTCGGGGGCGTACAGGATTGGCCAGCCGGCGGCGTGGGCGCGGTTGCCCCACTCGACATCGCCGCTCGACTTGAGATCGTCGTTGAACTCGCCGACCGAATCGAGCACGGTGCGGCTCGTTACCATGTTGGCGGTCGCCGCGTAATGATACGACTGCACATACAGATCTTGCCTCAGCCCAAAGGCAATGTCGTAAAGCTCAGCCGCGGTGGGTTGTGCCTCATCGACAGCAAACACCTCGATCCCGCCGCCGATGACGGCCTTACCGTCCGCTTCCTCCAGGCGAGCGAGCGCCTCGGATAGCCACACCGGCAACGGCTGGCAGTCGGCGTCCGTGAACGCCAAAATCTCGCCACGGGCCTCGGCGAGGGCCCGATTGCGGGCGGCATACGAACCCGGCTTCGACTCGTGCAGCAATCGGCAGAACCGGTACCGCCCCACCAACTCGTCGGGCGGTTCGTCCGAGCCGTTATCGACCACCAAGACCTCAACGGCGTCGAGATCGAAGACCTGCTTCGACAAAGCCTCCAAGCACAGCTCAAGCCGCTCCGCGTCGTTATAAACCGGAACAACGACAGAAACGGCTGGTGGACTGGTGTCTTCCATGCTGGTGCAACTGCACGGCGTCGAGTGAGACTGCCGGCTGAATGGGGACGAGGCCTTAGAATCGCGTTGCTCCGTGATTCGGCGAGATCCGAGGTACTATACTACGGCATCCGAAGGCTGGCTGGCCCATCAATGTCCGTTAGCTCAGAAGGCGTCATCGGAACCCGCCCGAGCTTCGTTGCAACCAAGCCCAATCCCCCGAGTCAACGCTGTGTCCCTGAAGTCGCGACTTCGTCAGCTCCTCTTGCCGAAAGACTTTCGGGAGCGGATTTGGCGATGGTGCGTCCGTTATCCACGCTTGGCCGACATCTACTACTGCTTCTCTGGGGAGTTCCGCCGGGAACATCGGGCCGTCTTGCTGGGCAAGCTCCGGCACCTTGAGGACATGCGTGACCGCAGCGAAGAGGGGGCTCGGTACACACTCCGCCGCAACGTCCATCGGCTTGAGAAAGGGCTCATCATGCGCCCACGCCGCGATGTGTTCGCACGCGACTACCTCGACGAAACCCTGAACGTCTACGTCGGGCTTTGCCAGAGTGGCAAGATCGATGATATCCAGCCCCTGATGCAGTGGGCGAACGATGTGCTTACCGAGTATTTCGGGGTCGTTGGTTCTGACCCGGTCATCGATCGATGTCGTGAGTCTTTCCAATCGGTGCGGCCACCCGAGCCGGCGAACCGCGATACACAGCTGACGCCCTACCAGCGAGACACGACCCCACTGCGGGTCGATATCGAGGCCATGGAGGAACTCGCTTGGCGGCGGCGCAGTGTCCGATGGTTCCGTAACGAACCGGTCTGTCGCGACGCGATCGATCGAGCCGTCGGCATCGCCAAGCTGTCCCCCAGCGCCTGCAATCGCCAACCCTTCGAGTTCCGGATCTTCGACGACTGCGAACTAGCTAAGAAGATCGGCGCCATCCCGATGGGCACCCGTGGGTTCTCGGATAATTTCCCTTGCGTGATCGTCATCGTCGGCGACCTGAGTGCGTACTTTAGCGAACGCGATCGGCATATCATTTATGTCGACGGGGGGCTGGCCGCGATGGCCTTGCAGTTCGCTCTGGAATCGCAGGGCATCAGCTCGTGCTGCATCAATTGGCCTGACATCGAGTCGCGCGAGGCGATGATGGACGAGGCCCTCGGGCTGTCGCCACATCAGCGCCCAATCATGTGCATGGCGGTTGGCTACGCCGACAGCACCGGTTCGGTCCCCTACTCGCAGAAAAAGCAACTCGACGAGATCCGGAGCTACAACAAGCCATGCTGATCGAAATACGTGGCGCTGGATTCCACAACCGCGGTGCGCAGCTGATGCTGTGGACCGTCATCGATCGGGTGCGAGATCGGTTCCCCGACGCCGCCTTCTGCGTCGAGCCGATTAACTCGAATCCCTGGGAGCGAGCCAGCTACCGCCTGCTGACCGTGGCCCCACGCATGCCGATGGCGTCGGTCTGGAAAACCAAGCTCGCCATGCGCTGCGAGCGGCTCATCAGCCGGGCTCTGCCCGCCAGCGAACTAAAGCGTTACGGCGTCGCGCGGCGTTGCGACGTCACTGCGATGATCGATATCGCCGGGTACTCGTTTGGCGACAAGTGGCCTGCCACCAAGATCGCTCGGGTGGCCCAGCGGGTGCTGGCAAACCAGCGCCGCGGAACGCCCTCGATCTTCATGCCACAGATGTTTGGCCCATTCGACCAAGCCGCCAACCGCGACGCTTTCCAGCCGATCCTCGACGATTCAACCTTGATCTACGCTCGCGACAAAGCCTCGTTCGAGTGGCTTGAGAAGCTCAACGCAACGAAGCGCGAGGTACGACTCGCCCCCGATATCACGATCTTCACCGATCCTGTCGAACCGGACCATTGCCCGGAGGGTCCCTTTGGCCTCTTGGTGCCGAACGTCCAGATGCTGAAGAAGAGCAAAGAATGGGAGAGCGATTACCTCAATCGCATGGTCACCGCCGGCGAGCAGATGCGTTCGCGTAACATCGCGCCGAAGATCTTGATCCACGACGGCACCAACGAGGATGGCGAGCTGGGTGAAGTGATTCGCATGCGACTGGGTCTGAGCGATGCCGAGGTGTTCAGCATCGAAGACCCACGGAAGATCAAGGGGCTAGTGTCTCGCGCGAGGTTGCTGGTCGGCTCAAGATTCCACGCCGTTGTCGCGGCCCTCTCGTGCGGCACCCCCTCCATCACGCTCGGTTGGGCACACAAGTACGAGATGCTCATGGAGGACTTCGGCGTGGGTGAGTACGCTCACCAACACGACCAAGGGTCCGATGGCCTCGGCAAGGCGATCGATCGCCTTGCCGACGAAGGCACCAACGCCGAAATCAGGCAACGCCTGAAGACCCACAAGGCCGCGATGCGACCGTCTAACGAAGCGATGTGGGAAAGTGTCTTTGAAGCAATCGCCTGAGCCTCCCCCCGCATCAAACCCCGCGCAACGCTTCAAGACGCTTGCCTCGCCAGCAGAGCAGCCAGACCAAGGGCAAGTATCCGATGGCCATGATCGCTAGCAACACCACCGTCGAAGGGATGGTTGGGGCGGCCAATGCGGGCACCGTCGAACGGCAGGCGTAGGCCATGGCAACCGCCATCAACGTGGCCAGCGCCACCGGAACAATCGTTCCAACGAAGTCACGCACCGAGAGGTGCTCGTGCGTGCAAGCCATCCGGATGCCGATCGGCAAGATCAAGACACGCGCCGCCGAATAGCACCAAGCGATCGCAACCGCCGACCCAATCGATCCGCCCACAACGACCGCCGCCAGCATCGATACGCTGGCGATCGTTTGCCAACGCAGCTGCGCGGCACCGCGTCCCTGCGAGACATGTACCCATGTAAAAACCGAGCTGAAGACGCTGCCGAAAGCCGCCGGCGTCAGGGCTTGGAAGATCGGCACGCTCGGCAGCCATCGCGAACCGAGCACTAGCGGCACCAATCGCTCGGCATCCAACGCCGCGAACGCGACGAATGGAAAGCCAACCGACAACACCAGCGACAAGGCGGTTAGGTAGGTGCGGCGGTACCGCTCACGGTCCGTGACGGTTCGGCTCAACGCCGGCAAGAGGACCGAAGTAAGCGGGTTGTTGACATTCTCGATCGGCACAATCCAGAGACGGGCCGCTCGCTCATAGAATCCAAGCGAACCGGTTCCCAAGGTCCCAACGACCACTAACTGATCAAGGCGGCGAGCCACGTAGTTCACCAACCGGGCTCCCGACAGATTCGCTCCGAACTCGAAGAGGCCTCGCGTTCCGACACCACGGGCGGGCAACCCGGGCCTCCAGCGGCAGGCGGTCCAGTTGGCAATCACCGCACAGACCCCCTGGGTCAACTGGCCAGCCACCAGCGCCCAGAAGCTATGCCATTGCCAGGCCAAGTAGATCGTGACGATTTGCGATAGCACCAAGCAGATCACCCGGATCATCGACAAGGTCTGGAACCGCAAGACTCGTCGCATCAACGCCGTGTGCTGAACATTCAGCCCCGACAACAGGAAAGTGATCGACAGCGCGGCCATCGCGGTCCCGATGTCCGGTTCATTCAATGCCCAACTCACGATTGGCGACGCCAAGAGTGTTAGGACAGCCAGCCCTCCCCCGATCGCTACGGCGAACCAGAATAGGTTGGAGGCTTGCTCATGTTTCAGGTCGGGGCGTTGCACCGTCGCCGAGGCAAGACCCGCATCGATGAACAACTGGGCGAACCCCGTGAACACCATAGCGCTGGCCATGACGCCAAAGTTCACCTCGTCGATCAACCGTGAGAGGATCGGGATCGAGACAAGCTGAACCCCAATGCTGATCGCCTGAGCAATACCGATTGCCAGACCGCCCCGGACCGTCTTCCGCTTGAGATCATGGCGGGCGGATTCGGCGGTGAAGTAGTCTTCGGGTCGCAAAGCGATGTCGGATGTCGAGCAAGGAAGCAGGTAGGTGGGCTACACCGTATCAGAAGCCGCAGAGAAGCCCTACCGGAGCCGCGACGGGCATGTCCATTTGGCATTCCCGCGGGAAAATCGAGGCAGACGACACGTTTTAGGTGTTTTCTCGGACGCCAACTAAACTGGATTGGTTCCCCTAGCCAGCCTGCCTCGTTTGCACGCCACCCAACCGATGAAACACCGCGTCGCTGTCCTGATGGGCACCCGCCCCGAGGCGATCAAGCTCGCCCCCGTGATCGCCGCCCTGGAGGCCGACGAGCGGTTCGAGCCACTGGTCGTGAATACCGGCCAGCACCGCGAGCTGATCGACCAAGTGATCTCGCTCTTCGGGCTGCGAATCGATCGCGACTTGGCCGTCATGCAGCCGAACCAGACGCTGGCCTCGCTCACGGCGCGGCTGCTCACCTCGCTGGATGAGGCCCTTATCGCGCTCGACCCGCGGATGGTCCTCGTGCAGGGCGATACGTCAACCGTGCTGACCGGGGCGCTGGCAGCGTTCTATCGGCGGGTGCCGATCGGGCACGTCGAGGCCGGCCTCCGCACCGGCGATATGGCCTCGCCGTTCCCGGAGGAAGGCAACCGCCGGCTCACCACGCCGCTGGCGGCGCTGCACTTTGCTCCGACGACCCAGTCCCAGCAAAACCTGCTCGACGAGCGCGTCGAGCCGGCGACGGTGTTCGTCACGGGGAACACGGTCATCGATGCCCTCCAGATGGAACGCCGACGGCAAGAGGACCCCGCGGTGGGGCAAGCCCTGCGGGCGACCCTCTGCGAGCAGGGCGGGGCGGACCTGTTCGACAAGCCGATGGTCCTCGTCACCGGGCATCGGCGGGAGAACTTCGGCAGCGGCTTCGAGCAGATCTGCACCGCCATCGAGACCCTCGCCGAGCGGTTCCCCGAGCACCTCTTCGTCTACCCGGTCCACCTGAACCCGAACGTGAGGGGCGTCGTGCATGAGCGGCTCGGGGCGCTGGCGAATGTCCGGCTGCTGCCGCCCCAGCCTTATAGCGAGTTCGTGGCGCTGCTGGCTGCCAGCCGCGTGGTGCTGACCGATTCGGGCGGCGTGCAAGAGGAGGCGCCCAGCCTTGGCAAGCCGGTGCTGGTCATGCGCGATACGACCGAGCGGCCCGAAGGCGTCGATGCCGGCACGGTCCGGCTCGTCGGTCCGGTTGCCGAGGCGATCGTCGCCGGCGTGACCGAGTTGCTCACCGACGAGGCCGCCTACCGCTCGATGGCCGAGGCCGTTAACCCCTACGGCGATGGCCAAGCGGCCGGCCGGATCGTCGAGGCCTGTGCGGCGTACCTGGCTCGCTGAAAATGCCGAGTGGCCAAAAATCGACCGGCCCGTTTTGTCGCACGGTTTTGTCGCACCGGGCGTCGCGTTTGGCACGCTGAAAACGGCCTCGCGGGGCCGTTAAGCCATTTGCCTGCAACGACTTATTGTTTTGTCGCATCGTTCGCCAAGGAGTCCGATCGGTTGACCGAATGGCGGCATCCGAGCGATGGCTCGCAGCCATCCATTTTAAGCTAGGCGGGCCAGGAACCTGCCGGTTTCTGGTCACTGGGCTTCTGGCTCAATGTGATCACGGGGCCGCCGGCTCGGCCTTGGCACGCTCGGTGATGAGCTGCACCATCCAGTCGCCGCCGAAGGTGACCGGCCGGTGATCCCCCGGCTCTTGCTGGGCGAGGCCGGTCATCGAACGCTCGGCCTTCGTGCTGGTGTCGTAACTCAGGTAGATGCCCTTGGTGCGGCCCGGAGCGAAGTCGACGGCGACCCAGAAGGTCTCCGGCAGATCGACCACCGGCTTGTCGAACCGGATGGTGGTCCACTTCTCCTTGCCACGCCGAAAGAGGCCGTAGGCGGCCCGCTCGACCGCGAGGATCTCGGAGCGGTCCTCGCTCAGGAAGCTGATCTCGAAATCCTCCCGCGGCGCTTGCGCGGTGCCATATCGCGAGCCGTGCAGCCGCAGATGCTTCACGCCAACGGCCCCCTCGGGCAACTCGAACCGCATCAGGTGCCCGCTCCCGCCGAGCGACTTCTTGCCATCGGCTTTGCCATCGGAGTAATCGATACGAGCGGGGGTTCGTTTGGCAACAAGCTCCGAAGCAAGCGAGCCGGTGCTTGCCGGCTGAGATCCCGTATCCGTCGGCGAGCCTCCGACGCTAGTCGGGGGAGCGTTTGACTCGGAGTTAGCCGTCTCCGTGGGTTCCTCCGACGACTGGCGTCGGCGGCTCGCCTTTGGGTTCTGCTTATTGACTTCGTAGATCCGTTCGAGAGCCTCTTGTGCCGAGGGAGGCTCTAGCTTCCCGGCCTTCACCTCGGCGAGCTTCTCCTCGGGAATCCCGCGCACAATCACCAATGCGTAGGGCGAGATCGAGGGCTGCTCGGCCGGGATCGATCGGTACCAGATCTGGACGTGCTGGCCGTTGATCTTCTCGAGCCGCGGCTCGTCGCGTTTCAAAGACAAACGCTCCTCGTGGCGTGCGGTCCCTTCGGCCTCGATATGAAGAGGCAGCCAGTCGCCGGTGCCGCCGCCACGATACACAAGGGAAGGCCGCGGGCGTTCATCGCCCGGCAGCAAGACCGGCAGACGGCCCTTCTTGGCCAAGTGCCCGACCGAGGTCCAGCCGAGCGGATTCAGCGGATTCGGTTTGTGGATAACGTTGTAGGTACCCCCTGTGGGACCGCCGCCGATCGGGTCTCGGTGCTCGACGCGCGACCGATACTCGGGCTTGCCCGCTACTGCGGGCGAGCCTCCGACAACCGTTGGGGGATCGCTTTTCTCGTGGTCAGCCGTGTCCGCGGGTTTCTCCGACGACTCGCGTCGGCGGCTCGCCTGTGGGGTTGTTTCTGGAGTTGCTGGCGCGTTGTCGGATAGATTGTCTGAGAAGAACAACGCGTTCCAAGTTGCCTCATCGAACTCGCCCGTTGGCTTGAGATCGTTCTCTATTTGAAACTCCTTCAGTTGCTTCTGGCTCAAGGCGTGGGTGCTGAAGCTTGCTTGGCCAGTGACTGCCTCAGCGACTCGGAAGTAGGCTTGGCGGCTGTACTGAGAACGCCATTCCGCCGCGAACGCCTCCTCCATCTCTCTTGGCTCAGTTGCTTGGGCCTTCAAACGCGGGAGCAGCTTCCGAACCGCGAGGTCAAAATCGGCGAGTAACTCGAGCTCGGTTATCGAAGCCGTGGCCGCAGCGGTTTTTGAGCTTTGCAACCCTTCGGCAAGCCTTAGTTCGAGCTGACGGAACTGCTTGGCCACTTCGCGTCGCTTTTCTTCGGCTCGAGACCATAACGCTCGCACCAACGGTCCGGGTAAGGCCCGAGCTTGAATCTCTTGCCACGTCGGAGTTGGCAATGCAGGCTGAAGGACGCGGTTAGCCAAATCATTCCTGCGGGATGTGAACAGATCAAGAGCCTTTTCGCGTAGCTGGTGCGCCGCCGCCAACTCTCTCTTGATCTGCTGGAAACGGCTACGGAGCTGCCGCCCGTCGTCGGGTTCAATAACGGTTGTGGGCTGCTCCTCCGACTGGCGTCGGAGGCTCGCCGTTGGTTCGCTTTGTACAGCCGCGGTCTCGAAGCGCAGCTCGTCGATCGCGGCGGGCTGGCCGTCGGCCGACCGGAAGTTCTTGAAGCTCGGGGCGTTGATGCCGATACGGTAGGGCCGGCCCGGTTCGAGCTTCACCGGCAAGACGCATGTCTGCTTGTCGATCCACTTCGGCTTCGCCTCATCAGGCACGTTCGGCATCCCATTCTGGGGAAGGCCCGTGAAGCTAAAGCCGCCGGTGTCCATATCGCGATCGAAGGTGATGCGGACCTCTTTGAGACCCGGATCGACATCCTTCGCGTCACGCTCGGGGACGGTTTGGATGATCGTCGGCTCCGCGAACAAAGGCGGCGCCTGCTGGCTATCCAACGGCGAGCCTCCGACGTCAGTCGGGGGAGTGACCTCCGTTCTCGTTTCCTCCGACGACTCGCGTCGGCGGCTCGCCGTTGCTGGTTTCGGTGCTTCTCTTGGATCGAAACCGTACTGCTCTTTCGCGAAGCCCGGTTGCGACAGGCTGATGCTTGCTCCGGCATTGAGCTTACTCAAGGCGGCCAGACGAGGCGTGATTCGTTCGAGGTCGGCTCGTAGTTTGGATGCGATCGCTTCGGCATCGGCTGTTAGATCAGCCCCCTCGAGTTGCTTCTTGATATAGCTCTCGACGGCGGCCTGGACTCGGCTATGCATTTGCTGGGCCTTGTTGCTTTGCTGCTGGCCAAGCTCTAAGACAGCCTTCGTAAGCGGGCCGGTTAGCTTCCCCCCAACACCACCCCTGCCTCCCTCC
>CAYGUP010000043.1:0-35290 GCA_964353155.1 uncultured Planctomycetaceae bacterium | reverse complement strand
AGGAACGGGAAGAGCGAGAACGCCGATTGTTCGCCTCGGGCGGAGCGTCTCATGCGGCCTTCGTGCTCGGGGCGGCGGTCGTATCCGCGTCACGCCCCATGCGGGCGCTGAGCAATTGGATCGCGGCGGAGAGGCTCATGAGAGTCTCTTCGAAGTTGTGGGCCCGTCCGAGCGACGACAGGTTGCGATTCAGCGACTCTTCCAGGCGTTGCACTTGCCCGGTCGAATCGACAACCTTCAACAGCACCTCGCCCTGCTTGACCAGCTCGTTCTGGTGGTCGATGGTCGCGCCGGCGGCAGAAACCAAGGCCTGCTGCATCTCTCGCAGCACCGATTCGCTCTGGCGGACCAGTTTCTCTTGACGATCGGCCGCGACGACCATCGACTCGCCCAGAGCGGCCTCGACCTCGCCCAAGTGGCGACGGTTCTCGCTGGCGAGCTCGGTTTCGGCCGCGGTGAGCGTCTCGCCATGGCGTTCCAAGGCCTCGACCAACAGCTCGGCCATCCGCTCAAGCCCTTCGCGGAGATTGCCCAG
The DNA here is from genome assembly GCA_964353155.1 of uncultured Planctomycetaceae bacterium. Taxonomy (GTDB): domain Bacteria; phylum Planctomycetota; class Planctomycetia; order Pirellulales; family Lacipirellulaceae; genus Botrimarina. Next base: position 34,755 of record CAYGUP010000043.1, on the reverse strand, counting down.
CAGCCCATCGGCGCCGGCAACGAGCCGGTCGGTCTGCTGATCGCTGGTCGCCTGCATCCGCTCAGAGCATTCCTGCTGGAGTCTCTCGAGCGAGATGAGCTGCTCACGCACTGCCGAAGCGACATGCTGCTGTTGGTCGTTCAGGCTGGTTGCCAAGGCAGCAAGCTGCTGCTCAATTCCTGTCGTGAGACCGGTCGCGTGGTCGCGGAGGCCTTCACGCAAACCGGCGGCGAGTGTGGTCGTGAGGATCTCGCCCGCTTCGGAGGTGGCCGACTTCCAGCTTTGCTGCATGTCATCCATCAAGATCTGCCAGCTGAAGGCTTGGCTGGAGGCAAGCTGATCAACCGACTCGACGACCTGCTCGTTCATTCGACGGATCGCGGCAACGCTAGGATCGGTCTGTGAGCCATAGACCTGGAAACGCCCGACCAACTGGGCACGGACCTCGGTATCCACCGAGTCGAGCAACCGGTTCTCGACCCGCTGCACCGTGAACATCGCAAACCAGAGCACCAGCATCAACGACATCGCCTGAGCCGTGGTATCAAAAGCAACTGAGAGCGACGCCGTGACCGCTCCGATCGATTCTTCCATCTGCTCGATTGAGAGCTCGCCAACGGCGAGCGTGATGCCGATGACCGTTCCGATCATGCCGATGATCGGCAGCGTCGCCCGGACCAAGCTAGGCAAGGCATAGCCGGTTGCAACGCGGTCGTGCTCGGCGTCGCTGAGGCGATCGAGTTGGTCTTCGAGCGTGTCCGCCGAGCCAGTGTCACGCACATACTCCAAGGCCGCCCGCAGGCGGGTCACCAAGAGCGTCCGCCGCAGCGGTGCCGTGAGGCTAGAGAGCTTCACGAGCAGGCCCTCGGCTTCCGAGGCCGGCTGCCCGCCCGACTGGATTGGGCCGAGCGGTCGCAGCTTCACCGCACCGAGCTGGCCGATGAGGCCAGACAGCCGAAACGCCAGCGAGGCAAGGCCGACGAAGAACAGCAGCGTCGCGACCCACTCAACCGGGTGCGAGGCGAAGTACTGCGTGGCGAGTTCCGATTGGATCGCACCGCTCTGCAAGGCGGCGTAGAAGGCCAGAGTCGCCAATCCGCCCCACAGCAGAGGCAGCCGCAGCAGCCAGTTTGCTAGCACCGTGATGGATGGCATCGGTCTTCCCTTCCCTGGTCGACATGCGGCTGGAACCGGGGCCTAACCAGATCGGCTGGACCCTCGATAGGACTCATCGGCGCTTCCGGCACAATCGTTTGAGGCTTTCCAATCGCAATAGCTGCTGGAGTCACCTGCTGCGATAGCTCGTGCCATCGGAGGTTCCGCCCTATCTGAGCGGTGGGGGCGTCCGGGATGGGCCGATTATTCCCGTGCAATAGCGTTAAACGGCTTACACGAAAGGGTTTGCGTAGAGCAATTCGTTTCACAAGCAGGCAGCGATCCGTCTAGAATGAGGACACACGCCGCGGGACTCCGCCGGCGAGGCTTTTCTGCCGAGGCGGCTACGGAACCAGCGAGGGGAGAGTTTGTTGTCAGGCCCAATGAATCACCGAACGCTAGCGTTGGCGGCTGCGAATCACCGAACGCTAGCGTTGGCGGCTGCTTGTTTTGCCCTGATGGCCACCACGCCAGCGAGGGCCTTGATCGTCAAAACATGGGACGGCCCTGGCACGCCCTCGCTGATCAACACAGCTGCCCCGGCAGACGACCCGGGCTGGGCGAATCTGGCCGAGAATCGCGCCGCGACCTACCTGGGCAACGGTTGGGTCATCGGCGCTCAGCACAATGGCGGAAGCAACTCGGTCGATTTCGGCGGCAGCAAATTCTTTAGCTTGCCGGGCACGACGGTCAGGCTTTCCAATCCGAGCGTCTTCTCAGCCCGCCGTCAGTCGAATGGCACGCTCACATCGACCTCGGACATCACCCTCTTCCGCATCGGGCTCGACGAGAACGGGATGACGCCCGAGGAGCTGAACCCGGCGATCCGCCAGATCCAGATTGCCGACGAGTTGGTCAGCCGCACCGGCGCATTCAACGAGCTCAAAATTTTCGGAAGAGGGCGTCCGCGGATCACCGACCAATCGAACGTGGCGACAGGGCAATACTTCTTTGACAGCTCCGGCAACACGCTGCCATCCGCTACGGGTTCGAGCTATCGCGGCTTTCGCTGGAATACGAACAACCCGGATACCTGGCAGTGGGGCACCAACCTCCGCGCCAGTTCAGGCTCTATTGCTGGCATCCAACGGAGTGGTGACAACATCCTGATTGAGGTGCCAGGCCTTGGCGACACGGTCGGATTTCCGATCCGGTTTGACCAAGGTGGATTGCCCGACGAAGCTCAGGGTGCCGGCGGCGACTCGGGCGGCCCGGTCTTCTGGAAGAACGATCAAGACGAGTGGGTGCTGGCCGGCCTGCTACACGCGGTCTTCCCCGCCAATAATGATGCAGACTTGCTCGGCGCGTTCGGGAGCCACACCGTGCTTTCCGACCTTTCGTACTCGACTTACCAAGATCAGCTCAACGATCTCTTCGAGGCCGACCTCTTCGGTGCGGTGGGTGACATCGACCTTGATGGCTCGATCACAGGCTCCATCGTCAATGGCGAGGCGACCGGCGACTTAGCCCTGCTCGTCGAGAATTGGGGCTACGTCGGCGCCGAAGCCGATATCCATACCTGGATGAAGGGCGACCTCAACCGTGACGCCCGCGTCGATCTGAACGACTTCGTGCTGCTCCGCGGCGCCCTTGGCGGGTCGATCTCGTCCAGCAGCTTCGCGACCCTGGTCGCGTCGGCCATCCCCGAGCCCTCGGCGGTGTTGCTCGCTGCGGCAGGCCTCTTGGTAGGGGCCAGCCGCCGGCGGGGCTAAGGGACGGGCGGCTTGCCGTCCGCCGCGGTGTGCCGATACTTGGCAGCAGCACGGGGCCAGCCAGGCCCTCCCAGGCAGCCAAGCAACAGGCCAAGGCACAGGATGTCCCTCCACGAGAAGCGTCGTACTAAGCTCCGCCAACTGATCCGCCGCCAGAAGGTGGATGCCCTGCTGGTGACGAGCTTCACGAATGTCACCTACCTGACCGGCTTCACCGGCGACGATAGTTACCTGCTGGTCACGGCCGACGACGCCGTCCTCGTCACCGATCCCCGCTACACGACCCAGCTCGAAGCGGAGTGCCCCGGCCTCAAGCTGCTGGTCCGCGATCCGGGCGATCGGATGCTGCCGGCGACGGCGGGCCTCGTTACGAAGCTCGGCGTCGAGAGCCTCGGCTTCGAGGCCGATTCGATGAGCTTCGCCACCAGCACCTCGCTCGGCGAGGAGCTGCCCGGCGTGGCATTCGAGCCGCTGCCCGGCATCGTCGAATCGCTCCGTGTCATCAAGGACAAGACCGAGATCGAAGCGATCCGCCACGCCGCGGTGCTGGCCAAACGAGCCCTCGACGTCGTCCGGGCTGCGTGGACCCCGTCGGCGACCGAGAACGACATCGCCCGCGAGCTGGAATACCAGGCCCGGCGGTTCGGCGGGAAGTGCCTGAGCTTCGACGCGATCGTCGCCGCCGGCCCCCACGCGGCCCTGCCCCACGCCCGGCCGCGGGATGTGGTGGTCGGCGAGCATGATTTCACGCTGATCGACTGGGGCGTCTACGCGCCGCTCTACGCCAGCGACCTCACGCGGATGGTCTTCCACAAAGGGCCATCCAAGAAGATGACCAAGGTCTACAACACGGTGCTCAAAGCCCAGCTCGCCGGCATCGAGGCGATCGGGCCGGGCGTCGCTTGCGAGGCGGTGGACAAGGCGGCCCGGCGGGTCATCGAGCGGGCCGGTTGGGGCAAGGAGTTCGGCCACGGCCTGGGCCATGGGCTCGGCCTGGAGGTCCACGAAGGCCCCCGGCTCGGCCGCAACCAGCAGACGGAGCTGCGGCCCGGCATGGTGGTGACCGTCGAGCCCGGCATCTACCTGCCCGGCTGGGGAGGCGTGCGGATCGAGGACGATGTGCTGGTGACCAAGACCGGCTACGAGCTCCTCTCGGACGTGCCCAAGACGATCGACGAGTGCGTCCTCTGACACGCGGCCAAATCGTTTTGTCGCACGATACTGTCGCACCGCCGTCGGCGTGATCCGGCCCGATTTCAGCCGTTGTTAGCCGTAAGCCTTTGCGCGGCGGGGACTTGCGTTCTGTCGCATGGCATCACCTGCCTGCCGGTCACGCTGGAGGTTGGCGGGAAGGCGGCGAGCGATCGATTTTAGCAGAGCGAATGACCAGAAAGACCCGCCAATAGGGCCATCAAGGATCGCTCGGCAGCGGCTCGGGTTAGTTCACGACTTCGAGTGTGGATGGATCGATCTCGAATCCACGCCCGGCTGCGTGGAGTTCGATACCATCCCGGATTGCAATCACGAGGTCCGCGGGGTTGCAGGGCTTGCTAAAGAATCGGAAGACTCGGCCCTCGTTAATGGCCCGCATCGTGGTTTCGGGCGTTGTGTGCCCGGTCAGTACAATGCGGACGACCTCGGGGCAGTGCTTGGCAATCCAGCCGCACAGCTCGGTCCCGCTGCGGCCGGGCATCCTCTCATCGCAAACAATCACACTGATTGGGTGCGACTTGAGGATGGCCTCGGCCTCTTCGGCCGATTTGGCGGTCAGCAAACGGAAAGGCTGCTGGTGCAAAGACCGGCAGATTCCCCGGAGCAGGTTGGGGTCGTCGTCGACAAGCAAGACGTCGGTGGTGGGCATGATGGTTTCCGTTGAATCGTGAGAGTGGAAGCGGTGGGCGTTTCAAGGTCTCAGGCCGTGACGGAGCGGGCGGCCTCGATCTGGTCCGCCAGGTCGGCGGCGGCGAGCACTCGGATCGGGAGTTGGAGTTCGTGCGACGAGGCGTACGTCTGCAAACGCTGCCTGAGCTGCACGGTGACGTCGTGCCCCTTGGCGACAAGGACGATGCCGTCGGTGGTTGTCACGTCAGCGATCAAGTGCATCGCTTCGGTGAGTTCTTCGACCTCGACCTCGACTAGCCGCCTCGCGTCATGTCTAGCAACGACTTTACGCAGGGCATCGAGTGCTGCGGCCTCGAGTCCGGAGGGGTCGGAGAGGAGCTGTTGCAATGCTTCGGCACGCGATGCCTCTTGCTCACCGGTTAGTTGATCGAAACGCAGGGCCACGCCGAGTAATCCCGCGTTGCGGATCACGACGGCGGAGTCTTCATCGGTCGGCGAGGCAGCGGCCGATTGCAAAGCGACCGTCCGGGCGATGCTATCAAGCCGCGGCGCCTCGCCGATGAGCTCGGCCGCGGTCTCGTATTGCTTGGCGACCAGGGCCGCTTCGGCTTCGCTCAGCGGTTGTTCTTTTGCGAGCTTGGCGAGGATCGGTTCGGTGAGAGTGACCGCTCCCAACTGCGACAGCGAGGCGGCGATCTCTAGCTCCCAGGCGTCGTTGATCTCGGCCGCGTCGGCTAGCTCTTTCGCTAGGGAGCGTAGTCGGTTCGCCCGGCCAAACGCCGTAGGGCTGGTGAGAGACAGGACGCGGGTCAGCATCGCGACCACGCCGTGGACGGTCTGCGACATCAGCTCCCGCTCGGCACGGCGTTGGCGGTGCTCTTCGATGCCGGCCTGGATGGCGGCTTCGAGTTCGTCGGCTTGGCACGGTTTGCTCAAGAAGCGAAACACGCGGGCTTGGTTCACGGCCTGCACCGCGGTGGCCTGATCGGCGTTGCCCGTCAGCATGATCCGCACGCTGTCCGGCGAGACATCGAGCATGCGTTCGAGGAACTCGGCCCCGTTCTCGCGCGGCATCGCCATGTCCGAGACGATCACGGCAAAGGGACCGAGGAAGTTCACCGCGGTGACCCCCTCCTCGCTGCACATCGCGGTTTCGATATCAAACCTTCTGCGCAGCCGCCGCTCGTAAGCTCTTAAGATGTTGGGATCGTCATCGACGAGCAGTACCCGTTCGCTTGGCTTCATTGGTTTGCTAGCCTCAATAGGGATCGTATGGTGTTCACGCTTTGGCGAGCGTCGTCGTTTGCGCCCACCGCTCGGGAGCTTCTTGAAGCCCCAGACGCAGGAGGTAGGCCTCGTCGAGGTCGACTTCTCCGTCGACGAGTGCTTCGCCCGCGTGGACCGCACCGAGTGGATTGAAGACTTCGCTCGGCGAGTCGGCCGGTGTGTGGTGCAAGGCAACCGCTTCGACAATCTCGCTCGGCAAGCCCCAGAGCTGCAGCAGGAAACCGCCGACCTCGGCGTGGGTCGCCCCGAAGGAGTCGCGTTCCAGGCCGACGACAAGCGTTTGATCGTGCGATGCCTCGCGGACGATCTCGGAGTAGTCACCGGGGCGGGCGCCGGCCAGCACGAGCCGCCCGATGTCATGCATCAGGCCGGCCAAGAAGACATCGCTGAGCGCCTCAGCCGAGAGGTGCGGCGATTCTTCCTCAGCGAGCTTGCGAGCGAGCACCGCGACACCGGTCGAGTGGGTTGTCAGTTTGCCGAGGGAGAGGCCCCCCAACTCGCGTTGCTCGAATTGCCCTAGAACGCCTGTCGATAAGACCAACGGCCGGATCACCCCAAGGCCCAGCAGGGCGACAGCATGGGGCACGTCCGAGACACGGACCGGGAGCCCGAAGAAGGATGAGTTGACCAGCTGCAAGACCTTGGCCGACATGCCAAGGTCTTCCGAGATGATCCGGCCGGCGGCTTCTATCGTGGCCGAGGGGTCGGCCATCTCGGCCACGAGCTTGACGTAGATGTCTGGCAGGGTTGGCAAGGCGTCGATCGACTCGACCGCACGGCGGACTCCGTCGGCGCAGATGCGGCGGTGTAGGTCGAGTGTCGACGCGATGGTTGCTTTCAGCTGCTCGGGGTCGCACGGTTTCGATAGGTACTGGTGAGCCGGGCCGATGGACCGCAGAGTCATCTCTTGGTCCGAGTGCCCCGAAAGCACGATGCGGACCGTATCCGGGTAGGTGTCTCGCACACGCGAGAGCAACTCGGCGCCGTCCATGCCCGGCATCCGCATGTCGGAGACGATCGCGTCGGCGTGGTGTTTCGAGAGCCATTCGATGGCCGCTGGGCCGCTCTCGCAGAACGCCATCTCCCACTCACCTCGTTGCGAGCGTAGCATCCGACGCAGCCCTGAAAGGACATTCGGCTCGTCGTCAACAAAAAGGAGTGAGGGCATAAGAGACCGCAAGGGGGTCGGGGTTCCGAAGTGGGTAGCAAAAGACGCAAGCCTGCGACTAATCCTGTTATGGTGAATTCAACGGGAGGCGAATCGTAAATGTCGCGCCCTCACCCGGGGCGGTTTGTACGTCGATTGATCCCCCGTGCTTGTCGACGATCACGTTGCGGGCAATGGCCAGTCCTTGCCCCGTTCCGACGCCCACTTCTTTGGTGGTGAAGAAAGGGTCGAAGACCTTGCCCACGATCTCTTCGGGGATACCGCAACCTGTATCGGTGATCGTCAAGACGGCCTCTCCGCCGTCGAGGCGGGTCGCAACCGCGATGACGCCCTTCTCTCCGGTATCGCCGACGACCTCGCGGATGGCGTGGGCGCCGTTGACGATCAGGTTCAGGATCACTTGGTTGAAATCCCCCGGCAGGCAGGGAACCGAAGGAAGCGAGGCGTCGAAGTCGGTTTCGATCGTCGCGAAATACTTCCATTCGTTGGTCGCAACAGTGATCGTGTTGCTGATCGCGGCTGCTAAATCGAGCGGCGTTTTAGCGGAGCTGCCGGGGTGCGAGAATTCCTTCATCGCGCGGACGATTGTGGCGACGCGTTCAACGCCTTCTAGCGATTGATCAATCGCCAAGCCGAGCTCACCCTTTAGGTAGTCCAGGTCCGCGTCGTCGGCCGCTTTGTCGGCCGCGGCGAGGGCGGGCTTGGGGTCGGCCCCACTCCGGACCGCCTCGGCGAGCCCTTCGAACGCCCCGAGGACGCTGATGAGGTCTTCGACGGCTTCTTGGACAAAGCGGGTGTTGTCACCGACATACTGCGTTGGGGTATTGATCTCGTGGGCGATCCCCGCTGAGAGTTGGCCTATTGATTCCAACTTCTGGGCGTGCGCAAGTTGGGCCTGCAGTTCACGGCGCGACGAGATGTCATGCACAAAGGCGTTGAACACGAACGAAGCGCCGTCCCGCATGGCCGCTACCGACACCTCCGCCGGCAGGTCGCTCCCTTCCCGATGCCGAGCCGTCACCTCAAGACGCTTCCCCCGCTCCGGATCAACCGCCAGCAGCCTGAGCCCGCCTGGCAGCCCCGCGGAAGGGTCGGGAGGCAAGATCGTCTGTTCGAGGGTCTTTCCGATGATCTCTTCCCGCCTCCAGCCGAAGAGGCCCTCGGCCTTAGCGTTCCATTCAAGCAAGACTCCCCTGGTGTCCACCGAGAGGAAGGCGTCGTTTGACGTATCGACGACTTGACGCCAGTCAATCCCGCTGGGCTTGGATGTCGCTGCCGGCTCGACCGCTTCGAATTGCAGGAGGGCCGCTTTGAGCTCTTCGAGGTCTGCTTCGGCAGACGGATTAATAACAGTGGCGGCCATAAAGATTCGATTGTGAGGTAGCTGCGGTCTTGTTCATGGGTGGGCTGTGCGGCCCCGCTATGGTTTCCGGAGCAGCGAGCGAATCGTCTTCAATAGCGTGCGCCAGCTGGCCGGCTTGTCGAGGACGGCGGAAACTCCGATCCGTTCTAGTTGGCGGCGTTCGTCCGGTGTGACGTAGCCGCTGAGAACCACAATGGGGGTGTTGTTGGTGACTTCGTTGGTGGTGAGGCATTCCAACATGTCGCGTCCTTCCCACCGCGGCATGCGTAGGTCGGTAACGATGACATCCGGCTTGCGAGTGACCGCGAGCCAATAACCTTGCATGCCGTCGGATGCGGGTAGCACTTGAATGCCACGTCGGCGGAAACGTCGGGACAAGGCGGCGGTGATATTGGGGTCGTCATCGACCCAAAGCACGCGTCCCTCGACCGGTCGCCGGCGGGGTTGATGCTTCTCTCGGGGTTGAGGATTAGTCGGTGATACGACGGCGGAATCAGGAGTTTTCGTCATCTGTTGGTCACCTCTAGCTAGAAAAGAAGCGTGCCGTCGTCGGCAAGCCTACGACGCAAATCACGTAGAGGGGCTGCCCGAGCGACGTGGAAAACCACCGTTCTAAGGCGGTGCCTTTGTCGCAAATGAAGAGTGTGAGAGCGGCAATCAATCAGAATTGCGGCGGCCGGCCCGTAGGAGCACTGTGGGGTACAAACAGATTAGGGGCGCGGCGTTATGACTCTCTGTAGAAAAAGCTAGCTTACGTTTGGCTGCTTGGTCGCCACAGCAAAAAAAATAATTCGGTAGCTTGTGGCAACGGGATTACACCTCGCGGGCTGATCGCTTGAAACCCAGCAGGCTGCTCATGGCGAGCAGCATGATTAAGGACTTGGGCTCGGGGATCGAGGCGGCGGCGGGTGGCGTGGCGTTGGTCGCTCCGTAGTTGTTGGCCCAGGTGTCGTAGTCTTCGGGCTCGTAGGTGGTGCCTAGGCCGTCGCGCCAGACGGTGTAGTCGGCGGCGTCAACCATGCCATCGTCGTTGAAGTCGCCCGGCAGGAGGCCGATGAGCGAGTCGTAGTTGGTCTCGACCCACGCGGCGGCCTGGTTGAGCAAGGTGTCAGAGATATTGCGACTGCGGTGGACGAAGAAGATCGGGTCGGAGCTTTCAAGCCCCTCCGCGCGGAGACGCAGCGAGGCGAGGTAGATGCCCTCGTCCGGACGGGTCTGGAAGTTGCCGTCGCCGTCGTCGACCGAGAGGTTGCGGTGCTGGTGCAGCGTCCCCGACGACGCGGTCGTGCCGATCGGGCCGCCCGGCGTCGGGTCGATGCCCGGGTTGGCGGTGTGTCGTGTGCCCGTGTTGTCGAAGAGGTTCCAGATAACGCCGGCCGGGGGAAGAACAAAATCGACCTCGGTGGTGAGGGCGTCCCAGTAGAAGAGCGGTGCGACCTGCTCTTCGTGATAGACCGGCATCAGGTCGAAAGCGATCTCGGTGCCGCCTGCGAAGGCATCGACCCCCGCGGGCAACAGCGGGTTGTCGGCCGACGTCGAGTTGAAGCCCGGGTTGTTGGTGCGGAAGTTCGACTGGAGCGAGGTCGCATAGACCCGCTCGCCGAGGCTCAGCGAGACCGTGGTCTCATCAATCTCGTTGACTTCCGCCACACCCGTGACGATTTGCCCGTCGACGACTTGCAATTGAACGTCGGCGTGCTGGCCGGCTGCGATCGCTGGCAGGCAAAGGCATGCCACGACACTGAGGCGTTGGAAGGGATTCATGTTCTCGCCTGAGACACGCGGGGTTGGGTGGTTCAGAAAAAGGGGTGGCCGGACGGCGAGGACCGCCGGCCACCCCCGATTGCCTCTAAGAACGTCAGGCGGTGCGGCGACGCATTGCCGCGCCGGCGACGATAGCCAGCAGCAGGGCCGCCGAGCTCGGCTCGGGGACGAGGCTGGCTTCGACGAACTCGATTGCCGTCTCAACCGCGGGCTCGATCGCTTCGCTCGTGCCGATGACCAGCAGGAGTGGGTCGGTCGGGTCGAGGCCATCGATCGAAGCGGTGAACGACGCGACGTAAACGCCTTCGGGCGGCGTGGTCGCGTTGGTCGTGTCGCCATCGACCAGCAGCAGGACCGGGTGGTCGTCGAAAGAGCCGTCCGCCGCGGCACCGGGCAGGCCGGCCGTATCGACCTGGAAATCAACGCCGGCAGCAGCGGCCTGGAAGTTGGGCATGCCGGTGCCGTCCCAGAAGAGCAGGTCGGCCATCACGTCGCCGAGTGTCACGGGGACTTCGGCAACGGAGAACGTGTCGCCCGGGGTGAGGGCCATCGCGCCGGGGCCTTGGATGCCGGTGGTTCCCGGGTTGTTGAAGCCGGGCTCTTCGCCGAAGAAGATGCCGTTGAGGTCGTCCAGGGCGAAGATCGCTTCGAAGACACGGAGGCCAACCTCCGGCGAGGTGGTACCCCCTTCTGCAACACCGCCGAAGACGGTTTGGGTGCCGACGGTCGGTCGGGCGAGGTAGATATCAAAGTGCTCTTCCTCTTCGTCGGCTCTAGCGCTGAACGGCGCAGCCATCGCGGCGAGGAGGAGGGCAACCGATAGTTTATGGGTCGAAAGGAACATCGTTTCGGTCTCGTCGTGTTGTTATTAGTGTTGTTTATCAAGTAGCGAGCAGAGAAGTCGCGTTGCTGGCGCAGCCATAGGCTGGTCACCGGTCATCGCGTTATCCCTCCGGCATGCTCGGCGATCACCCGGTCGCCCGGGCGAGGCGTCTAGCGTTGCGGAGGTCGCATAAAGTTGAAGTCTTCATCGACCCATTCTCGTACTTGAGAATCGTCGATCGGCACCACGTGCCCGTCGGCGTAGAGGTAGTTCGCGACGTTGCCGCCATGGCGGCGTACCGCGATCTCTTGCTCGATCCGCCCCCATGCCCTTGAGGCCGGCTCGAAGTCTTCCGTGAACCACTTCCACGAATCGACGTGGTCCTGCAGCGTTATCTCGAACAGCGGGCCCGCCTCGACAAGCATGATGGTGCCGTGCGTCTCAGCGAGGTCGTACAGGTCCGAGACGAAATTATCCTCGGTCCCATCGGCCTTCGTCCCGATATACAATTCACGCATGTCACGCTTTTCTTCTTTGGAGATATCGCGGAGGTACCCGTTGAAGACGTAGCTCGTTTCACGTATCGAGGCACGCTCGATACGTGTGCGGTCTTCGGGGCACAGCCGCATCCCCTCGACGTTCTCCAAGAACGGCTTGAGCTGAGCGGTCCAGGCCTCTTCTATCTCGACGCCGTCGTGGGCGAGGAGCGGAAACCGCCCCCGGTTCACGCCGGCGAACATGTGGATCGCCAAGCCGATCTGCCGCATGTTGTTGGAGCACTGCGTACGCCGAGCGGTTGCCCGAGCGGCCTGGACCGCGGGCAAGAGCAGAGCAACGAGCACGCCGATGATGGCAATCACCACCAGCAGCTCCACCAACGTAAAGGCGGAACGACGCATGGGAGGTCCAGAGGCATGATCGCTCGTCCCAGCAACTGCAGGGACGTTCGACGCGATCAAATTAGAGAGGCAGAACGCCTAGCGCAACATCGTTTGGAATCGATGCCGTCGCCGAGGTCCGAGGGAGCTTTACCCGCGCTGGGGGGGTCCTCTTGGCCCATGGACGAGGGGCCACGCCTCGAGAATGGCGGCGTCGGCCGGTTGGCTTGCCGTCTGGGCGGCGGTCTCGGCGAAGCCGAAGGTCGGTAGGACGCAGTAACCGACCTTGAGGTGCTTCAGGGCTTCGCAAGCCAAGCAGTCGTGCGGGTGCCCGAGGGCTTTCTGCGAAGAGAACCCTTCGCTTGCCAGCGGGGTTGGCTGGCTTCCGGCCCGCTCGGCGAGGAGCAGGTGGAGATCGCAGTCACACGCCGTGGCGGCTTCGGTGCCGCACGCGGCGTCGGCACAGGCACCGTCTGAGCACGGGCCCGTTGAGCAAGAGCCATGGTCGTGCCAGGCATGCCCCATCACGGCGAGCGTCAGATACGCCGCCGCCAGGAGGTAAGACGTGCTTTTGGCCACATAACGCCGCATACCTACGAGACTAGAAGCCCGCTATGCCGACGTCAACAAGACTGGTGGATTAGTTGCCGGGCTTTCGACGGACTGGCCCACCCCTTCTCGGGCGGCTAAACTGCTTAGCTCGATATCCTTCACGCAGTAGACGAGGCTTCGGCCGTGGCAGACGAAACGAAGAAGAACGACCCCGCGGCCGACGTTTTTGACGTTTCCCGCGTCAAAAAGCTGGTCTCGCTCATGAACGAGCACGAGCTCTCGGAGATCGACCTCCGGCAGGGCGAGCAGCGCGTCAGGCTCCGCCGAGGGGGTGAGCCGACCTATGTGAGCACCGTTCCCGCGGCCGCCCCGGCCCCGGCGGCTGCCCCCGCGCCGGCCGCTGCGGCCCCGGCGACGCCTGAAGCGGCCGCCTCGGCTCCCGCCGCCGGTAAGACGATCAATAGCCCGATGGTCGGGACGTTCTACCTTTCGAGCAGCCCCGAATCGGCACCCTTCGTGAAGGTGGGCGATCAGGTCGGTGCCGATACAACCATCTGCATCGTCGAGGCGATGAAAGTCTTCAACGAGATCCCGGCCGAGACCAGCGGCAAGATCGCCGCGATCCTGGTCGAGAATGGGGCGGCGGTCGAGTACGGCCAGCCGCTGTTCAGCCTCGAGTAGACCCGTCCCCCTCGCCGCTGCCGATCGCGGCTTGTGGTTCCCCGCTTGTCAGCCAGCCGCTGACCCATCCTGGGCTGTTGAGATGTACCGACGGATTCTGATCGCCAACCGCGGCGAGATCGCGCTGCGAGTGATTCGTGCTTGCCGTGAGCTCGGCATCGAGAGCGTCGCTGTGTTCAGCGAGGGCGATCGCGGCGCGAACTACCTCGACCTGGCCGACGAGGCTTACTGCATCGGCCCGGCGAAGGCGGCCGACAGCTACCTGAAGATCGCCAACGTGATCGCCGCAGCCGAGGTCGGTGACGTCGAGGCGATCCACCCGGGCTACGGCTTCCTGAGCGAGAATGCCCACTTCAACGAGATCTGCCGCAACTGCCAGATCGACTTCATCGGCCCCTCGCCCGAGGCGATGGCCCAACTGGGCGATAAGAACACGGCCCGCAGCATCGCCCGCTCGGCCGGCGTGCCGGTCGTGCCCGGCAGCGAGGGGTGCATCACCGAAGAGTCCGAGGCGGTTAAGTTCGCCAACGAGGTCGGTTACCCCGTGCTGATCAAGGCGACCGCCGGCGGCGGCGGCCGCGGCATGCGGGTCGCCTCGAACGAGCTGAGCCTCAAGTCGGCGTTGCAGCAAGCGACCCAAGAGGCCGAGGCCGCCTTCGGCAACGGCGCGGTCTACCTCGAGAAGTACATCGAGCACCCGCGGCACGTCGAGGTGCAGGTCCTCGCCGACAAGCACGGCAACGCGGTCCACCTGTGGGAACGCGACTGCTCGACTCAACGCCGGCACCAGAAGCTGATCGAAGAATCGCCGAGCCCGAACATCACCGAAGAGACCCGGCTGGCGATGTGCCAATCGGCCGTCCAGATGATCCTGGCCAGCGACTACCACAACGCGGCGACCGTCGAGTTCATCGTCGACAAGGACAACAACTACTACTTCATCGAGGTCAACGCGCGGATCCAGGTCGAGCACCCGGTGAGCGAGCTGATCAGCGGCGTCGACCTCATCAAGGCCCAGCTCCGCATCGGCAGCGGCGAGAAGCTGTGGCTCACGCAGGACGACATCCCACGCAACGGCCACGCGATCGAGTGCCGCATCAACGCGGAGGACCCGGCCAGGAACTTCCAGCCGTCGCCCGGCAAGATCGACCGGCTGGTCGTGCCCGGCGGTTTCGGCGTGCGGTTCGAGTCGCACACGCACTCCGGCTACAGCGTGCCGCCGTACTACGACTCGATGATCGGCAAGCTGCTGGTGCACCAGCCGACCCGCGAAGAGGCGATCGCCTGCATGCTGCGGGCGCTGCGCGAGCTGAAGGTCGACGGGATCAAGACCACGATCCCGCTGCACCAAGAGATCCTGAAGCACACCGCGTTCAGCGAGGCTCAGATTGACACAACATGGGTCGAGCGGACGTTTACGGGCGATAAGTAGCTGGAGTTCGAAGGCAAAGCAGTCCGCTCAGGTCCGATGCGTCCTCGTGTAGTTGAGGGAACCGTAGAGTCTCCAGAAAGGCGGTGCTCGGTATAACTTGTGGAGCAACGAAGAATGCGAGGCAAGGACTTCCCGGCGTATTCGACTTTCCGGAACTTAGTCAGAAGCGAGAAGGTCTAGCTCATGATCCGGCGGCTCTCCTGGGATCAAGCCCGTCAATCGAGTTGTAGCAGGGGCGATGTCTTTGGCAGGCTGTTCGGGGTAACCTTTCCGGCCGGATTGTTCTCGTTAGGGGCTCCGTCTAGATCGAGTGTCAGGCAGATAATTGCGATGATCACGAGCGGTGGAACGATATACCAGACCAATCGTACCCAACCATTGAGCTGATCGGGCTGGTCGACTTCGTGTTCATTCACTTTCTCGATAAGTGACTGAGCAATACCGACGCGTTCCCGCATATAGAAAGCCCCGCAGATAGCCTGGCAACTCAGGACCGGAATCTCATAGCCGTTTCTCTCGGCAATGAATACGGGCAGGAGTAGCAAGGCCCCAAGATACAAGGTGTAGATTGGCTGGCCTGCTGGAATCAACCAACTGCCCATCCGCATGCTATCGGATAAAAACGGGTTCGCGTGCCAAGTGTGAAGTGAGAGCTTCGAGTAGAACTCGCGAAACCGCTCGGCATCTAGCGGCTTAGCACAGGCCGCCAACCGCCTTAGAACATCGCCTGCTAGCAACAGGCAGCCGCCGCCAAGCAGGCAGCCGGCCAACGATTGTTGCTCGGGTTCCAGATTGATCGCAAGAAGTTTCCCACGCGAGATTAGAAGTACAATCAAAGTAACCACTACCCAGGTGACACCTCTCTTTAGACGGTCGAGAAGCGCATCGACCGTGCTTAGTAGATGCTCTGGTGTGTGTAGACTTGCTGTTGTTGCGGAACTCTGCTGGCTCTCTGGCTTGCCCTTGCGATGCTTCTTAGCTTTCTTCATTGCCATGGAAACGGACTGGGGGCTTAGGGGGCGGCAGATCGTCCAAGAAGCTGACCGCGCCAACGATCCGTGAGCAAGTGCTGCAACGAATGGCACCGTTGGCTTGACAGAAGCCGCGTCGTCTTTTCGTCGCAGTTTCCAATGTCACCGCCAAGTGCGTAGAAGCGACCCTACTGAGCGCCAGGGTTGCAAGCCGCTTGATCCGTCGTCGGCGGGCTGCCGCGGCTGCGTAGCCCCTAAACGTGTCGGCTGGGGGCGAGTAGACTCTGGGCTCACGAGTCGGTTACTCGCCACCCCCTTCCCCCCCAGCCCACCGTCGTTTCGAGCCATGTCCGATAGCAGCCTTGCCCGCCCCGAAAAGCACGAATCCCCGTTCAAGCGGGTGGCGATCCTCTTCGCCGGTGGCCCGGCCCCGGCGGCCAACGCGGTGATCTCGGCGGCGGCCGTCTCGTTCCTCCGCAACGGCGTGGAAGTCGTCGGCGTGAAGCACGGCTACTCGAACCTGATCGACTTCGACGCGTCGAAGCCGTTGGTCGAGGGCAGCGACTACGTGATGATCGATCACAAGATGCTCAGCCGCACCCGCAGCAAGCAGGGCATCATGATCGGCACCGCGCGGGCGAACCCGGGCAAACTGGTCTCGCACCCGTCGCACCTGGAAGACCCGGAGCGGTCGGCCCCGCTCAAGAACGTCTACGAAGCTCTCACGTCGATCGGCGTGGACGCGTTGATCTCCATCGGCGGCGACGACACGCTGAAGACGGCCAACAAGTTCAAGATGTACCAGGACCGCCTGCCAGAGGGCTCACCCAAGCTGCCGGTCGTGCACCTGCCGAAGACGATCGATAACGACTACCGCGGCATCGACTTCACGTTCGGTTACTTCACAGCGGTCGACTTCCTCGCCCACGAGGTGCGGAACCTGCTGGCCGACTCCGAAGCCAACCGGAACTACTTCCTGGTCGAATCGATGGGCCGCTCGGCGGGCTGGCTCGCGTACGGCGTGGCGATCGCCGGCGAGGCGAGCCTCGTCATCAGCGTCGAGGACATCGCCGGCAAGTACCGCACGACCGAAGAGTTCACCGACCCCTCCACCGGCGAGACGCACACCCGCGAGGTGATGCACTTGGAGGAGGTCATCAGCCGCATCGTGCTGACGATGACCACCCGTGAGCGTGAGGGCAAAGAGTACGGCATTATAGTTATCGCCGAAGGCCTTGCCGAGCTGCTTCCCTACAAGCACCTGGAAGGCGTGCCGCGCGACGACCACGGGCACATCAAGATCAGCGACATCAGCCTCTACACGATGTTCGCCGACCTGATCGAGAAGGAATACGCTCGCCAGCACGGCGGGAAGACGCGTCAGGTGAAGCCGGTGCAGCTCGGCTACGAGGCTCGCTGCACGCAGCCGCACGCGTTCGACGTGATGCTCGGCAGCCAGTTGGGTGTCGGTGCTTACCGGGCGCTCGTTGAGAACAAGCTCAACGGCGTGATGGTCTCTTGCTCCGGCCAACTGCAGCTCGAGTATGTCCCGTTCGAGAACCTGGTCGATCCCGAGACGCTGGTCACGGTTGTCCGCTACATCGAGCAGGAGAGCGATTTCCACAAGCTGACCCGCTTCCTCGAGACTTACGTCAACGAGGAAGATCAGGTCAACTGATCGCTTGAGTGTTCCAAGGAAGGGCATGCAGCGATCAGCGGCCAGCCGCTGTCTGCCAGAGTCATTCGCTGACCGCGTCAGACGATCGTCGAGCGCTCCCGCATGAGCTTCCCGCAGCCGTTTTTTCGTTGGCGTCCGCACCCGTGGCACGGGCTCGACCTGGGGCCGAAGCCGCCGGAGATCGTCCACGCGTATATCGAACTGACCCCGTTCGACCGGGTGAAGTACGAACTGGATAAAAAGACCGGCTACCTGCGGGTCGATCGCCCGAACCGCACGTCGGCGTTCGCGCCGTCGTTGTATGGCTTTATCCCGCGGACGTTCTGCGGCAAACGAGTCAAGGCGATGATGCCCGAGGCGGCCGCCGGCGATGGCGACCCGCTCGATATCTGTGTCATCAGCGAGCGGCCGATCACCAACCCGGAGACCATCGTCAACGCGCGGGTCGTTGGCGGCTTACCGATGCTCGACAACGGCGAGGCGGACGACAAGATCATCGCGGTCTTGGAGAACGACGCCATGTGGAGCGGCGTGAACGACCTCAGCGAGCTCCCGACGGTCATGGTCGATCGCCTGCGGCATTACTTCAGCATCTACAAGTCGCTGACCCCCGCCGAGGCGGCGCCGATCAAGATCGATGGCGTCTACGGTCGCGAGCACGCGCTGAAGGTCGTCGAAGCGGCGATCGCCGACTATGTCGAGGAGTTTGGGGAGTAAGGCTTCCTGTCGGTGACGGCAGGAGTCTCCGCTGTGGTGGACCCGCCCGCGTGGTCGCTATCGCGGTGCCGGGTGGGCGGTTCGCCGCAGTGGCCGAGGGGGTGTCAGGTCGCGGACAACCGAACCGTTCTGGCGATCGGGCTGAGCTAGGTTTCAAGGACGGTGCGCCGTCGCCACGTCCACGCCCCCCCGGCTGCCGCGATCCGCCATGACCAAGAACCACCCCCTTCCGCCGGTCAACGCTCAGCGTCCCGATCTGGCCGACAAGCGGATCCTCGTCGTCGACGACGATCCGGCGGTCCAGAGGCTCGTGAGCTATCACCTGGGCCAGCTCGGGGCGGATGTGGAGGTGTGCGACGACGGGATCGATGCGATCAAAGTGATCGAGGCCTCGATACGGCAAGCCGCTTACGCCCCGCCGATCAATGCGGTCTTCGTGGATATCCGGATGCCGCGGCTCGACGGGCACATGACCGCCAAGCGGTTGCGTTATGCGGGTTACGAGGGTCGGATCATCGCCCTGTCGGGGAGCTGCGATGAGGAGTCGCGGCAGCTCAGCAAGGACGCCGGCTGCGACCATTTCGTCTCCAAGCCGTTCAAGCCAGAAACCCTGCGCCAAGCGGTCAGCGGGCGTTAGGTTCGTCGCGGTGAGATCATCAGCCCGGCGGCCATCGTGAGCAGCAGCCACGTCGAGGGCTCGGGCACCGCCTGGGCCAGGACCGTCATCGCATCGTCCCAACGGGCGCCGAGGTTGTCTCGCCAGACGGTGTAGTCGGCCGCATCGACGACGCCATCGCCGTTGCCGTCGGCGGCCAGGGGGCCGCTCACGTCGGCGTCGGTGAGTCCGAAGGCGGCCATCCAGGCGTCTCGATCGGCGGCATCGACCACACCGCTGCCGTCGTAGTCGCCGGCGAGCGCGACCAGCGGGTTCGAGAAGAGCTCCGACATGAGGAACTCTTCGTCCGTGAGGGTTTCGAGGAAGGCGAGCAGGTTTGCCTTCTGCGTTTCGGTGAAGCCGAAGCCGCCGGCGGTGGCTCCGCGTGAGAGGTCCGGGTTGTTCTCGATGCCGGACGAGTAGAACTCGATGACCTCTTCGAGCGACTGGAAACGCCCGTCGTGCATGAACCGCCCCCGCCGAGCGATGTTTCTCAGGGAGGGCACCTTGAACTCCCCATCACCTGCTCCTTCGTCGGTGTTGGTGGCGTCGAGCCCGATGTTGTGCGTGTTGTCGGCGACTTGAGCGTCGGTGCGATGGCAGCCCGCACACCGATTGTTGAAGAGCGTGTGCCCGGCCGAGGCGGCCGCCGGGTCTTCGATCGAATCGACCGCGGCGAAGTTCGGCGCGGCCGAAGACCCGGCTTGGATCGCTTGGTCGAACGGGGCTTGGTAGCTGGCCATCGACCGCACGAACTGGGCGAGCGCCTTGCTCATCCGATCGCTGGTGACCTCGCTATCGCCGAACGCCCTTTGGAAGAGGGTCGGGTAGAACTCGGTGTCATTGAGCTCGGCAACAAGCTGCGTGAGGTCCGATCCCATCTCGACCGCGTCTTGGATCGGGCCGAGGACTTGATCCTCGAGCGTCGCGGCCCGTTCGTCCCAAAAGAACCGCCCGCCGGCGTACCAGCGCGCGTTGGAGAGGCCCATCGAGTGCCGCCCCGTCAGGCCGCCCTCGAAGCCCTCGCTGAACTGCGCCGGGTCGGCAAAGCCGGTCTCTTGCGTGTGGCAACTGGCGCACGCCGTACCGTTGTTGTGGCTCAGGCGGGCGTCGTAGAAGAGGACGCGGCCCAACTCGGCACCGGCGTTGGTGATCGGGTTATCGACCGGCGTGTTATCGAAGACGCCGTTGAGCTGGGCGGTCGTAAAGTGGCTCGGCAGGGAGTCGACCGAGTAGTCGACGTAGTCGGCCGCTGAGCTCTCCAGCGACGGGACCCCCGGGCCGACCCCAAGAGAAGCTTGCGGGCAAAGCACCGCCAAGATTCCTGCGCCCACCCATCGCGCACCGATTCCCTCCGACATAGCTGCCTCCGCCTGATTGCTTGTTCCGGATTGCCCCTCGGATCACCACTTATGTTAGCGGCGATACACTAAGGAACCCGCTGCGGCGGGGTGGGTATCGGTGAAAACCCGAAAGTTACGCAAAAAGCGGGCTCCCCGATCAGTCTCCCCGATTAAGCACCCAAGTCGGGCACAGCAAACGGCGCGCGCTGCTCGGTGCGGCCGAAGAGCTGGTTTGCCTTGTCGTTGCCGGTGAAACGCTCGGTCTGCGGATCGATCTGGAGTAACGCCCCCGCGGTGACGGCCTCGTCGAGCGTGTCGATCGCGACATCGTTGGCTCGGAGGTGGCCGAACATGCGATCCAGCGAGGCGCTGAGCAGCGGGTTGCTCGCGTGCTGGCGGGCGATGTTGTCGGCGAGGGTTGGCTCGCCAACACGATGCGATACGCCGCCCAGATGACACAGGCCGGTTGAGACATGCCCCTCTTGGATCTCGGCGTTGAGGACCGATCGGTCGTTGGCGGCGATCGCTTCGAGCCAGTTCTTATGGTGCGCCTGCGTGAGGCCGACGTAGCTATTGTTATCCATCTGCCAGCTCTTGATCCGCTTGCCGGAGCGGTCGAACGCGTAAGCCGCGTAATAGCTGGGGGCCAGGATATGGCCGCCCTCGCATTGGATGATCGCCCCCACGCCGGAGCCGCGGTAGCTGGGCATCTCCCGTCCCCAATTGCGCTGGGCCGATTTGCTGCGGGGCAGACCGCGGGTCTCGAAGATCAGCGGGGCCGAATCGTAATCGAGTAAGGCGACCTGCGTGTTGGGCGTGTCGGCGGCGTCGTCGTAGCCGAGGCGGCCGCCCACGCTCAGCGCCCGCGGCGGCAGGCCGCTCTCGCCGAGGAACCAGCGGGCGATGTCGGCTTGGTGGATGCCCTGGTTGCCGAAGTCGCCGTTGCCGGTCGTGTAGTCCCAGTGCCAGTCGTAGTGGAAGTTGGGGCGGTACAGGTTTTTCTTCGGCGCGGGGCCGCACCACAGGTCGTAGTCGACCGACGCGGGGATCGTCATCGGCTCGGCGAGTTGGCCGATCGGCTTGCGAGGCTTGTAGCAGGTGCCGATGGCGTACTGAACCTTGCCCAACGCACCGCCGCGGACCCAATCGACCGCTTCCTTCATCTTGGGGTTGGATCGCGATTGCGTGCCGCACTGCACCATCTTGCCGGTCTTGCGGGCGGCCGAGACGAGTTGGCGGCTCTCCCACAAGCTGTGCGACACCGGCTTCTCGACATAGACGTGCTTGCCGGCGTTCATCGCGTCGATCGCGATCGAGCAATGCGTGTGGTTCGGCGTGGCGATCGAGATCGCGTCGATATCGTCTCGCTTCAGAAGCTCGCGGTAGTCGGTGAACTTCTCGTAGGTGATCCCCAGCTTGTTACTGTATTCGGCGGTGACGCGATCGAGCACCTCGGTATCGCAATCGCAGAGGGCAGCCACCTGCTTGCCCAAGCCTTCGATGTGCTGGCGTCCGCGGCTGCGGATGCCGATGACGCCGACCCGGATCTCGCTCGCCCCGCTCGCGGCGGCGAGGCTCGAAGTTCCCACGAGAGACGCCCCGACAGCGGCGGCGCCCGAGATGAAATCACGGCGGTTCAGAGGCATGGTGGATTCGCTGGTGGTTCTGAAAAGGGGCGGTTTCAGCCTGCCCTCGTGGGCGTTGATGAGTGCCTGGCTAGGAGCCGAAGAGCGTATTGTACCAACCCTCGGCGTCGGTTGGCCCCGCGATGCCGGCGTAAAACACGGCCGCGTATCGGAGCGTCAGCGACTCGCCCGCCGGGACCGTTACAGCCCCCTGACCCGCGTTTTTACCCGGGAAGTCTTGCTCGCCGAACGGATTGGCGGCGAACAGGCCGTATCCGCGGACATGCCAGCGACATCGCGGCTTCGGATTGCTCGGGTGGCTCATCATGACGATCCCGCCCGATCGGGGTGTGCCATCGCTACGGGAGGCGGGTTCCAGCGGGCCGCTGTACGCGACCCACTTGGCGGGCTGGCCCCATGCCTCGCCGTTGGTTTGCCACGAGTCGTTCCAGATCGCCCCGCCCTGCCCCGCATCGACCTTCATCGGTCCTGGGACGCGAACGGCGAACGTGCCTTCCTTGGTGTCACCGAAAGTGATCGGCCCCTCCGAGGCGGTCAGCTCGATGGAGCAGTCGATGTAGCGTGCCGCCGGCAGCCTGCTGCTCGGTGGCAAGGAGCCGAAGCGGAGGGTGCGTCGGTCGGAGAAGACTTTCGATTCACCAACGAGCCAATCGTTGGCGGTTCTGATCACCGCGCGGTCGCCAGTAGTGGTCTGTTCAGATAGCTCACGCTGCACGATGCGTGGGCCGTTGGGCTTGGCAACGAGGTTCGTGTGCCAGAAGTCGTGCCCGTTGATATCACCGTGGGCGAACCAGAGCGACTTGTGATGCGGGTGATCTTGGGCTTCGCTCGGTTGTCGCGGGCCGAGCGGGAAACTGCGGGTCATCGGCAGTCCCGACGGCCCGATGATCGGCCAAATCACTGGCTGGCTCACGCCACGCCATCGATACTCGGCGAACGGCTGTTCGTCGAGCAGGATGCGGAGGCCTGCGTCGATCGGAACAAGCGACGCCCGGCTGGCGGTCGAGTCGCTGGTTGGCTCAGTCGGTTCGGCCGCGAGTGCCGTCGAAGCGATGAGCCAGATCGCCGCCGCGCGGGCCGAACGGTTCAAAGCACGCCTTTGGTGCTGGGCGGCTGGCCTTGCATGCGGGGGTCGGCCTCGGCCGCCTCGCGGATCGCCCGACCGCACGCCTTGAAGGCGGCCTCGGCGATGTGGTGACTGTTGCGCCCGTGGTGCAGGACCACGTGCAGGTTGGCCAGGGCGTTGGCGGCGAATGATTGCCAGAAGTGCTCAACGAGTTCGCTATCGAACTCGCCGATCTTCTCGGTCGGGATCTCGACGTGCCACTCGAACGCGTACCGACCACTGAGGTCGATCGCCGCGGTGACGAGCGTCTCGTCCATGGGCAGGGTCATCGACCCGTAGCGGCGGATGCCCGACTTGTCGCCCAACGCCTCGCGGAGTGCTAGTCCGAGGCAGATGCCGATGTCTTCGACCGTGTGGTGTTGATCGACTTGCAGGTCGCCCTCGGCCTGGACCTTGAGGTCGAGGCACGCGTGCTTCGCCAACAGCTCGAGCATGTGGTCGAGGAAACCGACGCCGGTCGTCAGCTCGAACTTGCCCGAGCCGTCGAGATCGACCTCGAGGCGGATCTCGGTTTCGCGGGTCTGGCGGTGGATCTTGGCGGATCGCGGCATGGGCGGTGGCGTGGGAGGCAGCGAAGGAGTTACTCCCTAGGATACCCGCCGCACGGCGTCGGTTCGCCCCGGCGATGGCCCGCTAAGCGATAGGTTCGGGGCGAGGGGGTCGGTTTGGCGCGATCAATCGGCCCATTCTAGGCCGGTCTCGGCCTTCACGCGGTCCTCGAACTCGCCGATCAGGCCGCCGACGACGTCCCAGCCCTCTTTCCGCCGGACCTCGATATCGCCCACCTGGTTCACCCGGACGATGGTCCCATCGCCCACGCCGGCGGCGGCGAGGTCGTCGTGGTGCAATTCGTCGTCGACTAAGAGCTTGTCGAGTGTCTTGCCGCTCATCTCGATAAAGGGCATCGCGTGCCTCCGGTTGGTCTCGCGTGGGGAACCGTAGGGTACGACCCGCCCCCGGCTTCGCCAAGAGTCGCTGCTGGTGCACGCCGAGGCCAGAGATGCCCTGCCTGATCGCTGCCGGCTTAGAGGCTCCAGTCTGGCGCCAAGCCTCGGAGCTTCTCGGTGAAGGTGAGGAGCGTGTCGATATCGACTTGCTCGGTCCGCGTATCGGGTTTGAAATCCATCTCGGCAATGACCGCGTCGACCTGCTCCTTGGTCAGATGGCGTTTCATCGCCGAGACCACATTCGCCCGCAGGTACTTGCGGCGGTGGAGGAAAAGGGCGCGGGTGAGCTGCTGGAAGTACTTGAGGTCGGGGACCGCGGATCGCTTCTCCTCGTTGACGACCACCTTCACGATCGCCGACTCGACCTTCGGCGGCGGCCAGAAGACCTTCGGCGACATGATACGGACGATCTCCGTATCGGCTTGGCATTGCATCCAAACGCTCAGCGCGCCGTAGTCCTTGGTCCAGGGCTTGGCGACGATCCGCTCCGCGACTTCTTTCTGGATGGTCGCCACCATCGTGTGCGGCAGGTGCTCGCACGTCAGCAGGTTCGAGAGGATCGGCGTGGCGACGTTGTACGGCAGGTTGGCGACGAGCTTGAAGCGGGCGTCGGGCGTGCCGCGGAGCGCCTCGCCGACGGCCTCCATCACCTCGTCGGAGAACGCGTTCTTGTTCCGCAACGCGTCGCAATGCAACTGCGTGACGTTGTCGTAGTCGAGCAGTTGCTCGCTGGCGAGCTCGTAGAGGTTGGAGTCGACCTCGACAGTGACCAGGTGGCTCGCTTGTTGGGCGATGAGCGTCGAGAGCGATCCGGTGCCGGTGCCGATCTCCAGAACCACGTCGCGCGGGCCGAGGTCGGCCGAGCGGATCAGCAACTGGACGAGGTTCAGGTCGATCAGGAAGTTCTGACCGTGCCGCGAGTTCGGCTCGACGCCGATCTCGCGCAGCTTGTGCATCAAGAACGACTTCGTTTGACGCGGGACATCCATCACAACCACCCAACTCCAGCGATCGGCTAGTCCAAGCTCTCGGCGGCTGATCGCGGGCCGTTGAGAGCTGACAGCCCGTTCAGATCGCCTCGTCGCCACGCTCGCCGGTGCGGATGCGGACGCAGTCGTCCATCGGCAGGACGAAGATCTTGCCGTCGCCGATCTCGCCCTCTTCGCCGGAGCGGCCGCCCTGGATGATCGCGTTGACCGTCGGCTCGACGAACTCCTCGTTTACAGCGATCTGGAGCTGCACCTTGCGGAGCAGGCTGACCGAGATATCGGCGCCGCGGTATTGCTCCGTGTGCCCCTTCTGGCGGCCGAAGCCTTGCACATCGAGGATCGTCAGCCGCACGACCTCTACCTCGGCAAGCGCCGCCTTAACTTCCTCCAGCTTGCTGGGCTGGATGATGGCAATGATGAGCTTCATAGCGAGTGGGCGGTCGGCAGAAGGCGGTCGGCGGCATGGCCACCGTATGACGCATAACCCACTAGCTTAGCCGCCAACGGCCCGAATCAGAACCGGGCAAGATCCCATGGCGTCTTCCCACTTCCAACCTCCCCATTGCCTCTCCCAAAAGACACCCCGGCTTGAGCGGACAAGGCGGAATGCCCGCCCAAGCCACGTGGGGCGTCCTTCTGGCTCGTATGGTCGGCTGGAGGCTTGAGCCGACCGCATCGTGTTTACGCCGGTTGCGACCCGTTGGCCCAATAAAAAACGCCCCGGGCGAGAGCGAGCCAGGCGGTAACTCGCTCTCACCCCATGGGGCGCTGGTTGGTCGGTTCGATGGACGCCATCGGGCCATCGGCTGTTGCGGCCACGAGGGCCGTTGAGACTCGATTCGCCGAAACACCATCGGACCCGGCGGAGCCAGGCGGTAACGCCGCCGGGCCGATGGCATTCGGTTGGATCGTTAACAGGGGTCAGGGGACGGTAGTCGTCGAACGCCGACTGCCGATCCCTGACAACTGTCTCCAAGAAATCCCGCTCGTAAAAAAGGTCTCAGCCCGGGGCGGCCAGGCGGTAACCACCCCGGACCGAGACCAGCTCTCTATCTCAAACGCTTATCGCTATCGCTCACCGCCGAGCGATCGTTGGTTAAGGATCAGTGGGTGTAAGCGGCCATGCCGTGCTCACTGATGTCGAGGCCTTGCTGCTCTTCCTCAGGCGAGACCCGCAACAGGCCGGCTCCCTTGAGGACCGTGAACAGGATCAGCATCGTGAAGAAGCCCCAAGCACAGATCGTAAAGGCACCGCAGGCTTGCACCATGAAGTCGCCGTGTCCGAAGACACCGATCGCGAGGCAGCCCCAGATGCCGCAGAGGCCGTGGACGGGCCAAGCACCGACGGGGTCGTCGATCTTGAGCTTGTCGAGCAGCATGATGCCGGCGACGACGAGCACACCACCGATGGCACCGACAACGATCGATTCCATGTTGCTCATGCAATCGCAGCAAGCCGTGATGCTGACCAAGCCGGCGAGGATGCCGTTGAGGCCCATCGAGAGGTCCGGCTTGCCGAACATGACCCAACTGAGCAGCGTGGCGACGATGCCACCCGCACCAGCGGCGAGGGTCGTGGTGACGGCACAGTGCATCGTCATGTCGATATCACCCGTGCCTTGGAAGGCGAGTTGGCTGCCCGGGTTAAACCCGTACCAGCCGAACCAGAGGATAAAGACACCGAGACCGGCGAGCGGGATGTTGTGGCCGGGCATCGGAACGCTCTTGCCATCGACATAGCGGCCGAGCCGCGGTCCGAGGACGATCGCACCAGCCAGACCGGCGAACCCGCCGAGGCCGTGAACCACCGCGGAGCCAGCGAAGTCAGCAAAGCCCATTTCGTTGAGCCAGCCGCCGCCCCACTTCCAGTAACCGCTGATCGGGTAAACCAAGGCCGTAAGGACTGCACTGTAGATCAAGTAACCCGAAACCTTCATGCGACCAGCAACGGCACCCGAAACGATCGTGGCCGCGGTCGCAGCGAAGACGGCTTGGAAGAGCCAGTCGACTTCGGGAGAGAAAGTACGGCCATCGGCGGCTTCGTAGCCAGAGAGGCCGATGCCACCGAATCCGAAGTAAGGCGATGCCTCGGCACCGGTGTAGCTAGTCGGGTACATCAAACCGAAACCGACCAAGAAGAACAGCAATACGCCAACACAGATGTCCATCGAGTTCTTGAACAAGATGTTGACGGCGTTCTTCGAGGAGTTGAATCCCGATTCGACCATGGCGAAGCCGGCCTGCATCAAGAAGACAAGCACGGCACAGAGCATGAGGAACGCGTTGTCTAATGCGTAACCGACGCCTCCGTCCCAAGCTTCTTCCTCAGCGGCCTCCTCGGTCGCTTCTTCTTCGGCGGCCGGTTCTTCCTCAGCGGCTTCTTCAGCTTCTTCGGCCGGGGCCTCGGCGGTTTCTTCGGCGGCGGGGGCTTCTTCGCCTTCTTGAGCGTTCGCGTAGCCGGCGGGGCCGGCTAGGGTGGCGAGCAGGGCGAGCAGCATCACTGCCCAGCCGCGCCGTTCGAGAGCAAGCGTCATGGGTTTCCTCAACGGTTCATCACAGAAGGACTAATCCAGTCGCCCCGCGAGGCCCGACGCCTCAGTATGTTCCACCTACGCCGGGAGGGGGCGAGCGACTGCATCACACACAGCCACGCCCCGCGACTAAGCATTAAGTGCGCCAATACGCGATAGCGAAGCAGTCGATAAGTCCGTAAGCCTTTTGTAGAAAATAACTTACGCTTTTTGGGACGACCGCTGTTTGGTCGTGTTTTGGGTGGCCCCAGCGGGGGGATGCCACGACTGCATGCACGGGCCGCCTGGGCAGTGGGCAGTCGCTAGGCCACGCGGCGGGCACCGCCGCAGAGGCCGATCAGAGAGAGCCCCACGATGGCTAGAGTCGTCGGCTCTGGCACGGATCGGGCAGGCTGGAGGCTGGAATCGCCATAGTTCGCCCGCCAGATCGCGAGGTCGGCGTCGCTGATGAAGCCGTCACCATCGCCATCGGCGCGGAGGTCGGTGACCGAGAGCCGCGTGTCTCGCCAGACGGTGTAGTCGGCCGCATCGACCCGGCCATCGCCGTTGTAGTCGCCCTTGAGCTCGAACTGGTCGTACCAATCGAGGACCGCGTCGCGGCGTTGGTCGCTTAGGGGGCTGCCATCGAGCAAGGATCCGTAGCTGAAGAAGGTGACGCTGTCCGCCCGGCCGTCGTCGTAGACCTGCTGGAGCTGGGCGATCGTTTCGTCCACGCCACCCCGGCCCGGATCGTTGGTGTGCAGGTAGGTGCCGAGGCCGATCGAGACGTCCATGTTGGTTGGGGTCGAGAAGATGTCATTGAGGAAGCCGTCGAGCAGGTTCCGGTTCGACTGACTCAGGTAGACCATCGGGATCGCTAGGTCGAGCAGGTCTTGTTGCAGCCAGGTGCGATAGTCTTGCAGGTAATCCCGGCGGGCGGTGGTGGGGTTGTTCCAGACCGCGGCGGAGAGCTCGATCTGGCGGTCCTCGCTCAGCTCGGCCGCATCGATCGTCACGCCGACACGCTCGACGAGGTCGGTGACCCGCCCCTGCACCCAGGAGCGATACGCTTCGCGTTTGGCGAAGCTCGAACCATCCGAGGCATCCAGCCCGGTCTCGTCGAAATAGAGTTGGTGCGACGCCGGATCGTGGGGCAGGTAATCCCAATCGGGACGGAACCCCTCGGACTGCCCGCCGCCGGGGCCGAGCCAACGGATATAGTCGAGGTGGATGCCATCGACTTCGTAGTTGGTCGCCAAGTCGTTGACGACGTTGTCCAGGTGCGTTTGGACCTCGGGCAAGACATGATTCACGCGGGCGTAGGTGTTGCCGGTGAAAGAGCTCTGGCCGCCGACGACGGTCTCCGTGACCCCGTTGATATCGGTCACGCGGAAGCTGGGATCAGCGTTGAACCAGATATGGCTCGGGTCGCTCGGCTGCGCGCTGTCGCGCCAGATGGGCATCGTGTTGAGCCACGCATGCAGCTTCACGCCGCGCGACTGGGCGGTATCGATGGCGGTTTGCAGCGGATCGATGTTCTGCTGCCACCCTTGGGCGGCGGGCTCGAAGTTGCTGTTGTAGTACGCGTCGGCCTTCGCCCGGACCTGCCAGAAGACATCGGTGATGCCCATATCGGCCGCCCGGTTGATGCGGCTCTGGATGCTCGAAGTGGAATCTTCGTTGTACTCGAAGCGGCTGATCCAAAGCCCGCGGAAGTCCTCGAAGGAACTGGCCGGCGATCCCGTGATTCCAACGAGTAACAGGGCAACGCACCAGGTCGATCGGCGGGTCGTCGATCGCTTCATGGGAGGCCTGGATTGTTTGCGATGAGGAGTTGTCGGGTCATTGTCCTTATAGGTGTGCCTTACGAGGGACGCCACGGCCTTGCGCACCGGCGAGACGAAACTGCGCCTTCTGGTCGCGGCGGGCGATTCGATCCGCTAGTTTGTCGGGGCTGAATCGTGTCCCTTTCTGTCGCCATTCGCCTATGCTGCCCCGATTGCTCCTCTTCGCGGCTTGTCTCGTCGCCGGCGTCTCCCAGTCGATGGCCGAGGAGTCGATCGAGCCGCCGCCGATTGCGCGCGAGTTCCGCGGGGCCTGGATCGCCACGGTGGCGAACATCGACTGGCCGTCGCGGCCCGGGCTCTCGGTCGAGCAGATGCAGGCCGAGCTGGCCGAGCTGTTTGATCTCTGCGTCGAGCTGAAACTCAATGCTGCGGTATTGCAGGTCCGCCCCGCCTGTGATGCGCTGTATGCCTCCGAGCTAGAGCCGTGGAGCGAGTTCCTCACCGGCAAGCAGGGCGAGGCTCCCGCCGGCGGCTTTGATCCACTGCACTGGGCGTGCGAGCAGGCCCATCGCCGCGGCCTGGAATTGCACGCCTGGTTCAATCCGTACCGGGCCGTGCATCCTTCCGCCAAAGGGCCGTTGGCCGATAGCCATATCGCGGTCAGGCGGCCCGATCTGGCCCCGGCCTATGGCAACCAGCGATGGCTCGACCCCGGAGCGGCCGAGGCGGCCAAGCATTCGATGGCGGTCGTGCTCGATGTCGTGAAGCGATACGACATCGACGCGGTGCACTTCGATGATTACTTCTACCCCTACCCGGCGACCGACGCACTCGACGGCAGCCCCGACAAGAAGGTCGAAGTCCCCTTCCCTGATGACACCAGTTGGCAGGCCTACTGCGACGCAACGCCCGAGAGCGAGCGCTTGGGCCGCGACGATTGGCGCCGCGACAATGTGAACCGCTTTGTCAAAGAATTGGGCGAAGCGATCCATGCCGAGAAGCCTCACGTGCGGTTCGGGATCAGCCCGTTCGGCATCTGGCGTCCCGGCCACCCGCCGAGCATCAAGGGCTTCGATCAGTACGCGAAGCTCTACGCCGACGCGCGGCTGTGGCTGCGTGAGGGCTGGGTCGATTACTTCGCCCCGCAGTTGTATTGGGCGATCGATCAAGAGCCGCAGAGCTTCACGACCCTGCTCGCTTGGTGGGCCGGCGAGAAGCCCGAGGCGTGCCACCTTTGGCCCGGTCTCTACACGTCGCGGGTCGGCGGCGAGAAGCCGACTTTCCCGCCGGAGGAGATCGTCGATCAAGTCCTCGCGGCCCGCGAGCAAGCGGGATCGACCGGGCACATCCACTTCAGCATCAAGGCGTTGGCGAACAACTGGGCTGGCGTGGCGGACCAAACGAAGCGGGGGGTCTACCAAAAGGCCGCCCTGCCGCCGGCGTGCGACTGGCTCGCCGGCGACACGCCGAGGCCGGCGAAGCCAATCTTGGAGCGAGTCGGTTCGGCGAACGAGTACCGCTTTTCCTCGCCGGATGATGCGGCGGTGCGTTGGGTCGTGCAGAAACGATGCGGCGAGGCGTGGACGACCGGCGTGATCAGCGCCGAGGTCCATCAGATCCGCTTCCGCCCCAATGCGGATCGCGTGCCGGCCGATGCGGCGGCGGTCTCGGCGGTGGATCGGTTCGGACGGCTGAGCGAGCCGGCGGTGGTTGCGATCGGAGTGGCTGCCGATGAGTGATGCGTCGCCATCCGAGAAGCCGGCGAAGAGCGAGCGCCTTAAAGCCTGGAAGTGGATTCCGACGCTCTACTTTGCGTCGGGGCTGCCTTACGTCGCGGTGATTAGCCTCGCGACCATCTTGTATCAGAACCTCGGTGTCTCGAACGCCGACAACGCGAACTACACGGCCAACCTGATGTGGCCGTGGGTGGTCAAGCCGCTTTGGAGCCCGCTCGTCGATGTCCTGAGCACGCAGCGGCGCTGGATCGTGGCGATGCAGGCGGCGATCGCCGGCGGCTTGTTCTGGGTGTCGCTTGCCGCGCCGATGGAGAACTTCCTGGTGCTCACGCTGGCCGGCTTCTGGCTGCTGGCGATCGCCTCGGCCACGCACGATATCGCCGCCGATGGCTTCTATATGGCGAGCATGGACGATCGCGACCAAGCCTGGTTCGTTGGCATCCGCAGCTCGTTCTACCGGGTTTCGATGATCGTCGGGTCGGGCGTTCTGGTGTGGGCATCGGGACGCTTGGCCAACGCGGGGGGCGTGCCGATCGCCGAGGCGTGGGGGTATGTCTTCGGCGGCGTGGCGGTGTTCTTTCTACTGGCGGCCGTCTATCACCACTTCACCCTGCCCCGCCCCGCCGCTCGGGCGGAGCGAAACGATCGGACGGTCAATCAGATCCTCAGCGAGTTCGGTGAGACGTTTGTCTCATTCTTCCAAAAGCCCGGCATCGCTTGGTCGCTCGCCTACCTGCTGATTTATCGATTCAGCGAGGCTCAACTGGCGAAGATGAAAGGCCCTTTCCTGCTCGATCCACGCGAAGCGGGCGGGCTCGGGCTCACGAACGAACAACTCGGCGTGCTCGACGGCACGATCGGCATCGCGCTGCTCACACTCGGCGGGATTGTCGGCGGCATCATCGTCGCCCGCGATGGGCTGCGGCGTTGGTTCTTCCCGATGGCCTTGGCGATCAATCTGCCGAACGCCGCGTACCTGTGGCTCGCGACCTCGCAACCGGAATCGCTCTATGCGATTGGGGCGGCGATCGCGGTGGAGCAATTCGGCTACGGCTTCGGCTTCGCCGGTTACATGCTCTACATGCTGCACCTCTCCAGGGGCGAGCATCAGACCGCCCACTATGCCCTCTGCACCGGCTTCATGGCCCTCGGCATGATGATCCCGATGAAGTACTCGGGCCTGATCCAAGAGTGGCTCGGCTACGAGCGGTTCTTCTGGTGGGTGATCGCGGCGGTGGTGCCGAGCTTGGTCATCACGCTGCTCGCTCCGCATAACGAACCCGACGCAAAGCTAGACGAACAATGACGCAGTTGCCGCTCCAGCCCCCGAACGATCTCCGTGACCGGCTTGCGCAGTTGGTCATGGTTCGGCTCGGCTCCAACCTGCCGCCCATCCTGCGTGCCCACGAAAACGAGGCGCGGGTCACCAAGCTACTGGAAGACTGCCCCATCGGCGGCCTGCTGTTGTTCAACGGCGTCTGGCCCGAGGTGCGGGCGTCGCTGGATCGTTTGCAGGGGGCGAGCCCGGTGCCGCTGGTCGTCGCCAGCGATATCGAGCGTGGCGTGGGGCAGCAGGTGGCGGGGCTGACTCTGTTCCCCCACCAACGAGCGTTCGCCGAGGCAGCCGATGCCTCGCGATCGGTCGCCGATTTTTGTCGTACGACCGCGGCCGAGGCCCAGGCGGCCGGCATTCATATCACCTTCGGGCCGGTCGCCGATGTGAACAGCGACCCGCGCAATCCGATCATCGCGACCCGTGCGTTCGGCGATGACCCCGCGAAGGCCGCCGAGCTCGTGGCGTCGTACGTGCGGGCGTGCGAGTCGGCCGGCCTGCTCACCACCGCCAAGCACTTCCCGGGGCACGGCGATACCCATCAAGACTCGCACGAAGCGATGCCGCGTGTCACCGCGTCGCTTGAAGAGCTACACGCTCGTGAGCTGGTGCCCTTCAAAGCGGCGATCGAGGCCGGCGTGTCGCTGGTGATGACCGCGCACGTCGAGTACCCCGCGTTGGACCCCTCCGGACTGCCCGCGACTTTATCCAAGCCGATCCTGATCGACCTGCTTCGTGACGAACTCGGCTTCGAGGGCGTGGTGTGCAGCGACAGCCTGCTGATGGCGGGCGTTCGCGATCGCTTCGATAGCGAGGGCGATCTCGCTCTGGCGGCGTTGAACGCCGGGGTCGATCTGTTGCTCGATGTCGAAGACCCATCAGCCGTGGTCGATGCCTTGCTCACCGCGACGCACGATGGCCGCTTGCCGGCCCGGCGCTTGGACGAGGCCTTCGATCGGGTGTGGCGTCTCAAGCAGGTCGCTTTGGCCAGCCTGCCCGCGGCGGGGCGGACGCCGAAGCAGTTGGCCGAAGCGGGAAGCGTTGCTGCGAGCATCGCCGCGGATGCGACCCGGGTCGTCTCGAGCCAGGGGCCGGCCGCTCTCCCGATCGATCCGCGGAACACCGTTACGGCGATCGTCCTCAAGCCGCACCACCGCCCCACCGATCCGCCCGAACAACCGCTGGCGGCCGCGCTCCGCGAACGCTTCGCGGCGGTCCGTTACTTCGAATCCGGGCCCGAGGTCGATGAGAAGCTGGCCGCTGAGGTGTTAGCCGACTCCCAGTCGGGTTCACCGATCGTAGTGGCGATGATCGTGAAACCGGCGGCGTGGCACGCGTTCGGCCTCGCCGCAGCCCAAGACCGACTCGTCCGAGGCTTGATGAGCGAGCGACCGGTTATCCTCGCCAGCCTGGGTGTCGAGAATGCGTTGGACGATTACTCCGAGGCCGCCGCACGGATCGTTACCCAGAGCGACGTGCCGGCGAGCCAGCAGGCGTTGGCCGATCTCTTGGCCGGCTCCTTGAAGGCTTAGCGGAAGATGATCGGCTCGCCGTAGTGCTGGTGGAGCTGGTTACAATGTTGGTGGGGCAAGCGGAGCTCGTGGGCCAACTCGTGCAGGTAGCGAGCCTCGGCCTGGTTGTCCAAGTTGATCGCCAGCAGCGACGCCGAGTAGACATCGTCCTCCAGCCCACGCGGGATCTCGCGGGCGAAGTGCGGCAGGTTCATGGGGCGATGCACTTCTTGGCGGATGAACTCCATCTCCGCGTTCGACACGTGCGGGCCGAACTGCTGCACGATCGCCGCTTCTTCGAGCTTATCGACCAAGCCATCCGCGCGGGCCGCGTAGATCATCGCCCGCACGAGCAGCAACGCCCGCTGGTTGGCGTGGTCGTAGCTCAGCCCGCCGAAGTCGTCTGGGCAATGGTTGTGGGCGCCGTAGTGGGCGCGTTGTCGCGCCTGGTGCTGGGCTTGAGCGGCCCGCTGCTGCGCCTCGGCCGCCTGGCGAGCGGCGTAGACCTTGGCGGCCCCCGCCAGCAAACCTCCGAGCCCCCCGCCTTGCCGAGCGGGTGCCGCACCGCCGCGGAAAGCGGGGTGGTTGTTCTGCAAAACCCGCCGCCCCGAGGGCGAGACGACCTGCCGCCCACCGAGCAGCGTCCCAAGAAGATTGATGGCGTCCATGGCGTGCGGTCCCAGCGATAAGTGGCTTGATGAGTAGCTCGTAGTTTAGAGCAAGGGCTTATGGAGCGGCAAACCGCTGGCGATCCGGTGAAACACCAAGGAACTAAGAAGTCTACGCATCAAAGTGGTTGGCGCCGGACCCACGAAACCGCTGCCAGACCGAAGATCAGTTGGATGGCCGATGGTTCAGGAATGGCGATAACCCGGTAGCGATCGATCTCGAAAGCCACCCCCGGAGAAAGCGGCCTACGAAAGTCTTTCCGGGCAGTGCCATACACGACCGCACCTCGTAACAATCCCGGGAAGTGATCAGGATCAGCTAGGCTACGCAGGAGAACCGAAGGGTGGCCATCGGCGTCGAAAATCACTTCCGGCTCGGGGGTGCCAAACACCAACTCGATGCCGGCCGCCGTCGGTCCGCTTAAGGAATGGCACTTAGTTTTTCCTCGCGCCTTTGGTCATGGCGAGTTTCGCTTGGTGT
>CAYGUP010000042.1:0-35505 GCA_964353155.1 uncultured Planctomycetaceae bacterium | reverse complement strand
GCTGGTGGCCATCGCCGTGTTGGCGGGCTGGGAAGCGATCGTCTACGCCCGTGAGATACCGGCCTATCTGCTGCCGGCCCCCTCGGCGGTGATCGAATCGCTCATCGACCAATGGCCCTCGCTCGGGCCGGCGTGGCTGGTGACCGTCCGCACGATGGCCGTCGCCTTGCTAGCAGCCGTTGTTGGGGGCGTCTTGCTGGCGGTGCTCTTCTCGCTGTCGCCGGCGATCGAGTTGAGCCTCTTCCCGTACGCCGTCGTGTTGCAGGTCACGCCGCTGGTGGCGATGGCACCGCTGCTGCTCATCTGGGTCGGCGTCGAGCGGACGTGGTTGGTGCTCATCCTTTGTGCCTGGATCGTCGCCTTCTTCCCGATCCTAGCGAACACCACCGTCGGGCTCCGCAGCGCAGACGCCGGCCTGCGTGACCTCTTCGACCTGTACGGGGCGTCGCGTTGGCAACGCCTCCGCCTGCTGCTGACGCCGACCGCCCTGCCCTACTTCCTGGCCGGCCTCCGCACGGCCGTGAACCTGAGCCTCGTTGGCACGGTGGTCGGCGAATTTGTTACCGGCGCCAGCGGGGCCCAGTCGGGCTTGGCCGCGTCGGTCTTCGAGGGGACTTATCGGAGCGACAACTCGCTCACCTTCGCGGCGCTCGGGCTGATCTCGCTCACCGGCATCGTCTGCTACTTCGCCACGCACACGCTCAGCAATTGGCTATTGAGCGGGTGGCATGATTCGGCCCAATAACAGGCCAGCCCAAAGCGTCAGCGCCGGGATTGGCGCCAAGGTCGACGTCCCTTGCTGGTTCAGTCCCGGCGCTGACGCTTTGGGCTGGCCTGCCGGCGGTTGAAAAACTGATAAGCTGTTTGATAACCGATCCGCTGCCAAATGCCCCGCCCGTGAGTCTTCCCCGTGCTCCGATTGCTTGCCACTTGCTTGCTGGTCTTTGCCGCCGCCATCGCCCCAGCGGCGGAGAAGGTCACGCTCGCCCTCAATTGGAAGGCCCAGCCCGAACTCGGCGGGTTCTACCAAGCCCTCGCCGCCGGCCATTACGCCGACCGGGGCCTCGACGTCACCATCCGGGTCGGCGGGCCGATGGTCAACAATCGGCCGCTGCTGCCGGTCGGGCGCGTCGATTTCTTGGTCGGCACGAACCTGCTGCCCGCCTTCGGATTCACCAAGCAAGCCATCCCGACCCGCGTGGTCGCCGCGTTCCTGCAACGCGACCCGCAATGCTTGCTCTGCCACCCGGACGCCCCCTACGAGACCTGGGAAGACTTGAAGCGGGCGCCGCTGCTGATGGCCAACACCGGCCGCCACAGCTTCTTCCTCTGGATGGAATCGGCCCACGGCTTCCGGCGGCCGCTGCTGCGTCCCTACAACCATAGCCTCGCCCCGTTCTTGCGCAACAAGGATTGGGCCATGCAGGGCTACGCCACCGCGGAGCCGAAGCGGGTGCTCGAAGCGAGTGGCGAGGAGCCCCGTGTCTTCCTGCTGGCGGACAATGGCTGGGAGAGCTACTCGACCGTCGTCGAGACGCGTCAGCAGTTGATCGACGAGAAGCCCGACCTCGTGCAAGCGTTTGTCGATGCCTCGGCGATCGGCTGGTACGAGTACCTGTACGGCGATCCCTCCGCGGCCAACGAACGGATCCTGGCCGACAACCGGGCGATGACCGCCAGCCAGATCGAGTACTCGATCGCCAAGATGCGTGAATGGGAACTCGTCGACTCGGGTGACGCGCTCCTCGAAGGCATCGGCACGATCGACGCCGAGCGGATCGTCCGTTTCCACCAAGCGATGGTTGCCGCCGGGCTCTTCGAGCGGGGCGACCTCGATCCACGCAACGCGTTCACCGACCGCTTCGTCGGCAAGGGCATCGGGCTCGATCGCCGCCGTGTGTTGCTCGGCAAGAAGGGCTCGTGACCGTTCTGAACCGATACCGTCTAGTCTTGCCATCTCTTCAAGGAGACCCCATGCCTTACCAACTGCTCGCTCTCGCCGTGGTAATGACGATGCTCACAACCGGGTGCGGACCGACCGCGGCGAAAGTCGATCCCGAGCAACTGCCGCGGGTCTTGATCCGACTCGAATCCCTCACCGACGAGATCATCGAAGCGTTCGATGCGGGCGAACCGATGGCCGCCGACCGGGCGATGCACTCGCTCGGCAAGGTCTACTCCGCTCTAAAGCGACAAGCGACCGCTTCGCTCGATGAATCTCAGCAAGCCGCAATCAACGAGGGTCTCGACAAGCACCTCGACGCGCTCGCCATCGTTCACGCCCCGATGCACTCCGGCACGTTCCCCAGCGATTTCGACTTCGAGCCGGTGCGCGAGCAGCTAACCACCAGCCTCGAAAAAATCCGCGCGGCCCTGCCCGAAGAGATCGTCAAGAAGATGCAGGCCGCCCGCGAGAAGCGTCTCGGCAACCGCATCGCCCCCGCCGCCGACGCGGAGCAAGCACCGACCGGAGAGGAGACAGGCACCGAGGAAGACGGCGAGGCCCAAGCCGTCGAAGCCCCTGCGGTTGAGGCAGGGGCCGCGTTGCCGCCGAAGGAGGCACGGGCCGCGTCGCTCGCTCGTGCCCCGCTCTGCCCGACCGTGATGCTCTACGACGACGAGTCGTACCGCCTCGCCCCGGAGCGGATCAACCGCATCGCCGGCTGGCTCGCCGACGCCCCGCCCGACGCCCGATGGGTGCAGCTCGTCCCGACACTGCACGCAACCCTGCGCAGCGACGGCAGCCTCGCCGCCTACGGCACCATGGGCGACCGGACGGGCTCCTGGCAATCGTCCGATAACTTCACCCTGGCAACAGACGGCTTGTCCGACCGCTTCCGCGAAGCGTTCGCGGCGGCGATCGGACAAGCCGTCCGCCGGGGCCTCAACGTCGCGATCCTGCCGCACCTGGACCCGGCGGTGAAGGCGGAGGGTTCGATCGAATGGCGCAACCACTACCGCTTCCGCCCGGCCGTGACCATCGGCGCGGGTTCGTACGAATCGTTGCTGATCGACCCACTCGCCGAAGCGATCGAGGCGACCACCACGCTCTCGACCAAAATCGACTTCGCCCTCTCGGGCGAGATGGGCCGCTCACTCTTCGACCACCCGGCCGACTACCTCCGCCTGGCCCGCCGGCTCCGCGAGCGTTTCGCGGGCAATCCCAGGACCTCGGGCGTCCGGATCGGGGTCGCCCTCAATTGGAGTGGCTTGGCCGGCGAAGCCGAACCAACCACCATCGATCGCGACGCGGTCGCCCAACTGTTCACCGAACTCGATTTCGTCGGCTACTCGTGCTACGCCCCGGTGAGCGTGCCGCCGACCAGCGAGGACTTCGCGAACGCCACGAGCAACTTCCTCGAACAGCTCAAGCAGCTTGGTGGCACGCCCGCACCCAGCGCACGACTGGTGATCTCGGAGGTCGGTGTCGGCGGTGGCCGCGCGTTTCGGTCCGAGCAAGGGAACGCCTACGCC
This sequence comes from uncultured Planctomycetaceae bacterium, assembly GCA_964353155.1. Classification (GTDB taxonomy): domain Bacteria; phylum Planctomycetota; class Planctomycetia; order Pirellulales; family Lacipirellulaceae; genus Botrimarina. The sequence goes on along the minus strand of CAYGUP010000042.1, from coordinate 32,031 downwards.
ACCGTGGCGGAGACCGCCGCCAAACCTTACGAAGGCTCCGGCAACCCGTCGATCGACCCCTGGGGCGATCCCGAACTGGCACGCTTCCGCGAGCAATTCCACGCCGCCTTGCTGGAGCACCTCGCCCAGCCACAAACGCCGATCGAGAAGGCCTTCCTCTGGAGCGAAGGCCCCTGGGACCCGCTCGGCGTGGCAAGCGACCGATTCCGCAACGACGCGATCACCCAACGCATCGCGACCCACAACGCCCCCACTCAGCCATGAAACAGGCACTCGCGGCATGAAGATCTCGATCGTTGGCATGGGGCGCGTCGGCTCATCGTTGGCCTATACGCTCGTGCTCAAAGAACTGGCCGACGAGATCGTCCTCGTGAACCGCCGGCACGAGATCGCCGAGGGCGAGGCGCTCGACCTTCAAGCGGCCCACCTTTTCATCGACCATCGGATCAAGATCCGCGCCGGCCAGATCGAGGACACCGCCGGGTCAGACGTGATCGCGGTCTGCGCGTCGATGCCGTGGAAGTCCGGATTCACGGACCGCCTCGGCTCGGCGAAGGCCAACACCCAACTCATGACGGAGCTGATCCCCCCGCTGGCAGAAGCCTCGCCCGAGGCGAAGCTCGTCGTCGTCAGCAACCCGGTCGATGTGCTGACGTGGCACGCCATCCGCTTGTCCGGGTTCCCGCCCGAGCGGGTGATGGGGACCGGCACGCTGGTCGATTCGGCCCGCTTCCGCGAACTCGTTAGCGAGCAGGTCGGCATCCACCCGGCCGATATCCGCGCCTACGCGATGGGCGAGCACGGCGACAGCCAGTTCTTGGCGTTCAGCTCGGCCACGTCGGGCGGCGAGCCCCTGGACGATCGCCCCGATCGACGCGAGCTCTTCGATCAGGCCGTGCGAGCCGGCTACGACATCTTCGAGAAGAAAGGCCATACGAACTACGCGATCGCGATGGCCGCCGCCTACCTCATCGAAGCGATCGTCAACGACGCCCGCCACACGATGCCGCTATCGGTCCTCGTCGACGGCACGGCCACCCGAGGCGGCTACGCCGGCATCAGCGGGGTCTGCCTCAGCGTGCCGGTTGTGGTGGGCCGAGAAGGCATCGTCCGCTGGCTCCGACCCCAGCTAAACGAGGAGGAGACCGCCGCACTCGGTCGCAGCGCTGACGTGATCCGCGCAGCGATCGTCGCCACGTTGGGGGAATAGGGGTGCGTGCCGCTGGTATTTCACAAGGAATCCTTCGACTTTCTTGTTGGCTACTCAGCGGATACCCGCGACTCGCCGTTAAGATTCGATTAAGATGAGTGTGGCAGCATGAAGGCTGTCGTAGCTCATCAACGGAACAGGCGATGGCTCGAAGAAGACCTTATCACTCTATCGATGCGCCCCGATTCAGCGGTTTCACACTCGTGGAACTGTTGGTGGTGATCGCGATCATCGGCATCCTGGTCGCTCTCCTCTTGCCGGCGGTGCAAGCCGCGCGCGAGAGCAGCCGCCGGACGACCTGCACGAACAACCTGCGGCAAGTCGGATTAGCGATCCTGAACTACGAAGCCGCCAACCGGAAGTTCCCGCCCGGCAAGAAGTGGTCGGCGCGCAAGCCGGACCCGAACGCCTTCGACTACGCCTGGTCGAGCATCATCCTCGGCTACATGGAAGAGGAGACGCTCCGGCAGCAGATCGATTTCGACAAGCCGCTGACCGATCCGGTCAACCTGCCGGCGAGCAGCCAAGTCATCAAGGCGTACCTCTGCCCGAGTGCCGCCCGCCTCGAAGAGCACCGCGGGGCCGACGCCCGGCTATTCAACCTCGGCGGGGCGCCCGGCGAGGGGCTGGCCTGCATCGATTACCTCGGACTCTCCGGCCCCGACGCGGAGAAGGACAACCCGGTCGACGGCCAACCCTACGGCAAGCAACGCGGCGTGCTGCTGGGCACCAAGGGCCTCCCGGACGACAAGACCATCCTCGAGCCGCCCGGCGTGACCGCCGCCCGGATAACCGACGGCCTCTCCAAGACCCTCGCGATCGTCGAGTGCACCGGCCGCGGCGCCGACGTCAGCAAGAAGGGCAACGTCAAGAGCATCAACGGGGCCTGGGCCTCCGGCGGCAACATCAGCCACATCAAGAAAGGGGTCAACGAGGAGGAGCCGTCCAAGTCCTGGGAGGACGAGCGGATCTTCTCGGACCATCCCTCGGGAGCGAACTCCCTGCTATGCGACGGCTCGGTCCACTTCATGGTGAATGGCATGGAACCGTCGCTCATCCGCTCCCTCGCGTCGCGTGACGGCGGCGAGATCGTCGACGGCTTCGACGGCAACTGAACGACTCACGTTGCAACGCCCGAGAACTATGCCACCCACGCCACTCGACCAGACGCTCGCCGCGTACGACCCGATCGACCTCGCCGAGATGGACGGCGTGAGCCTGATGAATCGGGTCGACACGAAGTACGCGCTCGACGAAGCGACCCTCGAAGCCGCCCTCGCGACGCTCGCCGATCGCTACCGCGTCCTCCAGGTCGAGGGCGTCCGCCGCAGCCCGTACTCGACCCTCTACTTCGACACCGCCGACCGCGACTGCTACCGCCAGCACCACAACGGCAAGGCCAACCGCCGCAAATACCGGATGCGGACCTACGCCGCCACGGGCGTGTCGTTCTTCGAGGTGAAGACCAAGACCAACCGCGGCCGCACGGTCAAGAAACGGATCCCGATCCCCGCAATCGAGCCGACCCTCGGCCCGAAGCAGGCCGCCCTGGCCCGATCGATCGCCGGCCAGCCGGTGCAACTCGCGCCGCAGTTGTGGACCGCGTTCCGTCGGATCACGCTAGTAGCACGCGACGCGGCCGAGCGGGTCACGCTCGACACCGACCTCGAATTCCAATCGGACGGCCGCCTCGAACGGCTCGACGGCGCCGTGATCGCCGAGGTCAAGCAAGAACGCGACGACCGCGACTCGCCGATTCGCCAACGGCTGCGTGAGCTGCACGTCCGGCCGCTGCGGGTCAGCAAGTACTGCATCGGCAGCGCACTAATCGACCCCTCGCTCAAGCAGAACAACTTCAAGAAGAAGCTCCACGCCCTCGGAATCCCTTACCCACAAGAGACGCGTCTGTGCCGGAACTCGAAATAGCGAACACGGTTGTCACGGAGTTCCTCGGCGTTCCGGTCTTCGACGACGACCTCTACAAGCTCTTCATCCGCTTCGCGATCAACCTCGTCTTCCTGACGCTGATCGTCGGCTGCGTGTACTACCGCAAGTCGCGGAGCAAGGACTACCTGTTCACGTACTACATGCTGAGCATCGTGGTCTTCTTCATCTGCTTCACGCTGAAGAAGCTCGAACTCGAGCTCGGCATGGCGCTCGGCCTCTTCGCCATCTTCGGCGTGCTGCGGTACCGGACCGATACGATCCCGATCCGCGAGATGTCGTACCTGTTCATCGTCATCGGCGTGGCCGTGATCAATTCGCTCGCCAACCGCAAGGTGAGCTGGTCCGAGCTGATGTTCACGAACACGGCGATCGCCGCGCTGCCGGCCTGCCTCGAATCGCTCTCGCTGCTCAAGCAGGAGGCCCGTGAAGAGATCCTCTACGAACGGATCGACCGCATCCGCCCGGAGAACCACGCCGAGCTGATCGCCGACCTGCAAGAGCGGACCGGCCTCAAGATCTCGCGGATCGAGCTCGGCCGCATCGACCTGCTGCGAGACACGGTCTCGGTCACGGTCTTCTACTACCCCCACGAGCAAGCGACCACCGACCCCGGCCAAGTCGATATCACCCGCCGCTCCCGCCGTCGCTAGCCGAGCGGTCAAGCGGCCAAGCGGCCAAGTCAATCACCCGGCAGCGGCTCGACGCTCACACTCAGCGGCTGAGCACCCCGCGCGGCCATGTGTGGATCGGCGCCGCACGACTTGAGTTGCTCGGCCTTCAGCTCGGCCACCTCGCGCACGCCGGTCCACACGTGGCACTTGCCGCCGGCGTGGGCGCGGAGCATCAGCCACATCGCCTTGGCGGTGCTGTAGCGGAAGACATTCCTGAGCGCCCCGACGACGAAGTCCATCCCGTTCAGGTCGTCGTTGTGCAGCACCACCGCGTAGGGGGGCTGCCGCTTGGGGCGTTTCTTGTTCTTCGGCGTCGCCTGTGGGCGGACGATCGCCTCGCCGACCGGCTCAACCGGCGGCTCGAGCGTCTCGGACACCCCGCCCGGCTTGTCAGCGAATCGGCTCGTCTTCATCCCCAACCTCCCCGAGCTAACGAACGAGGGACGTGCCCCGCCCCGATTCAAACCGACATGATTCTATCCCGCCGGGTTCGTCCGGGCACGCCAAGAAAAAGTTGACGCAAGATCGGCCGATCTTCACGTGTTGGGGCAAGCACACGCCCTTCGGACACTAAGTAAGGCAAGTCCGATTGTCATCACCAACCCTGCCGCTGGCTCAGGCACGAGATTCACGGTGAGGGTTGCCGCATTAGAGAAATAGGTACGAGCAGATGAACTCCGGGCCTGAAGAGAAAAACTAAATGACGAACCATCCAACAATCGCCCTGACAAAATAACTTCTTCCCTAGGGTTCTCACCGAAGAAAGACCTCCCCGTGATTTCTATCGGCTCGCCTGAGACTGAGGCATCGATGAGAACGCCGTTGATAGCAAACTCGGTCCCAAGCAGATTGATCGTGCTTCCGGGAGCCGCAGTGATCTCGTCAGCAAACACTCCGCCACTTATGTTGACAACACTGCCGGGCCTTGCGTCGAGGCCACCTTCCACAAATTCACCACTCTCGAATCGTCCACCGGCGATATTAACGACGCTCCCCGCTAGTGCTTCGATGCCGATCTCGAAAACGCCACCACGCACGTTGAACTCGCTTCCTCTCAACGCCGAGACTCGGCCGATCGTGCCCTCATCGACTACGACCCGACTATTGTAGGCTTCGAGTCCATTCCCCACCCGACCGCCTTGAATACTTAGGTACGCGTCGATAGCGGCAAAGTCGTCATTCAATACCCCACCGTCACGCAGAACAAGTGATTGCCCAGGTCGAAGACCGTCCGGTGAACCCAAGTTGGCCGCATCAACAACGAAGGGTGTCGTACTAGCTGCATCCAAGGTAACGCGAGTCAGTCTCACGTCGCTCAGAAAGTCGCGGGCGTCGCTGCTAAACAAGAAAGGTGAGCCGTCTGATAAGGTTCCGCTCAGCGTATCTCCGGCCTCGACCGTAACGCGATCCGCCATGTACTCTGATCCATTCAACCGGAACTCACCACCGATCAACTCGACGCTGCCAGCGCGTGAGATAAACCCTTTCCCGAAAACGCCTCCGAGCAGCGCGGCTGTGCTACCGGCATCAGCCACGAACGCACCACCGACACGGCCGCCCTCAATGATCACACTACTTCCTGCATTCACCTCCATCCTACCCTGAATCTCACCCGAAACCATTGCAACACGGCTTCCGGAGTGTGATCGCAAAGAGGCCGTAGCCCCTCCTTCGATACTGATCTGACTACCGTAAAAAGCATTCACCACTCCGTTGATGGTCCCACCTTCAATGGACACGTTACTTCCCTCGAAAGCGCTGAAAGTACCTGAAAAAACTCTCGGGGCCCCGATGTGCCCACCGGTCATCGTGACCGTGCTGCCGACAGCTTCAAAACCCCGTCCAATCGACCCCCCCTCGATATTCAACGAAGCCCCAACAAGGGCGAAGTTCCTTCCCAAGGCTCCCCCGTCACGCAGAGTGAGTGATTCGCCGTCCCGCAAACCGGACGGCGCCATACCGCTCGCCCCATCAACCACTTCGGAAAACGCCTCCTTGTTGGGAAGCGGCACGCTGACAAGCATGACCCTCTCGAGTCTGTCGTTTGCCTGGGGACTAAATACGAATGGGGTTCCATCTTCTAGAGTGCCTGTGAGAAGGCCTTCCTCAATAAGATCGAGCCGATTACCGCTAAAGGCGACTCCATTCAAATGATACTCACCGCCACGAATAATGGTCTCGCCCCGAACACTAAAATCAGCCCCTACTGTCCCACCGCTGATCGTAACGCGACTGCCATCTTCCCCGCGAAACCTATTTCCGATCGTTCCGCCTCGGATGTTAAAAACGCCGCCGCTCCGAGTTCTGACATCAGAGTTGCCGCCGTCTAATCGACCTCCGTCAAAGTTGACGATTCCACCGGAGTTAACTCTAAAATTCGTATCAACATCACCACCGCTTATATTAACGACGCCACCGTCGCTCACAGCAGAGAAATCACCCCCAAGAGTGCCGCCGCTAATATTATAGGTGCTGCTTCGATTCGCGAAGAAATCAGCTAGTCTGCCACCACTAACGTTCACAACGCTGCCTGTTGCTATAAAATTGTCTCCGACCAATCCACCGGAAATATTGACTTCAACATCTGTGCTACTGCCGTCGGTTTCACCAGCCCTGAAGTCTGCCAGTATGACTCCTCCATCACTCAGATTTAGTTGCGTTGAGCTTCCAATCGACCTCGGCGCAGTCTGTGACGGCACATTTATCACCGTGGTGAAATCGTCAGGACTGGATTGACCGGAAGCGATTGACGTCAGCCCAAGGGCAATCCCTCCGTTTAGAACGGCCGCTATAAGGTGATCGAACTGTTTTCTCATCGAAGCCAAGCTCCCCTAGAAGCCCGCGGAAAAGATTCGGGCCAGCTGATAGTACTGGAACACTACGTGTCTATTGTGCGCACCAGCAACAACTAGTCAAAGTCGATGAGGCTGAATGAGCAACGCGAGCATTTCCCGATAGGACTGAGGAGTTGAAACTGCGCCACCACGGCTTTCTCGTCCCGGAACCGACCCGGCAAGAAGCATGGCCAAACATACAGCCGACTACCGTCAAACCTCGCTAAAATGGTTTCAACCCGGCGACCCGGGCGTCACCCCAGCTTCGATTCTTGACGAGCCATGCGACATAACTCCAACCCATTGCGGCGTAGCGGGTTAGCTATCGTTTCGGGGGTCGATCTCGTGGTTCTCGCTCGGTCGCGGTGCGACACTATCGTGCGACAAAACGATTTGGCCGCGCGGCGGCGGATTCCGGCCGGCGGTCAGACGACGCCGTCGAGGTCGCCCTTCCAGCGGACGAAGCCTTCGATCCCTTCGAACTCGGACAGGCCGAGGTGGTCGAAGAGTTGGGCGCAGCCGCGGTTGCGGTCCTCGGCCCGTTGCCAGAACTCACGCGGGTCGCTGCCCGGGTACAGGGCTTTGTCCTTCTGCGATTCGTGCTTGAAGATCGCGTTGCGTTTGCGGAGCAGTTCTTGCGGGCTGAGCGGCACGGCCATCTCGATCTGGTGCGGCTCCCACTCCTGCCACGCCCCGCGGTACAGCCAGACGGTGCAGTCCTGCATCCAGGCCTCGTCCTTGAGCCGGTCGCACGCGGTCAGGATCGCCTTGAGGCAAGTGCGGTGCGTGCCGTGCGGGTCCGAGAGGTCGCCGGCGGCGTAGATTTGGTGCGGCTGGATCCTCTGGAGCAGGTCGATCGTGAGCTGCACGTCCTCCTCGCCGAGCGGCTTCTTGCGGACGCGGCCGGTCTGGTAGAAGGGCAGGTCCATGAACTCGCACCGCTCCTCCGGCACGCCCGCGACGCGGGCCCCGGCGCGGGCCTCGGTGCGGCGGATGAGTCCTTTGATGGCTTGGACCTCGGGGCTATCGACCTGGCCCGGCTCCTTGTTCTTGAGGAAGGTCTCGACGTGGTTCTCGAGCTCGGTCGTCTGGTCCGGGTTGATGCCAAACTGCCGATTGAACTCGGCCATGAACTCCGCGTAGCGGATGGCGTCGTCGTCGAAGACCGCCACGTTGCCCGACGTCTGGTAAGCGATGTGGACCTCGTGGCCCTGGTCGCAGAGGCGGATCAGCGTGCCGCCCATGCTGATGACGTCGTCGTCCGGGTGCGGCGAGAAGCAGATGATCCGCTTCGGGAAGATGTCGTCGTGGGCCTGGCGGCGGTCGCCGGGCTGACGGCGCTCGGGCGGCTTGCCGCCGGGCCAGCCGGTGATGGTCGCCTGGAGCTGGCGGAAGACCTGGAGGTTGATGTCGTACGCCCGGCCCTTCTTGGCGAGCAGTTCTTGAAGGCCTTCCTCGTTGTAGTCCTCTTCGGTGAGCTTGAGGATCGGCTTGTCGAGCTTGCGGGCGAGCCAGATGACCGCCTTGCGGGTCCACTCGTCGTTCCACTCGAAGACCCCGCCGGGGCCGCTGGAGAGCGGGCCGAGGAGCCACGGCGCTTGGTAACGGGTCAGGCGATCGGCGGCGGCCTCGTCGAGGACGATCTTCGAGTTCGGATGGTCCTGCAGGAAGCTCGCCGCGACGATCGGGGTCACCTCGCCCTCGACGGTGCGGGCGACGACCTTCGCCTTGCCCTCGCCGAAGGCCAGCAAGTAGACCTGCCGGGCTTCGAGGATCGTGCCGACGCCCATCGTGATCGCCCGGCGCGGGACGTAGTCCTCGCCGAAGAAGTCGCCGGCGGCATCCTGGCGGGTCTTCTTGTCGAGCGTGATCATCCGCGTGCGGCTCTCGCGGCCCGAGCCCGGCTCGTTGAAGCCGATGTGCCCGGTGCGGCCGATGCCCAGCACCTGGATATCGATCCCGCCGAGGTCGGTAATCTGGCGTTCGTACTCAGCGCAGTGAGCGAGGACCTCTTCCTCGGCGAGGGTGCCGTCCGGGATGTGGACCTTTGCGCGGTCGATATCGATATGATCGAACAGGTTCTCGTTCATGAACCGGACGTAGCTCTGCAGCTCGTTGGGCTGCATCGGGTAGTACTCGTCCAGGTTGAACGTGTGCACGCCGGCGAAGCTGAGGCCTTCCTCTTGGTGCAGGCGGATCAGCTCGGCGTAGACGCTCGTCGGCGTGCTGCCGGTCGCGAGGCCGAGCACGCACGGCTTGCCTTCGGCGGCCCGCTCGCGGATCAGCGCGGCGATCTGCCCCGCCACGTACTCGCTCGCGCTACTCGCGTGCTTGAAGACGTGGCACGGGATCCGCTCGATCTGGTTGCGGAGGTCGAAATCCATGGCGGCTTCGGGCTTCAAATCGGTGGCCATTCGGGAGCTGTCGGCGAGGGCTGGGAGTAGGACCTGACTCTACTTTTTAGCAACGGGGAGAGCCGTTGTGTGGAGCAATCGGTCTGTAAATCACGCTTGTGCGCACGGGAGGCGGAGCAAGTGGCTCCTCCGTCACGTTTTCACTCGCTTTCCGGCTCTCAGACTCTTGGTTTGGGCCTGACAGATCTGGATCGCATCGCGGGCCAACTCGGCCCCAAGAGTAGCCGACGTGTCCCCGGACTTGAGGCAGCGGACGACCTCCTTGAGCTCCGCCGCAAAGGCGTCCATCGGGTCGCCGCCGGTGAGCTTCGGTTGCTTGGCCTTGCCCCCGGCCGTGAGGACCGTGGGCGGGCAGAGATAGTCGGCTTGATCCCCCAAGACAGCAAAGTCGAACAGGAGCGTGGCCCGCTCGAGGTGTATCTCGAAGGCGTGCAGGAACGGGCGTCCCTGCTGGTTGATCGTCCCGCTGGTGGCGGTCACCGACTGGCCTTTGTACTGGAACTGCGTGTTCCAGTGCTCGGCCAGCCCGTCACGCAGCCGGCCGCGAGTGGTCACACTTGACGGCTTTCCGAAGACCAAGCGGATGAAGTGGGCGTCGTGCACGTGGAGGTCGAGCATCGGTCCGCCGATGCGATCGGCGTCCCAATAGTGGGTGAGCCAAGCCGGGTCGGAGATCACGCGTTTAAAGGATCCGCCGAGCAAGGCACCGTGCTTGCCGCTATTGATCTCCTTGAGCGCCCACGCGTACTCCGGGAAGTAGGGCAAGACATGGCCGATCAGCAGTTGGCGATCGGCCTTCTCGGCGGCACGGACCATGCGGTCGCAGTCCGCGAGCCGCATCGCCATCGGCTTCTCGCAGAAGACGTGCTTCCCAGCGGCGAGTGCCTTGCACGTGGCGTCGGTGTGGAGGGCTGGCGGCAGGCAGATATCAATCGCGTCGAGCGACTCGTCGGCGATCAACTCGTCGAGCGATTCGTAGGCCGCCACGCCCGACAGGTCCATCTTCTCGCCGGGCGGTCCGAAGTTGCCTTGGATGCCGCGCCAGTCACCGGCGCGGATATCTGGCTTCGGATCGCAGATCGCGGCAACCTTCACGCCACGCAGCTTCTGATAAGAGAGGTAGTGAACCATCCCCATGAAGCCGACGCCGGCAATGCCTACTTTGAGCACAGGTTAGTCAGCTCTTAGTGAACGGTGAAGAAAAGGAGATGAGGGGATACTTTTGGAGATGAGGGGATGGGGGGATGGTCGTACGGTACTGAGAATCATCCGATACATCGAAAGCACTTCGGGAGTGAATCTCGAGGGAGACAGGGGTCCGTCGGACGTGTACCGACGCTTGCGATCCCCCCAATCTCCAAACATCTCCTCATCTCCCTTCCTAGGTGTCCCTCACGAATCGCTACCCTGTATAGAACACAGCAGTTCGAGCGCGGCGCCGATCTCGGCCTTCTGACGCTCGGACTCTTGGGGGATCTCTCGCTCGATCGTTAGCGGGCCGTCGTAACCGAGGTCGTTGAGCACGCCGAGGAACGCAGGGAAATCGACGTCGCCCGCGCCGAGCGGGGTCTCCTCGCCCCAGGTCTCGCCCGGCCTGTCGCTCCACTTGGCGTCCTTGCAGTGGACGCTGCGGAGGTGCGGGCCGAGTTGCTTGAGGGCGGGCAAGGGCTCGCCGCAGCCGTAGAGGATCATGTTGGCCGGATCGAAGTTGACGCCCAGGTTTCGACGGTCGCAGGCCGCTAAGAACTTGAGCAGCACGTCGGCCGGTTCTTGGCCGGTCTCCAGATGGACCGCTTGACCGTGCTGAGCGCAGTGATCGCAGATCGCTTGCGTCGCCGCGACGACCTCGGTGAAGCCGCGGCTGTTCTCGTCGTGTGGGACGAAGCCGATGTGCAGGCCAACCGGGATCGGCCCTCCGCTGTAGCTGGTCGCCTCGTCGGATAGCAGCCGGGCGAAATCGGCGATCTCTTTGAGCTCCGCCAGCCGAGCGGCCCGCGTTGTTTCCGGGGCGAGGCCGACCGTTTGCTCGACCGTCGGGATGTCGGCGTAGCTCTCGCCATCGAAGCCGGCAAAGACGACCGAGATCTTGATCCCCAGGTCGGCCAGCCGCTGGCGGAACGCGGTGGCGTTCGCCTCGGTGCGGGTCGCGGCGTGCGGCGTGTGGAGGTGGACGGTTGGCACGCCCAACTCGTGGGCGACCTCCAAGTGGACGCCGAGGCCGGCGTCGATGCTGGCGAAGACGCCTAAGGGACGCATGAGAAGTCGGAATGGGGAAGTGGGAATGAAGTGACAGCGAGCGGTCAGCGGGGGAGCCTCATCGACAGTCTGTCTAGGCGGGTGCCGCTTCCGTGGCTGGCGGGTCCTCGGCGGTGTCGGCGAGGGCTGCCTCGCGATCGACGCGGTCCCAAAACGCCAAGAAGAAGATGATGGCAATCGCCGCCGCCATGTAGGCGGGCAGGGTCCAGAAGCTCTGCCAGTTGCTCATGGTCTCCGTGACCAACGCGGGGTCGACGGATTCCGGGATCGATTGGCTGAACATCTTGGTGAACGATTCGAGGAAGCTGACCTCTCCCGTATCGCGAGCCGCAGAGATCGCTTGCGTCAGGGCTTCGTCGCTGTCCTTCACCGACTCACCGTAGCGAACGCCGGCGAACCAGAAGCCGAGGTACATCCCGACCCCCTGCGTGAAGAAGACCAGCAAGCTCTGGATCTGGCCGCGGATCCTGGCCGGGGCTTTCTGCTCCGAGTAGATGAAACCGGTGACGAAGAAGAAGTCGTAGCAGATGCCGTGCAATGCGACGCCAAGCAGCAACATCCAAGTCACCGAGTCGGGAGCGCCGAAGGCGAATAGCAAGTACCGAGCGACCCAGGCCACCATGCCAACCAGAATCATCCACTTCACGCCGAGCCGTTGGAAGAAGAACGGGATCAGCAGCATGAAGACAACCTCGCTCATCTGGCCGAGCGTCATCGTGGCGGCGGCCTGCTCGAAGCCGGCGGTCGTGAGCAGGTTGCCCGTGAACGCGTAGTAGTAAGCCAGCGGGATACAGATGAGGGTTGAGCAAACAATAAAGACGGCGAAGGCCGGCTCGGCCAGCATGCCGAAGGCGTCGAACATCAACAAGCTCTTCAGGTTGATCGGCTCGCCCTTCGCCGGCGGGGGCGTGTGCGGCAGCGTAAAGCAGTAGACGCCGCAAGCGGTCGCCGCGATCACGGTGAGCCACAGAATGTTGTAGCTCGCCGTCCAACCAGCGATCCCAACCAGCAGCCCGGCACAGATCCAGGCGATCGTTCCCCACACGCGGATCGCCGGGAACTCTTTCGGGTCGTCGAGGTTCGCGAAAGCGATCGTGTTGGCGAGGCCCAGCGTCGGCATGTAGCAGAGCATATGGGCCAGGAACATCCGGTAGACCATCACCCCGTTCCCCTCCTCCGCGTATCCGATCGCCAAGTATATCATCGCCGCCGAGACGAGCATCAGCACGCCGAACACGATCTGCGAAGGGAAGAAGCGGTCGGCCACGAGCCCGAGGAAGAGCGGCGCGATCATCGCCGCCAGCGGCCCGGCGCCGTAGATGCTCGCGGTGAAGTCGGCCAAGCCGTGGGCACTCAAGCACGCCCCGAGGGTCGCCCCCCACGCCCCCCAGGTGAAGAGCAGCAGGAACATCATCACCGACAGACGCGTCTTGATCATCGCGGGCGGCTCGAGAGTTGTGAGAGAGGCTTCGACGAGCCAAACCCTTCCGGCAAACGCCGGCTAGGCAGCCCGCTTCGAGGTAAGCGCAAGCCACACCATAGCCAACGCTAGCGGAGCTAGGAAACCCACCAGCGAGCCGAATCCGGGCGGCTCATTCGCAATCGCGAACGAGTAAACCAGCCACCCCAAGTACGACGCGTAGAACAGCAGCATCAGCGTTCCCTCGATCCGATTGACCGCTTTGCCGGTCAGGAACACCGGGTACGCGGCCACCGAGACGGCGAGCATCAGCGGGATATCGAACGATAGCGATTGCTGATCGACGTTCACCCCGTCCGGGGCGACCGTCGACGAGATGCCCAGCACCGCCAGGACATTCAGCACGTTGCTGCCGACCACGTTGCCCACCGCCAGGTCGAGCTTGCCGCGCAGGCTGGCGAGGATCGAGATCACGAGTTCCGGCAGCGAGGTGCCGATCGCGACGACCGTCAGGCCGATCACCAGCTCAGAGACGCCCCACTTGGTCGCCAAGTCAACACAGCCCTTCACAAGCCAATCGGCCCCGCCGACCAACAAGATCAGCCCGCCAAGCACAAGAAAGATGTTCTTGATGACGGTAACCGACGTCAGCTTGATATCTTGTGGCGTGAGCTCCTCGAGCTCGGCTTCAAGTTTCTTCGCGTCGCGTTTGCCCTCGCGTACGGTCCATGCCAAGTAGAGGACCATCGCGATCGAGAGCGTGATCCCCTCGCCGCGCGAGAGCTCCCCGTCCATGCCAAGGGCATACAGCGCCCCGGCGGCCGCGATCATCACCGGGATATCAAGCCGGAAGAGTTGGTTGCCGACCGCGAGCGGGGCGACCATCGCCGCCGCACCGAGGATGAGCAGCAGGTTTGAGAGGTTGCTGCCGACCACGTTGCCAACGGCCAAGTCGGTCTTGCCGGCCCAGCACGACTGGACGCTCACGGCCAGCTCCGGCGCGCTGGTGCCGATCGCCACGACCGTCAGCCCGATGATCAGCGGCGGCACCTTGAACGCGGCGGCCAGATTCGACGCCCCCCGCACCAGCAACTCGCCGCCAATGATCAACCCGACGAACCCGCCGAGGATGGAGTAAGTGATCGTGAGCGGGTCCATGCTTTCTTCTTGCTAGGTGGCGTTAGGAAGGGAGATGGTGGGGATGAAAGGGGGATAAGGGGATGGTCGCTTGGCGGTACGAACTCCCGCAGGCTCAGCTAGCGTAGTAATCGAGTTGACTACTTGCTAATTGCACAGCGAACTCCGCAAAGCTGTCTGCGATGCGAATGTTATCGTAGCCCGGACCTAATACCACTACTGCACACTCGTTGTCTTCTTGCGAAACAGCAAGGTCTAGGTAGTACTTGTCATCCATACCATCATCTGAGACTCGAATGCTCGTCGTAGGCAAGTGCTCGCGACAAGCCTTGCGGAGCTGGTTGTTACTGACCAGGACACAGTTCCAAAGGGGTGGCGACTCAGGGCTACCAGGTGGGAACAGCCCGGCGATCTCGAACCCCTCACCGACGACTGCTCCGTACTGGGAAAGAAAACGGCGATAACTCGGTGGGAAACGAATCCCGAGTTCAGACTCTGCCTCAGCGATCATCTGTTCCGAAGCTCCGCCTGGCGTTTCGGCTTGCGAAAGGAGTTGCTCCAGCTGCTCTTCATACGAGGAAACATCGCGGGCCGTGCCATCGTCACCACGCCGATCAGCCATCCCCTTATCTCCCTTCATCCCCAATATCTCCCTTCCGAACCTCAGCCAGCTAAACCGCCTCGATCCGCTGATCAACCTTTGGTCCGCCGCCGGCGAGGGCTCGGTTCACCGCGGCGAGGAACGCCTTGGTGCTGGCTTCGACCGTGTCGGTGCTGACGCCGCGGCCTCGGTACAGGCGGCCGTTGGCGATCGCCTCGATGTTGGCCTCGCCCTGGGCGTCTTTGCCGCGACTGACGCTGTGCACGCGGTAGTCGCGCACCGAAACGTGCTGCTCCGTGATCTTCTCGACCGCCCGGAAGAGGGCATCCAGCGGGCCGTCGCCGCCGAAGAACGTATCGGTCACCTCCGTGTCGCCCCGTTGGAGCGTGACGGTCGCGCTCGGCACGCCATCGGTGGTGGTCTTCACCTCGTACGATTCGAGCTTCCAATCCGCGTCGGTGTCGGCGTTCTGCTCGACCAAGGCGAGGAGGTCCGAGTCGTAGACCTCTTTCTTCTTATCGGCCAAGCGTTTGAACGCTTCGAAGACCTGAACCAGTTGCTCTCCTTCGAGCGGGTGCCCCAGGGCCTTCATCCGATCCGCGAGCGCCGCCCGGCCCGAGTGCTTGCCGAGCACCAAGTCGGTCTTCGTGAAGCCGACGTCCTCCGGGCGCATGATCTCGTAGGTGCTCCGTTCCTTGAGCATGCCGTCCTGGTGAATGCCCGACTCGTGCGCGAACGCGTTGCGGCCGATGATCGCCTTGTTGCGCGGCGGCGTCATGCCGGTGATACCGGAGAGCAAGCGGCTGGTCGGAACCAATCGGGTCGCATCGATCCGCGTATCTGCCCCGTAGTAATCGCCCCGCGTTCGGAGCGCCATGACGACTTCCTCCAAGGCGCAGTTGCCCGCGCGTTCACCGATGCCGTTGATCGTGCACTCGATCTGCCCGGCGCCGTTCTCTACCGCGGCAAGGCTGTTGGCGACCGCCATGCCGAGGTCGTCGTGACAATGGGCACTGAGGACGGCCTGGTCGATGTTCGGCACGCGATCGACCAGGGTCTTGAAAACACGGCCCATATGCGTCGGCGTGGCGTAGCCGACCGTGTCCGGGATATTGAGCGTGGTCGCGCCGGCCTCGATGGCCGCCTCGACGATCTCGCAGAGGAAATCGGGCTCGGTCCGCGCGGCGTCCTCGGGCGAGAACTCGATGTTGTCGCACAGGTTCCGCGCCCGCGTGATGCCGGCGACGGCCCGGCGGAGGATCTCTTCTTTGTCCATCTTGAGCTTGAACTCGCGATGGATGGCGCTGGTGGCCAAGAAGACATGGATCCGCGGCGACTCGGCCCCGCGGAGTGCCTCGCCGGCGCGGTCGATGTCTTTGTCGTTGCAGCGGGCCAGCCCGCAGACCTGCACATCCTTCACGCTCTCAGCGATCGACTTGACGCTCTCGAAGTCGCCCGGCGAGGCGATCGGGAAGCCGGCCTCGATCACATCGACCCGCAAATCGGCCAGCGCCTGAGCCATTTCGAGCTTCTCGGCGAGGTTCATGCTGCAGCCGGGGGACTGCTCGCCGTCGCGGAGCGTGGTGTCGAAGATCGTGATCGGTCGAGCGTCGGACATCGGATTCGCCTGTCGTGTGGAACGCGTTGCTTGGTGGTAAGGATACGAAAAAACCCCGCGGCCGCATGGCCCCGGGGTCTAGCATTTTCAGTTGTCACCGTGGAAATCAATCCGGGTGCGTGCCGCCCTAGGACCCCGTCGGGGCTAGTAGTAGGAGCGGCAGTAGGACGGTGGCGGTGTGCATTGGTTTCTCTAGTTGGAACATATAAACCGACCGAGCCAGACAAGTCAAGGTTCGCGATGAAAGGCGAGCCCCCGACGCCAGTCGGTGGAGAATCTAACGGCGGCTGACCCCTTGCGACTGCCTTCCAAGAACAACTCCGACGACTGGCGTCGTCGGCTCGCCGTCAGCCACAGCCACCGCAACCCCCGCAGCCCCCCCCTCCGCAGCCACCGCTGTCTCCACTTCCGCACCCAGAACCACCTGAGTTAGCCGAGGTCGTCCGAACGGCAAGTTCCAACCCGTCCGGGCAAATGGCTTGGCAATTGGCAACTCCGACCAGAGCGACTGCGATAGCCGTTTGAGATGGGTCGAGGCCACTGACTGGTGAGGTTGCTCTCGCGATGATCGAGTGGTGTTTCTTTTTCTTAGCGTCGAGCAGAGCTAGCCCGGCGCGGGTATGTCTCGGCTTGCGAAGCAAGATGGCTGCTGCGACGCCAGCAACCGCCATCTCAAGCACCAAGAACCCAATCGGCTTCTCGCGGGCCAGTCCAACCGCCAGCTTGATCGCCCCTACCAAGAGCACCACGCCAAGTATTGCCCCGACGGCAACGCGGACCGACCAAAAACTCTGCCTCGTTTCGCAGAAGCCTTTATCGCTCATGTCACGCTCGATTGAGACGGCGTGCGATTCGATCTCGGACGCTAGTGTTTCGAGCAAGACTCCCTCGTCACCTCCCGCCCTAGCGCGCCGCAGCACCGCTGCTTGAAAGGACGAGTCTTCACGAGAAGGATCTCTAGCAGCAACAAACCGATGCTCTTTCCGAAGGTATTTACGCTTCTCCATATGCGTTAGCGATCCATCTGCAAGCAGGCCGGCTACCGTAGCATGGAACGCGCCAACCCATCCTTCGCGAAGAACACCGATCGCGACCGGATCATCCGCAATCTCGTCACCTGTCGGTTCAGGCCCATCGACTCGCAACGCCACACGACAAAGCCAAGCGGCTGCAACGCCTAAGAGACAGAGGATCGCATAAAACTTGAGGAATGCTGGTCCGTCGAAGTCAAATACGTTCCACGCTGCCCCCGCGGCGAGCGGCGGCGCTAACGCGATCCAGGCCCCGGCCAGCGCCAAGGGGCGGCGATCGACTAGCTTCCATGGCTTCGGCAGCAGCCAAGTCCGTTGCTTGTTCACCCGTACAAAGTCGGGGGCCTCGCCGAATCGCACCTCGCTCGGCGGCCAGACGTCAGCGGGTGGCTCTGCGCCGAAGGCTTTGCGATAGCTTGCCAGGGTTCGTTCGTATTGATCCTCGAAGCGATTGCCCTCTTGCTTGCCCCCCTTGGTCGGGCCGTGGTGCAGCGGCTTGCCGAGCACCTCGCCGCACAACTCGCCCCAATAGCTGCGGGTGTAGGTCAGGTGGAGGTGCCAGGCTTGGTCGACCTCGTCCGACGGCGTGACCTGATGGCCGGCGGTCATCGCCAGGAAGGCAAACCGCTTGTACTCCTCAACCACTCGCTGGGCGAAGGCTTGGTCCCAGTCGTTCTCGCGGGCGAGCCGTCGGGTGAAGGTCAGCGAGGCATCCGGATCGTCTAACTCGAAGGCCTCAAGCCGTTGCCAGAGCTCACGGTTCGCGTTGGGAGCATCCATCGTTTCTCCTGCCTTGGGAAGCGGTGGTTCTGGTGGCCTGTTCGCTAGCAAGCGGCTGATCTTGCCTACTTTCTGCGACCTAAGGTAATCGTAAGGGGCACCATCCAACCCGTGCTAGCAGAATGGACGATCCAGGCAGCCAACTCGACCTCTCAAGCGACGCCTCGCCAGCCGCGGGCGGTCCGCCGAATCAACGATCGGGGACGGACCGCCAAGGCCGATTTCTCGGGGTCACGTTCGAGTGTTGTAGTGTCTACGCGCGTATCTATCCCAATGCCGCGAACACGATGTACGAGGGGCGTTGCCCGCGTTGCATGGCCGCCGTGCAGGTTGGGATCGGGCCCGAGGGCGGCTCGAATCGGTTCTTCACCGCTAGCAAGAGCTAGCGAGCCGCGAGCGTTCGGCTGAGGTGGCGGCGTTAGCGGGGTTTCGGTACCCTCCCGCGCCCGACCGTTCCCCCACTCGCCCCCTCCGCTTTGCATGGCGATCGATTACTCCGTCCGACGACCGACGCGTCGCTGCGCGACGCTGGATCGTGAGCTTGCTCCCGGCGAGGCGTTTGTCTCGGTGCTCGTGGAAGAAGCGGGCGAGGTCGTCCGTCGTGACTACTCGGCCCAAGCTTGGAACGAGCCGCCCGCCGAAGCGATCGCGTGGTGGCGAGGCAAGATGCCGCCGCAAGGCGACGCCACGCCCGCCCCGCGTGAGGTGCTGCTGAGCCTGCTCGACGAGTGGAACGACCATCCAGAAAAGGCCTCCGCACGCTACCTCCTCGCGTTGCTCTTGGTCCGCCGACGGGTGCTACAGCCGGCGACGGGGGGCTTCCTTCAAGGCTTGCGGGGCGAAGCCGATGACGATCCGGCAACGGCCTCCACGCTAACGCTCGTCTGTCGCGATCGAGACGAACCGCTCGAGATCGCCGTCGTCCCGCCGACCCGAGAGCAGGCTCCGATCATCCAACAACGGCTGAGCGAGTTGCTCGGAGCTGCCTAAAAGACCCTGAGTCGATTATGCCCATCAGACACCAATCAGCAGCGACCCCGACCAAGCTCGGTCGAAGCTCTTCACAGCTCGCCACGCTCCTGGCTTGTGGGGTCGTGGTGTTTGCTTCGATGGGGGCCAGTTGCTCGCCGCGGCTGGGGTCGCCGTTTGGAATCGCTGGACCGCCGGCTCCGGTCTTGCTGAGCCCGACGGCGACGGCCGCGGAAATCGTGACCGTGGTCAACGCCAACGCGTCGCGGATCCAGAGCTACCAAGCCCAGTCGGCGACCATCTCGATGCCGCAGTCGGCCGGCTTGCCGTTAGTGAAAGCGAGCCTCGCCGCCGAACGCCCCCTACGTTTCCGATTGCGGGCGACGACCGCGATCACCGGTCCGGAGATCGATCTCGGCAGCAACGACGATCGCTTTTGGATTTGGGCGCGTCGCAACGAGCCGCCGGCAGTCTATACGGCGAGGCACGACCAATGGGCCGCCAGCCCGATGCGTGGCCAGGTCGCCATCGAGCCGGCTTGGCTCATCGACGCGATCGGCCTCGTGCAACTCGATCCCAACGCAGCGTACATCGGCCCCCTGCCCCGCGGCGATGGGACCGTCGAATTGCGTACCGAAATCAACGGCCCCGCCGGGCCGCAGCAGCGTGCCTATATCATCGACTCCCAAAGCGGCTGGGTCCGCGAGCAGCACGTTTACGATGCGGCCGGCTCGCTCACCGCGAGTGTCTTCGCGGATCGCTTCCAATACGATGCGGCGACCCAAATCTCGTTGCCCGAGCGGGCGCGTCTCAACCTGCCGGCCGCGGGTCTCGATCTGACGATCAACACCGGCCCGATCGTCACGAACGCCCCGCTCTCAGACGGCGGCCAATTGTGGACGATGCCGCAACTCGGCAACGCCCCGACGATCGATCTCACGGGTGGTACCACCGGAGCCGGCCCAGAGAGCCCGTGGGACCTGACCGGCACGTCAGACGTGTATGGGCAGCCCAAGCCGGTCATCAAGCAGTTCGCCGACACGGCCCCGCCGACGGCCGGTTGGCGTTCCGCGCAGGCCGATCCGGCTCCGTCCGCCGCGGCCGTCCCGCCTGCGGTTGCGAAAACGCCAACCACTTACCCAGCCACCGGAACGCCCCTGCCGCCAACGCAGTCGTCGGCAGGCTTCGTCGGCTTGCCAAGCAACGGCCGGATCATCGAGCGATGATGGCTGGCTCAGTTCATTTCGCTCTGGCGACGCAACCGCGTGCGAGCTCGGCTCAGCACCGGGCCGATCGTGTTCTCAGGCACGCCGGTGCTTAGGCTGATCTCGTGGTACGAGCGGCCTTCGAGGTGGAAGAGTCGGACGACCTGGGCTTCGGTTTCGGCCAGGCCGCCAAGCATCTGGGCGACTTGGTCTTGGTCGGCCACGCGTTGCTCGACCGAGGCCTCGCCGTTTTCAATCGCCTCGGGGGCAACCGCTTCTGGGAAGCCTGGCGGGTACATGGGCGGGGGTGTCTGGCCCGCACGCTGCATCAGGCGTCGCACCGCCACGCGTCGAGCGATCACCGAGAGGTAGGTCGCCAACGAGCTCCGGCGTTGGAACCGACGCAGCGGTGCCATGTCGCGATCCAGCAACGCGACAAAGACATCGGCGACCAAGTCCTCGCGGTCGGCCGTCGAGAGATGCACGCCCCGGCAGTCGGCGGCGTGGTTGATCGCGTAAGTCACTAGACCGAGGAACCGATCGACAAACGTCGGCCACGCCTCGGGTTCTCCGGCGAGCAGACGGTCGAGTAATTCGCGATCGAGGGTGGATAAGGCCACCGCGGTCCCCTGATGTCAGTGGATCGTTCCCACAGTCCGTCGTGCGGCGGCCCGTGGGTGGGCGCCCCTCAGCTCGGTTCCGTCGTCATTACGGCTCCAATCGGAGCCGCTCTCTGTCGTGTCGCAACGCAATTGGCCCGCGTGGCGAGGTCGCAGTTGGTCATGCCGACCAACGAACGGCCTATCAGCGTCTCGCTTCGTAGCCCGACGGCCTGCCTCGTGGCCGCCGGTCATCATCAAGACGATTCGCTTGGGGGTCATCCGGTTATCGCACCCCAAGTTGGGGGGCCGTTCCAAAGCCGCCATGGCGACCGGAACGACAAACCATACACCGAGCTTACCGGTATCTTCGGCCGGTCGAAGCCGCGAACGTCACCTTGAATAGTACGCTCGATCCCGTGTGCAAGCAACTTTATCGTTGGGTCGTTGACAGCACGCTGCGAGAGTCCTAGCTTGCCGGTTAGGCGGCTTGGGATACGATGCGTAAGCGGTTGCGGCGTAACGAGTTGCCGCGGCCTATCGATACCCAGTCGCAACAAGAGAACCCGCTCAAGCCGCCAGCCGAAACCGGCCGATGGCCTCTTGAGCAAGGCTCAAACCGAACCAATCCGTCCAAGATCGCTTGGCTCGCCCTCCGACGGGCCCAGCCCACGCCACTCAGGAGAGACGCTCCGATGCCGCACGTCGTCACCCAGCCCTGCTTCGATTGCAAGTACACCGACTGCGTGGTCGTCTGCCCGGTCGAATGCTTCTACGAAGGCGATAAGATGCTCTACATCCACCCGGATGAGTGCATCGATTGCGAAGCGTGCGTCCCCGAGTGCCCGGTGGAAGCGATCTACCACGAGGACAACGTCCCCGAGGACCAGAAGGACTACATCGCTCTGAACGCCGAGAAGTCCGAAGAGTGCGAAGTCATCACCGAGAAGAAAGAGCCGCTCGCGGACGACTGAGTCTCGCTTGCGAACAACGAATAACGAAAGGACGCCGCTGGCATTCCAGCGGCGTCCTTTTTTTGGTTGAGCAAGACCTAGTGCGGGGGAAGCTCAATCGGTAGCGTCTCAGAGTCTGAGCCCCATGAAGTGCCCTTGGCAATCGAGATGGTACTTCTGTAGCGTTACTCGGTAAATCAACGATTGCTACTGCTGGACTGATACCATGCATTGGAAGCTAAAGGCCATCGCACAGAACGTTATCGCGAGCTTGCCCGAGGGCATGTCGCACTCGATTTACTACCGCATGCAGCGTCGACTGGGGGGTCTGCGGCAAATCAATCCGACTAAGCGTCTTGAAGCGGGGATCAAGACTTGGCGCACCTTGTTGGACGCTGGCGAGGACCCGACAGGCAAAGTGTTTTTTGAGATCGGGACGGGTCGGATAGTCAACGTCCCACTAGCGTTTTGGCTTATGGGCGCCGGACGCACGATCACGGTCGATCTGAATCCCTACCTTAAAGAAGAGTTGATCCTAGATTCGATTCGATACATCGCCAGCAACCCAAGCGATGTCCGACAGCTCTTCGGTGACCTACTGCAACAAGATCGTTTCAATCGGTTGGTGGCCCTTGCGGCAGACGATCGATTTCAGCTGACAGCTTTTCTTGACGCGATCGGGGTTGAGTACCATGCGCCAAGCGATGCAGGAAATACCGGCCTACCCGATAGCTGCATCGACTACCACACTTCATACACCGTGATGGAGCATATCTCGCCTGCCGCGTTGAGCGAAATCCTTAACGAAGGTCGACGCTTGCTGCGTCCGACCGGCATGGCAGTCCATGGCATCGACTACAGCGATCACTTTTCCCACAACGACCCGAACATTACAGCGGTCAACTTTCTACGCTACTCGCCCGGTGCTTGGGACGGCTGGGCCGGCAACCGCTACATGTACATGAATAGGATGCGTCACGCTGACTATTGCCACCTATTCGATAGCAACGACCTTGAATTGACGTTCGATCAAACGGTGACCGACTCACGCTCGCTAGAAGCCTTACGGTCTGGCGTCGTCGTGCCGCATAAAGACTATGCCGATCGCTCGATTGACGAACTCGCCACGACTTCTTCTTGGATTGTCGCCAAGCCAAGACAGTCCGCGACCTGTGCCGCGGCGTAGGAAGCGGAATCACTTCAGATCCACCGACCAATAAGCCGCGTCGACAAACGAGCGCCAGCTCACGTACTTGGCTTCGCCGAGTTTCATCGCCAGCAGCGGGCTCCGCTTCGGACGGACCGGTTTCTTGGCGAGCTTCATGCCAGCTTGCTCCGGGGTGCGGCCGCCCTTACGGACGTTGCACTTCACGCAGGCGCAGACGACGTTGTCCCAGGTGGTCTCGCCCCCCTTGCAGCTCGGCACGACGTGATCGACCGAGAGCTCGCTGGTCGGGAAGGCCTTGCGGCAGTACTGGCATTTGCCACCGTCGCGGGCGAACAGGTTGCGGCGGTTTAGACGCACGCGTTGACGCGGCACGCGATCGAAGTGCAACAGGCGCAGGATCCGCGGCGCTTGGATCTGGAAGTTGATCGCGTGGATCCAATCGATATCGGGATCGGCGTCGTCGCCGTCCTCGTCGGCGAAGGCCGCCTTGATCTCGCTCAGATCGCGCCACGACTCGAAGTCGTAGTTGGCGTACTGCCCGTCTTCGATGTGGATGACTTCGGCCAGCTCGCGCAAGAGCAGCGCGAACGCCCGCTTCACATCGATCACGTGGATCGCCATATAGTTGCGGTTCAGGACCAGCACACTCGAGGTGAGCGCAGAGGCTCCTCCCGATCCGTGCGGTCCGCCCGCTCCAATCGCCGCTGCCATCGCCATGCCGCTGTCACTCCTCGCTCCGTGGATGCGAAAAGCACGACGCGACTCTTGCGTCATGCTGTGTGATCTAAGCTGGACCCGTCGCGGGGGAGGCGTGTTCACGGCATTCGCCGCCGAAAAACCCGACTCCCGATAGATCTGATGGTAATCTGCCGCTCCGGAACCAACCACCCGAGGATTGGCCCGCGGGGCGGGACTTCATCGAATCTTTAGAGAGACCCGCCCTTCGGCTTGCCGCCCGCGGGTCGTTCTACTTACGATGCAAAGCGGAAAAGAGATCGGTGCCAGACTCAGACCGGCACCACCCAAGAGGCGGACGAACGAATCTTACGAAGGGCCTCCGATGATCCACTTCACTTGCGACTGCTGCGGGCGGGCGATCGATCAGACCGAAGAGACACGCTACGTCGTCCGGATGGAAATCTACGCGGCGGTAGACGACGAGGCCGCGAGCCTCGCCGAAGAAGAAGACCACCTGGAGGAGATCGAAGACCTCCTCGAGCGGATGGACGATCTTGACGACGAGGAAGACGAGCGTCTGTACCGCCAAGTCCGTTACGACCTCTGCCCAAGCTGCCGGACACGGTTCTTGAGCAACCCGTTGGGCCGCCCCGCCGTGCGGATGGGCTACAGCGAAAACTAGCCGAACCGCCCCGCCAACGCCCGCTATGCTCGACCCGATCAACAGCGGTGCACCGGCCTCGGCGAAGCGACTCGCCGCGTTGTGCGACCGTGTGGCGATCTCACTCAACGCGGGCATCGACGTCCGCCGCGTCTGGCGCGGCGAGGCGGATCGGCAAACCGGCCGTGCCGCCGGCGTGTGTGCGGAGGTTGCCGACGCGATCGAGGCGGGCGAATCGCTCGATCAAGCGATCGCCGACGCCGGCCCGTTCTTCCCTCCCCTGATGGTCGAACTCGTCCGCGTCGGCGAGCAGACCGGCTCGACGACCGAGGTGTTTGCCCGCCTCGCGAAGCACTACGAGCGTCAAGTCGCTCGCACGCGAGAGCTCCGCGGCGAGATCACTTGGCCCGTGCTCCAACTCGCCGCCGCGCTAGGAATCGTCGCGATGCTGATCTTGGTCGGCGGCGTGCTGCAAGACGGTCGGGGCAAACCGCTCGATCTGCTGGGCATCGGCTTGGCCGGATCGCAAGGGCTCTTCGTCTACCTCAGCGGGCTGTTCGGGATCGCGTTGGTGCTCGGTATGGCGTGGATGATTTTCCTGCGTCAACCACGATGGGGCGACTGGCTGCGTGGCCGGGCCTGTTCGCTGCCGGCCATCGGACCGGCGGTGCGAAAGATCGCGTTGGCACGCATCGCCTGGACCCTGCGGCTGACGATGAACGTCGCGCTCGATATCCGCCGCGTGGCGAAGGTGGTGCTCCGCGCGTCGGGCAACCGGCGCTACGCCCGCCACGCCGACACCGTCTCGGGGAGGATCGAGCAAGGGATGCCGTTGACGGCGAGCTTCCAACAGACCGGCGAGTTCCCGTCGCAATTCCTCGATGCGTTAGGGGTGGCCGAGGAGACCGGAATGATCGTCGAGTCGATGGATCGGCTCTCCAAGCAATACGACGAGGAGGCCGAGCACGCCATCGGCACCCTCAGCACCCTCCTCGCCTTCGCCATCTGGGCCGGCGTCGCCACGCTGGTGATCCTGCTGATCTTCCGTATTTACAGCTTCTATACCGGCGCGATCCAAGACGCCCTGCAAGGGCTTTGACCTGGATCAGCAGGGCCCGCCGCAACCGCTCCCTCCAGCACCAGTCACGACGACGGAAGGCGACGCGGTCGGTTCGCTGTGACTACAGCTTGATGGCGGGGAGTTCGTTGTTTCCCGGCTCGACGGTTGCTCGAAGGCCAGAGGCGTCGGGGTTGGCGTACTTGCCTTGCAGGCGATCGGCCGACTGAAAGGCTTCGGGGTCGGCGCCGTCTGGCAGGCTGGTCAGCCAAACCGCCGAGATCCGATACTCGCCGGCGGGAGCGCCGTCGCCACCGTGATAGGTCGTTACCTCGAAACGCCCTTCGCTATCGGTCACCGCGCGGGGCGTCGGCACACGAAACTCGGCCGCGGGTGGCTCTTCGGCGAAGAAGATCAACTCGACCCCTGCCTGTGGCTGATCGGCCACCAGGACCTGACCCGTCGTTGGCTGTGCCCCGGGTGGGCTGGGAGCACAACCGATCGATACGACCACGGCCCACCCGAGCCACAGCCTGCTGGCGTGACGCTGCCTAGTAATCCGTGTCGGTGACAAGGTCTTCCTCCGCAAAAGTGAACATCGAGGCGAAGCTATCCGGGGATACCGTCTCTGAGATCAGCCGAGCGGAGCCGTCGCCGAACGTGAAGACGGACCCACCAACATGGAAGCTGTAGATCTCGTTGTTGTTGAAGCAGTTGATCAGCAGATTCGAGCAACCGCCGTGGTCGCGGACGTCGGCGGCTCGGGGGGCGTGGCCGACATCGAACCAGGCGTCCGGATCGTTCCATCCGGCCCCACTGACGCTGTCGCCAACTTGAAGCCGCTTGTGATAGCGGAGGGGCCGGCCGGCATCTTCAAACCACATGAACGACTTGCTCAGTCCGTCCACGGCATGGCGGAGCTTGTTGGTCTTCAGTTTGCCGTTCTCGTAACGGCTCCCGAGTAACGAGTACCAGTTGGTGCGTGCCGAGAGCTTTCGTTGCCGGCGGAGCACCTGCATGGCACTCACGCTATTGGTCTGCCACTTTTGGGCGATCGAGTAATCCGAGGGATTGGGGATCTCGGACAAGGGGGTCGTCGGGCAACGCAGCATCCCGATGGGGGTTTTCCCTAGGTCGTTGTTGTAGACCACGTCACTTGGGGCACTCCCACGATTGGCACGCGGGTCAAACTTGTCATTCCAATCCTGTTCGAAATCGTATTGGTCCGCCAACGCGGTCTCTTCGATGAACGGCAGCAAGAAGGCGATGACATTGTGGCTCTTATCGGCCCCGTCGGTGTAGGCCGGGGGGAGTTCTCTGTAGGTTGCTTCGTAGTTCAGCGTGGCGAGGCTGAGCTGCTTCATCTGTGAGAGGCACTGGGTGCGTCGCGCCGCCTCACGGGCGGCTTGCACCGCCGGAAGCAGCAGGGCGACCAAGATCCCGATGATGGCGATCACCACCAAGAGCTCAACGAGCGTAAAACCGTCCTGTGCATTCCTTTCGCGTCGCATGCTTGGATTCCTTGTTAGGCAAACGTTATTCAAGAAAGGCGTCGGGCCTGGAACGGCAGGCCCGACGCACACAAGTCGCCGTTCGAGCTACACCCGCCCGCCGCGTTGACGACCGCCTCCCGCCATGGCCACCCCGACCACGGCGAGAAGCAAGCAGGACGGCTCGGGAACAGCGGTGGCGGCAAGCGGCAGGGTGGCCCCGTAGTTGGCCGCCCAGATGTCGTAGTCGCCTTGATCGATGCCGCGGATGCCGTCGCCGTTCCAGGACAGATCGGCTTCGCTCGGGTCGCCGACGTTGTCACGCCAAACGGTGTAGTCAGCCGAATCGACTCGCCCGTCGTTGTTGAAGTCGCCTTTCAACAACTGCGGGGTGACCGCTTCCGGGGCGTTCTCGAAGTCGATGTAAGCGAACATGAAGCCGGTCTCCTGAAAATCGACCAGGGCGTCCGTCTGGCTGTCCGAGACATGGTCGATGCCGCGGATCAGGAAATCGTTGCCATCGGTCTCGTACAGCATCGAGTTATCGCGGCCCTCGATCCCACCCGAGCCATCGGCATCGCCGGTGCCCACCAATAACAGCATGCCGTCCTGCGGGCCCTTGCCGCTGTCGCCGAAGCTGAGGCGATACTGCACAAAGCCGAAGCCGTCGTCCTCGGCGGTCAGCGTCCATTCTTCGCCCGCACCGGGGCTCGAAGACGCCAGCGAGCCATCCGCATCGACCCGACCGGCAATGAGGTTTTCGGCATCGTATGGCAAGTAGACCCAACTCGCGGCGTCCGGCTCGGTGCGGAGATCGACATTCGCATCGTAGGTGTTATCGAAGAGACGAACCTCCCAGCCGCTGCCGTCGGCCTTCGGCGTGGCCGAGGCGAAGTTGTCATCGTTGCCGAAGGGGGCCGCGATGAGCACGCCATCGTTCAAGGCATCGACGCCCGGCAGATCAACGTCGAGCTTGGTCGTTTCGTACGGATCGCCGAACTCTCCTTCGAGCCCGGCACCGATCGTCAGCCGGAATCCCGAGTCGTGTCCGAAGAACGCGGCGGAGTAATCCACGTTGTGTTCATCGCTGCCTGAGATATTGTCCGCGGCCGCCGTGACAACGCCCCACTCTTGATCGAAGGCGGCGGTCATCGTGACGGCATACTCGGCTTGACCGCCGTTGGTGCTGTTGTCGCGGAAGCCTTCGCTGACGGTCGTCAAGAGCAAGCCCTGGCGGACATTCAAGAACGCGCCGTCCACCGCGACGGCAATATCGCCCCGATTCGCGAACTGATCGATCGCTAGGTTCGACGTCTGCTGAGACCCATTGCCAGCGACCATCGCCGCCGTAGCACCGGGATCGTTGTTATTATCGAGTGAGAGCGAAGTGACCTCGGTGTTCCAACCGATGACGCGACTCTTGCTAAAGGTCGTCAGCGAAGCCGCAGAGGGTATCGCTCCCGGAGCGGTCGGTCCGGCGTTGTTCGGCAGGAATACGAAGTTGAAGTAAGCTTCGGCGCCGTCGGAGGCTTGGCCCGTTCCGTCGAGCGATATGACCTCGCCTTCACCGGCGTAAAGGGCATCGGCTTCGATGTCTTGCGACAGGATGGTCCAACCCGTTGCATCGGCCTCGTAGGTCAGCACGTTATCCGCGTTGCGACCGCCCGGGTCCTCAGTCGAACCCATCGGAGTGACGAGCAGCGTGCCATCGGCAGGAGTAAAACCATCGATCTCGAGCCGGAATCGGCCGGGCCCGGTAAGGTTATTGCTGGTGACGTTCCAGTTCGCCCCGCTCTTGACCAGCGGCACGCCGACCTGCTCCCCTTCGATCGAGGTGTTGCCGTGGGTTGCGACTCGACCAAGCGTCACGCCGGGTGTTCCGACGGGCACAAAGGCGAATGAGAAAGGCGTGTCGAAGGCATTCCCCTCGCCACCCGTGCTGGGATCGAGCGAGGGATCGAACTCGAAGTAGCCGTCGTTATCGACCGACCGGACGATGTAGCCATCGCCATCCAGGCTCGGCGAGACCGTCTGGTAACGCCCCACATTCGATGCCGACGACGCGATCAAGACGCCCTGCCGATTGGCATCCGTCACGCCCGGGATCGTCACTTTGCTAACACCGGGCTGACCGAGGAAGTTGGTCTGTACGTTCGTGCCCAATCCGATCCCGCCGCTCGCCACGAGCGTATCGAGTTGGCCGAACGTTGCATCGTTATTGATAGTCGAACTGAGAAGCGAACCCGCTTGCCACCCCGCCGCGAAAGGAAAGTACCCTGCCGAAAGATCGGCGTCGAAAGGCGTTCCGCCATCGATTGGGAAAGCGGGACCGGCCTTGGTTGAACTAACCGACAGAGCGCCTGGCGTGTTTCGTGTCGCCAATGAATTCGGACTGCTATCGCGTACCGTAGCTCCGGTCGCGAAGGTGCCCGCTCGATCGAGTTCGGACACCGCACTGATCAGCACGCCACCCGCGGCGTCATCGCTTGCATCCGTGCCGATGCGGATCGGCTGCTGGCCGGTCACACGCCCCGGATCGAGGAAGAAATCGTTCGACCCGTGTAGCTTGGTCGCAGCGCCCGCACCGTCGACCGTGATCGTGGCGTGCTCGACAGCACCCGCAGTAGAAGCACAGCCAAGCAGAAGAATCGCAAACGCCTGTTTCATCGGAGGGCTCCAGGAAACGTGTGGCACCGTAGAAGGCTGGGAGGGAGTGCCTTCGGTTAGGTTGGAGCCCAAGTTCTAGGAGGCGTTCTTTGCGAGTGGATTAACACGCAATGAAGAGACCGTGAATCTCTGACCCCCCTCTAGGAGATGGCGGTTGCATCAGCGAGTCGTCGAGAGAAGCACAGGCATGTCGCGACGAAAGGTCTTATCTTATCGTTGCAGAGAAATGGCCAAGAGCGTCGTCAACCCAACCGTTTCACTTACACCGTGTTGCTCTCGTTCACGATCGAAGGCAACTGCTGCTGGCGCAAGAGTGGTCTGCCTCGTTCGGAATCACTACGTTGCTGCGATCACTATCAGCATCACGGGAGCCGATAGTGCCGCTCCATGAGCGACGCTCCCCGGGCCTCACCAAACTGATTAACTGTGGACATCCTGCCCGGGGCGATGCTGAGCGGTCGCATGTCCCTAACGTGCTGCGTGCAGCAACCAGGAATTGAGTGTCTGCTGGGTGTCATGCTTCAGAGTGAAGCTGACCTAAGAAGAGGGAAACGCCGTAAGTCGTTTCCTGGAAAGTAGTACCGGTGGTGGGACTCGAACCCACACGAGGTTGCCCTCAATGGATTTTGAATCTGGACCGCTTCGTTCAACACGCGCTCAAGTGTGCAATCGTCGGGATTAAGCGACACAATCAAAACAGCGTTGAGCGTCTGTTGTTCGATTAGGTACCAAGTCAGGTACCATTCTCGTATGCCTCGCGGGATCGCATGCATGCACGAATTGCGAAAACTTCGGTCATATTCAATTGACCCGAAGTTGATTCCCGATAGAGTCGTTATCAATCGGGGACCGATACCGGGAATGCAATCGGTGGTTCGCAGAGCCACCCCGGCCGCCTCGCTAGAAGCGAGGGACAGGCCACGATCGGATGCCGAGGGCAGCGGGCAGTCAGAAAGCCCCACGTCATGCTGAGAAGATAAGACCCCGTGCAGGGCCGGAAAGCACGGGCGATCGACTGAGGGAACAAAAAAGCTAACCGCTTTGTTGGCAGGGCCGCCGACCTCCACTCAAACCGACCGCCCGTTATGACAACCTCCGAAGAGCGTGGCCAAGGCCGCGCCGAGCCGGGTGCTATCCACTCAGACGCTCTCTACCCTCTGCCCGCGTTCTACAAGGCGTCGGGAACTGGCCGCACGACTCGCATTCGAGCCGCCGAGCATGGCATCGAGCTCAAAACGTTCCGCGTCGGCCGACGCAAGTTCGTCCGCGGTGCCGACGCGATCGCCTTTCTAGTGGCAGCGTCAGCCGTCAAATGCGAGGGTGCGGCCTGATGGGGGGCGCTAACAGCGGTACCCCACCAAGTCGCGAGCAGCTCGAGCAGGCATTCGCACTGATCGACGGCGGCGTCTCTTACCGAGAGGCGGCGCGCCGGAGCGGCCTCGACCGGGGCACGCTCGCCAAGTACCACGAGAACCGTCACTACCGGCGGAAGGTGCGGCGGTGCGGCGAGTGCGGGTGCGTCGTGCAGATGCCGTGCTTGAGGTGCTCGACCGACTTGAAAGTCGCCGTTAAGCGGGCCGAGAAGCGACGGCTCGCAAAGGCCGAGCGGCGGAAGAGTTAACCCTACACGAAGAGCCCGCGAGGGGGAGCGACCAAACTTCCCCGCGGGCTCTTCTAAATACCTAACACACGGATCGTATCATGGATCTCGTTTTCGGTGACCAGCAACTTGTCGATATTGAGTTCATAATCGACGGGGAAGAGACGCAGTCGCGGGCGGAAACAAACGAAGAAGCGGTCGCTCGTTACATACAAGCGATCGAAAACGACAAAGTGCTGGCGGCCGTTCGGTTGGTGCGAGTTGCTCCCGACGTCTACGAAACCGCAGACGGTCACCACACGATCGCCGCTCATCGAGCGATCGGCCGAGAGACAGTTCTTGCTGTAGTTGCCGGTGGCAACCCCGGCGACGCCCTGGCCTACGGTATGACCGCGGCGAACGGAGAGCATGGTCTGCCGCTCAGTAAAGCTGACCGGAGGAAAAGGTTTGATTGGCTCACAACCAACAAGCCGTACTCCGACTGGACGGACAAAAAGCTCGCCCCGCTGGTTGGTGTAGATCGTCGAACGCTCGGTCGGTGGCGAGACGGGGCACCCTCTTCTAGTGGGGGTGCGCATTGCGCACCCCTAACGCCGGTAGGCAGCCCGCCCATCAGAAGGTGGCAGAAAAGCGGTCCAGACACGCGGCCAGCGTGGCTAATTCCAATCTCGGATGCGGTCGAGAAAGCAATTGATAGCGTACTGAAGTCGCAAGCGATAATGGAGCGGCTGGCTGAGGATCCCGTTCAAGGGGCGTACGTCCGCGACAAGATTGCTCGAATTCGTAAGGGCACGGCAGACTTGCTCGAACACGCTGCACAGATACGCCCGGTTGCTACCTGCCCCAGCTGTGGCGGCAACGCGACAAGCGACGCTGCGTGCGGCGACTTCTGCATGCTTGGTTTTGTGACTGAGGCTGCTGCCGACCGCCTTGCCGGCTGACTGACGCACCTATCGACGCCCACTCTGGGCGGACAGAGCCAGCGTCAGGCGATCGAGCGGCCAAGGCGAGAGCACAGCCCCGAGTGACGCACGAGTGTAGCCAGAGAACCGCCGCGCAGGTGAC
>CAYGUP010000041.1:0-38923 GCA_964353155.1 uncultured Planctomycetaceae bacterium | reverse complement strand
CGGCTCAGTGGCCTGCTCGACCTCATCGACGGAGAGACCGCCGGCGGTCTCTCCGACCATCGAGAGGTACATCGCCTCCAGGGTCTGGCCTTGATCGTCGTGCTTCTGACGGAGCTCGGCGACGGTCCCCAGGAAGATCAATTCGCCTTTGTGCATCACCCCGATGCGATCGGCGATCTCCTCGGCAGCCGCCAAAGTGTGAGTCGACATGAAGACGCTCGCCCCGGCAGCCGCCCGCTGACGCAGCAGGTCTTTGACGAGCCGGATGCTGTGTGGGTCGAGCCCCACAAGCGGCTCGTCCACCACCAAGGCCGCCGGGTCGTGGAGCAGCGAGGCAGCGAACACGGTCCGCTGCTTCATGCCGTGCGAGTAGCTTTCAGACAGCTCATCCGCGAATCGCGTGAGACCGAATCGATCGATCTCGCGTTCGATCGCCAGCTTGGCGTCGCTGCGCGGCATGCCATGCATCTCGGCCACGAACTGCAAGAACTCGCGCCCCGAGAGCTTATCGTAGAGGTGGGGCTCGTCCGGCACGTAGCCGATTCGCTGCGAGGCTTGTCGGACTTCGCTGACCACATCGAGCCCGTCGACCAAGACACGCCCCGTCTCGGGCCGCAGCAGGCCAACGAGCATTTTGATGGTGGTCGTCTTGCCGGCCCCGTTGTGGCCGAGCATCGCAAACAACTCCCCCGATGGGATCCGCAAGTCGAGACTGCGGACGGCGAGCGTATCGCCGTAGCTTCTTGAGAGACTGTCGAACTCAATCATTGATAGACGCCACGGCAACGCTTAAAGGGCAGCCGACTCCTGCTTAGCAGTCACTTTGTTGTCGGACGCCGACGCGTTCATTTCCGTCACTTCATCCGAAGCACTCCCAGGCGTCGGCTCGCGATCGCTTAATTCGAGGAACTCCTCGGCGAGCTTTGCTGACCGTTCGTCGCTTTCTCGATACAAGACAACTTCGCTGCCAAGTAAGAATGCCTCTTGTTTCAAGATCCAGCCCATCCCATCGACGTATTGGCGGCCCCGCAAACGCCCCTCGTCGGTGCTTCCTGTCTTGTCGGTGGTTCGGTATTCGACCGTCCAGACGTCGATGTTCTCTCCGTTGTGTTCGAGCCGGATTTGGCCCGTCACAATCGCCTCAAGCAATTGGAGCGGTGCCTTCGGTGAAGCGAACGGGCTGTAGACCTCTTTGGTCCACTGCCTGCCCTCCCAGAGTGGCAACAGTCGAGAGGCTGGTGTCAACTCACCGGCCAGGGAGGCATCTTTCGGCCAGTCCTTCTGGATGCGGTGCGTTGCACCCGCCGCGTGGATCCTAAGGTCCAGCTTCTCGTTGCGGATGCGGCCTGTGAGTTGAATCGGCGCATCCAATTGATTGACTCGCATGTTCGTCTTGAATCCGACCAATGAGCCATCCGAACCGAATGTCATGACCGTGCGCATCTCAATCGAGAGATCACTGAGAGAAGCCAGAAATGGTCGCATCCAGAACGGAGCTTTCTCAGGAGCCGGCAGGCGAGTCAGCTTGAGTACGCTGTGCACCTGCCGGACGCCCGATGCGGTGGTAATCGCCTGAAGCACGGCCTTGCCGCAAGGGACCTCGTCCATCTCCAGACGCCAAGCGACCGGCCGAACCTGGTACGCCAAGCTGGTTGGCGGAGCGTCGCCGAAGAAGAACGGGGGCAGAATGCGGCTAACCAACAGCCAGCCCATTGCCGCTAGCCAGAAGACCACAACCGCCGCCGTGTAGAGTCGATTTCCCAACGACTTGCCTCCCATTTGACCGGCCGGCACCTGCCGGAGGGATGTTCGCACATCATCCTAACCCCTTACCCGCCAAGGGGTAGCGTTCTCTAACATAAGCGAACGGCTTTTTAAGGGAACCTGCACGGGCCCCAAGCCTTCCTAGTGTTGCTCACGGGCAAACGACGCCCGATCAAGCCGCCGCCACCTAGCGAACACCCCAGTATGGGGGGCCTTAGATTGGACGGCTTGAGCGATTTCGCTTAGAATCGCGAGCCTCAGGCGTTTCGAGTCCTGTGCTCATGGAGGCACCCCACACAATGGCCAGCTCGACCTTTTACGTCCAACCATGCCCTTCTTGCGGACGGAAGCTGCAAGTACGTGTCGATTACCTCGGCAAAGGCATCTCGTGTCAGCACTGCGATGCGACTTTTGTGGCTCAACAGGCAACCCGCGCCCCACGCGCATCGGAGTCGGGCATCGCCTTGCTCGACCGGGCCGACGAGTTGCTCAAAGCCATCGAGAAACGCAAACGCGAAATGGCCGAACAGGCGGCTAGCGTTTGAGGCAAAGCCACCCGCGGACAGCCGCTGGCACTTGCGACTAGGCAGACGCCGTGCTGATCAGCTAGCCGTCGCGTTCGACAGATCGCCGAAGAAATTCGGGTACGTCTTGGCGGTGCAGCCAGGGTCTTTGATTATCACGCCGGGCTGGCGAAGCCCGACCAGAGCGAGGCTCATCGCCATGCGGTGGTCGTCGTAAGTCTCCACGACGGCTGGCCGGATCTCCCCGGGCGTGATGACCAGCCCATCCGCCTTCTCTTCGACGGACGCCCCAAGTCTCCGTAACTCGGTCGCCAAGTCACCGATGCGGTCGGTCTCTTTGTGGCGATTGTGGGCGACGCCGGTCACCTCCGTTGGCCCCTCGGCGAACAGCGCCACCGCGGCGAGGGTCTGCACCGTGTCACTAACCGCGTTCATGTTGAGGGTGGCACCGCGGAGCGTTTCCCCCGACGCTGGCCCGACGACCGTTATCGAGTCCTCGCTCGCTTCGACTTGGCACCCCATTTTTTCAAGGCAGTCCACGAAGCCCACGTCGCCCTGCAAGGCGTCTCGCGACAAGCCCTCGACGGTGACACGGCCCCCCGTGATGGCTGCGATCGCCCAGAAGTAGCTGGCGGCGGAGGCGTCGGGTTCGATCACGTATTCTTGAGGCTGATAGCCGCCGGCTGGTTCGATTGTGAAGCGAGAGAGGTCCTCTGGCGCCTCGACCTCGACGCCGAACGACCGCATCACCTCAAGGGTCATACGCACATAGGGTTTACTGACCAAATCGCCATCGACCGAAAGCAAGACCGGACCGCTGGCGCAAGGACTCGCCATCAACAGGCTGCTGAGGAACTGGCTCGAAATCCCACCCCGCACCGTTGTCTGGCCGCCGGGCAAACCGTTGGCGTGGATCGCGACGGGCGGACACCCACCGGGGGATTCGCACTCGACCTGGGCCCCGAGGGCATTGAGGGCCTCGACCAGGTCGCCGATCGGCCGCTCACGCATCCGTGGCGTCCCATCGAGCCGGAACGCGCCGCGCCCGAGCGTCGCCATCGCGGTGAGGAAGCGGACGGTTGTCCCGCTGTTGCCGATGAAAAGATCAGCCTCCATCGCCGGCACGATTCCGCCCGAGCCGGCAACGCGCAGTGTTGTTCCGTCGTCGGAGACATCGATCGGGATGCCGAGCCGGCTCAGCCCCTCGATCATGACATGCGTGTCGTCACTCACGAGAGCCCCGTTGAGCGTCGATTCGCCGTCTGCCAACGCGGCACACACGAGGGCCCGATTCGTCAGGCTCTTCGAGCCGGGAGGACGGACGGTCGCGGTGACCGGCCCATCGACGGGCTGGATCTCGATCGAGTCGTTCTTCGCTTCGTGGGTCATCGGCTGGTTGGTCGGGTAGCGGCGGCTTGAGAGGGTGCGGCAATCTTCCACAAGTGGGCGTTGCTGCGGAAGTAGAGGGCGCCGCCCGAGGCCGCCGGAGAACCCAGGATGTCCTCTCCGAACGCCGGCTTGGACACGACTTCGCCACGTTTCGCAAGATCAAGAACGGTTGTTTCGCCCTTGTCGTTGACGGCGTAGAGGTGCTCGCCAACCACGATCGGCGTCGCCCAGAACTTGCCGCCTAGCCGCTTCCGCCACTGCATCTGGCCGGTCGTCACGTCACCGCAGACCAGAACGCCACTCCCGTTAATCACATAGGCCTGACTGCCCAGTACAACGGCCGAGGGGGAAGCCGGCCTGAGCTTTTCTGCCTGGCTCGCCGCCTGATCGAACGGTGCCCGGAAGAGGCTCAAGCCGCCGGTCGCAAGCACCAAGGTCTCCTCATCAGCAAGGGTCGGCGAGGAGATGGCGGGGCAACCGGTATCGATCCGGGCGAGTTGTTCTCCCGTCTGAGCATCGTGGAGGGCGGCTCCGGAACGGTCTTGTAACCACACGGCCGCCCGGCCATCGCTGGTCGTCCAGGCAAGAGGCGAAGCCCAGTTTGATTTCTGCGGGCGTTCGACTTGCCAAAGGGTCTCGCCGGTCTTTCGATCGACAGCGATCGCGAACGAGTCTCCAAAGCACTCCGCCTGCAAGACCACGGCGTTGCCGGCAACCACCGGCGACGAGGCCATCCCAACATCGTTGCCCACTCGCGGGTGGTCGAGCGTGAGCCCTCGGATCCACTGGACATCGCCATCGAGCCCGATCGCTACCAGATCGTTCGAACTGAAGAACGCGAAGATACGCTCTCCATCGCTCACGGGCGTGGGGGCGGCGACCGCGGAGGTCTTGTAACAATTCGATCGCCCCGTCGCCCAGACTTGGCGTGACCAGACAGGCTTACCACTCGCGGCGTCAACGCAGAGCGTGTGCAACCGTTCGCGGTTGGGCCCGTCGGAGGCTGTCACGAAGACGCGTCCGTCGACCACGATCGGACCCGACACGCCCCGGCCCGGCAGGTCGGCCTGCCACGCCACGTTGCGTCCGTCTTCGATCGACCAATCGAGCGGCGCGGTGCACTCGGCGATCGATGAGCCGTCGCCGCGGAAGCCAAGCCAGTCGGCGTTAGTCGGAGCGTTCAGCCCCGCCAAGCCAGCGATCAGGAACAAGCAGAGTCGCATCACAAATCTCACGGGGCTTCCTGGTCAGTCGTGGCATCGAGATCCGGCTGCTGAACGCCCTCAAGGGGTCCGCCCGCCGGGTCGGTGACACGCAGTTGCAAAGGCCACACCTGGGCCCAAGGCTCACTCTGCTGGTTCTGGCAAACCTTCACCAGAATGGCGTTCGATCCCTCTCGCAACTCGGCGTAGGCTTCGTACTGATCAAAGGGCGACCCCGAATGGTAGATCGGGTTCTCGGCGACTTGGTAGCCATTGATCCAGACCTTGGTCGCCGCCTTGGAACTGTAGCGGATCGCGATGGGCTGATACTTGTTGGATTCGATTGTCGCCCACGCGTAGGCAACAGCCCCCTTGTGCTCGCCGAGGGCCTCGTTGAACTCAACCTCCCCGAGTCGATCGTCGGTCTCGAATGGTTTCCATCCGAACGGCCCCTGCGGGCCTTCTTCGTCGTGTCCCGAGTATTCTGCCGCGAGGTCGAGCTTGTCCTCGGGCGGGTAGCTCGCTTCGAAACCCAATCCGCCTCGGTTATCGAACGGGCCGATCACCCGCCATCGCTTGACCATGCCAAGCACCTCGGCCAGATCGACTTCCTCGCCCAAATCCTTGAGGCTTCGCTGGGCGGCTTCGAGTTGGTCGAGCGAGCGGGAAGTGGCCAGCACACGCCGGAACAACGAGGCATCGTTTGCTTCTTCGGCCTGCTCCAACAGCTTCGCGACGGCGTCAAAGCGGATCTCGTCGCT
Organism: uncultured Planctomycetaceae bacterium; assembly: GCA_964353155.1. Lineage (GTDB taxonomy): Bacteria > Planctomycetota > Planctomycetia > Pirellulales > Lacipirellulaceae > Botrimarina. The sequence continues at coordinate 33,283 of CAYGUP010000041.1, read as the reverse complement.
CGGATCGTCGTTCATCTCAGCCAGCAAGCTGGCTGCCTTCTCCGCGTCGGCACGGCCGATGAGCTCGAACGCGGTCCGCCTGGCACGCGAGGCATTCGAGTGATCTGCCAAGAAGTCGAGCAGGGCATCCATCGGCAACTCGGACGGCTCGACCCGATCCGCAACGGAATCGACGGCCATCCGCAAGTAATTCACCGCCAGAGGTGAAGCATCTTTCATCGCGGTAAGCAACTGTGTCATCTTCTCGGGCGGAACCGAGGCGAGCTCTTTCCAGGCCTTCTGGACCGAGGCGTCGCCACCGGTGCCCGACTTCACTGAGAGGAGGACCGCCAATGCCGTGCCGAGCCCGCTGGTTGACTCGGCCGCCGCCCCGGCAGCTTGTCCCGTGGGCACCGGCTTCAGCGTCAGGCGTACCGGCGTGCCCTCGGCTGGGAGGTGTTCCGTGAACGGCTCGAACCAGAGTGCGCCGTTGTTATCGGTGCTCGGAGCGGGCACGTCGAGCATCGCCGTGCTGAAGTTCGAGACGCAGATCATGTCGCCCGCGTCGGCCGCGTAGTAAGTCGTCCTCGTTTCGGGATCGGTCCATCGACGGCTGCCGGCGAAGACGAAGGGCAGGTCCATCGCCTTCTTGGTCTCGGCATGGCGAATCAGCTCTTGGGCTCTGACGGTCTTGATCGCCTCGCCCGCGCGCCAACTCACCGCGATTTCGATCTCGGAACCGGTCGGCGGCTGGTATTTCGGCTGGAAACGGACGGGCGTGCCCGATTCGGCACCAACAGCCAACAAGGCGACATGGACCAACTCAGCAGATGCCTCAATGGCGATGATCGATTCGTGTTCCTTGGTGCCCGCTGGGCAAGCGAACATCTCGAGGGCCCCTTCGCGGAGCATGATGCGTCCATCGAGGTAGACGGTCCCCTTCGAGGCATCGATCCATACTGGTTGTTCCGCATCGAGTCGGGTCGCCCCATCGGGGCTTGGCCAGGCAGGAGCGACCGGCTCGGGTTGCTGAGTCGGCTGGTCCCCCGACTCAGCGGCCATGCCCGCCGAAACCATCGTGAAGGCAGCAACAATCGCCACCAAGCATCTAGGAGCGCGCCACAGCGGCGGATAGACTTTGTCCACGACAGAAGGCGGAAGCACTCGGTACACGACTCGCTCCTCAGAGGGGTGGGCAGACCCGTACGACCACGCTGCCGAGCACCATCTTACCGCCAAGCCACGAAGGATCGCCACGGTGCCAACCGTTTCTGCAACGAAATCGACTGCGGGCCCATCCGATGCGAGCGGATCGGGAGCCCTGACTTTCCTCAACGCCAAGCAGCTCTGGCGTTCATCGGCCCCGGCCGAGGTCCGCGATGCCTGGAAAGCCGACGACCACGCCACGGCGTGGCAGGCTTGGCGGAAGCACTTGGGCAAGTCGACGGCGACTGCCTCCGCCACGTACCTGCCGAGCGGCAAGAAAGCGTCCCCGCTCGTCTGGGGCCACACCGAGGCCGCGGCAGAAGCACTCTCTCGATGGCTCAAGGCGGGACCACAAGCCAAAACCGAGGCCGCCGCGGTCGCTTGGCTCGGCGAGTCGGGCGACCGTGAGGCTTCCATCGAATTGGCTCTGGAAGCGCTCGCCTGGGGCGCGAGCCTTCCCTCCTTGGCGGCCGATCTCTCGGCCGACACTTGGTGGCGACTCGCCGAGGGTTTGCTGAGGATTGCCGAAGAAGCCTTAGCCGCAACCGCCCCCGATCCATCGGATCCCGCCGCAACGGTGGTGGCTCAGATACTCTCGGGCGAGCTGCCGCTTGTCCTGAGCCAAGGGCTCGGCGAGTTGAAGCCGATGCACGAACTCGCGTCTGCCGCCCGCAAATCGCTGTCCGAAGGGATCGAGCGGCTGACCGATGGCGAGGGCTTGCTCACCGCAACCCTTTGGGCTGATGCCGACACGCCCGCTGCCTCGCTGCTGCTGGCGAGTTGGACGCGTTGCCGACTGTTGATCGGTATAGGCAAGCCGCCATGGAGCCGCGACGCCCAAACACAGTACGAGTGGCTGGTCCGCCAGACGCTGCGTCTGTCCGACCGGCACGGACGGCTCGCGCTGGCCACCCACCGATGCCCCGACCTCCTCCGTGAGGCGCTCAAGTGCGGCGGTGATGATTCAGACCGCGCCGCCGCGTCGCTGCGGTTGAAGGGATACAAAGCCGAGCAAGGTGCCGACCCCCCCGAGCCCTCTACTCACTCCGAGTGGGCCGAGCTGACCGTCCTGGCCGCCGGCTGGCGCGACAAGGCCCCACGCATCGTGGTCGCCCACCCAGCGGACACCATGCGAGTCGAGGTCCGCAGCGGCAAGACCGTCCTCCTGTCGGGCGATTGGCCGGTAGAAGCGACCATCGACGGCGAGCCGGTCAAGCCAACCGACGATTGGGACGTCCAATGCTGGTACACCGACGAGGACGGCGACTACCTGGAAGTCGCGTTGCCGTTGGCCGGCGGGGCTCGCCTTGAGCGGCAGTTCTTCGTTTCGCGCGAGGATGGTGTCGGTTTCGTCGCCGAAACCCTCTTTAGCGAGCAGCAAACCAACCAAGAGCTCTCGGTCACCACCCGCTTGCCGCTCGGCGCTGGGATCGGCCTCCGGCCCGAAAAAGAGACCCGCGAAGCCGTCCTCAGCAATCGCGGCGAACCCGTTGCTGGCGTGGTGCCGCTTGCCCTGGCCGAATGGCGAGAAGAGCCGAAGGGCGGGGAGCTCACCGCCGAGGACAAATGCCTGGTGCTCACCCGACAGTGGACGGGCCGCAACGCGACGTCGCCGTTGTGGTTCGATTTCTCCGCGAAGCGATTCGACAAGCAACGAACCTGGCGTCAGTTGGCGGTCGCCGAGTCGCTCAAGAACGTCACGCACGATGTGGCGGTCGGCTACCGCATCCAATCCGCCAAGGAGCAGTGGCTGATCTACCGCTCGCTCGACAAGGCGGGGAATCGGACCTTCATGGGCCAAAACTATTCCTCCGAGCAGGTCGTCGGGAAGTTCAATCCCGACACGCACCTCATCGACGAGTATTTCGAGATCGAGGCCGACGAGTAACCACCGCCAGCAAGCGGGGCCGTGGCGTGTGCCACCCCACCGCGGTTTAGGACCTATGGCCGCCACCGATATCGACGCGATCGTCCGGGACAACCTCCAGCGCGTGCGCGACCGCATCGCCGAAGCCTGCCACGCGGCGGGGAGGTCGGCGGATGAGGTCACACTCGTTGGCGTTAGCAAGTACGTCCGTCCGGCCGAAACCCGTGCTTTGGTCGACGCCGGCTGCCAAGTGCTCGGCGAAGCTCGACCCCAACAACTCTGGGAGAAAGCCGAGGCTTCAGAACTGGCAGGCCATCGCATCGCTTGGCGGCTGATCGGCCACCTCCAACGCAACAAAGTCTCTCGGACACTCCGCACAGGGGTCGCGTGCCTTGAGAGTGTCGATAGCAGGCGGCTTCTGGAAACGATCAACGCCTCGCTCGCCAACACGAATCGTCGTCAGCCGATCCTTATCGAGGTCAACGCCTCTGGCGACGATGAGAAGCACGGTTTCTCGCCCGACGAGGTGCCTGGGCTCATCGCGGAACTCGGCCAGTATCCTGGCGTCGAAGTGCAAGGGCTCATGACCATGGCCGCTCGCCAAGGCGGCGTCGATCGCGCCAGAGAAGACTTCGCGTCACTCCGGCGGCTCCGCGAACAGGTTGCGACGGCCGAAACGCCACTGACGCACCTCTCGATGGGGATGTCGGGCGATTTCGAGCAGGCGATCCTCGAAGGAGCGACGCACGTTCGGATCGGATCAGCCCTCTGGGAAGGCCTCCGATAAGGCCACTGAATTACGCAAAGCATGCCGAACAGCTATCCTCCTTAGGAGCGGGCCTTCCAAGGAATTGAGCGACCCGGCATCCGGCAGACAAGAGACCCCGATAAGCAGGCAGCATGGTAGAGATCAAACGCAACCCGACTCGCCTCGTGAAGATCGGATCCATCGCCATCGGCGGCGGGTCTGCCGATCCGCAGCCGATCGCGGTGCAATCGATGACCGCCACGAGCACGCAAGACGTCGATGCCACCGTCGCGTTGGTGAACCTGATGGCCGAGGGCGGGCCGGGCGTTGGGGCCGATGTTGTGCGGATCGCCGTGGACAGCAAGGCCGACGCGGCCGCCCTGGCCGAGATCCGCAAGCAGACCACGGCCAACCTGTCGGTCGACTTGCAAGAGAACTACCGACTAGCTGAGTTGGTCGCGCCGCACGTCGATAAGCTCCGCTACAACCCGGGACACCTCTACCACCACGAGCGAGAGAAGCCGTGGCAAGAGAAGGTCGCCTACCTAGTGGGTGTCGCCAACGATAACGACTGTGCGATGCGGGTCGGCGTCAACTGCGGCAGTGTCGACCCGGCCAAGAAAGAGAAGTACCCCGCCAATGATGCGGTCGGTCCGATGCTCGAGTCGGCGCTAGATCATTGCGAGCACCTCGATTCGCTCGGCTTCACGCGTTATTGCGTCTCGCTCAAGGACTCCGATCCGAAGCACGTCATCGACGCCAATACCCGGTTCGCCGAGGCCCGTCCCGACGTGCCGCTCCACCTCGGCGTGACCGAGGCCGGCATCCCGCCCGAGGGCGTCATCAAGACCCGCATCGCCTTCGAGCAGTTGATCAGCAAGGGCATCGGCGACACGCTGCGGGTTTCGCTCACGGTGCCGAACAAGCGCAAGTTTGAAGAGATCGAAGCGGGTCGCTCGATCGTCGCCGACATCTATGCGGGGCGGACCCGCAGTGTCGTCGACTACGGCCTGCCGACGATGAACATCATCAGCTGCCCGAGCTGCAGCCGCGTCGAGAACGAGGCGTTTGTCGACTTGGCCGAGCAGGTCAAGGAGATGACCCAGTACGCCCGGGATCATGCGATCACGATCGCGGTGATGGGCTGCCGCGTGAACGGCCCCGGCGAAACCGACGACGCCGACCTGGGCCTCTGGTGCGGCCCCAACTACGTGAACCTCAAGAAGGGCGAGGCCGAGCTCGGCCGCTTCGGCTACGACGAGATCCTCCCGCGGCTCAAGCAGGAACTCGATATCGTCATCGCCGAGAAGGCTTGATTCACCGCTTACGCTTCTTCTTCGACTTCTTCGCGGCTAGCGATTGGCAGACGCGTCGTGCGTAGTCTCGGTCGAGCCGCACCAGCCGGACGGCGCGAAGGTCGAGGGTCTGCCCCTCGCCCTTCGGCGGCTTCACGAAGACGAACGGCAAGCAGGCGTCAATGACTCGCAGCGGGCCGGCCGTCTCGCTCGGGCGGATCCGGACCCGGATCACGTCCTGCTCTCGACCCATCGGCGGCTCACAGAACCAAACGATCGCCGGGTACTGATACTCTCTTCGTCCAGGATGGCAACGTGGTCGCCGGGCCGCACATCCTCCGGCGCAAGCGGCTTGGCAAGCGTGGCGGCAGGAACGTTTTTGGGTGGCTTGGTCTTCACGGTCCAGCACGGACCGCACCCGACACCGTCGGGTTCGCGCTAAGCTTAGACGAGGGCCGGTTCGCGCCGTTTGTCGACTCTTGCCGCTGCCCGCATCCGTTCCACAACCTCGCCCGCCCCGGCAAAGATTACAACATCGCCCGGCAAGAAGCATTCATCCCCGCCCGGCTGCATGATGAGTTCGCCCGTGCTGCGTTCAATCGCGACGAACGAGAGGCCACGGAGTTCGCCGCCGACTTGTCGGATCGTCCTCTGAGCGGCTTTGGATTCGGCGTGGATCTCGACCTCGCCGAGCTCGAAGAAGCATTTGTTCTCGGCCCTATCGACGCCCGCGTTCAGCATGTGGGAGAGCCGCGGGTGGAGCAGGGCGGTGGCGATCGTCTTGCCGGCCATCTGGTGGGGAGAGACAACCAACGCGGCGCCGGCGCGTTCGAGCTTGCGTGACGCGTCCAACGACTCGGCACGGCTGATCACGCGGCAGGTCGGGTTCAGATCGCGGACGCTGACCGTGATGAACATGTTCTCGGCGTCCGAATCGACGGCACAGACAATCGCTTCGGCACGCTCGATGCCTGCGTTGATCAGCGTCGCGTCCTCGCTCGCCACCCCCGAGACGACCAACCGGCCATCGACGATGGCACGCTGCACGCTATCGGGGTTGCGCTCGACGACCACGCACTTTCGGCCGCTGCTCTCGACTTCGTCGCAGATCATCCGGCCGATCCGGCCGTAGCCGCAAACAACAACATGAGACGAGCACTCTGCGATCTTGCGTTTCATCTTACGCCTCAGGCCAGCATCAACGTCGGATGCGATTTGGACCAACGTGGAAAGTGAGTAAGTGAACGTGCCAATCCCGCATAGGAGCATGAAGGCGGCGAACTTCTTGCCATCTTCGGAGAGCCCATAGTCGCCGTAGCCGACGGTCGAGATGGTCACCAGCGTGAAGTAGGTCGCCTCCCAGAGGCTCCAGCCTTCGATCAATCGGAAGCCGAGGGCTCCGATCGCGACGACCGCAGCAGCGACGCCAATACACCGCGCAATCGCCCAGTTCTGGTCGGCATCGCGTTGAGCGGCAAAGGTGGCGTTGCGGCGCACGGAATAGCTCGCGGGAGGGGCAAGTAACCCGAAAACGTAGCTCACACTCCCCGGCCTATCGCGGCCGCTACGCAGAAAGCGAGCCCGACCATCCCTCATAATCGGCACGAAGGAACCACGCCGCCATGACCGCGCCGCAACGGGCTACTCAGGCATCGCGCCTTCGAGGAAGTAGTTGATCTCCACGGCGTCCTCGGCGTGCAGCACGTCGTAGGCCTTGGCGGCGGTGCGGGCGTGGTAGAGCTGCTCGCGGAGATTCACATCGCGTGTGATCGCCCGGGCGAAGGAGGAAAGCACCTCCAGGTGCCGCCGGCGGTCGGCGGTCGGCGTTGCCAAGAGCAAGACCGCATGGATCGGTCGGCCGTCGGCCGCCCCGAGATTGATCCCCTCCGAGCTAATGCCCAGCACGCCGGTGATCTCTTGGCCCTCGTCGAGGATGGCGTGCGGGAGCATGAGCCCCTCGGCCAGGCAAGTGCTCGCCAGCTGTTCGCGTTCGAGCACCTTCGCAACGAACTCGTCGTAGCTCACCGACGGCGGATTGCGCGTGGTGTAGAGCTGGGTCGCCAGCGTGCGGATGATCTCTTCTTTTGTGGTGCCCGTCAGATTGACAGCAATATGGTTTTCGTCGAGGAAGTCCAACAGCCGCGGAGCGGCAAGTCCAACCTCACCCGCTTGACCGAGGGCGAATCGCAGCCCGCTCGGCCCGACGAGTTGATTGATCGCCAGGGCGGCGAGGCCGACCGTTGTCACCGTCGGGGCGATATCGCTCAGCCGTGGGTCGCTCTGGACCATCAGCAACAGACCAACCGCCACCCCGCCGTGCGGGATAAGCGACAGGCCCAAGAAGTTGCGCAACGCCGCCGGCGCATCGGCAAGCGTCATCGCCGTGTAGGCCCCGGCGTACTTGCCGAGCAGGCGTGCCACGAAATACAAGCCGACCAAACCGGCGACCTGCATGACGATGGTCACGTCGAGGTTCATCCCGGCCAGCGTGTAGAACGCCGCGAAGAGCACCGCCCCGATCGAGTGCAGGTAGGCCTCGGTCGATTGGACCGTGTCGTGTCGGATATTCGAGACCAAGATGCCGGCAAACGTGCAAGCCAGAATCCCGGAGACACCGAACCCGGTCGCCGCCCCCCAGGCGCCGAGGATCGTGGCGACCATGGTCGGTCCCAGGAACGCCGGGCTCACCACCCGACGCGTCAGGCCGAGCGCCAGCAACGCGCCAATCGCACCGACACCAAACGTCAGACCGAACTCCCTCGCAACCGAGGCAAGAGCGACCGGCCACGCCTCGTGCCACTCGGTGCTGTCCAGACTCGCCTCGGCGAGGTAGTACGAGGCAAAGACGAACACACCAACCGCGATCATGTCGATCAGAGCGACCGCCGCCAACAGGGTGCGGGTCAGGGTGCCCTTCGCTCGTGCCTCCTGGACCACTAAGACCGTCGTCCCCGGCGCGCCGGCGATGGCGACCGCCGCCAAAAGCAGGGCGGCTCGGATCGACATCTGCTCTGGAGCAAGCCACGCGCCGACCGTCGCCATCAGCAGCACCACAATCGTCGGCGTGACGAGCGCCTCGCCCAAGAGCAAGAGGCCCAGCCGCCGCCCCGAGTTACGCAGGCTCGGGAAGTGCAGGGCGGCACCGACCGTGAAGGCGATGTAACCCAGCACGAAGCTCATATAAGGCCGAAAGCCGAGCGTGGTCTCAGGAGAGAGACCAGTCCACTCGCCATGCCAAGCGGCCGTCGTCCGCAGCATGATGCCGGTGAATATCCACCCGGTCACCTTCGGCAGCTTGATCACGCTGAAGAGCTCGCCCATGACGATGCCCGACACAAGCACTAAGGCAAGCTGATACAGCGGGTCGTTGGGGGCAAAGTCGAAGTTCATTCCGCGTATCGGGGCAACAGAAAAGCTCTCGATTCGGCGTCGTTCTAACCAGAATGGGGGGCCGCGTCGACCTCGGCGACCACCCCTGACCAACTAGCCCGGCGAATCCAGATACGGGTCTTGGCTCATCGCACGTTGCATCTTCTGGCGTTCCTTCTCTTGGTAGAGGAGGACTTTTCGATCGCGGAACTGGCGGTTCTCAACACGCGCCTGCGCCCGGGTGAAGAGGGGTTCGAGCCCGGAGAACTTGCTTTCGCCGGCACGCTCGCCCCGTTCTTTCAGCCGCTTCGCCTTCTTGGGGCCGTAGCCCTGGATCAGGATCTCATCGTCGAGCGCCAAGAACTGGCGATAGCTGCCCGGGTCTCCCTGACGGCCGCAGCGGCCGATCAACTGCCGGTCGATACGGCGTGATTCGTGCAACTCCGTGCAGATCACATGCAAGCCGCCCAGGTCGTGGACCCCCGCGCCGAGCTTGATATCGGTACCGCGGCCGGCCATGTTCGTCGCCACGGTGATCTTACCCGGTTGGCCCGCCGCCGAGACGATCTCGGCTTCCTGCGCGACGTGTTTGGCGTTGAGGACCGTGTGTTCGAGACCCGCCTCGTTAAGCAGGTTCGCGATGATCTCGCTCTTGTCGATCGAACGAGTACCAACCAGCACCGGTCGCCCGGTGGCATGCATCTCTTTGATCTCCTCGACGATCGCGTGCCACTTCGCGTCGGCGGTGCCGTAAACCTCGGTCTTGAGTTGCTTCCGGATCGGGGGGCGGTTGGTCGGGATCGGCAGGCAATGGACTTTGTAGATCTTCCGTAACTCCGGCGCGCTGCTGCTCGCCGTGCCGGTCATGCCCGAGAGGCGATTGTAGCGCAGGAAGAGGTCTTGGATCGTGATCCGAGCCGCTTGGTTCGTGGCGAACGTGACCTCGACGCCTTCCTGGGCCTCGATCGCTTGGTGGATGCCGCTACGCCATTTGCGGCCCTCGGCCAACCGGCCGGTGAACTCATCGACGATGACGATCTCGCCATCGCGGACGATGTAATGGCGGTTGAGGAACATCTCCCGCTTCACCTTGATCGCCCGCTCGACATACTCATAGATCTCTGCGAGCGGGATTCTGTCGAGCGCCGGCGGCTTAACGATCTCTCTAACCTTGCGGCGGCCATCGAGCGTGAGGTCGACCCGCTTCTCTTTGTGCTCGTACTCGTAGTGGGTGTCTTCCTCGAAACCATCGGGCTGCTCGGCGGCCCAGGCGTAGGCTTCGGCGGCGATCTCCTCCTCTTCGCCGGGCAACGCACTAATGATCAGCGGCGTGCGGGCCTCGTCGATCAGGATGCTATCGGCTTCATCGACCAGCATGTAGTGCAGTTCGCGTTGTACCGGCTTCTCACCGCCGCCGCCGACGCTCGCCCCGCCAGTGAGCATCTCGCCAAACAGGTCGCGGGCTCCCTCGGTGATCCGACGCTTGAGCAGCCGGTCGCGGAGGAAGTCGAAGCCCATCTCATTGGCCGTTCCGTAGGTGACATCGCAACCGTACGACTTCCCACGCTCCGGTTGAGGCATCTGCGATTGGATGACGCCGACGGTCATGCCGAGCGCCTCGTAGAGCGGCCGCATCTGATCCGCGTCGCGTTGGGCGAGGTAATCGTTGACCGTGGCGAGGTGAGAACCCTTGCCCTCGAGCGCGGCGAGGTACATCGGCAGCGTGGCGGTGAGGGTCTTACCTTCGCCGGTCTGCATCTCGATGATCGAGCCATGATGAGCGGCCGCGCCACCAAGCAACTGGACCTCGAAGTGCTTCATGTTGAGCGTTCGGCGGCCCGCCTCTCGCACCAGGGCGAAGCCCTCGACGAGCAGGCGATTGAGCGGCTCGCCGCTGCGGGCGCGGTAGCGGAGCGAGAGGCTCTCCTTCCGGAGGTCGTAATCGCTCAGCTTCTCGAGTTCGGGCGCGAGCCGATCGATCGGGTCGATGCACGAGGCCCATTGCGCAAGGCGACGCTTCACCGGCCCACCGGTGAACGCCTGGAGCTTGCGGGCGATGCCTTGGGGGACCGTCTTCAAGGGCAGGGCGGGGCGCAGGAGGAGCGAGGACCAACGATACCGCTATCGTACGCGACAGCACGCGATCGTGAGACGGTCCAAGCCGACGCTCACCGCATTCCGCCGGCCAGAACGCAGAACCGTTGTATCCGGATCAACGCCAGCCGCTGGTGACCGGCGGTTGAGCGATCCGGAGCGGAGCGGGCTCACCGCCGCGGGCGGCACTCGGGACCGGCTCAAGCGGTTTGACCGAGACCCCACCCTCCAAAGCAGCCAGGCTCACCGGTTCTCGGTAGGCCGAGTCTCCTGGCATCCGGATCCGTGGGGACGCAGCGGGTGTCGAAGAGCGGACCGGAGCCGAACCGGCGATCCAGCCGTTGGCGGTTGCCTCGCGGCGTTGGCTGATGCCGTTCGATGCAAGCCGCGTCAACGGCTGATTGGAACGGGCAACCGGTTCGCTCGATCGCTGGGCGAACGCGGTCTCTTGTGGGCTGGCGAAGCGCAAGGCACTGGCATCCGTGGGGACTCGGATCGAATCCCCCGCGGCCAGCGAAGCAGAAAGAGGAGCACGCCTGGAGGCCTCGGCGCCGTAGTAAGGGGTCGCTGAGCCCGGCGCTGGTCCTGGAGGCGTCGGGGTGTAGCTGCCTGCCGGTGGGTAAGCCCCGCCGCCTTGGACCGGAGCGGCCGGGTAGCCGCTGGGGGTGGTTTGGCCGGGAGCAAACGTCGCCGGGGCGCCGCCCTGCGCTGGGGGATAGGTCGGGGCGGCCTGGGGGTAGTAAGAGGCCTCGCCGCCGGGTCCGACACGCATCGCCGGCGGCGGCACCCGGTCGGCTGTATTGAAGGGGTTCGTCACGGTCGGCGTCTTGCTGCGACAGCCGATCAACAACGTGCACAGCAAAGCCAGGCTCAAGGCTCTTGTCAGTCCGACCATGGATACGCGTCTCCCGTCAGCCCCCCGACGGTTTGATTCCTGAAAGGGCGGAGGCTAGCAGACGGGGCGAACCGGTCCAGACCAATGCTTGCGTCGGTTGAGGGCGGGCCGGATTGGCGCTAGAATCCGCCTCCCACAACTCACTCACACCTTCCTCCTGCTACCGCCATGCAACGCACGCTGATCCTTCTGAAGCCCGACTGTGTCCAACGTCGCCTGATGGGGCAGATCATCACCCGATTCGAGGAAAAGGGCCTCAACTTCGTGGCGATGAAGCTCATCAAGATCACGCCCGAGCTGGCAAAGCAGCACTACGCCGAGCACGTCGAGAAGGGCTGGTACCCGACCCTCGAAGCGTTCATCACCGGCGGCCCGGTGCTAGCAGGGGTGCTCGAAGGCCTCGACTCCGTCCAGGTCGTCCGCAACATGCTCGGCGCCACCAGCGGCTTGAAGGCGGCCCCCGGCACGATCCGTGGCGATTTCTCCAGCAGCCAGCAGATGAACCTGGTCCACGGTTCCGACGGCGAAGAAGCCGCCGCCCGTGAGATCGCTCTCTACTTCAAGCCGGAAGAGGTCATCGACAACACGCCGACGATCGCCGCCTGGCTGCGAGCAAGCGACGAGGGCTGATCGCTCAACGAACCGCTCAAAGAAGACGCAAAGAGCCCGTCGATCCTTAGATCGACGGGCTCTTTTTCAATTGAATCTTGCTACCCGCAGGGTGGCTCAGACCTTGAGCAACGAGAGGGTGACATGCAGCATCCGCTCGTTGGCGGAGATCGCTCCCTCGTTGTCGCACTCGAAGGAGACGTCGAGCAGTTCAAGCCCACCCGCGTAGGCGACTTGGTAGCCATCGCCGACGATGACCGAAGGGACCGTAATATTCGAGAACGCCCAACTGCTGCGAGAGAGGGCCGACTTGATGCCACCAACGATGATATTGGTCACTTCGCCGGAACCATCGACCACCTGGGGCGTCAGTTGGTCGTAGGTCTCGCCGAGCAGGCCGCCGACCGTGTGCAGGGCGAGGCTCGAGGACAGGTTGACCGAAACGAATCCGGAGACCGATCCATGGGCTCCGATCATGCCGGTGATCTCGCCTTCTTGCTTCGACGGCATCCGCGAAACGCCAACACACTTGGCCTTCACGCCACACATGCTGAGCGCCTTCGGCACCGAGGCGACAACCGCGTCGAAGAGTTCGCGATCGAAGTCGATTGGCAGGCTGCTTGTCGGAGCGGGGGCGGCGGGGGCGGCAACGGACATCAGCGGGTTTCCTTGGCAGGGGAGTTGGAATCCGGGAAGTATCGGTCGCCCGCAGCCGGACGGTCGGCCGCCGGGGCGACAATCGGCCGCATGGGGGGCGGGCGCAGGCCGGCGAACCCTCACAACCGGCCTTCCGCTACACCGCCACGGGCTGCGACAATGCCGCCCATGCCCGGAAAGCTGCGGTCCGCCGCTGACAACGCCGTTCAATACGCCGGGTATGTCGCCCTGCGCTTGGCGATCGCCACGATCCAAGCCCTGCCGCTCAGCGTCTGCGAGAAGGCATCCACGGCGATGGCCTGGCTCCTGCACGACGTCCTACGGATCCGCCGGCGGGTGGTCGACGGCAACCTCCAGATCGCCTTCCCCGAATGGAGCTCGCAGCAACGCAGCCAGACCGCCCGGCGGATGTGGAGACACCTCTTCCTGATGGTCGCCGAGATCGCCCACACCCCCAGGAAGGTCCACCGCACCACCTGGCGAGACTGGATCGAACTTGAGGACGATCAGACGATCCTCGCCACGGTGCTGAGCGAAGGCCCCAAAGTGGTCATCTCAGCCCACTATGGCAACTTCGAGCTCGGCGGGTACTTGCTGGGGCTCTTCGGGCTGCCAACGCACACGATCGCCCGCACGCTCGACAATCGGTACGTGGACCGGTTCGTCAATGATTTCCGCGGGAAAACGGGCCAGTACATCCTGCCCAAGAGCGGCAGCAGCGAAGACGTCGACCGCGTGCTATCGGCCGGGGGCGTGCTGACGCTCCTCGGCGACCAGTTCGCCGGCTATCGCGGGTGCTGGGTCGACTTCTTTGGAAAGCCGGCATCGACACACAAAGCGGTCTCGCTGTTCACCCTCTCCTACAAGGCGCCGACGGTCGTCGTCGGCGTCCAACGCCGCGGGGACCATGCCCTGCGTTACCGGATCTCCGGCGTCGATTCGATTCGTCCCTCAGATGACAGCTTCGAGCTCGGCACGACGACCCTGCTCACCGAGTGGTTCACCGGCCGGCTCGAAGAGGTCATCCGCCGCGAACCGAGCCAGTATTGGTGGGTCCATCGCCGCTGGAAGGGCGAACCGCCCAAGCGTCGCCGCAAGAAAGACAAGCAGGAAACGCAGGCAGCGTAGCCCCCGATGAGCGCCCCCTCCGACTGGACCGAAGCCGCCCGGCTGCAAGACATCCCCCCCGGCGAAGCCATCGAGGTGGTTGTCGATGGGGCGATCCTCGCGCTGATCAACGTGGACGGCGATATCCACGCCCTCGACGGGATGTGCGCCCACCAGGGCGGCCCGATCGGCAAGGGGGCCGTTAAGGGCTGCACCCTGACCTGCCCCTGGCACGGCTGGCAGTACGATGTCACCACGGGCCGGCAACTCCTCAGCGAGCATATACGGCAACGCCGCTACCCCGTGCGGATCGAAGGCGATACGATCAGCGTAAGAATGAGCGAACCCTGACAGGCCCCTCTGGGCCGCGGCGGGTGAGGTCGCTCGACCGCATCCCTTCAGGCGTCGCACCCCGTGTTCGAGATCCGGCCTTTTTGCAACTCGGACCCCCCCGGCCTGGCCCGGGTCTGGCAGAGCCAACCGCCCCATCGTGGCCTTGCCCAGCCGATCACCGCCTCGGTGTTAGAGCTGTGCATCTTCTCGAAGCAAATTTTCGACCCCAAGGGGCTGCTGGTCGCCGAGCGCGATGGCGAAGTCATCGGCTTCGCCCACGCCGGCTTCGGTCCCGACGAACGCGGGGAGTCGGTCGATACCACGCTCGGAACGACCCACCTCCTGATGCTCCGCGAAGATGCTCAGGACGACGCGTTGGCCGATGCCCTCATCGCCCGCAGTGAACAGTACCAGCGAGAAAACGGGGCGACCGTCCACTACGCCGGCGGCATCCGCCCGCTCGATGCCTTCTACCTCGGCCTCTACGGCGGGAGCGAGCTGCCCGGCATCCTGGAATCCGACGAACGGCAAGCCAGCCACTTCCTGCGCAACAACTACAGCGAAGCGAGCCGGGTCATCGTCTTGCAGCGTGAGCTGGTCCGCTTCCGCCTCGGCGGTGCCCGCGAGACACGGCAGATCAAACGCGACACGTCGGTCGAGCAGACCTTCATGCCCCCGCCGCGTCATTGGTGGGAAGCCTGCGTGACGGGTGGGCAAGAGCGGATGCGGTTTGCTCTGCGCGAGCGATCGACCGGCGCCGAGATCGCCCACGTGATCTTCTGGGATATCGAACCGCTGGCAACTTCGTGGGGCATCCCAACGGTCGGCATGACCGACCTCTGGGTCGACCCCGCCCACCGCCGCAAGAAGGCGGCCACGCACCTGCTGAACGAAGCCCTGCGACTCGTCCAACGCCGGGGAGCGGCCATGGTCGAGGCACAGACCATGGCCGAGAACGCCGCGGGCCTCGCGCTTTACGAAGCGATCGGCTTTACCGCGATCGACGCCGGTCGGGTGCTGCGATCTGGACCAACGGCTGGTTAGACTGGGCGGGTCTCTCGACTCCCCCCATGAAGAGCCTTCGATGCCTCGCTTCGCTCTCCGCGTTATCTCACTTGCAGGATTATTGGTCGCCGTCGCCTGCGGATACGGTGCCAAGCCGCCGCTAATCACTCCCGGCGATCCGGTCGATTACGGATCGCAAGCCTTCTACCCCCAGCGGTGGAAGCAGCAAGACATCGACCCCATGATGGTCCCTTGGAAGGGCCGGGAAGTTGCCTTCTTAACGGTTGATGCCGACCTCGACCGCCGAGTCATGACCGGCCTGTTGGCCAAGCTCGACGAGGGCTGGAACCATTACGGCCAACTGACGGGCAAGAGCCCGCGGACCTTCAAGCAAGTCGATGGCATGCCCACGATGGTCGCCATCCCCAAGATGGAACTGACCTGCGGTTACGGCTGCGGCTATGTGGGGGCGACCGGTATCGAGCTGGGAGCCTTCTATCGCCACGACTACGAGAACATCACCGCGGACCCCAAGGCGATCCCCGACTACTACTTCTACGAGATGGGGCGCAACTACTACACCTTCGGCGACCAGCACTCGCTCTTCGTGACCGGGTTTGCCGTCTTCATGCGATACGTCTGCCTCGACGAGTTGGGGCTCAAGAGCGGGCAGCCCACGCGTCGGATCATCGAATCGGCCGAGTCAATCTACGCCGACAGCGAGATCCCATTCCTGAAGGCCTTCACAAACCACGACGGTCTGACCGAAAAGCAAAACCGCCTCCGCGACGCCGATGGCAAGTCGATCCGCCCCAGCGATCAACCCGTGATGTACGCCTCGGCGATGCTGCGGCTGCGCCGCGACCATGGCGGCGACGCTTGGGTTGAGCGATTCTTCCGCCACCTAGCTGCTTGCCCGAACATCAAACCGACCGACCAAGCCACAGCCCTCAAGCAGTCTTACAACTGGCTCGTCGCGGCGAGCTGTGCCGCCGGCGAAGACTTGTCGCCGCTCTTCGCCGACGAATGGCGGATGCCGCTAACGCCCGCCCAGCGAACGACCCTCGCCACCACCGACTGGCGTGCCGACGACCTCGATGCGGCGTCGATCGTGCAAGCTTTGTCTTCACCGACTCAGTAGCTCCAGCCGACACGAGCGATCAGCGAGTCGTCCAGCGAGAACTCCTCGCCGGTATTGGCGTATTCGATATCGCGGCCGAACAGGTAGCCGATCTCGTACCGCCGCTTCGCCCCGCCCCAAGGCCCGGCGGCCGGCGACGACTTCGTTTCGTATCCCAACACGATGCCCCAGCGGGAGAGGTTAAGGGTGTCGGTCGTGCCGTCATCGCGTCGAACGGCCCAGGCACCGCCGCCGAGCTCACCGGCCAAGTAGATCGAGCGTTCATTCCCATCAACTCCTTGCGGCAGTTGCCAGACAATACGGGGCCGGGGCAGCATCAGCTCGTAGCGGACCGAGCCGCGGTCGTGGATCACACCAACCGCCGGGACGACCGAGATGTCTTCGCGGTTGAGATAGACCACGCCGAAGGCCCACTTCCAGGCGGGCGAGTAGTCCCAGATCGCGATCGCTAGGCCGCTCACGCGGAACGCGTCGCTGTCGTCGAAGCTGTGGTCATCGCTGTACACGCCCAGCGAGAGGCTCGCACGAGCCATCCAACGGTCATTCAGTTTCTTGAAGGTCCCAAACGAGACCTCGAAATCGTTGAGGCGTGCCGGGGTGTCGATGCCCACGGGGCCATCGAGAAGGTGCACCGCGGCACGAGGCGTGACCAGAACCGGCGCACCAAACACAAAGGGCGGCACCCCCAGCCCGACCGAAGCCGAGAGCGTCGAGCGGCCCAGGCTGTCGTCTTCGAGCCGCGGGGCCCAATCGGCGGTCATCTCGATCGATTGCAGCAAGCCACGGCGTCTCGGCCCGGCTGTCGGCTTGGGCGGGGTCACCAGCGCGGGTCGGCTGATCGCCTCGGTGCTCTGCGCCAGGCGGACGCCGTCTTGCGGAGGGGCGTCAAACACCCACGCCGAGCCATCCAACGGGCGGTCCTCGACCGCCGTTTGCGCATGCACTCCATCACCCATCACGAGGGATAGGCCGATGGCGACAACGATAAAACAAGTCTTATGAATCGGTACTCTCCGTTGCTGGCTAGAAGCCAATCCCCGCGCGGAACATCACGGCGTCGTCGGTCTTGAAGCGGCTCGGCTGGCCTTGCTCGAAGCGGAACTCACGATCGAAGGCGTAGCCAATCTCCAAGTGGCCGGTTGCCTGCGTCGGCGTCTGCCACTCGATCCCTAAGACGAGCCGGATATCGTTGTAGTCAATCCGATCCTCGATCCCGGGCCGATCGACCGTCCAGGAGCCGCCGCCGTACTCGCCGGCCGCGTACCACCACCACTCGGCGGTGCCGGTCGAGAACGCTTTGCGACGGATCTTCGGATTCGGGAAGACGAGGTATAGGTCCCACTCGGGCGACGGCCGCCATCGCACGCCGCCAGCCGGCAGCAGCTTCACACGCAGGCGGTCGAGGTAAACGGCACCGGCGAGGATCTCAAACTGCGGCGTGATCGAGACCACGGCCAAGCCACGGCCCAGGACACGGAGCGAGTCGCCATCGAACCGCTGGAAGTCGCTGTAGACACCGGTGCGTACGCCCAACTCGGCACCGAGCTCCGGCGTCCAACGCGGATTGAAGGCGAAGTCGAGGTAGGCATCGTAAACGCGTGGCGGCAGGTCCGGTCCGCGGGGCATGGCCGTCGGATCGCTCTCCGGGCCGTCAAACCAGTTGAACGCAAAGCCCGGCGTCACGAGCAGCGGCGTTTCGATCGAGCCGCCAACCGGCAGAGCGAACGTCGACGCCAGCTCCGTTCGGTTGAGCCGAAACGCGTCGAGTGTGTTGTCACCCAAGAGCAGCGTGTGCTCGACGCGGAGTCTCGCCATGAGTTGGCGGAAGCGTGTGGTGACCCCGCCACCCTGCTCGAACCCGTAGGTTCCTGGCTGCCAACCGAGCGGGCTCGAATCAGAAGAGAAACCCGGACTCGCGGGCGGGGCGTTGTAGCTGTAGGCCGGGGCGCTCGGGGCGTAGCTCGGAGAGCCTCCCCAAGCCGGTGCCAACGGCTGCGACGGCGGCGTGTAGGTGTACGGCAGCGAGGACGCCGGGGGAGGCCCCGTGGGTGTGCCGTACAGCGGCACGGCCGGCGACAGAGGAGCGACCGGCGCATTCGTGTAAGGATTGAACGCCGGGGCAGGCGTCCCGGCCGCGGGAGCGGGAGCGGGAGCGGGAGCGGGAGCGGGCACCAGGGCAGGGGCTCCCCAAGGCGAGGCAGCGCCCGACGGGCTCGCCGGCGGCAGCTGGACCAACTGCGCCCAACCGATCGTTGGCAACACCACGGCGGCACATGCTAGCAGCGCGCGCAAGCCCATTTCTTGGGCCATGTGTCGCTGCTTGCTCGTCGAGATCACTCGACTGCCTCCGGAGTTGCCTGAACCGATAGGGTTCTAGTAGCAACGGCAGGCAGAGCGGGTCAAGACGAACCCCGCCTCACGCGGTCGGCATCGTGACCCCGAGCGAAGCGTGGAAGCTCTCTCAGTTAGCGGCCGATCCCCAGCCGTCCTCGCTGAGGACGTTGACCTTCGGGCGACTCGTGGGAGCCGGGCGGAACGCCGTTTGGCGGACGTCGGCGGGACGACGGTAAACCGCTGTGCGGGCCGGTGCCGGGTGCGAGCGTTGCGTCACCCGATTGCTCGGGGCGTAGAGCGGCGGGGCACGCCAGTAATCGCTGGCTGCCGCCGGGTTGCCCTCGACCGGATCGGCCTGGTCAAAGTCGCTCTCGAATTCGTCGCCGAACGCGTCATCGACTTCCGGCTTATTCAGGAGGCTCTTCTCGGCCCGCTCGGGCGACACTTGGCCCGGGGTGACTCGTGGACGTGATTCGATCTGGGTGCCACCGAAACCGCTCATCGGCTGCTCGAACGATGCGCCGGCGTTGCACGAGCTGCACCCGGTCGACGGGGCACCATAGTAAGCCTGCTCAACTCCGCCGCAGGCATTGCACGGCTCGCAGCCCACCGAACACGCGTTGCAGGCCGGGGCCGCCGAGACGACGGGCGACAGAACGACGGGCCGGCTGACGGTTTGCGGGACCGCAACAGCGCCGTAAGTCGCCGGGTAGGTCGGGCGGTAAGCGATCTGCGGGGCCGGGGCGTAGGCCGCCGTGTAAGGCAACGGGGCGTAACCAACCGCATACGGCGTGTAGCCGGCGGTGTAGCCCGTGGCTGTTGGGGCGTAGTTCACCGTGGTGGTCGTCCGATCGCGGCTGAAGAGCTCGAACGGATCGAGGATCTTGGCGAGCCGGCTACGCTCCCGCTGCTGTGTCTGAACCACCGCGACCGGTGCCGGCGCGACCGGCGAGTAGGCGACCTGGGGGGTGCCGCAGCAGGACTGGGCACGCGCTTCCGCTAGCGGAAAGGCGAGCGCAGTAAGCAGAGCGAGCGACGTGATTAGGGTCGTGGGACGCATCAGGAGCACCATGGAGGGTTGGCAGAGAATCTAGCCGTTATGTCTATCTACCTTGCAAACCCACCGGCAGGCAACTCTTCGCTTGAGCGGAACGCCCAATTGGACGCATATTCCGGTTGTTGCGACCTTAACGATTAGGCCTCGCAGTGCGGGTAGACAAGTTGGTGCCAGCAGGAGACACCTCGCGGGCTTCGAGTCGATGCCCGTGAAGCTTCGCCCCACCGCCACTGGGTAAGAGTACGAACAGGTGACCGCCGCGGTTCGATTGGGACGCGTCAACCTTTCGTGCAGGTCGTAGAGATCGAACCAGACCTCGCGGAGATTCCCCCGACGCAAGCGATGACTGCGTCGGGCATCATGGAGCGTCACGGGCGTGAGGCGTTCGGCCGTGAGCTTGGTGAACAGTTCCCCGAGCAACGCCGCGTCGGGCCGCAACCACGCCACGGCACTCGGCGCATGCCAACCCCGCATGGGGCGATGCGTCGTGAGCAAGTACCTCGATTTCGACTTCGCCAAACCACGGAGCGATCGCCGTCGGTCTTTCGCCTCGAGTCGCTCGAAACCCTCGATGATCAGCACAGCAAGCGGCGATGGGTCTGCAAGCGGTCCAAGACAAGAACCGGCATCCAGTCGGACGACAGTTGTCCCATCGTTCTCAAGAGCGTCTGCCAGAGCGTGCATGAGGGTCGACTTGCCGCTGCCATGCGCGCCAACCACCTGCCCACGCCAGCCGCTTCGTTCGAGCTTTCGCACAACCTCACTTGGTGTCGCCGTGGATCCCGTCAGATAGGGCAGGGCACCGGGGCGTGTCCAGCACGTGGCGAACGGGTTGCTATCGCGTGATGGCGGCTTGGCCGGGGAATCATTCACGGCTGACTCTCCTCGGCGTTGCGAGCCTTCGAGGAGGGGTCCACCATCAGCGCGAAGGGGGTCTCAACGACACGTTGCCGGCCCGAGCCGAAGAAGCCTCGGAGACGAACGGCCCAACAGAGTTTGACGATCTGGCCATCGTAGCTCAGCGGGCTATCGGGCAAGACCGGATCGAAGAGGTGTGGCGTCTCGTCGGATCGGACGGGGAGCGTGGCTTCCTTCTTCCGCTCGAAGTGATGCACGAAGAAGTCTTCCTCCCCCTGACCGGCCGTGTACCACAGCACGGAGAGTTCAACTGCAACGAGTTCCTGATCTCGCCACTCGCCGAGCCGATAGCCACCACGCAACGCCTCGCCCGGGGCGTAGCGTTTTGAGCCGCGATCGAGCCAAACCTCGGCCCCTGCGATGCTTTCCGAATCGCTCATGAGGGCACCGTCTCGGCAGGTGAATACTCGACCGCGTCGCGGACGACGGCCGACGGATAAACGACCAACGGGAACCGCCGACGCAGTTCGCTGCGATTCACCGGTTCGATGAGCACCTCGATGGACCAACGGATCTCATTGTTCGGCGAAACAAACGAAGGCGGCGCGCTGGCGGGGACCACGACCTGGAAGTCTCGCTGCAAGGGCTCATCGATATCGAGCGCCACGCGGCGTTCGTTGATCAAGGGCAGACGGGTCACTTCGGCGACGGCCGTTCGCGTGTCGGTTCCTTGGCGATAGGTGGCGATCTCATCGCAAACCAGCCAAGTCGTCAGCGAACGGATCCGCATCTGCCCCGATTGGAGCAGGGTCGCGGCGGCCGCTTCGCCGATCCGCAGCGGGTAACGATCCACTTCGATCCGCGTCACGCCGCCGCCACCGACGCCGCGAGACTCGCGCCACGTCGAGAGCGTCATCCGCCAGCCGATGATCGCCAACGGGGTCGCGATCACCGCCGCGACCCCGACACGCACCCCCGCCGACAAGTAGCCCACGCCGATCTGATAAGCGAACAACGCAACGAGCACGTTCCAGACCAAGCAGAGCGTCGCCATGCCCGCGACACGCCATCCCTCCGAGCCATCGGCGGGGAGTCGGTACTCGCGTTCAACGCCTTGGTTCTCCCCCGGTCGCTCCAGCCTCGGGAGCCCCGAGGCGATCGTCGGCCGGGCCGCCGCCGCATCGAACTGCCCCAACGCGAGGCCGCCGGCCGTCTTCGTCGATCGGCGCTCTGGCGAGGCCTGCGACGACACCAGCATCCGCATTAAACCGATGGTGCCAATCACGACCAACGAGAGGGGGATCGAAAGCACCAGCCATGGCCACCATCGTCGCTTGACGCTCAGCAAGACTTGATCGTGGTCGTTGGGATTGAACCAACAACGCAGCTCATCGCCGACTTCGTATCGCCGCAGCACCGCCGCGGCGTCTCGGCGGCTTGGGGTGTCGCGGCCGACGCCGTGCCGCGTCCAGACACGATGGGGCGGCAGCTCGCTGGTCGTGAACTCGACTTCGAGTTCGGCACAGTATTCCGGCTCGGCCAGACCGGGCCGCTCGGTAACCCGCTCGCCGACCACGACGCAGACAGCCTCTTGAAAGCCCTCGGCCGCTTGTGCCAGACGCCACTCGGGGAGCAACACATCCGACAAGCTCCACCAGAGGCCAATCACCCCCGCGACGACGAACATCGCGTGGTAGAGCGCGTCGCCCACACGCGCCCACACCGGCGAGCCGGTGCGCCGCTCGCCGCGTTTCTTCATCATCAGCAGCGGGAAGCGACGACGCATCTTTAGGCGGTGACCAACAAAAAACGGACGCGGCGTCGGGACCGACGCCTGCGTCCGATTCTAATCGCCACACACGGCTTGCTCGACCGGCCGATCTCAATTGATTCAACCGGCCGCCGGGCACTACTTAGCGAAACGCCGCATCGGCTCGTCTTCTTGCACGAGGGCCGGCTTCTGTCCCGGGCGGAAAAAGCCGACGTTCTCGAGGGCTTTGTAGACCTCTTCCAGCGTCTTCTCGCCGAAGTTCGAGATGCTCAGCAGGTCCTCCGGCTGGCATTGGAGCAGGTCGCTGACGGTGAACACGCCCTTCTCTTCGAGGCAGTTCGTCGTCCGCACGGCGAGGCCGATCTCCGCGGTGCTCATCTCGAGGCGACGTTGCAGGTCATCGCTCGCGGCCTGGGCCTTATCGACCGGAATACGTGTAGCGCTCATCTCTTGATCCCTCCCTGGATGGTGCGAATGTCTAGCACGCGGCTGGCGGCTAGCTCCTTCCGAGCCGCGATTTTCTTGTCGCGGAGTTTACCGATTAGGTTCCCGCTGCGGGAAGCGTTTTTGACACTTTTTGCACAAAACTCGGCCAACCGCTCTTGATCGATGGCTGGCCCGTCGGTGTGGCTAACTCGTAGACTCCCTAGTTCGCCACGACCAACTCACCGTGCAGCAACGACGGATCGCCGCAGTGACCGACCTTCTCAAAGGCCTGAATCCCGCCCAACGCGAGGCAGTGGAGCATGTCGAGGGCCCGATGCTCATCCTCGCCGGCCCGGGCAGCGGCAAGACCCGGGTCGTCACGCATCGAATCGCGCATCTGATTGCGCAAGGGGTGCCCGCTTGGCAGATCCTGGCCCTGACCTTCACGAACAAAGCCGCCGCCGAGATGCGGCAACGCGTCGAGCGTCTCGCCCCGGGTGAGCGGGTGTGGGTCAGCACGTTCCACCGCTTCGGAGCGAAGATGCTCCGCAAGTACGCCGACCGCGTCGGGCTCGACCCCAACTACACGATCTACGACTCCGGCGATGCCCGCCAAATGCTCAAGCGTGTCGTCGAGTCGCTGAAGATCCCCACGATGGGCTACACGCCCGACCGGATCGCCAACGCGATCTCAACCGCCAAAAACCGGCTGATCGGTCCGGAGGAATATCAACCGAAGCAAGCCAGCCCGCTATCGCAGATCGTGGCCGCGGTTTACCCGGCGTACCAGAAGCGTTTACTCGCTTCGTCGGCCGTCGATTTCGACGACCTGCTGCTCCACATCGCCCGGCTGCTGCACGACGACCAGGAGCTACGAGCGCAGCTCGACGAGCGATTCCGCTATGTCATGGTCGACGAGTACCAGGACACCAATCGGGCGCAGTACGTACTGCTCCGCGCGTTGAGCGTCGATCAACCCAACCTCGCCGCCACCGGCGATCCGGATCAATCGATCTATGGGTGGCGTGGTGCCGACCTCAACAACATCCTCGAGTTCGAGTCGGACTACCCGAAAGTCAAAGTGGTCCGGCTCGAGCAGAACTATCGCAGCACGCCGGCGATCCTCTCGATTGCCGACACGCTGATCTCCCACAACAAGAAGCGGAAGCCCAAGTCGCTGTTCACCGAGAACCCCGACGGCCCACCGGTCAAGCTCGTCACCTACGCCGACGGCAAGGACGAGGCGCACGGCGTGGTGGCGGCCATCAAGGAGGCCGTTCGCAGCGGGCGGCGGCGATATAGCGACTTCGCGGTCTTCTATCGTGTGAACGCCCTGTCGCGGGCGGTCGAACGCGTCTTCAGGCAGCAGCAGGTCCCGTTCCAAATGGTCCGTGGGCAAGAGTTTTACCAACGCAAAGAGATCAAGGACGTGCTGGCCTATTGCCAGCTAATGAACAACCCGAAAGACGACCTGGCCTTCGAGCGGACCGTCAACTCGCCGCCACGCGGCATCGGCGCCAAGACCGTCGAGCGCCTCGCCGACTACGCCTACCGCCACGGCCTTTCGCTGTTGGATGCTGCCCGCGAAGCGCCGCAGGTCGATGGCCTGAGCAAGCGTGCCGCGACGATGGTCGGCAAGTTCGTGGCGATCGCCGAAAAGCTCGATGCCTACGTCGGGGGCCCCGCCGAGGAGGCCGTCGGCGCGGTGATCGAGCACTCGGGCTACAAGAAACACCTCGAGCTCGGCGAGACCGAGGAAGACCTCAACCGCCTCGCTAACATCGAAGAACTCCTCACCGACGCCCGGCAGTTCGACGAGCAGATGGAGGAGGAAGACGGCGCTGAGTCGAACCTGGAGGCTTACCTAGAGCGGACGTGGCTCGTCAACGAGACCGACGGCTGGGATGACGACACTGATAAGGTCACGCTGATGACGCTCCACGCCGCCAAAGGCCTAGAGTTCCCGGTCGTCTTCTTACTAGCGGTCGAGGACGGCATCCTGCCGCACGAGCGTTCCGCTCAGGACCCGACCCAACTCGAAGAAGAACGCCGGCTGGCGTTCGTTGGCATCACCCGTGCCGAGCAAGAGTTGCAAATCAGCCACGCCCTCCGCCGTGACTATCGGGGCCAACGACGCATCGCGATCCCGAGTAGCTTCTTGATGGAACTGCCGACCGACCAGATGGAGGCCGAGCAAAACGCCCCGACGGATGAGTTCGGCCTCGCGCCCGACGAGTTGATCGGCGACTGGGGAGACGCCCCGGAAGAGGAGGTTTATAGCCAAGAAGAGAAGCCGGCGAAGCCGCCGCCGCGCACGCCTGAGCCGCCCGCCATGACGACCGGCGCGGCGATGCTTGGTTCAGCGAGCATGGCCAAGCCGCGTGTCTCTCCTGATGCCTTCAAAGTGGGCATGGAAGTCGAGCACCCCGAACTCGGCCTCGGCAAGGTCCTAACTCTCAGCGGCAATGGCAAGGGACGCCGGGCCGCGGTCGTCTTCCCGGGGCATGGCGAGAAGCGTTTTGTTCTGGCGTTCAGCCCGCTGCGGCCCGCCGGGATGTGACAATCGGTCGCCCCAGATTTGTCTACCTGCCCGCCAGATCGTTCGATAAGTTGGAAGTAGCAGCACAGGCGGCCGCTGCTGACTAGCAGACCCCGCGTCCCCAAAGGACGTTGGCGGTTTCCTTCCTCCTATTCGAACGGGATCTAACCGATGAGCGATACCCCGACCGCCAAAACCACCAGCCAGATCGAGCAAGAACACGCCGAGCTCCGCTCGCTGATCGGCTCCATTGAGCACGCGTTAGACGCGGCCACGCCCGAAGAAGCGGCCCAGCCGATCGCGAGATTCACCACCGTGCTCGCGAGCCACTTCGGCACCGAAGAGGCCGCCGAGGGCTTCTACGAGCAGGTCGCCAGCCGT
Organism: uncultured Planctomycetaceae bacterium; assembly: GCA_964353155.1. Taxonomy (GTDB): domain Bacteria; phylum Planctomycetota; class Planctomycetia; order Pirellulales; family Lacipirellulaceae; genus Botrimarina. The sequence continues at coordinate 7,612 of CAYGUP010000041.1, read as the reverse complement.
GACGTCCGCTTCGACGTGCCGATCCACGACCTCCGAGTCGAGCACGCCGAGATGCTCAAGCAGGCCGAGCACCTGGCGAGCCTCTCGTCGGCCGGCAACTGGGACGCGGCGCGGAGCACGTTCATGTCACTCAGCCAAACACTCCACGCGCATGAGAGCAAAGAGAACGAGCTGATGCAGCAGGCCTACTCCGAAGACATCGGCTCGAAGGACTGACCCGGCATCGCGGGGGGCGGATTGAACCCGGGGCGGGTGAAAAGAACAATCACCGCCTTCGCTTCAAGCCCACCCGACCTCGCAGGATCGCCGTGAAGGTTCTCGTTTTCAGCACCAAGCCGTACGACAAGAAGTTCCTCTCAACCGCGGCGGAGGGGACCGGCCACGAGCTGACCTTCCTCGAAACGCGTCTCACCGCCGAGACGGCCGGCCTTGCCGACGGCTACGACGCCCTCTGTGCGTTCGTCAACGACCAGTTGGACGCCCCCGTGTTGGAGCGTCTCGGCGACCTCGGCGTGAAAGCGGTCGCCCTTCGATGCGCCGGCTTCAACAACGTCGACCTCAAGGTCGCCAAGCAGCGTGGGATCCAGGTCGTCCGCGTCCCGGCCTACTCGCCCCACGCCGTGGCGGAGCACACGGTCGGGCTGATCCTGGCGCTCAATCGCAACCTGCACCGCGCGTACAACCGCGTCCGCGACGGCAACTTCGCGTTGAACGGCCTGCTGGGCTTCGACTTGGCTGGCCGGACCGTTGGCGTGATCGGCACCGGCCAGATCGGAGCCGTCCTCGCCGGTATCATGAAGGGGTTCGGTTGCCAGCTCCTCGGCTACGATCAGTACCAAAACCCGGCCTGCCAAGACCTGGGCATGGAGTATGTCGATTTCGATCGGCTGCTGGCCGAGTCGGACATCCTCTCGTTGCACTGCCCCCTCACGCCCGAGACGCACCACCTGATCGACGCCTCGGCGGTCGAGAAGATGAAGCCCGGCGCGATGATCATCAACACCAGCCGCGGCGCTGTGATCGACACGCAGGCGGTCATCGATGGCCTCAAAAGCGGCAAGGTGGGCCACCTGGGGATTGATGTCTACGAGGAAGAGGCCGAGGTCTTCTTCGAGGACCAATCCGACCACGCCATCCCCGACGACACCCTCGCCCGCCTGCTGACGTTCCCCAACGTGCTGGTGACAGGCCACCAAGCCTTCTTCACGCACGAAGCCCTAACCTGCATCGCCGAGACAACGCTGGCAAATCTGAGCGAGCTGGAACAGCTTGGCAGATCGAACAATCAAGTCTTGTAAACGTGACGCCCGGCACCCGCCCGATGCCTACTAGAAAAGCGACGGTATCGCTTCTATCGGAGGGTCGTTGTCCTCAAAAAACTGCTTTGCCCATTCGAGATCGGCTTGGGTCGGCTCCGCGACGTCGTCCACAACGACAACCTCGGTGTTTGTGCTGTACTCCCTCGGCTCCGAATCAGGGTCACCCGTAGTGTAAACGGCTGTCCTGGTTCGCATCTCGGTATGCCAACGCGGGCCGAAGCGAGAGACCGCCCAATACAGCATTTTGGCATCGGGCTCACGCATACCGCCAGCCATGCAGGCATCGAAGAACATGCGATGCACTTCCTCGTGCGTGCTCTGTCTCTGCACGCACGCGACGTCATGGACGATTGATGCGTTACGGTACTGCCCGGTGAAGGGGGCACCGACCATCGACCAAAAAACCTTGGGAATCGAAGCCCCGTTGACCACGCTTCCCTCGGGCGCGAGCCAAGCGTTCTCGTTCGGGTCGATGTAGATAAAGTCGGTAAGCAATCGCATGTCACGGTTGTCCAGCCACTCCGATTGTGGGTTGCCAACAAAGCGCCCATACGACGAGCGAACCGACATCACGTTCTTCATCGACGAATAGTCGCCGATCAGATAAGCGATCCCATGCGTCAAGACTAGGACCGAACCCCAGACAATCATTCGTTTCATGATCCAACGAAGCTCCTGTTTGAAGAATGATGCTTGGCCTCTTCTCGCCAACACGCTCCATCGAACCGCTTGCTTTCGGTGCACCTATCCTTCCGGCACAAACGCCAGCGAGGCCGAGTTCACGCAGTAACGCAGCCCCGTCGGCGGTGGGCCGTCGTTGAAGACGTGGCCCAGGTGCGCGTTGCACTTGGCGCAGAGGATCTCCGTGCGGACGCGGCCGCCGCTGGTGTCCTCGCGTGTGGCGATCGTCCCCTCGCAGGCGTCGAAGTAGCTCGGCCAGCCGCTGCCGCTATCGAACTTGGTGGTCGAGTCGAATAGCCGCTCCGAGCAGCAGACACAGTGGTAGTTGCCCGGCTCCTTGTGGTCCCAGTACTTGCCCGTGAACGGCGGCTCCGTGCCGCATTGCTGCGTGATGTGGTACTGCTCGTCGTCGAGCTTGGCACGGAGTTCTTCGGGCGTGAGTTCAGACATGGTCAAAACGACCTGGGGCAATGGGGTTCGGAGCGTTCTCGGACTACTATAGAGGACCACGAAGGCTCGGAGAGCACAAAGGGGCCTTGTTTGGGCTTGCTTGGTGCTCTCTGTGCCTTCGTGGTTCCCTACCTTCCTGCTGGCCGTCGAGACTTCCTTGGAAACCGAGTTCGCTTACTGCACCTGCCAGCCCGGCATCGAACCGGCGTTGAAGGCCGAGGTCGCCGCCCGTATCCCGGCTTGGAAGTTCGCGTTCTCGCGGCCCGGGTTCGTGACCTTCAAGCTGCCCGGCACGATGCCGCCCAGCCGGTTCGAGCCGATGCGGCTCACCTTCGCCCGCACGATCGGGCTTTCATTCGGCCGCGTCGAGGCCGAGAGCCCGGCCGTCGGCCCGCTGGCGGAGAGGCTCTGGGAGAACGAAGCGGTCCGGGGGTTGGCTGCGGACGGGCCGCTGGCGTTGCATGTCTGGAGCCGCGACCGCGATATCCCCGGCGAGAACGGCATCGAGCCCGGCCCCACGCAAGAGACCCTCGCCGCCCTGGCCGCCATCCGCCGGGCCGCCCCCGAGGGGGCGCTCGTCGAGCGGGGCGAGAACGACGAGGCCCCAAGCAAGGCAACGGTCGCCCTCGATATCGCGATGGTCGAACCGAACCAATGGTGGATCGGCGCCCACACGCTCCGCAGCCGCACCGACCGCTGGCCGGGGGGCGTGCCGCGTCTCGAACTGCCCAGCCACGCCGTCTCACGGGCCTACCTCAAGATGCAAGAGGGGCTCCGTTGGGCCGGCTTGCCGACACGGAAGGGTGAGTACTGGCTCGAACTCGGCTGCGCACCCGGCGGGGCAAGCCAGGCCCTGCTCGACACGGGCATGAATGTCGTCGGCGTCGATCCGGCGGAGGTTGATCCGCTGGTCGCTGGCCACCCGCAATTCGAGCAGATCCGAGCCAAGTCGAAGGAGATCGGCGTCGACGAGGTGACCGACGCCTCGTGGATCACGGCCGATATCAACGTCGCCCCCCAGTACACGCTCGACACGGTCGAGCGGCTGGTCATGCACGACACGATGCATGTCCGCGGGCTGTTGCTAACGCTCAAGCTGCTCAGCCTGAACCTCGCGAAGCCGAACGAAGTCGCGGCGATGATCCAGCAGGTCCAAGCCTGGGGGTTCTCCGACGTGAGGACGCGGCAACTGGCCCACAACCGCCGCGAGTACTGCCTCGCCGCCGTCCGCTCCCGTGGCCAGCGTCGTGTGGCGCGTCGCCGCAAGCGACCCGTGAAGACGCCACCCGCGTCCGACTCGCCGACTTGATAGACTTGTCTGCGTTCCTACTAACGCTAACGCAATCCCTGACGACCCGCGATTCCGCTTGGCATCGCTAGGCGGTTCAGGCCAGAAGCCATGAGAAAAGTCCGCACCGGTGGTGGCTGGCCCGCCGTCGCCTACACGTTCCGCAAGGCTCGCGAGGCGGGCGGCCTGCTGAAGTTCTGGAAGGCGATGCGTAGCAAGAACGCCTGCAAGACCTGTGCGCTGGGCATGGGCGGCCAGAAAGGCGGCATGGTCAACGAGGCCGGCCACTTCCCGGAGGTTTGCAAGAAGTCGATGCAGGCGATGGCCGCCGATATGCAGCCCGCCATCACGGCCGACTTCTGGAAGCAGTACGACGTCAAGAAGCTGCAAGCGATGTCGCCGCGGCAGCTCGAGCACTGCGGCCGGCTGGTCGAACCGGTGCGTTACCGCGCCGGCACTAGCAATTACGAGCCGATCTCCTGGGACGCGGCGCTCGACAGCATCGCCGATCGGCTCGCGGCCAGCTCGCCGGACGAGACCTATTGGTACTTCAGCGGCCGCAGCAGCAACGAAGCCGGCTTCCTGCTGCAAGTCTTCGCCCGGCTCTACGGCACGAATAACGTCAACAACTGCAGCTTCTATTGCCACCAAGCGAGCGGCGTGGGGCTGACGAGCGTCACCGGCAGCGGAACGGCGACCATCCAACTCGAAGACCTCGACAAGGCCTCGCTGGTCTTCGTGATCGGCGGCAACCCGGCGTCCAACCACCCGCGGTTGATGCGGACCCTGATGGACCTCCGACGGCGCGGCGGCGAGGTGATCGTCATCAACCCGCTGGTCGAGACCGGCATGGTCAACTTCAGCGTGCCGAGCGATCCCTGGAGCCTGCTCTTCGGATCGAAGATCGCCAGCGACTATGTGCAGCCCCACATCGGCGGCGACTTGGCCCTGCTGACGGCGATGCAGAAGCAACTGCTCGAAACCAACTCGCACGACGCAGAGTACCTCGCCAAGCACACGACCGGCTGGGAAGAACTCAAGGCCCACCTCGAAGCGGCCGATTGGGATGAGCTGATCGAGAAGTCGGGCGTCGATCGCGAGACGATCAATCGCCTCACCGCGACCTATGCCAAGCATCACTCGGCCGTCTTCTCGTGGACAATGGGCGTCACACACCACCACCACGGCGTCGAGAACGTCCAGGCGATCGGCAACTTGGCACTCATGCGCGGCATGGTCGGTAAGCCCGGGGCGGGGCTGATGCCGATCCGCGGCCACTCGAACGTTCAAGGCATCGGCTCGGTCGGCGTCACGCCGAAGCTCAAGGGCGCGATCTTCGACGGCCTCGAGAAGCACTTCGACGTGAAGCTCCCGACCTCCGAGGGCCTCGACACGATGGCCTGCATGGAAGGGGCCGTGAAGGGCGAGCTCACGACAGCGATCTGCCTGGGCGGCAACCTGTACGGATCGAATCCCGACTCGACTTATGCGGCCAAGTCGATCGGTGCGCTCAAGCAGATGACCTACCTGAGCACCACGCTCAACACGGGCCACGCCCACGGCCTCGCCGACGAGACCATCATCCTGCCGGTGCTGGCACGCGACGAGGAACCCGAGCCGACCACGCAGGAGTCGATGTTCAACTTCGTTCGAATGTCCGACGGTGGCCCGCGGCGGCTCGAAGGCCCGCGGAGCGAGATCGAAGTCACCGCCGACCTCGCCACCCGCGTCGCGGAGCGGCTCGTCGATAAGCTCGGCGGCGATCGGCCCAACCTGCATGCGATCGATTGGCCCAGCATGCGAGACACCGGCCAGATCCGCCACGCGATCGCCAAGGTCGTGCCCGGCTGGGATAAGCTAAACGAGATCGACAAGACCAAAGGCGAGTTCCAGATCGACGGGCGGACCTTCCACGAAGCCTCCTTCCCCACCGACAGCGGCCGGGCCAACCTCCACAGGCACACCGCGCCGACCATCAAAGGGACCGGCGACGACGAGCTGCGGGTTATGACCATCCGCAGCGAAGGCCAGTTCAACACCGTCGTCTACGAGGACTACGACCTCTACCGCGGCGTCGAGGGACGCTACATCATCCTCATGCACCCGGACGATCTGGCCCGCTTTGGCGTGAAGGACGGCGACCCGCTGCACATCACCGGTCCGGCGGGCGAGATGCGGCACGTCCGCGCCACTGAGTTCGAGAAGATCCGCGCCGGCAATGCCGCGATGTACTACCCCGAGGCGAACGTCCTGGTCGCGCGCGGCCTCGATCCCAAGAGCAAAACCCCCGCCTTCAAGGGCTTGGTGGTGACGGTCAAGAAAGAGGCCAACTGATGGGAGCTCGAAGGATTAGCCTGCTTCCGGCGTTGCTCATGGCGGTGGCGGCCCACGCCGGCGAGGAGCATGTCGTTGAGGAGTTGACCTTCCGGGTCGCGCCGGCGGACCACGTAGAGTTCCTCCGCCACGACCGCGAGATCTGGACCGACGTTCTCAGCCGCCAGCCCGGCTACCTCGGCAAAGAGACCTGGCTCGCCAGCCGGCCCAAGAACGAGATCAAGCTCGTCATCCGCTGGCGATCGCGTAAGGATTGGAACAGCGTGCCGAAGGACCTCCTCCGAGCGACCGACGAGCGGTTCCGCAGCGCAATGGGCGAGGCCCCTTACAAGATGCTCAGCGGGCGGGCCTTTCGGGTACTGGACGAGGGCGAGAGCGGCCGCGGCGTGCCCATCGGGGCGGTCCTCTCGGCCGAACGGGTTCGGCTGGCGCGAGTCGTCGAGGTCGCGCGAGACCCCGTCTACCATGGCCCCAAGCGTTACCTTGGAATCCCGCTGAGCCAGGCCCTGCAACCACTTGCCACCGGGCTCTCCGAAGCCGAGCGGGCGCGGGCCGACGTGGTGTTCGACTGCGGCGACGACTACCACTCGACGGTCCCCCTCCGGCGTGCCCTGCAAGGCGACGGGTGGATCGCTTTCCGCGACCTCGCCGCCGCCGACGGCCGGGCCTGGACCGAGCCCCGTCGCGGCCCGTCGCCGGCCAAGATGGGGCGGGCCTATGTGGTTTGGACCGGCCTCGACGAGCCACTGAGCGTCACTTGGCCGTACGGCATCCGGCGCATCCGGTTGGTCGTTCGCCCCGAGTAGCCGATTTTCCACCGGCGGAAATCGGGCGGGTGGCCAAGAATCGTTTTGTCGCACGATAGTGTCGCACGGCCGTTGGGCGCTTTCGAGCCGAAAACGGCCTTCAACGGCGGCTAACCCGTTGCACGCCTTCAAGTTGCGGTTTTGTCGCATGACCGCGATGACTCAGCGTTGAAGCCCAACGGCTGCTGGCCTTGCGGGCAACCAGTCACTTCGACGGCCGACGAGTCCTCTCGGCACCAATTTTAGGCTCCCGCCTACTGCGTGACGTCTCAAATTTTGGCCATCGTCACTCCGAACACCTCTCCCTCTATAAGTGAACTCATGTCGCTCGGGGGTCCTGTCTTCTCTTCTCGTGGCGAATGGGCTCGCGGTTTGCTCATCTCATGTCGCCACGACGGCTGAATGCACATTTTCATGCGCGGTATCTAGTGGGACTTATCCACCGCTGGCGGGGTGCTTAGTCATCTCGCAACAATCACCCCTCCAGAGCAGGACGGTCGAAATCCTCGCACCACAAATCGCCGCGACTTCATGCCGCGGCAGAATCTTGATCGCCGAGTAGGAATCTCCGCGACTAAGCTTGACACCTGGGGGTATCGACAGCGCACACTAGCGGGCACGTCGATACCGAGCTGCCGGCCCACCAACCGCTGGGGGCGAAGAACCGCCACGCCCGACTGGAGTGAGGCAGCGCTCGCTCGGTCATCGGCCCCCACCCCCCGGCACCCTCGAGG
>CAYGUP010000040.1:0-39161 GCA_964353155.1 uncultured Planctomycetaceae bacterium | reverse complement strand
CGCCGGCGAGGTCTTCGGGCTCCTGGGTCCGAACGGAGCGGGCAAGACAACCGCCTTGCGGATCCTCACCACGCTGCTCAAGCCGACCTCGGGCGTGGCGATCGTCAACGGCTTCGATGTCGTCCGACAAGAAGAGCTCGTCCGCAATCAGATCGGCTTCATCTCGGCCAACACGGCGGTCTACGACCGCATGACCGCCTGGGAATTCGTCGAGTACTTCGGACGCCTGCACGGCATTGTCCCCGCCGAGCTGCGGGAGCGGATGGAGCGGCTCTTCGTCAAGCTGCGGATGGAAGACCTCCGAGACACGCTGGGTTCGAAGATGTCGACCGGCATGAAACAGAAGACCTCCATCGCTCGCGCTTTGGTGCACGATCCGCCGGTGATCGTCTTCGACGAGGCGACCAACGGGCTCGATGCCTTCGCCGCTCGGGCCTCGCTCGATGCGGTCGCCGAGCTGCGCGACGAGGGCAAGTGCGTCATCTTCAGCACCCACATCATGAGCGAGGTGCAGCGGATCTGTGATCGCATCGCCGTGATGCATCGCGGACGGATCATCGACTCCGGACCAACCGACGAGCTGCGGGAACGGCACAACGAGCCGGACCTCGAAGAGCTCTTCTTCCGCCTGATCTCCGACGCCGAAGCCGCCCGATCCGAATCGCCCCGCCAAGAGTCGGAGGTGTCCGCATGAGCTGGCAGAATGTGTTTTGGATCTGGCGTCGCGAGATGCGTGATCAGCTCCGCGACCGTCGAACGCTGTTCATGGTCGCCGTGCTGCCGGTGCTGATGTACCCGCTGCTCGGGACGAGCCTCTTCCAGCTCGCCCAGTTCATGCGGCAATCGACCGGCCGCGTCGCGATCTACGGCGCCGAGGAACTCGCCGAGTCGGCCGACCTGCCGGCGCTGATCGCCGAGAACCGCTTCGCCCCGGAGCTGTTCTACAGCCCGGACGATATCGATCGGCTCGAAGTCGAGATCCGCTCGGCCGAGGGCGACGCGATCGAACTCGCCAAGGAAGCGATCGCCGACGACGCGATCGATGTCGCGGTCTGTTTCCCCGACGGCTTCGGGGACCGGCTGCAAGACCTCCGCGAGCTCCTCCTGCAAGCCCGCGAATCTGAGACCATGCCGGCCGGCGTGGTGGCACCGCGGCCCACCGTCCTGTCGAACTCATCTCGTGAGGCCTCGCAGGTCGCGGGGATGCGGACCGAGGGCGTGGTCCGCCGCTGGCGCGACGCGGTCGTTCAGAGCAACCTCAACGCCGGCAACGTGCCGGTCGCGGCGACCAGCCCGTTTGCCGTCGCTCAGATCGACGTAGCGACCAAGCAATCACGCGACGCCCTGCTCTGGTCGAAGCTGCTGCCGTTCGTCGTCTTCTTGTGGGCGCTCACGGGGGCGTTCTATCCGGCGATCGATCTTTGTGCCGGCGAGAAAGAGCGTGGCACGCTCGAGACCCTGCTGGCTAGCCCGGCACGGCGGAGCGAGATCGTCGGCGGCAAGCTGCTGACGGTGATGACGTTCAGCGTCTTCACCTCGTTGCTCAACCTCGCGAGCCTGGCGTTTACGGCGAAGATCTTGATGGGCCAGCTTTCGAGCTTCGCCGGAGCGGCGATCTCGATCGCTCCGCCTTCGACCGCCGCGATGGCGTGGTTGGTCGTCGCGGTGATCCCGATCGCTGCCCTCTTTAGCGCCTTGAGCTTGGCGTGTGCGGCCTACGCGCGGAGCACCAAGGAGGGGCAGTACTACTTCATGCCGCTCTTCCTCGCCGCGACGCCGTTAATGCTGGTGCCGATGTCGCCCGGGGTTGAACTCAATCTGGGCAACAGCCTCGTCCCGGTGATGGGCTTGGTCCTGTTGTTGCGGGCGATGATCGAGAATCAGTTGGCGGCAGTCGTTCAGTACGCCGCCCCGGTGATCCTCGTGACCGCGACCTGTTGCTGGCTGGCGATGCGATGGGCCGTTTCCCAGTTCAACCAAGAGTCGGTCCTCTTCCGCGAGAGCGAGCGATTCGACCTACGAGCCGCCGCGAAGATGATGGTCCGCCGACGCGGTGCCACGCCCTCGGCGGGCGCGGCGATGGTCTGCTTCGCTGGCATTGTTCTAATGCAGGCAGTCATAAGATCGTTGCTGCCTGTGCTGATTGAAGGTCTTTCCCCTACGGCAGTCATCGTAGGCAGTACCATCGCCAGCATTGTGGTCTGCGTATTACTCCCCGCACTCGTAGTGGCCTTTGGCCTAGCCCGCGACACACGAGCTAGTCTCCTGCTCAGGATTCCCCCAAGAATCGGGGATATCGTCGTTGCGTTCGCGCTGGCAGTTTGCCTGATTCCAGTGGGCCAAGCGATGTCGGCTGCGATTCAGACAATGCATCCGTTTGCTGAAAGTGTTCAAGCGGAACTCATGGTGTTCCAAGAGGCAATTCGATCCTTGCCTCTGGCTCTAGTGCTACTGCTCCTGGCTTTTCTTCCAGCAGTCTGTGAAGAGATTGCTTTTCGGGGGGTGATCCTATCGGGTCTTCGCAAGTCGCTTGGGACAGCCGGCGGAATCCTGATGACCTCGGTTCTCTTTGGTATTGTGCACTCCGTGATTCAACAATCACTCGGTGCGATTCCCCTTGGCGTTGTGCTGGGCATAGTAGCCGTACGTACAGGTTCCCTTGTGCCGTGCGTAATCTTCCACGCCGTCTACAACGGCGGGCAGGTTTTCAGCGACCGTTGTTCCGAGGTAATCCACGGTTTTGCCGCTGATTTGGGCGTATCGAGAGTGGTTTTCACCGAAATCGGGCCGGGACAACTAGGCTACGCGACGCCAATTGTTATCTTGGGTGGCATCGCGGCGCTGGTCCTCTTGTGGGGCCTCGGCCGCCGCGGACGCGGCAACCCGCAGGTTGTGGCGCGGCTTGAGACAAGCTGAATCGGATCGTCGATCCGATTCAAGAAGTCCTCCAACGGTTGAGAAGCCTCGTGTAGGTGCCTCGCCAAGCATCGGGCCGCGGTTCAGTCAGGCGGTGTTCCGGCCGGGAGTTTCTCCTCGCAGAACCTCCGTAACTTCGCAGCCGTCCTTGCTTCTGCCAAGGGGCCGTGCTCGGAGCGAAGGCCGGTCAACGCTCCGGGCGTTGTCCGCTTAGGCTTCAGACGCGACGCGGCCACCGTCGCGGCGGGATGATCCGCCACGGCGATGGTCTTGATCTTTAGGAATGCGATGACACGACAGGCGCTAAGAGCCCGACTGGTCTGCCCCGTGGCGGCCCCTCCGATCGAAGACGCGATTGTCGTGATCGATGGCGATCGTATCGAGAAGATCGGGCGGCAGGCTCCGGCCGATGTCGAAGTGGAGGACCTCGGCAACGTGGCGCTCATGCCGGGCTTTGTTAACGCCCACTGCCACCTCGAGTTCAGCAGCCTGGGCCGCAAGGTCGGCCGCAGCGGCATCCCGTTGCCGGATTGGATCCGCCAGGTCATCGAGAAGCGTCCGCCCGCAAAGAAGATCGGCAAGGCGATCGCCTCGGGGCTTGAAGAGAGCCTCCAACACGGCGTCACGACCGTGGCGGAGATCTGCCGCACCGAGACCGACGCTTACAAAATCGATGGGCTCAGCCCCCGCCTGATCCTCTTGCAAGAGTCGATCGGCTTCTCGCAAGCCCGTGCGACCTCGGCGTTGAATGCCGCGGAGGGACGGCTCGAAGAACTCTCCACCCTGCTCCGGCCCAGCGACGCCATCGGCAATGGCCACGCCGCGGCCGCCAACGGCCACGACAACGGCTACTCGATCAATGGCCACGCGCACCGCCCCGATGATCGCATCCGCTTGGGGGTCAGCCCCCACTCGCCATACACCGCGTCGCCCCAACTGATCCGAGAGCTCGTTTCGGTCGCGGCGGATCGCAACATGCCGGTCGCGATGCACTTGGCCGAGTCGCCCGAGGAACTCCGGCTCTTGAACGAAGGCCGTGGCCCGTTCCAGGAGATCCTCGAAGATCGTGGCATGTGGGACCCTTGGGTCATCGGTCGTGGCTCGGTCCCGCTCGATTACCTGCGGATGCTCACGAGGGCGCCGAAGTCGCTGGTCATCCACGGCAACTACTTGGACTACACCGAGCTGGCGATGATCGCTCGGCAAGCCGGCGCGATGTCGCTCGTGTACTGCCCCCGCACCCACGCCCACTTCAAGCACAAGCGTTACCCGCTCACCGAGGCCTTGGGGCTCGGCGTGCCGGTATGCCTCGGTACCGATGGCAGGGCCTCCAACCCCGACCTCTCAATCCTCAACGAGATGCGCGAAGTCGCGGCGCTGTACCCGAGCGTCCCGGCCGAGACGATCCTGCGGATGGGAACCCTCAGCGGGGCCGAAGCCCTCGGCCTGGAAGACGTCGGGGCGATGCGTCCCGGTGCCTTCGCCGATCTGGTTTCCGTGCCGCTGCCGAAGAAAGCCAAAGGACGCCCCGACGAATTGCTCTTGTCGATGCTTCGCTCTGAGGAAGAAGAGGTCGAGTACGTTTGGCTCGGCGGGGAAGCGTTGGAAGTGGTTGCCGTCTAAGGCCGACGACGTCCAATCACGGCTCGATCGGGTCGGCCTTCACGTAGAGTTCCTTCGGCGCTTCTTCGTAGTATTTGAAGAGGGCGGGACAGATCCAGCATTCCTCGGGGACGTCGTTCTGTTCTGGCATGGTCGCCGGCGGCTCGGCCAACCGGTAGAAGTTGCCCTCGGCGTCCCCACGCAGCCATTCGAGCTTGCTCTCGTAGCCCGGGAAAGGCTTCGCGGAGACCGTCAGCCTGAATCCGCCCGCCGCTTCCGGGATGTCGCTGACGAGCGCATCGATCATCTCCGGCACCCCCGCCACGAAGGGCTCGCGAACGAGACCGGCTCGATCGTCATCGAAGACCCACGCCCCGTTGTAGCGATACGGAGCGAGAGCCAGCAGCGAGTTTTGAGGGAGGCGGTACCCGTCGCCGTCCGCGAGCCGGCCCGCAAACCAAGTGGCTGCCAAGGCCACTATGCCGATCGTGATGAGGAGCGGAAGCCGGAACCTGCTGAATCGCATCGTCTGGGAAGGCTTATCCATGATCTGGCATGACCCGATTGAGAAGGCTGCGGCGAAACAGTCAGCGCCGTCTTTGCTATCGCACTATACGCGTATCACACAGGCGAGTCCTTCCGGTTGCCGGGCAAATGCCGCTGATGAGCCCACCATCCTGTCTGGACTCTGCTGCCGGTGGCTTGGTCACTCCGTGTGTCACTCGATTGCTTCGACCGGCTGTGGCTCGCTCATCCAGAAACGCACGAGCGCCCCGTACGTGCTTAACGGCAAGCGGGCTTCAGCTCGCAGCGTCTCCCCGCCTACCAGAGTGAACTGTGCTGGAGGTGATTCTGCCATCGGCGGCCGAACGCGGCGGCCTCGGTCTTTTTGTTTGTCGATGCCATCGACTTGCTGATGCCATGCGATCAAGCGGTCGAGCCATAGCGTTGCGTCGAGCAACACGTCGGGCTGTAGGTGGGGGCGGGCACTGTCTTGTTGGCCTACCGTTTCGGGCGGCTTTGGCTGGTAGCTTTCATGCATCGAGTACAGCCAGGACCCGTCCTCGGTTTGGGCGAACTCCGAGATCATCTTGCCGCCGTTGCCGAAGTAGCGGTCGAACAACGCTTCGAGCTCGGGCGTGGAGGCTAGGCCCACCCCGGCGAAGAGATCGCTCGTGATCGTCCAGGTCCCGGACGCTTCGCCGGGGGAGAGCTCGGCGAGTAGACGAGAGCGGGTCTTGGTTGCGTTGATGAGTTGATTCCACGAGGTCGTCACATCCCGGAGCGACCGGCCCAGGCTTTCGGAATCGCCGTCCCACCCAAAGCGATTCTGCTGGTTCGCCGAGACCGGCTGACCCGGTTGTGGGAGGTGGTAAACCTCGGTCGTGCCACGATTGAGAGCCAGCATACGCCGCTGTGAGTCGGCATAGGCACGCCATTTCCGCGCGGGGAACTCTACTGCGTCGTGGTCCTGTGGTCGCGAACGCATCCACGCGAGCCCCAGGTCAATAACGATCGGTGCCGGCTGGCCCGGGATCCGGCTGACGGCGATCGGCTTGGCCGCTGGCAAGAGGGGCGGGGCATGGTCGGCGTGCTGCGCCGGCTGCTGGACTGGGGCGACGATCGTTGCCGTGAGGGCCTCGTCTCCGAGCGAGAAATCGACGGTGATCGGCTCCTCGTAGGCCGCAAGCTGCTTGACGACCGGCCAATACGGGGCGAGCCGTTCCATCGCTTCGCCGAGGCTTCTCGGTGCCCTTGTCCACGGCTTGATGCGGCCGCGATTGAAAGCGATACGGGCCCGGCGGAGCTCGGCGAGATGGTCCGCGGCGGCTCGGAGGCCATGGGCTGAGGCACGGACCCGAAGGTTGCCCTCGACTGGCTGTTTTGGTGTAGCATCCGGGTCGATGGGCTCGGACGCGATCTCCTGGTCCAGCAGCGAAACGCGGGCCCAGCCGTCGCATTCCTCGAGCGCTAGGTCGTAGCCGAACAGCGTGACGATGGCGATATCGCCCGCCGGGTCGGCCTGCAGCGCGTCGCACAAGGCGGAAAAGTCGTCCGTGGGGACAAACAGGACGCCGATCGGTGGGCCCTTCTTGCTTTCTGCGAAGGCGGCAGCCCACGGTCGGCTCGCCAGCGTGTCGGCCGGGAGGATCCCGCTAACCACCGCGGCGATCGGCGGCGGTGGCGTTCCCCACGGTTCGGCGAGCGCGCGCAAGCCTGGCTCGAGTCGCTCAAGGTCTCGCACCTCGATGGTCGCGAGCCAATCACTCGGGGCGTACCGCCTCCAACCATCGGCCGCTGGCTCGTCGGCAACTGCGACACAAGCCAGAGCCATCAGCAGCAAGCAGGCGGCGGATGCCCGCGCGATCATGCTCACGCCAGCGTCCGCTTGGCGGCCTCGTAGACCCCGTCGGCCGTGATGCCGCGTTGCTTGAACACCAAAGCAGCAGGAGCCGAGGCGCCAAACGTCTCCATGCCAACGAACTCGCCCGCCAAGCCGAGGTAGCGATCCCACGGTTGCCGGATCGCGGCCTCAACGGCGACGCGTGCGGCCACGGCCTTCGGCAAGACCGACTCCTTGTACGCGGCATCTTGGTCTTCGAAGAGTTCCATCGAAGGCATGCTAACCACGCGTGCCTCAACGCCTTCGGCGATGAGCTTCTCGTACGCGGCTACCGCGAGCGAGAGCTCGCTGCCCGATGCCATCAGGATCACGGTCGGCTTACCGCTCGGGGCGTCGGCCAAGATGTACCCGCCCTTCGTGACGCCCTCGGCTGATGCGTACTTGTCGCGGCAAAGGGTCGGGAGAGCTTGTCGGGTTAGCACCAGCAAGCTGGGGCGTTTGTTCTCGGCAACGGCGGCCTTCCATGCTTGGGCAGTCTCGTTCGCGTCGCCGGGACGCAACACAACCACCCCAGGGATAGCACGGCAGGCGGCGAGTTGCTCAACCGGCTGGTGGGTTGGACCGTCTTCGCCCACGCCGATCGAGTCGTGCGTGAAGACATACACCACCGGCTGGTGCATGATCGAGCTGAGTCGGATGCTCGGCCGGTTGTAATCGCTAAACACGAAGAATGTCGCAGCAAACGGGCGTAGGCCGCAGAGGGCCATCCCGTTGACCGCGGCGGCCATGCCGTGCTCGCGGATGCCGAAGTGGAAGATCCGTCCGCCGTAGTTGTCGCGGCTGTAGCTCTCTTCGCCATCGAGGTTGGTGTTATTCGACGGGGCGAGGTCGGCCGATCCGCCGAGCAACCAGGGGTGATTCTTCGCGATGGCGTTGAGGCTCTTGCCACTCGAGGCCCGTGTGGCGAGGCCCTTCTCGTCGGCCGGGAAGACCGGCAGGTCCGCGTCCCAGCCAGCGGGGGCGTCGCCGGCGGCGATCGCCCTAATCTGGGCGGCTTCGCCGGGGAACTCTTTCTCGTAGGCCGCGAGCTTCTCGTTCCATTCCGCCGAAGCCGAAGCGCCGCGCGACCCGAGCGTCTCTTGGAAGTGCTCCATCACGCCGTCGGGCACGAAGAACTTCTTGTCGGCGGGCACGCCGTAGATCTCTTTGGTTGCCGCGATCTCTTCTTCGCCGAGCGGGGCACCGTGGGCACCGTGGGTGTTCGCCTTGTTGGGCGAGCCCCAGGCGATGATGCTCTTGACGATGATTATCGTCGGCCGCTCTTGCTCGGCCTGGAAGGCGTCGATCGCCCGGCCGAGGGCGGCCAGGTCGTTGGCGTCGTCCACCCGCAAGACGTTCCAGCCGAGGCCTTCGAAACGCTTGCCGACGTCCTCGGTGAAGGCGAGATCGGTGTCGCCTTCGATCGTGATGTTGTTGTCGTCGTATAGCCAGCAGAGGTTCGAGAGGCCGAGGTGCCCGGCGATGGAGGCCGCCTCGCAGGCGACGCCTTCCATCAGGTCGCCGTCGCTGCATTGGACATAGACGTTGAAGTCGAAGAGCTCATGGCCCGGCTTATTGAAGCGGGCCCCCATCCAACGGCTCGCCATTGCCATGCCGACCGAGTTGCCGCAACCTTGCCCCAGCGGGCCGGTCGTCGTCTCCACGCCAACGGTGTGGCCGACTTCTGGGTGGCCGGGCGTGAGGCTGTCGAGTTGGCGGAAGTCCTTCAGGTCGTCCAGCGTGAGGGCGGGCGAGCCATCGGGCTTCTTGATGCCGGCGAGGTGGATCACCGAGTAAATCAGCATCGAGGCGTGCCCGCACGACAGCACGTACCGGTCGCGGTTGGGCCAATCGGGCGCCGCCGGGTCGTAATTCATCACGTCCGCCCACAGCTTGTAGGCGATCGGGGCCAGGGCCATCGGCGTGCCCGGGTGTCCCGAGTTGGCCGCTTGGACCCCATCCATCGAAAGCGTGCGGATGGTGGTGATGGCAGCTTGGGTGGCGTCAGCGGCGGTGGCGGTCGACATCGGCGTGTATTGAAGCGTTAAGGATTGCCTGACAAACGATTTACGGTTCGCAGCAGTCTACTTTGTGCCCCCGCAATCGGTCAATCACGCCGAGCTCGCCCGCGAGCCGGTGGCTAGGCGCTGGGCACCGACCGTCGCTTCAATCGAGCCATGCCCAAAGCCTGCCTTTGCTTTCTGATCCCACTGCTCACCGCTGTTGTCGGCTTCGGTCTACTCACCATTGTCGGAGCGAATGGTTGGCCGGGCGACGTCGGGGCGGCGGGCGACGGCTTCTGCGAAGCTTCGCGTTCCGGCATTATCAAGCAGCCCGCCAACACCTGGTCGAATGCTGGTTTCGTGCTGGTCGGTCTGGCCGTTGGATGGCAGGCGTGGCGAGACGTTGCCGCGAAGAAGTCAGCCGCCTGGTCCAATCGACTGGTTTCAACGATCCACTACCCGGCCGCCATGGCGACCTGCTCGGTGCTGATCGGGATTGGCAGCACGGCCCTGCATGCCTCAACAACGCGCTGGGCCGCCGAACTTGACCACTTCGCCATGCACGTCTGGGGAGCGTGGTGTGTGGCCTTCGCCCTGGTGCGGCTGTTCCGGGTCGGCGACGGCGAGTTCTATGGCGTCTGGTTGACCTTGCTAGGCGGGATCGTCACCCGGCTGGTGGTTGGGCAGCCTTATGCGATTTACGGGAGCACGCTCTTTGCTCTGATGATCGCCCTATCGATCGCGATCGAGGCGCTCGGTCGATGGCGTAATCGCTCGAATCGCCAGATCGATACGCACTACTTGGTCTGGGCTGTCGTCCTGTTTTTTGTCGCCGACGCATGTCGTCGGATCGGGACCGAGGCCAACGCGTCGTGCGATCCTCACTCGCTCTGGCAGGGCCATGCGGCCTGGCACGTCCTGTGTGCCGGATCGACTGCCTTTGTCTACCTCTACGGCCGATCAGAGCGAGCGGCGTCGGCACAAGGCGAGGCCACACACAACAGATAACAGCGCCAGGGCGCCCGATTCGGGAACCGTCGTGCCGGTGGATCCTGCCGCGAGCGCATCACGCCAAACGGTGTAGTCGACCGCGTCGATGAGTCCGTCGCCGTTGCCGTCCGACGCGGCGCCAACGATCACGGCAGACCCATACTCCGACGCCCAGAGGTCGTAATCCTCGATATCCACGAGGCCATCTCGGTTGTAGTCGCCGGGGGCGTACACGGTCGTGTCGGACGTGACCACCAAGGCTGCCGCTCCGAGGAAGCCGCCGGCACCGAAGAAGTCGACCTGCAGCGTGTTGTCGCCATCGAGAAGCAGATCCGTTGGGATCTCGATCTCCCGGCTCCGGATGCCGAAGTCGCCGTCATCGATCCCGACCTCCTCGTTGGTGTAGGTGAAATCGGTGCCGTTGAGGATGACTTTGACTTCCCTCCCATCGACATCGAAACTATCTGGTCGCTCGTAGCTGATCCGTAGCAAGGCAGATTCGGCGGTGGCCGGGTCGATGTCGGCGGCGACCGACATGACGGGCGTGCGGCCAAAGTCATCGAACGCCGCGACGGTTGTGTCGGCGTAGAAGGTTTGCTCCTCGAACGTTTGGGTGAAGGCCGCGTCCGAGAGGGTCAGCGTGAGCACGGCCCCCTCATCGCCCCTCAGCGTCAGGCTCTCGAAAGCACTGGTGATATCGACATCGTCCAGGAAGACGTTCTGGTCGTTCTCGCGATACACACGATCGATCGTCGCCGACTGGACGGTGCCGAGCGAGCCCAGGACGCTCAAGTCGATGCTCTGGTTGGTGTCGAGCAGGTTGTTCAGCAGCACGTAGACCTCGTTGCCGTCACGGAATGCGATCGACTGGATGTCTTCGGTGTTGCTGTTCGCGATGCCGATGTACTCGCCGCTGACATTGGCGTAGGTGCGGAACGTCTTGGCGACGATCGTTTCGCTGTACGCGCCGTTGGCGTCTTGCTCATAGAAGACGTTGTCGGCGTTGACCGGCGTGGGCGTCAGGTTGGAGAAGTGCTTGCCTTGAACGAACGGCGTGGCGTTGAGGATCGCATCGGGGCGATTCAGGTAGATAAGCAATTGCTCGCGGATATCGCGTGCCAAGTCCCACTGCATCTCGTCGCGGGTGTAGCCCGCAAGGTCGGGATCGCCGTCGAGGCGATTGAACGAGCCGTACTCCGAGATCGCGATGGGCAGCGGGTCTTGCCCCGGGTTTTCGATCAAGTCTCGCGCCCTCGTGAGGTCGAGCAGGCCATTCACCCGGCCCGGGCTTTGATCGACCGCCCGATCGAGTGTGTTGTTAAACCGGACGTCGTAACGCTCGTAGGGGTGGAACGAGTAGTAGTCGATCCCGCTGTTGGCGCGATCCGCGATGAGCCGGCCGAGCCGCTCATCGAAACGACTGTAATCCGGGTCGCCGCCGAACTCGTTGCCTTCAAAGTTTGTCGCCCCGAGGCTCGGCCCGCCAACGATGGCATCGGGATGCACCGCTTTGATGCTCTGGATGACATCGCGATGCCAGTCGGAGAGGTCTTGTCGCGTGAAGTTGGCGTTGAAGTTGAAGTCGGGCTCGTTGAGCAACTCGACCGCGTAGCGATCGGGCGACACGGGCACGTACGCGTTTGGGCCGAGCACGGCCTCTTCGAGGAAGATGTTCAAGAACTCGGCGTAGGCATCGGCACGAGGCACCCCGCCCGAGTTGGGGATGTTGAAGTAGCCCGGGAAGAACGCATCGCGACGGCCCGAGTTGACGATGAAAGCGTTCGGGTTGTTTCGGATCCCGGTGTATCGATTCGAGTTGAGGACGAAGTTGCGATGCGAGGTGCGGATCTTGTTGCGTAGAGCGTTGGGCTCGATGAAGCCGGGGCGGCTCGGGTCTTCTGGGAGGTCTTGTGCGATGAGTTGGTCAAACTCGGTTGAGATGCGACCGGAGGTAACATTCGGACCGTTCGGCGAACCGATTAGCGTGTTGAGGTTCCCGAGATTGGTATTGTTTGGCGGCAGGACCGTTTCGGTATGTGTAAAGAATCTCTCGCGATCCAGTTGCGAGATTCCTCCGATCGAACGCTGTTGTTCGGGACGGATCGTCACGGACGTCTGGGCGTGGGCGATCAAGCCGCTAGCTAGGCACCAAGCCATGGCAACGGCTCGTGTGAGTCGTCCAAAGCCGAGTTGCTTCGAGGATCGATGCATGCCGTTCCAGATGCGGGCGTGGGGCTGGTCAGAGGAGATGCAACCGAAACGCTGCGTGCGGGAACGCTAACTCTGACCAGAGGCCGTTCCCATTCGACGGAGACAACCCCAGCTCGTGCCCCTAGAAGCCACGGTGCGGCGTGGCGGAGCAAAAAAGGCCGCTAAGACTGTTCCTATAAGCATTATGTCGGCGAGGCACCGAATCGGCCAAGAAAGTGCCCACCTGCCTGCTATGGCACTGGGCTGCGTGTAAACACCGGCCGGAGCACGGCTTGCCGCATCTAGTCGCTCGGCTTAGAGATCGATTCGCTGCCCCGAAACGGCTGACTCTTCGGCCGACCGGACGACCTGCAAAGCACGGAATGCGTCTTCGAGACTCGAGGGGCGCAGGACAAGGCTCGACACGCTCCGGTGGAACTGCATCAAGAGACGCTCGCCTAGCGGTCGGTCGTCGGTGAGGTGCTCGGTGTGTTGCCCCGCCTCGTCGAACCAGGTGATCGTTCCTGGCAAATCGATGAAGGCGATGCCGTTCTGGCAAGCGACTTGCAAGTCGGCCGGCCGGCGGAAGGCGGCGGCTTCGTCCCAGCCGTGGGGGACGTAGCCGCCGCAGGCGATCTGTGCCATGACGGGCGGCGTGTCATCGCAATCAAACTGAAGCGTTACCAGGGCGTAATCTTCAATGGGGTCCGTCGGGTTGTCAGCACGATCGTCGGCCGCCAAGCCGCGATGGGTAGCGCACTGCACGCTCGTTGGCTCGCAACCAGCCACATAGCGGCACCAATCAACCATCTCGATAAGCCGTCTCGAATGACTCGCGGGGCCTTCGTGGCAGATGCCCTCGCTCTCTTGTGAATGGGCGTCGGCTAAGCCGGCGTGTCGTTCGTTGCAGAACAGCAAGTGAGGCATGCCGAGCCGTGTCGCGATCAGTTCCTTCAGGCGGATCGTCGCCGGGGCCAGCCTGAATGGCAACTCGGCCATAAACGCGACGCCCGATCGTCGGACCTTCTCTCGGAGGTGGGCGGCGTCGCGTTCGGCCATATCGACCGAGGCGCCGCAATAGATCGCCTTCCCTTTGTCGCAAGCGGCCAGCATCGGCAACGCCCCGAACCATCGGCCCGAAAGCATCATGACGGCCTCGACATCCTCGGCCGCCGCCAACGCACGGAAGCCATCGATGGGCCTCGCCCCCAACTCTTGGGCGGTTAGCTTCGCCCGATGGGCGATAGGGTCGCAGACGGCACGCACGCAGAACCGCTCTCGCAGGGCGGCGAGCGCGGGGCGATGGACGGCACTCCATTTGGGGCCGAGCCCGATGAGTCCGACGTTGAGCTTCAAAGGCATGCCTCGTGTCGGGGTGTTGCGGGGCCGAGCGTGGCTCCCGAGTATAAAGAAGATTCCCCGTCATCCCAAAGCCGCCCGGAGCGACAGGACCTCGCCGAATGAAGCTATCGGTTGTCATCCCAACGCTCAATGAGGGAGAAAACATCGCCGCATGCGTTGCATCCGCCCGACAAGTCTCGGCCGGTTGGGGGGGGCGGGTCGAGATAATCGTTGCCGACGGAGGGAGCCAAGACCAAACCGCCGAGTCGGCACGGTCTTCCGGGGCAGTGGTTGTCGTCTCGGCACCGGGCCGAGGGAAGCAGCTCCATGAGGGCGTTCGGCACGCCACAGGCGACGTCATCCTGCTCCTGCACGCCGACACCCGGTTGTCGCCCGAAGCTGGCACCCAAATGGCGGAGGCTTTGCAGGACGAACGAGTCGGATGCGGGGCTTTCCGGCAACAGATCGAGGCCGAGGGGATGGTCTACCGCTGGATCGAGGCGGGCAACGCCCTGCGCGTTCGGCTGCTGGGAATGGCCTACGGCGATCAAGCGATCTTCGCGAGGCGTGCCTGGATCGAGGCGATCGGTGGGGTGCCGCCTCTGCCGCTGATGGAGGATGTCGAACTGATGAGACGCCTCGGTCGCCACGGACGGCCGGTGCTACTCGATGGCCCTTTGCGGATCTCTGCCCGCCGTTGGCAGCAGAACGGCATCGTTCGGCAGACGATCAAGAACTGGGGGCTCGTCACGGCGTACCGCCTTGGCATCTCGCCGGAACGGTTGGCTCGGTGGTACCGCCCGCATCGGCGAGGCTGACTACTCCAGCACGGAACGAATCGGCTTGCTATTGAGAGCATCGAGTACCGCGGGCAGATCGCTATCGATCGGCCCGAGCTTGCCGCGTCCCTCCCGAAGCCGTTCGGCGACGGCCTTCTCGACCCGTGTGTCTTGCGTGTCCCAGACACGCGCCTTCATCTCTTCGGAGATGCGTTGCAGCGGCCGGACGAGGCGAAATCCGACCCCGGTTGCTGGGTAGTCGGAGTACCACCAAGGGCTACGCGGGAGATTCGGATCGGACGAACGCCAATCATCCTCTTCGGTGACCATCCTGCCCGTGAAGTTGATCTCTTCGGCCTCGGCGTCGTACCAGCCCCCTTTGGCGATCCGCGACTCGCCGTTGGCGGGCCAAGCGATCGCCTCGTGCCAAGCGACTCGTTTGCCTTCTAGGCCGGAGCGTGCGGAAGGCTTGGCCGCGTCGAGCACCAGTTCGGCGGCGTTTCCGAGGGTGTCGTGCAGGCCCCATTCGTTCGGAGCCTTTTGGCCGACGTGCTGCGCCACATAGTCCGAGTTGTCTTCGAACCAAGCGACCTCGTCCAGCAAATCAGCGAGCGAGCTTGGCTCGACCGAACCTCCGGCCGAGGCGGCGTGCAGCCACTCCGCCTCGCTCGGCAAGCGATAGTCACGCCCGGTCAAGGCACTCAGCCACTTGGTGTACTGCCGAGCCGCAAAAGGCGACATGGTGACCGCGGGTAGACGCCCGTCCTCTCCAGATTCGTAAGTGGTCGATGGATCGTAAAGCGGTGTCGGGGCGGTGACCGCATCGACCCCGGTGCTGGAGGGAGCGATCGAGCTCACCTTCGACAGCGCCTCGGTCAGGGCCGGATTGGATCGGACGGCTGCGGCGACACGCGGCTCGGCGCGTTGCGTTGACAGTTGTTGGAGCTTGGCAAACTCTGAATCGAGTGCCATGTACCGACGGTACTCGGCCCACGTGACCTCGCACTTCGCTGCCCAGTAAGGGGGCAACCCAACTTCGCAGAACGTCGACTCATCGGCGGCATCAACAAGCGGCAGTCTCACGACACCGCCAGGAATCGGGAGCATTTCGAACGTGACGTCTGTGCCGGGAATCGTTTCCTGGTATGAGACCATCCAGCCCGCATCGGTCTTCACGCTGCGGCCAGTTGTTGGCTCCGTGAGGGCTAACCCCTTCTCGGCGAGCGGTTCTTTGCCATCACCATGGCCAATCGTGAAGAGTGTAAGCAGGGCAAGAGCGACTTGTCGGAGCATGCTGAGCCTAGGGAGCGAGCGTTTCGGCGCTTCGATGAGCGAGCCTTTCAGTATGCACCGCCCTCACTAGAGGGACTACAGCCGAATTGCTGGAGTTTTTCACGGAGAAACTCCATCGGGAGCCCCACGACATTCGATTCGCTGCCCTCCGTCACGTGGACGAAACCAAGGCCGTCCTGGTAGCCGAACCCGCCCGCCTTGCCTTCCCAGGCCCCGCTTTCCACGTATTGCTCGATCCAGTCGCCGGACAGGTCGGACATCCTCAGAGTGGTCACCTGGAAGTCGGCGAACAGCGGGGTCGTCAACCCGTCGGAAACCTGCGCCATCGCCACGCCGGTGTAGACCCGATGGGGCTTGCCGCTCAGGCCCTGCATCATCGCTCGGGCGTGGTCGTCATCACGTGGTTTGCCGAGGATCTGCCCATCGCATTCGGCGACGGTGTCGGCGGCGAGGACGAGGCTTTTCGCGGCGCCCGTTGGCCCCGCTTCTACGAGTTGCAGGACGACGTCGTCGAGCTTGCGTTTGGCCAGATCGATGACCAACTCGTGCGGCCCGCACCCCGAGCAGAGCCCGGCCTCTTCAACCCCCTCTCGCGCCGGCAGCACCCGGATGGTGTAGCCTGCCTCTTGCAAGAGCTGGCGGCGTCGAGGCGATCCACTGGCGAGCACGAGCTGTGGCTGCGACATTAGTATTGGCTGTTAAATAAGTGTTGGAGAGGACGTTTGCGCATGCGGTCGCCGAAGCTTCGAATCGTTCATGAGGATAACCACCTGCTTGTGGTCGCCAAGCCGGCCGGGTACGCCACGATGGGTGCCGAGCCGGGCGTCGAGACGGTTGTTGATATGGCCAAGGCCTACCTCGCCCAGAAGTACAACAAGCCGGGCTCGGTCTATCTAGGCGTGGTCAGCCGTCTCGATTCACCGGTGACCGGCTTGCTGTTGTTCGCCCGCACTTCGAAGGCCGCCTCGCGATTGACCGACGCGTTCGGCACACGCCGCGTCGATAAACGGTACCTGGCGACCGTCGCCGGCGAGGCCCCGCGCTGCGATGAGCCGATAGTTCACTACCTTCGTAAGGACGATGACAACCAGCGGATGCACACGACCCAGTCCGCCGCGAGCGGGGCGAAGCGGGCCGAGATGAGCTACCGCGTATTGCTCACTTACGATGGTCGCTCGCTCCTCGAAGTGAAGCTGGTGACCGGACGCAAGCATCAGATCCGTGTCCAACTCGCCAAGCTCGGCCTGCCGATCCTGGGCGATGAGAAGTACGCCGGCGCAGGCCTGGACGGGGATCGGCAGAGCTTCTTTTCATACAAACCCGGCATCGCCCTGCATTCCTGGCGACTCGAGCTCGAACACCCGGTGAAACGCGAGCCCCTGAAACTCGTCTGCCCGCCCGCTGAATCATGGGGTCGATGGCGTCTCAACCAACTGAAAGAGGCCTTGGCAGCGGAGAGCCGCTAAGGCGTACCGTTCGGCAAGAATTGCTCGAAGCTGAGGTTGGTGCATAATTCCAACGATCCCCCAGCGAACCGTGTTTCGTGATCTTCTCCGTGACCGGCACCTAGACCTTCGCTTTGACGACCTCGATTACTCCATCGACCGAGTTCGACTCGACGCCGCTGCTGGCGACCATCGCGGCCAGCCGGCTCGTTGACGGGCTCGAACTGCATCGGGCGGCGAGCCACGTGGTGTCGCAACGTCCCACCTCGGTGGATGACCACGACAGGCGGCTGGCCGAGCGGCTTGTCGAGGCGGGCCTGCTGAACTCTTGGCAGATCGGGCAATTGAAGCGGGGCCGGACCAAGTTCAACCTCGGCCCTTATCGGATCCTCGATTCGATCGCACGCGGCGGGATGGGGCATGTCTTCAAGTGCCAACACGAGATGCTCGGCCGAATCGAGGCGATCAAGGTGCTGCCGCGGAGCAAGAGCACGCCCGACGCGGTTGCGAGTTTTCGCCACGAGATCCGGGCGCAGGCCGCGCTCGACCACCCCAACTTGGTGCGGGTGTCTTACGCCGACCGCGATGGTGACACCTATTACTTGGTCACCGAGTACGTGCCGGGCATCGACTTGAGGCGGCTCATCCGCCGCGGCGGCCCCTTGGAAGAGTCGACGGCCGCTTGGGCACTCTCCCAGGCCGCGGAGGCGATCAGCCACGCCCACCGCCGCGGCTTAGTGCATCGCGACGTGAAGCCCGGCAACCTGCTGCTCACGCCCACGGGCACGGTTAAAGTGACGGACCTCGGTCTGGCTACTTCGGTCGAAGGCCTCTCCGATAGCTGGATCGAATCGACGGCCGGTACCCAATCGGGCAAGATCGCCGGGACGAGTGACTATGTCGCTCCCGAATCGATCCGCGAGCCGGATCGGGTGCGGCCGGCCAGTGATCTGTATGGGCTTGGTTGCACACTTTACTACACGGTGACCGGCAAGGTTCCGTTCCCGGGGGGGACGCACGCCGACAAGCTGCGTCGCCGCTTGCGCGACGAACCGATCTCTCCGGACGTGCTCGTGCCGGAGTTGTCGGGCACGCTCGTCGGCTTGATCACCCGCCTCATGGCACAGGACCCGGCGGATCGGCCCGACTCGGCCGCCGAAGTCGCCGCCGAGCTTTCCGCGATGGCAGAACCCGAGGCGGCTGCCGCCCTGGCGACCGTCGTCACCGAGACGATGTCTCAACGCCCCGCGGTCGATGACCCCACGCCTTCGTGGGGTTCGGACGACCTGGACGACCTGCCGGAGACCGTCGGGCTGCCGTTGCACGACCTCGAGAACGAGATCCTTGAGAGTTTGGTCCCGGAGCTTCCTCCTGGCAACGCGTCCAAGCTCGACGCCAACCCGCCGCCGGCATCCTGGTCGGAATCGGTTCCTTACTGGATCGCTGCGGCGGCCTTGTTGGCAACCGTCGTTTTGGCGGGGCTAGCCGCCTGGCGCGGCGTTGCCAGCTGAACCGGCCGGTGTGGCGGTATCGTTGTCGCGGATCTCCGCGTCACGTTTGGCACGCCCGACCAATTGCGATAAGTCGCGGCTCTCGCGTGGGTCGAGAGCGGTGTTGATGAGGGATCGCGTTTTGTCGAAGAGTTGGGCCAAACGCTGTTGGGCAACCGGGTGCCCCGCCTGAGCCCCGCGCTCGATCACGCCGAGGTCGCGGTTGAACTGAGTGCGTCCGCGTAGCTCGTCCATCTCGGAGAGCAGCTTCGCCGCCCGGTCGGGCTGCTCCGAATCAACGTACTTGCGGATCCGTTGGCCGAGGATCTTCCGTCGAGCGACCGTATCGATGAGTTCTTCGCGCAAGCTGGTGACTTCCAACTCGGCTCGCAAGCGAGATCTTTCGTCGACGAGCGGCGCAAGGATCGCTTCGTCGACGCCCGGGGCGACCGGCACGCTGGCGACCGTGAGCGTGCCGCACTTCACGTGTGCGGTCCAGACGCCCGGCCTCATGGGCAGGGCGATCTCGCCACGATTGTCGGTGAAGCCGAGCGGCTCGCGACTCGTTTCGCCCGGAGGAGCAAGCAGAACCTCATAGCCCGGCAAGGGCACGTCGGGGTCTTCGATCGACCGGAGTCTTAGCCGGGTGACCATTTCGGGGTTTACCGGGGCAGCCAACGCGAGTTGTTGCAGCTTCGCGCTAGGCCTCGTGCCGAAAGGCCGTCGCGTGTGACTTATCACTGTCGCGGTCGGTTTGGCGGTGTCGTCCGTGTCGTCGGCCATCAGGTAGGTCCATCGGACGCCCTTCGTGCCTCCCTCGACCGGCTGCCCCGAGCGATCAACGCGACGACGGAACGGCAGCAGCAGTTGACCCGATTTGGCCATCCCAACGCCCGAGCTCGGGGCGAGGTCGTTGGCTCGGTAGGTGAGCGTCACGCCGTTGGGTTTCTTGGGGTCACGCACGAAGCGTGCGATGGGGCGGAACGCCACGAGCATCGCGGAGTACAGCCGTTCCGGCAGATCGGCAGACCCCGCGTAGGAGACCTCTACCGGCACGCCAGCGTGATCGAGCGTGATGTCGTGCTCAACAACCCGAAGCATCCCGCCGATGCCGTCGCCGACAACGCGGGCCGCAATCCGTTTGTCGAAGGGGGTCACGCCCTCTTCGTCCTCTCCGGCTGTTGGCAGATTGTCCGACTCGCCGAGTTCGACCAGCCAGAATCGACCCAAGCGAAACTCGATCCGATCGACCAGCCGCTCGCGAAGCCGTTGTTCTTGGATCGTGCTGAGCCCACTCTCGCTCAGGTCGAGCTCGATCGCCACGCGATAGGGTCGGCTATCCCAAAATGCACTGGTCGCGGCCCCGGCCTGATCGGCAAGGAGGATGGCGAGTGTCATCGCGAACGAGGCGATTCGCCAGCAAACGCCGGCGTTGTTGCGAGGTGTCATCGTCGGCCTCCCGCATCGATCCGCCATGCGTCGAGCGTCTGATAGAGATCGACGGTCTTGTCGGGCACGCCTTTGAGGCTCTTGGTGTAAGCGAATTGATCCGCGGTCTGCCACAGCGGGATGAGCGGCAGGTCGGCGAAGGCGATACGGTGTAGGTCGCTGAGAGCCTCGGTCGCTTCACCGAAGGTTTGTGCCGCCTCGACCCGTTCCAGGCCGGCGAGCATCGGTGGCGAGCATCCGCCCGCCACACCGCCAGGGCCCAGCAGGTGCCACGCATCGACCAGCGGTTCGGCCATCGTGATCTCGGCGTATCGCAGATCGCAATCGATCTCACCGGCGGCCAACTCGGCCTCGCTGGCTTCGATCAAGTTGGTCTCAACGCCAATCGTGCCGAGCAACTGCTCAATCGATTGGACCGCGAGCCGTGCGACCGGCGTCGGCGGGTGAGCGATCGTCACGCGTTTGGGCACCGGGGCGCGAGCAGGGCTTGGCGGTTCGCTCCCTTCCTCCACGGCTTTCTTTGCCGCTTCCTCGGCGTTTCGGTCGGTCGCGCGAGCGGCCGCCATCAAGAGGGCAGCCAAGCGAGGCTCGTAGGGTCGTGGCTCAACGCTCACGTTGTAGGCGTAACGCAACGGGTCGCTCAGCGACACGCCACGCGGGAAGGGCGCCGACAGCACGTCGCAACCACCCAGGGGTTTGCCACCGAGCACCAGCGTTTTGAGGGTCTCCTTCCGAGCCAAGGCATAACAAACGGCTCGACGAAGCTCGCGACGCTCGCGGAAGGGCGTCTCTTTGCCGAGCAACAAACAATGGAGCGTGGGCAGGCGGTAGCGTGCGATCGCAACCTCGGGCGTGGCCTCAATGGCGGCTCGTTTCCAGGGAGGAACGTCCGCCAGGATGTGCAACTCGCCCGCTCGCAGGGCCTCGATCGCGGCCTCAGCGGAGGGATAGGCGTACTCTTCGATGGCGGTGAAGGAACCTCCGTCGGAGTTTCTCTCATACCGTGCCGCTGCCTTAGAGCCAGGCGACAACGGGACCCGACGCCAAGCCCCGGGGGCGACCGAAGCGACTTCGCGCGGCAGTGCAACTTTCGCCAGGGCTTCTGGCCTCGGGTGGGGCGCCTTCAAGTCGACCAGCAGCGAGCCATCTGGCCCAACCGATACGGCGGCCGTGTGTGAACGGAGCAACGCGAGTGGGTCGCCGGGAGCCGCGGGCTCGAGCAGTTCTCTTGCCAGGAGGAACGCCGACTTATCGGCCCGACGGCCGCCGATGGTCAGCCGCCGTCGGCTCGCATTCGCTTCGATTGGCCCGAGTCTCGAGGCGTACCGGCTGCCCTCGGGAGGGTACGACTCGAGCGTGGCGAGCCGTCCGCCGATCAATCGGCTCTGACGCGCGGCGGCGGGTGTATCGATCCGTGGCGTGGCCTCTTCCGAGGCAGCTTGCCAGACGCCCACCCACAGAGTCTGGTCGCTATCGCTGAGCTGCTCGATGAGTCGCTTTGTCTCGAGCGAAAGGGGGTCGAGCGCGGCGGCACCCCCGAGCAGGCTCAGGGCTTCCCGGGTGCGACCGTCTGCCGCAAGCCGCTTGGCTCGGTCTTGCAGTCGCTCGGCCCCATCGGCCATCCGATTCATCCAGCGGTCCTTGACCGTGAGGTCGAGTCCGGCGAATTGGTTGTTCAGGGTGTTGATGGCACGCCGCACCCCGGTGTAGTCCTGGTCCTTCCAGCGGGCCGCGACGATCGACTCGCCGATGGCATCGACGGCCCGCCCGAGGCCGGCAGCGTTGGGGGCCCGGTCGTAGAGCGTCTGCATCAGAGCGAGGGCATGATCGTGATCGTCTTGACGGAAGCGTTCGAGGGCTTCCGCCCGGATCATTGCTTCAAACTCTTGGGCGACCCCCGGCATCTCGGGGTAGTCGCGATCGAGCCTCGCGAAGTAGTCGTAAGCCGGTCCGAACTCTTTCTTCTTGGCGTGGTCGCGTGCCGCCTTGAGCAGACGCTGCTCGAAGAGCTCAATGCGGTCGATATTCGCGTAGGGGATTTCGACTTCGCCGGCGGCCCCTTCTAGCAACCGTGCCGTCAGCGAACCACCACGAGGCAAACTGCGGGGCAGTTTCCTGTTGGGGAAGTCGAGTGGAAACGCCTCCAACTCCGTCCCGCCGTTCGCGTTGTTGAGCACCACCAAGTCATTCGGCAGTTGCTTGTAGAGAGGCTCGTCGGCGCGCACCGAGGGTCCGCTCCATGCCACGAAGAGCAGCAGCGACGCGATCAATCGGTGGTGGCGGGGTCGAGTCAAAGCAGTGGTCGGGAGTTGATGAAGCTGGCGGCGGGCGAGACCGGACTAAGGCTGATTGACCACGAGCACCGTGCCATCCGCCGCGGCGAGCAGCAAGCGGGTTCCGTAAGCGGTGGCTCCGGAACCAAGTTTCTGGCCCAAGTCGAGCTTCGCTTGCTCGGCCCCATCGGCTAGCGAGAGACGGCGGACCAATCCGGCCGGCGAGACGATCGTCACAACCCCATCGGATACCAAGGGCTCGCCGATGGCCCCTGCGGTGCCCAACTCGGCCTGCCAAGCGATCCGGGGCGTCCCCGTTGGATCGATCGCTAGGAGACGGCCATCGTCGGTGCCAACCAGCAGCCTCTCGCCTGCGGCGAAGGGCCCCCAGGCGATGCCGGCGGGCAGGGCGAGCTCGCTCTGACCGCCCATTGCCGGCAGGTCGAAGAAGGCGATTCGCGAGTCTTCCAACCCGATCGCGGCGCGTTGGCCGACGATCGCGGCTCCGGTTGCCGGTCGTGATCCTTCCAGGCGATAAGTGCCGGCCTCTTCTAGAGTCGGGTCGCCGCTGGTGTTGAGCCTCAGGCTGTAAACGATGGATTCCCCATCCGAAAGAACAACCAGTCGCTGGCCGGCGACCTGGGCCACGGCGGGCGGTGTCCAATCGATGGTCGTTCCCACTTCGACACGCGGTTGAAACGGCGTGGCGATCTGTTTGCCGGTCGAATCAAGCAGGTGCACCTGGCCGATCGATAGCGGCGTGACGAGGTACTTCGCCATCTTCGCGGGGCGCGAGGCCAACTCGCCCGGGAGTCGCAGCACCCGAGCCGACGCCCGTGGCGTGAGAGCCGTTCTTAGCCATTGCTTGCTGCCTTTCTGCATGAGCACCGCTTCGCCGCTGCCAAGCGAAACGGCTGCCTCGTAACGCGTCGAGCGGGAGGGCTCCGCGGCGGGCTCTGCCGACACGCGGGCTCGGATGGCTGCCGAATCGATTAGGTGCGTGTGACCGGCGAGTGTCGTGGCGACGACGCCTTGCGGCTTGCGCGAAATCGCCGGGGCGACGGCGGGGGGGGCGGCGAGGCTTGTCTCCCAGACGAGTTCGCCAGACCGCGTATCGCTGGCAGCAACAACCGCCCCGAGACCGTCACGGGTTCGGCGCGAGTGGAGGATCGCGTTGCCACGGGTCTCCAACGGGCCGATGAACAGGTCACGATCGCAAGCATCAGCGAGGTTGCGTGAAACCAAGGACGAATCGGCGGGCGAAGCCGCAGTGCGTCGCAGGCCCTCGCCGGCGATCCAGACTCCCCCATCGACCTCGACCGCATAACGGCGTTGAGGCGGACCCGACTCGGCACCGCGCGAAGCCAGTAGCGTTAGCGGCTGGCCTTCTCGCTCGCCGACAAGTTCGTAGAGGTAAGTCGCCCCGGACTCGGTCGCTACCAGCAGCCGACGCTCGAAGACGCCGATCGGAGTCGAGGCGACGCCATCGAGACGCCAATCCGCGAGTTGACTCGCGATGGCCCCGCTGTCATCCGTCGAATAAACGTTCAAACGGCTGGTCGCCTCGCCCGCGTTCTCGAGCGTCATAACCCAGCCGTCGAGGAAGATCGGAGCCACCGAGATAGAGCCGCGAGCGTGGCCGGTGTAGCGGACGGCTTGGCAAGCGAGCGTCTCGGCGTCGAGCGTGTAAAGGCTCGATTGCTCACCCACCACGTACGCCCTGCCCCGCTCTTGATCAACGGCCGGGGCCGCGCGGAGCGGCTGAGCAAACGCGGCGTAGCCTAGGCGGCGCCCTGTCGCGGCATCGACCGACCAAAGCCGCCCCGATTCACTCGAAACCAGCACTCGGTCGCCGACCGAGACTGGCTGGTTGAGGCCGCTTTTCTCGCCGGGTTCTTCGAGGGCGACACGCCAGACGAGCTTCGACGAACTTGCCTTGATGCGTAGCAGTTCGCCGTGTCGGTGGTCGATGACCAGCAAATCCTTGCCGATCGGCGTGGTGAGCACCTCCGCGAGTCGCTCACCGACCGGTCGCCGCCAGATCAAGGAACCATCCGTGGGTTTGAGCCCGTACAGCACGCCGGCCAGTTGTCGTGTGAAGAGGCCGCTCGCCGAGGTGGTCCCCTCGCGGCTCGGCGTGGCGAGCGGGATCGCCAGTGCGATCGGCGAGGGGCGTTCTTCGGTCGCTGCCTCGGCGGCGTCTTCAACAAAGCGGATCGTCTGCCGTTCGGCTTCGATCGCTTCGGCGAGGCCCGAGGCGAGTCGCTCGTCCTCACGCAGCCCAGGACGCCGGGAAACGAACTCGGCGTGGGATCGATAGGCCGCCGCCGCATCGTCCGACGCGGTCGCCGAGCCGATCGCCGCGAGCGTGGCGTTCAGGTCGGCGAGGGCTTCTCTCCGCCGACCGACCCGGGCGAGCAGCTCTTGGAATTCGGCGATCTCGGCGTCGTCACGCTGCGACTTGGGCACGTACTTGGTATTGCCAAGGATCTTGAGGGCGTCCTTGGTGCGGGCCACCAGCTTGTCGACCTCCTCGGCATTCGATCCATCGTCGGCCGCCGAGGCTTCGTCGGCTTGCTTGGCAAGGCCTCGGGTGATCCGGGGCACCAACGAGGCGAATTCGGCCCTCGCCTCGGGGAATGCCGGCTCGTCCTCGATCTTTGGAAGCTCTTCCTGGGCCAGCGACAGAGCCCGATCCCAGTCCGTCGAGCCTTCCACGAGTTGGCGGAGCTTGACCACCGACAACGCGACCCGGGCCTCGCTCCAACGCAGGTGCGTCGTGAAGTCTTCGACGAATGCCTCGTACTCTTCGCGTGCTTGCGAGTAAGAACCGCTGCTGTAGGCCGACTTGGCCGAGTCGATCAATTGATCGCCCGACTGCAGACCCATCAGCAGGTACAGCCCGATCCCGCCGAGCAGCAGCAGGCCCAACGCCCCGCCACCGATCAGGATGAGCGGCGAATCGTGGTCGTTCTTGTGCGTCTTCTTGACGTGCTTCCGCCGCCCCGCCCCGGTGCCGGCATCCCCTGCCCCTTCCTCGGCATCGTCGTCTCCGAACGGGTTGTCGGCGACCGGTTTCTTCTTCGCGGAAAGCGAGTCGGCGCCAACCTGGATGAAGCTGTCGCTCGGCGACATCAACAAGACGTTCGCTTTGTCTTGCGAGAGGTGCCCCTTGGCCACCAGCTTGGCGGCCATCGAATCCGCCGTGACGGCACCGCCGCTCGAGCGATACTCCTCGTAGAGATCGTCCAAGACATCGTCCGAAACGAGCTTCTCAAGTTCGATCGCATCGAGGAATTGCTTCGCGGTCGCCATCGGTGGGGTGGGCCGTTTGGAGGGGCTTGTTTATCGGAGGGAGAGCCGCAGGCTCAGAACTCTTCGTCTTCGACTTTCATCAATCGGATCTCTTCGACGCTCGCACCGCTTCCGGCGTCGAGCGCCGCGACGACGAACTCATGGGTCGCATCGCCGCTCGCTTGGACCAGCAGCTTGCTGTAGCCGGGCGTGTTGGCCGCGGCGGCACCGCCGGGGGGCGCGCCGCGTCGGGCGGCACGCACGAGGTTCCGCATGTCTTGCTTGCTGACCGCTTTCTCTTCCTCCGCCCAGGCCGGGCAGATGATCCAGAAGATATTGTCGCCGTCCAGCCGCACGACGATCGAGTCGTCTTCGAGTTCTTCGACCGTCTGCACCGCGGCGGCGGCCGAGTCGTCCGTCGGCGGGACCGAGATCGCCTTCTGCAAAGCGAAGGCGGCCGTGATCATAAAGAAGATCAACAACAAGAACGTGACGTCCACCATCGGCGTCATATCGAGGTCGCCCTCGTCGTCGCCCGCCTGGGGGCGTGCCCACAGATCCGTCGCTTGACGGACCGAGGGGGCGTGTGGCGTGTGTTCTTCTTGCTCAGACACGGACGGTTGTCGAATCGCTCTTGTTGGCTTTAGTGGGTCGAGTGGCTGCGGGTTTGACTTAATCGGTATCGAGCACCGCAAGGTGCAAGTTGGCACCGGGCACCTGCGAGATCGCCGAGATCACGTCGGCGACATGGCGGTAAGCGACGCCACGGTCGGCCTTGATGACAACGTTCGTCTTGTTCTCGGCCATGCCGTCCTCAACGGCACCACGGATCGCTGCGTTGCGGGGCTCTTCTTGCTCGGGGAGCAGGGCCGAAGCGATCTTGCCGTCGGCCGCGTAAACGGGAGCCACGTCCAAGCCCGACTCGCCGATCGTGAAGATCACCGATTCAAGCTGGCTGACAGCGTCGCCGTGCAGGGCTTCGGGCAGCACCACGGCGGTCTCTTGGTCGGGCGTCGAGGTGACCAAGAAGAAAATGAGCAGCAGGAACGTGATATCGATCATCGGCGTGATATCCATATCGTCCTCTCCGTCCGACGCCTTCTTGCGGCCGAGTGAGGGAGAGAACATGGCGGACGACACGCGATGGGTTGGGAACGAACGGACGACGCGTTACTAGGCGGGCGCCTCAGCGGAGCCGCAGGACTTCCATCACCTGCGAAACGCCCGCCGTGACCAAGTCTTCCATCCGGCGGATGCGGACGTTGATGCCTTCGCGGGCGAGCAGCAACGGGACCGCGATCGCCAAGCCGCAGGCGGTCGTAATCAACGCGAACATGATGTCCTCGGCCATCTGGCCGGTGTCGACCTTGGTGCCGCTGCTCAGGTTGGCGAAGGCCCCCATCATGCCGAGCACCGTGCCGAGCAGGCCGATCATCGGCGCGCTCTTGATCACGGTGGAGACCCAGCTCAGTCGGAAGTCGATGTCCGACATGACGTCGAGCTGGAAACGCTCGGCCAGTTGTCGCTCGACGCGGTCGGCGCCTTGAGAGCGGTTGGTGATCGCGTAGAGGGCGAGCTGCGGCATCGCCCGCCGGTCTTCGCCGCACAGGGCGATCGCGTCGTCGAACTTCTTGGCCGAGATCGGCTCGTCGATCGCCTCGACGAACGCGTCGAGCTCCTCCTCGTCCTTGAAGCGAACCGTCGCGACCCGACGCCAGACGAGGATCAGATTGAACGCCCCCCACAGCGCGATGGCAGCCATCGCGACATAAATGACATACCCGATGATCAGGAAGAGGAACTCGAATTGCATGCTCGCTGCGTGCCTCGGTACAAGCGTTTGTGGTGCTGCTATGAGCTAGCGATGGAATTGAATGTCTTCGACGTTTAAGTCAAATCGGCCAGCTGTCTTCGTGACGCGGAACACTACGAGAGCGATGTCAGTAACAGGCTTGCCATCAGCTGCTTCGAGTTGGAGTCCAAGCAAACTCTGCTGCGATCTGGGTAGGCATAACAGAAGAACAGTATTTCCTTTATCCAGGATGCCTGCTTTCTGAGCGAGCCGTCTATCAAGTGGATGGAGCGGACCACCTACGGAATTGAAATACAGTTGCGGGGCGTCCTGGGGAGCAACCGTGAGTACTTCTGGCTTAGGAGTACTCAGCTTCGTTGCGTAGTAAACAACGTTATCTGTTCCCAGAACCCCTACTGCGAAACCAGCTTCATCACACCATCTAGCGTAATCATCGGATGATTCGGGCTCAAAGCGAAGCTCCCAACGAGGGTCTCGCGAGTTCGAGCGTCCCGAGCCCGATCCGCCGACGCCCCGTGGGTCGCCCTTGCGTGCCGAGGGGGCCTCGGCGGCCGCTTTGTCGGCGATCAACGTCGAATCCGACGCGGCAACCTCGGAAAGGGTCTCCAGGAAAGACTCGACCTCGACCTCTTCCAACTCGGCGTCCTCGACGCCCAGCATTGTGTCGCTGAAATCTTCCTCGGCGCCACTGGCCGTATCGGGCGGGGCGATCGGCGTGACCGGGATCGCCGGCGGCGTCCGACTGATGCGGTTCGAGAAGAACACGATCACGATGCCCAGCACCGCCGCGCTGACGATCATCAACAGCGCGATCAGCAGGCTCGAAGAGCGGTCATAGGCACTGACACGCAACCCTTCGGCGGCTCTCTCGGGACGCAGCGATAGGTCTTCAACGGCCAAAGTCGATGATCGCCTCCGGCCGGAGCGCTTGGTACCAGCGCTTCCATTGTTCGATGGCGAGGTAACGCTCGTCCTCGTTGTAGCTATCGGGCATGCCGAAACCGCGAGGGCGTCGGGCGATGAAACGGAGGGCGTCGCGGGCTTCGACCGCCACACTCGGGTCGGGGTCGGTCATCCCATACAGCAACGCCGGAACATGATCGAGTTCTCCGGCCCGGCCCAAGGCACGCGCAGCGACCAGCCGCTGCTCGGGCTCGCCTGTTCGGAGCACCGCCTCGAGTCGTTCGGCGTCTGCCGATGAGAGTTCGCCGACGACGAGAGCCGAGGGGTCGGATGCCAGCGAGTCGAGCCGATCGGCCTCTCCCTCATCGAGCATCGACAGGAAATCACCAATGCCAACGTTCTCAACCTCAACAATCACCTGCCCGCGGCGGAGCTTGGCTCCGGCAACGTTCTTCGGCAGGCCACGCCCGCCGACGAGCGATCCCTCGCCCATCCCGCCCTGCAGGCTCTTCTGAGTAGCCCGCAGCATGAAGAGGATCGACAACGCCGTATCAACGACAGGCCCACACGACTTGCTCCAGACCCCGGGCTGTTGCTGATTCTTCTCGAGGTATTCAACGCCCTGCTCGTACCATTCGGGCTCGAGATCGATCTCGTTGTCTCGTGCTTCGAGAAACGACTGGTATCGCTCTAGTGCGTAGAGGTAGTAGCAGCCGTACGACTGACGCTCGGGGTCGAAACGCTCGGTCATGTACTCTTCGCTCCGCTTCACTGCTCGATTGACACGCGGCCAATCGACCCCCGCATTCGGAAGGGGCGCGACGGTGTTCGAGGCTAGGTTGACCCCCTCGGGCAGACTCGAGCCGGCGACATCAGCTAGATCGCCGGCCGACTCCAAAGCCGCGCTACCAAGTAGCCCATGCATGTCAGCGCCGATTAATAGGCTAGCGCCGCCGGCCGCTCCCATGGTCGATGTGACACCGGACTGATTAATCGGACTAGTCCCGTCAGC
Organism: uncultured Planctomycetaceae bacterium; assembly: GCA_964353155.1. Taxonomy (GTDB): domain Bacteria; phylum Planctomycetota; class Planctomycetia; order Pirellulales; family Lacipirellulaceae; genus Botrimarina. The sequence goes on along the minus strand of CAYGUP010000040.1, from coordinate 9,985 downwards.
TAGCTGGCCCTGATAACCCCAAGCTCCGTTCGGGGCTTGGGTGCGATTGAGCCAATCGATCATGCCTCGTGACATCGCGGGGTCGATATCGATGCCGCCGCGGTGGGCTTGCCACAGAGCCAATGCCGCGTATTGGGTTTGCGAGGTATCGCCGGTCTCTTGCTGGGGGTACCCCCAGCCGCCATGAGGTTTTTGCTTCCTGGCCAGAGCTTTGAGGTACTGCTGAATCGCGGTGCGATGCTTACGGGGTCCGACCTCCGTGAGGAGGATGATCGCCAAGCCATGGCTATAGATATCAAGGTTGGCCGCTCCACTGGCTTCGGCGAGGCAGGCTCCGACGGCCTTCTGCACCCAAGGGCTCTTCTTCCGCCCCGCTTTGTAGAAGGCGAGGCCAACCACCGCTTTGCCACCCAACTCATTTGAGTTGGCATCGTTTCTTGGGAGCTTCTCAAGCGAATCCAACCCAGCATCGATGAGCGTACGGACGCGCTTGCTGGTGGGCAGAAGTGCGTGAGCCGGGATTCCTGAGAGGGCGACCGAAGCGATCAGGGTCGCGAAAAGCAGGCGGGTCGAGCTGGTCAGCCAACAATCCATAAGGCGGGGCGTCTGAGAGACGCACCTTCTACCCCAACCAGCGGTTGGAACCGCGGTATCAGCAGTCGATGCCGTTTGCCTCACGTCGCAGTCCCTATCGGGGCTTGTCTGACTGGTTGCGTCACGACCCTCCGCTTGTTCCGGAAACGGCGGGCATCGTTAAGCGACGTAACCTCAAGTCATCATATTACTTCCGACGCGAACACGGCGTCAACCAGCTTCGGGGACAACCATCCATTTGGCCCCTTTGACAGGCGTATTTGACAGCCTAGACTATGGCTCTCGCGGCAAGCAAACGCGACGCCGGGTGTATAGCTCAGTTGGTTAGAGCGCAGCCCTGATAAGGCTGAGGTCCCAAGTTCGAATCTTGGTACACCCACTTCTTCACCTGCATTCCATGCAGTGTGCCGCAATCGACGGTTTATTGGCGTCTCGGCAAATCTGAGTGTCTGCCCTAGGCCGATACGAGCCAGCCTACCAGTTCGCTACTTGGTAGTCTTTGAGGAACTTGCCCCAGACGTGTTCGCCGCTGATCAGGCCGGCGAAGATTGGATCGCAAATCCTTGCCGCGGCGTCGATTTGGTCGAGGGGCGGGGAGAAGTTGAGTTCTTCCTTCTTGCGTTGCGCGATCTGGGCCGGGTCCTCGTCGGTGATCCAACCCGTATCGACGCTGTTCATGTGGATGCCGTCGGCGGCGTAATCCTGTGCTGAGGTGCGGGTCATCATATTCAGCGAGGCCTTGGCCATATTCGTGTGCGGGTGCTTGTCGGTCTTGTAGGCCCGATAGAACACGCCCTCCATCGCCGAGACGTTGACGATGTGCTTGTCACGGGAAGAAACCCGGGTCATGAGCGGCTTGAGCCGGGCGTTCAGGATGAACGGTGCCACCGCGTTGACCAGTTGTACCTCGAGCAACTCAACCGTCGGCACCTCGGCGAGCCTGAGCCGCCAACTGTTGACCTCACGGAGATCGACCTGCTGTTGATCCACATCGTATCGGCCGGACGGAAAGAGTGTGTCGCCATGGTTCTCATCGCCGGGGGCGAGCCTTAGCTGGGAGAGCTCGGCAGCGTCGGCGCCACCGGCGACCATTGCTACCGCCAGCTGATCGGCGGGCAGCCTCTCCTCTGAGAGATTCGATTGCCTCCTCAATTCCTCGTACGATTCCAGGAGCGGCCTCGCCGACGCGGGCAGCGACTTGGCCAGTTGGCGTTCGCCCTCCATCAAGTGGGCATAGAAGCCGGGCGGGCGGCGGACCGTTTGGCACGCGTTGTTGAGCACGAAATCGAGCCGCGGCAGCGTCGCCGCCAAGTGATCGGCCAGCGCTTCCACGCTCGGCGTGTTGCGTAGGTCGACTCCTTGAAGGATCAGCCGCTCACGCCACTCGCTGCTATCGGGCTCTTCCAGGAAGCGGCGAACGCCATCGCGCGGGAATCGTGTGGCAACCACCACGTGAGCTCCCGCACGCAAGAGCTTGAGCGCGGCGTGGTAGCCGATCTTCACGCGTCCGCCCGTGACCAGCGCGTACCGCCCCGTGAGATCGCAGGTCTGGTTCCGCTTCTCCCAGTTCAGCTCGGCGCAATCGGGGCAGAGCGAATCGTAGAAGTGATGGACTTCGCGGTACTTCTTCTTGCAGGTGTAGCAGGCACGCTCGATCCGTAGACGCGGCCCGGATGACGCGGCGGCTTCATCCGTCGGCGAAGCCTCGGTCAAGTCGTCTCTTTCAAGACGCGGCGCAGGGGGCTCGGCCTTCTTCAGCTCGCGCAGGCTGTACTGGCGGCGGATGCCGGTCTGCGCCAACAGCTTCTCGTCGTCGGCGCGTTCTTGATCGAGCGCGGCTTGGCTCCGCCTCTGTGATTCCTTGCGTAAACGCCGTCTCGCCGAGCGATCGGGCAACGCGACCTGGCTGGCGTATCGGAGGAACCGCTTGCGGCCTTCGTCGTCGAGCTCGGCCAGCAGGCTGCGATCTTCGGCGATCTGCTGGAGCTGATCGGCGAGCCGATGCAATTCCTCGGCCGTCAGCCGGGGCGGCTCGGGGCTTGGCGTTGAGGGATCTTCGGGGGGGACGCTTTGCTCGCCGCTGCTCATCTCGCCACACTCGTAGTCAACAGGATCGGCCGACCCCACAGTGTGGCTCCTGCGGCGATGCCTGTCACGACCCGCTGCGAGATCGGTTCAAGCGGCTGCTCGGTACATATCTTCGCGGGTGGGCGGCAGCTCGGAGAGGCCTTTCGCGGCGTGCTTGGTCGCCAGCACCTGGAAGAGCTTGATCGAGCCGGCCTCGAAACCGCCAGCGGCTCCGGCCAGGTAGGCGACCCAAAGGCGGTAACGTTCCGGGCCGACCAACTCGATCGCCCGCTCGTTGTTCGCCGACAGGCGTTGGCACCAGTGGCGGGCCGTCATGGCGTAGTGCTCGCGCCAGGACTCGACGTCTTGGACCTCGAAGCCGGTCTGTTCGAGGACGTCGGTGGTCATGCCGACGGGCGTCAGTTCCGACCCGGGGAAGATGTATTTCAGCAGCAGCTTACGCTCGGGGCGGATGCGAGTCATCGAACGCTTCGACGCCTTCGACCGGCGGGCGATGGCGTGGTTCAGCACCGTGCCGCGGTCGCGGAGCAGCGAGTTGATCTTGCCGAAGTAGCGGGGGTAGTTGGCGACCCCGATATGCTCGGACATGCCAACGCTGACGATCTTATCGTAGGCGCCCTCGTGGTCGGCGTAGTCGCAGATCTGCACGCTGACGCGATCCGATAGGCCGAGCCGTTCGATCTTCTCTTGGGCGTAGTCGTGCTGCGTTTGCGAGAGCGTGATCCCATGCGAGATCGCGCCGTACTTCGTCGCGGCGTGGCATACCAACGCCCCCCATCCACAGCCGATATCCAGCAACCGATCGCCCGGCTTGATCCGGAGCTTGCGGCAGATCATATCCAGCTTGTCTTGCTGGGCCTGCTCTAGCGTGCTGTCGGGCGTCTTGAAGTACGCACAGGTGTAGACCATCTCCTTGTCGAGGAACAACTCGTAGAAGTCGTTGCTGACATCGTAGTGGAACTGGACGTAGTCTTTGTTGTCGCGGCGATGCTCGACACGGCCGACCATGTCGTCGCGGAAGTCGTGGCTGACATCGGCCTGCTTCGTCTTGGCGAACAAGAACGGGATGGCGCCGGTCGCCAGATCCCATTTGCTCAGGTCTTTGAGACGCTGCCGATTCGAGCGGTCCGTGCGGAGCGCGGCGGAGAAATCGATCAGGTCGCCTCCTTCGAAGGAGACATGCCCGGTCGCGTAGAGCCGCACGAGTGTTTCGAGGCTGGGGCGTCGGAGCAGCTCGCCGACGACGCCGGGACCGGAAAGCTCGATCGTGTATTTGCCGTCGACGTTTTTGCCGAGTGGCACCAACGAACCGTCCCAGAGCTTGATCGACACGTTCATGTCGAGCGGCTCGGCGAGGGCGGCGAGTCCCTTCTTCGCGGAGCGGAGCTGCTTATCAGCGGAGAACAGGCCCATCCTTGGGCTCCTTGCGGCAGACGGCAATCAAGACGGCAACAGCCCCCGGCATCGTGCCCGGGGCGACGGTTAGCCATCACCGTAGCAGCCAGCCAGCAATCCACGCATAGCAATTGCGTTGCTAGCAAGCGATTGCTCGGCTAGATAGAGCCTCCCGCTCTAGCTGTTCAGTTGGATCGTCCGGACGATCGCGTCGAGGTCGTTCTCGACCTTCACCGCCCGGTTGGCGAACGCGGCGGTCTTCACGCCCCGGCTGCCGAGCACGCGGTTGAATTCGGATTGATCGCTGCTGTGATAGGCGACCGTCGCGGTTGGGTCTTTCAATTGGTGCCCCGTGAGGACACAGACGACCCGCTCGCTCGGCGCGATGACGCCCTCTTCGCGGAGGAGCTTCGCGCCGGCAACGCTGGCGGCGCTGGCCGGCTCGCAGCCGAGCCCGTTGGCCGCGATGCGGGCCTTGGCGTCGAGGATCTGTTGGTCGGTCACCTCACGCACCACGCCGTCGTTGCACTCGAGGGCGCGGAGGCACTTCATCAAGTTCACCGGCCGGTTGATCTCGATCGCGCTGGCGATCGTGTCGGCCCGCTCGCTGGCGGCGTCGAGCTCGGCGTAGTAGCCATCGACGATCTTCGTATCGGGCGAGCCGTTGTTCCAACGCAGGCCCCGCTTCTCGTAAAGCTCGTAGAGGGTGTCGGCCCCGGTCGCGTTAATGATCCCGATCCGCGGCACCCGATCGATCAGGCCGAGCTGCTTGAGTTCGTGGAATGCCTTGCCGAAGGAGCTGCTGTTGCCCAGGTTGCCCCCCGGCACGCAGATCCAATCGGGGATCTCCCAATTGAGGCTCTCTAAGACCCGCAGCATGATGGTCTTCTGCCCTTCCAGGCGGAAGGGATTAACGCTGTTCACCAAATAGATGCCGAGTCTCTTCGACACCTGGCGGACACGGTGCATGGCGTCGTCGAAGTCGCCGGCGATCTGCACCGTCAGGGCGCCGTAGTCGAGTGCTTGTGAGAGCTTGCCGTAGCTGATCTTGCCGGACCCGATGAAAATGACCGCCTGCATGAGCTGGCTCATGCCGCAGTAAAGTGCCAGCGAGGCTGAGGTGTTGCCCGTCGAGGCACACGCGGCCCGCTCGGCACCGATCATATGGGCGTGGGTGAACGCGGCGGTCATGCCGTTGTCTTTGAAGCTGCCCGACGGGTTCATGCCCTCGTATTGCAACCGGACGCGGTCGCGATCGAGCCCGATGTACTCGTCGATACCCGGCGACGCGTGCAGCGGCGTCTGGCCTTCGCCGATCGTGACGATCTTGTCATCCGGCGCAAACGGCAGCAGCTCGCGGAACCGCCAGACACCGGACCGCTCCAGCGGCTCGTTGCGGCGTGCCCACTTCTTCTCGAAGTCGCGGAGCGAACTCGGGGTCGGCAGCCGGTCCCAGTCGTAGCAGATATCCAACAGCGACCCGCATTGGTCGCAGCTCGTGCGGACCTCGCTCACCTCATAGGTCGCCGCGCAGGCGGGCATCATGCACTGCTGGAAGGCGAGATCGGTCTTGGTTCGCACGGCGGTGGCGGTCATCCGGGGGATTCCTGAACGAACGAGAGCGGATGCTGATTGGTGTAGACCAGTAGCCGCGGCCCGGTCTTCTCATCAGAACGGCGATTGCGGCTTGTCTGTAACGCGTTTTCGTCAAACGACTTACAGGGAGTCTAGTTCGATTAGGCAAACCTAGCAACGCGATCGAAACGGGATGCCGCAGCAGGCCCCATTTGGGCCCCTACCGGCACGATCCAATGGACGGAAACCCGCGGGGCTGCCTAAACTGGCGAGTCTGCCCTGTCCCAGCTTGGGGCGAGAAGGGATAAGACGGCGACTCGACCTACACCGCTCGATGTGGAATGGAGAACCGGATGAAGAAGGCTGATCTGGATAGCTACCGCGGCAAGCTGCAACTGCTTCGCGCCCGGCTGCGAGGCGACGTCAAAGCGATGGCCGATGTGGCCCTGCACGAGGCGAACGGAAACGCCATGCCGATCCATATGGCTGAGCTCGGGAGTGAGAACTACGAGCAAGAGTTCACGCTCAGCCTGATGGAGTCGGAGGAAGACACCCTGACCGCCATCGACGAGGCGATTGGGCGCATCGACGAAGGCAGCTTCGGGAAGTGCACCGCCTGCGATGGCACCATCCCCAAGACCCGCCTCAACGCGATCCCGTACACGCCGATGTGTGTCTCCTGCGCTGAAAAGAACGAGTCGTAGGCATCCCGAACCCAATCGACCCCGCCGAGGGGCCGACCAGAATCTCAAGTGCCGCATGTCCAACGGAATGGACCAAGCCTCCACGGCTGACTCCCCACGGGTGCCGTTGAGTCGTTACTTCGTCTTCGCGGCGGTGACGATCGCGGGGTTGGCGGCCGATTTGATCAGCAAAGAGATCGTCTTCTCGTGGCCCGGGAAGCTGACTAGCGAGATCGCCTATTGGTGGTGGCAGGGCCACGCCGGCATCCAAACGAGCCTGAACGAAGGCGCGCTGTTCGGCATCGGCTACGGCAAAGTCTGGCTCTTCGCTGGCATCAGCATCGCGGCGGCGATCGTGATCCCGGTTTGGCTCTTCGTGGGTCGGGCCGCCCACGATTGGTGGATGACCGTCACGTTGGGCGCCATCTTGTCGGGAGTGCTCGGCAACCTGTACGACCGGCTCGGCTTGCACGGCGAGACCTGGCCCGCTTGGGACGAACGCTTTGGTGAGCCGGTCTACGCCGTCCGCGACTGGATCCTGTGGCAGGTGAACGACGCCTGGCGTTGGCCTAATTTCAACCTTGCGGATGCCTTTCTTGTCACCGGCGCCGCGGTGCTCTTCTTGCGGGCCATGTTCGAGCCACAAGATCCAGACACCGACGCCAAAGAGGCGGCCGAGCCTACTGCGTGACCGCGTTGTAGCCGTTCGGAGCGAACGCGATCGGGTCGCCTTGCGACTTGAGCGACAACGCGACGCGGAAGCCCTGTTCGCGGAGGCTTTCTTGCACCTCTGGGAGCTGTTCGAAGCTGTCTTCGTAGACGAACAGACGCACGACGTATTGGCCCGGGTCAAGCAACTCCAGGCGTGACGCCACGTAGCCCCCGGGGGCGATAGCCGACTCGATCGTCTCGCTTCGGACGGTTGACGCTTCTCGCACGATGACGCGGCCGATCGACCCGGTCAGACCCATCCGACCATTCCGCGCACGCACCGCCCAGATGAACTCGGCGTCGGCGGAGAATCCCTCGATCGGTCCGGCAGACTTCCTGGTAACGACCGGCTTGGAGGGGTCGGTAATCGCTGGTGGCCCGACGCGTTCAACCAATTCCGATTGGAGCTCATCGATCGGCATATAGACCATCTTGCCATCCTTCATCCGGAAGGAGATCGTCTCATCGACCTTGCCATTAACGATCGGTGTGGGGGCGACGGTCACCGTCTCGACATCGGGCTCAGGCTCGAAGTTCGATAGGGCGATCTGTTCGCGGGTCAGCCGATCGAGGGTGAGTTGGGCTTGGGCGATCTCGTTGGCCGTCGACAGGCTCCGGCGGTCGTCGGCATCGAGTGCTCCGGCCGCTTCGTCGAGCTCGGAACGCAGTTTGGTCACGTACATCGTGGCCGCCTCGCGCTCTTGGCGGCGACGCTCCGCTTCGAGAATCGTCGCCGCGATCTTCTCGCGGAGCTCGATCGCTTCCTTGTGATCTCGGTTGGCGATCAGGAGCGTCTGGTCGAGACGCGCTTTGATCTCTGCGATCGGTTCGGCGTCTTCGGCTTGTGTCGCTTCGGCGGCGACGAGGACCTCGCGGCTCGCGCGGATGCCAACGAGCACCACCAGCAGCACGAGGATGCCGACGATGTTCGCCACGATGTCGAGGAACGAGTCGCCACCGGGCGTCTCGTCGGTTGGGTTGTCATTAACGCGTCGCACCGGTGCCTCCGTTGGTGCTCGGATAAGCGGCGGTTGCGACCGGCTTGGCTTGCACTTTCAGGCCGGCGGCCTCGAGGAGCGTGGTCAGCTCGGCCGCCCGATCGGCCCCGTCGCCGGCGACATTGAGCACCAGCCGCGGATCCCAGTACATGCCACTCCCCGCGATGCCCCAGGCGTCGGCGTGGCGTTTCAGGGCGGCGATCACTTCATTGATGCTGCCGGTTGTCGGCCCGGCTAAGGGAATGCTCTGAGATCGGTTGTCGGTAACCGCTTCGACCGTTGGTGCCTGTGCCCGGTCGGGCAGGACCACCACCCGATCCGCGGTGACGTACAGGCGGATCGGCCGAACCATCGGCAGCCCGTCACGCGATTGGGCACCAGCCCCCGAAGCCGAGCCCGAGCGTCCTCGCTTGTCGGCGTTGTTTGGCGAGCCCGCCGCAGCAACCGCCGAGACCGCGGCGGACTGGTCGCCATCGGCCGAACCACCGGAGGCGGAACCATTGGCTTGGGTCGTTTGTTTTGCTTCAGCATCGGATTGGGGGCGACTGGCCGTCTGCGAGGCGTCGGGCTGCCCACCCTCGCTGCTCGGAGTCCCTTCGGATTCAGCGTAGCGGTCGTTGGTTGGCTCCTGCGACGGTTCGCTCGTGGCCCCCGACTCGGCCTGTGAGGCGGTCCCACCGATGGGGCCTCCCTCGCCGCGGCCTTGCGAGCCATCAATGGGGTTCTCGCGCGGAGTTGACGCGGCCATGAGGCTGGGGCCGGCCTGCGGGCTTCTGGCCGTCATCGCTTGGTTAGCCGGCGAACCCGTGCCGCCCGATCCGGGCAGCGAGCCGTCGATACGCATCCCCTCAAACGGGTTCGCTGCCTCGGGATTGGCCCGGCTCACACGCAGTCCCCCGCCCTGCCCGGCTGCCGCATACTTCGAGCGTGAAGAGCCTCGTGCGGATGGCGGGCCGAGCTTTGCCATATTCAACTGCTGGGCGAGCTGCGGAATCACTTTGGCGAGGCCCTGCCGCTCGTTGCGGGCGGTCTCCACGGCCTCCTCGACCCATTGCATCAGCACGGGGTTGGGCGGGTCGTATTCGATCGGCCAATCGTCGCCAACGGGTTGGTAGCCGTAGCTCGCCCCAACAGTCTCCAGGGCACGCCGAGCGCCGTAATAGGACGAGATGCCATCGGGGCGAACGATGAGTAAAGCGTAAGGCGGCCCCGCCTCGTTGGCGGCGCGGGCCTCGGGGTTCTCTTCGTAGTAACGCGTGACGGCCCGCGAGGCGGCCGCCATCGGGCTGCTGAACTTGGCCGCCACGAGGTCTTCCCAGCCGAGTTCAATGCCCTCGGGCTGTAGCGTCACGCCCTCGCCGGTGCATTCGAAGTAGACCGGCGGGCGGATCGTGCCGGTCGCCTTATCACGCAACGGCACCACCGCGAAGCGCCGCTCGCGACCCGTCGCGGCGTACTTCGCTTGTTCGATCTCGTCCTCGATCTCGCCGATCAGCTTGTTCAGCCGTTTGATCTCTTCGCGAGCGATCTTCTCGTCGTCGTAGTGCTCTTGCTCGACGGCGAAGAGCTCCATGGTCTCGGTCTTGAGCCGCTCGGCGTCGTCCCGAAGCCGGCGGAGGTGATCCTCCATTGCCGAGAGCCGCTCCTGCTCCTGCTGGAGCCGTTCGGCACCCTTCTCGGTGAGCTCCTTGAGCTGCTGAGCGAAACGTTCGGCCTTCTCAAGAGCGGCCTCGGCCTCACGCCGCTCGGGAGAGTTGGCCTCTTGCCGGGCTTGCTCGGCCGCCACGGCGGCGAGCTCGGCTTCACGCTCGGCCTTCGTGCGGGCCACATGAGCGATCGCCACCAGCAGCACCACCATCGCGCCCATCGTGCATAACAGCACGGCCAGGAACGGGAAGAGCGAGAACGCCGATTGTTCGCCTCGGGCGGAGCGTCTCATGC
>CAYGUP010000039.1:0-39706 GCA_964353155.1 uncultured Planctomycetaceae bacterium | reverse complement strand
GGTGCCCGTAAACGCGATGCACCATCGTGGTGTCCTTGTGGCCCATGAGGTGGCCTACGGCGGTGGAGTCCACCCCTTGGGTCAGGGCATTGGTGGCGAAGGAGTGACGTGTCCCGTAAGCGATGACCCGGAAGCCGACCTTTCTGCTGATCGTCTCAAGCCTTCCCCGGATGGCGTCTTTCGTCCACGGGTTGCCGCGTGAGTTGCGGAACAAGGGCCCAGTAGGGCATCGTTCGACTAAAGGCGTCAAAACAGCCCTGGCTTCTGGCACCAAGTAGATCACTCGCGGCTCGGTCTCTCCTTTGGACTCATCCGCCGGAAAGACTGCTAGATCGCCGTGCAGGTGCCTAGCTTCGAGCGTGCGGGCTTCCAGAGGGCGGCACCCAGTAAGGAAGAGGAAATCGAGCAAGCCGGTCAGTGGCTCTTGAGCGTGCGTCTTGATTTGCTTCCATTGCTCGGGCGAATAGAAGACATCGCGACGTTTCCGCTTGGGCTTCCGTATCCCCTTGACCGGGTTGCGGGACAGATACTCTTGCTCGACCGACCAGTTGAGCATTCGCTGTACCACGGCGACCGCGTCGTTTTGGGTCGTTGAGCCAACGCCCAATCCCTCGTGCCACTTGGTGACGTGGTGCACTTTGAGCTGGGCGGGCCGCATCCGCTTGCCCACACTCCCGATGAAGAGTTCCAAGTAGTACTTGTGCTTGCTGTAGGTGGATTTGGTGCGGTTTTCCTCGCACCAGTCGAGATAGACCTGCGACAGCTCGTAGAGCGTCGTTGCCTCTTCGCGGACTTGGCTGGTGTCCGCCATCAGGGCGTGGAACTTCTCGAAGGCCGCCTTGCGGTCCTTGCCCAAAGAAACCTGCTTTCCGCCGATAGAGCAGTACCAGCTCTTGGTGAACTTCCGGAAGTACGGCTTGGCTTGTCGTGACACGTAGTTGGCTCCCATTCGTGCAATGAAACGTGCAATCGACGCTTCAATGCTTGGGGGCCAACCGAGGAAATCAAGTATTTACCGGGGAAAAGAAAGTCGGGCTGACAGGATTTGAACCTGCGGCCTCTGCGTCCCGAACGCAGCGCTCTACCAAGCTGAGCTACAGCCCGTTTTCTCGGCGGTTTATCGATGCTCGGCTCTTACCGTGCCATGCCCGCTAGCCGCCAAGCCACGTAGCATAGCAACCGTGGCCGGCGGCCAAAAGCCTACTTCCGCGGTTCCGATACCCGCATCCCGAACGATTGACGTGCCGCTAGGGGGCAGGACTTTCTCGCCTTCGGGAAGAATCCGCTGACGCCTGAGCGATCCTGGGATAGGCTATTTATGTGGGCCTGGGCCAGGCCCCTCTTTTACAAGCGTTGAGAAGAGCGCTACCTGATTTGCACGCTTATTTGACGGTTATGAGCGGCCCTCGCATGGGGGCTCGGTTTCCTCTCCCGCCGCGTGGCGACACGCTGTTGGGGCGTGGTGGTGCGTGCCAGATCGCGCTGCCAGACCCGATCTGCTCCCGCGTTCACGCCCGCATCAAGGCCGAAGACGGACGCTGGCGGGTCGTCGATGACGAAAGCCGCAACGGCACCTATGTGAACGGGCAGAAGGTCTTCGATGCCGCCTTGGGCGATGGGCACCTGCTCCGGATCGGCTCGACCGAGCTCGAATTCCGCGAGTCCGAAGAGCCCCCGACCGCCGAGGATCAGACCTTCGACGGCCTCGGCCCGCCCGCTTTGCAGACGCTCGTCATCGAGGAGCCCGTCGAAGAGGGCGGCGTCGATGCGGCGTCGCTCGATGGCCTGCCGAATGCGGAGCAGGTCAAAGAGCTCATGCTGCTCTACCAGCTCTGCATCAAGCTGCTGGGTTCGAGCGACCCCGACGACTTGGTGCAGACCTCGCTCGATCTCTTGAAGGCCCGCACCGGGGCTTCGGTGGTGGGATTCCTTTGGCCGAGCGATGAGGGAGAGCTCCGCGCGAGGTTGGCGTCGCCGTCGGACGCCGCGGCCCGGCTCGAACTAAGCCCCTCGCTGACCGAGTTAGTCACCCAAGCCGGCAACGCCGTGTGGGTCGCCAACCAAGAGGCGCCGAGCGTTGACCCGTCCGGCACGATCCAGCTCGGCGCTTTCGCCGATGCGATCTGTGCGCCGTTGCTCCCGCGGAAACAAACGAACGACGACGAAGGGGTCACCACCTTCGGGGCTTTGCACGCCTACTTGGAAGAGGGCCGGTTTCGGCAATCGGATTTCGACTTCGTGATTTCCGTGGCCAATCTTCTCGCGGTGGCTCTGGCTCGGGCGCTGGAGTTCAACGCGTTGCGGAGCAGCTTCGATCGCTTGGTAGCCGCCGCGCCGGGTTACGACGGCCTGATCGGCGAGAGCGAGCCGATGCTCGAACTCAAAGAGAAGATCGCCCGTGTCGCGACGGCGAGGGGTTCGGTCTTGATCCGCGGCGAGAGCGGGGCGGGCAAGGAGCTGGTCGCGCGGGCGATTCATCGGGCGAGCCCGCGGGCGGACCGTGCGATGGTTTCCGTCAACTGCGCGGCGATTCCTGCCGAGTTGATGGAGAGCCAACTGTTCGGCCATCAGGCCGGTTCGTTCACCGGAGCCGATCGTGATCATAGCGGCTACTTCCAGCAGGCCGACCTGGGCACGCTCTTCCTCGACGAAGTCGGCGAGATGACCCCCGCGGGGCAGGCGAAGCTCTTGCGGGTGCTCGAAGGGCATCCGTTCTTGCCGGTCGGTGCCACCGAGCCGGTGACCGTCGATGTCCGTGTGCTCGCCGCGACGAACCAGGACTTGCAAGACTACGTCCGCGACGGCAAGTTCCGTGAGGACTTGTACTACCGGTTGAGTGTCTTCGAGCTGGGCCTCCCGCCGCTACGCGATCGCGGGACGGATATCTCGCTGTTGGTCGATTTCTTCCTCGACCACTTCAAGAGCGAGCACGGGCGGCCCGGGTTGCGATTGAGCGCGGCGGCGCGTGAGCGGCTGCTCGGTTACCACTGGCCGGGCAATGTCCGCCAGCTGCGTAACGTGATCGATAGCGCGGTGGTGATGGCGGCGGGGTCCGAGATCGATCCGGAAGACCTCGCACTCCGCGACGCCGGCGCGCCGGCTCCGGACCGGATGGAGACGCTGCGGATCGACGACTGGGAACGCAAGCTGATCGTTGAGGCGCTGTCACGCACCAAGGGCTCGGTCCCGGAAGCGGCGAAGCTCCTCGGCATCGGCCGCGCGACGCTCTACCGCAAGGTCGAGCAATACGGCATCGAGCGTTAGCCAGCCCTACGCCGGCGGCCTTGCACGAGGCCGCTGCCTAGGAGCAGCAAGGCAATTGTAGTCGGTTCGGGAACGCCGCTGGACGCCGACGCTTGGGTTGCCCCGTAGCGATCGGCCCACGCTTCGTAGATGGCCTCGGAGTCGCTGGTGCTCCCGGAGAGGTCGTCGCGCCAGACGGTGTAGTCGGCGGCGTTCACGAGGCCGTCGGCGTTGAGGTCGCCCGGCTGAGGGATCGGGGCCGGCGCGGTGTTGCAACTGCCGAAGCCGCTGATCTGGCAGACGGCGAGGAGGTCGGCTTGCGAGATGCCCCGGCGTTGCCCGACATCGCGTGCGCGGTTGGAGAGCAGGGGGCCATCGAGTTCGAGGTGCGTCCCACGGACCGGGATGGCGGTCCCCTGAAAGCCAGGGATCGTGATATCGATGTCGCCGTCACGCGTCTCGGCGTCGAAGCTCGCCAACTGAGTGAGCCCCAAGGCGTGGCCGATCTCGTGCAGGGCGGCGGTGTAGACATCGTTCTTGCGGCTGGCAAGCGAGGTCGTGGCTCGGAAGTGGCGTGCCGTTTCGATCGGACCGGCGCCCAGGTCCGTGAAGTCTTGCGCCTCGAGGCTGAACTCTTCGGACAGGGTGGGTGTCGGGTCGAGGTACATCGGGAAGAGCGAGTCGTCGCTATTGAACGCGAGGCTCCCGGTGATCTCACGCAGCGGCGTGCCGATGGCGGCCCCGGCGACGTGGTAGGCCGAGTTGCTGACGCCGGTCGTCGGGAACCAACCAAACGTCAGGGTCAGGGTGTGGGAGTCGTCGATGACCGACTCCCAGGTGTCGGCGGCCGCCCGCACGATGCTGGCGAGTTCACCGTCGCCCACCGCCGAGCTGGGCGGACCGGTCGCCTCGCCGACCGACGGGATCGACTGACCCGGCGCGGCGTAGTTGGTGATGATCCGAAGAGCGTTGGCGGGTCCGGCCGCCATCAGCAACGCCGCCAGCGCGACGCCGCGTATCCAAAAAAGCATGAGGAGGTATCCAGCTTGCCTCGAAACGTTCCACCGCTTGATTCGCTCGGAAGGGTTCCGATGCTTCCCACGAATCGGCCCGAAGAGAAACGCAGTCTGGACTGCCGGCCGAGCCAATGCCACCACCCCGCGGTAGTGTTCCGCGGCAGGATACCCGTAATCTCGGTGGGGCATGCTAGCGAGTGTTGGCCGTATCTATCGGTCGGCTCGGTCCTAAAACCAATCTCAGAAGGTGGTTATGATTGCTAACCATGAGCCAGCAGCGGATCACCACATCAACGCCCGACCCGGACCTTGCCTGGGCGATCCCGCGCGAAGAACTCCGTGCGAGACAGCTCGACCGTCTGAACCGACTCCTGGAGGAAGCGGTTCCCGCCAGCGGGCTCTACCGAGACAAGCTGGGCGACCGGCCGCCGCGGCTCGACGCGTTCGAGCAAATCGGCACGCTGCCGCTCACCGATAAAGAGGAGTTGGTCGCCGCCGCCACGGCGGGGCGTTGGCTCAGCCGTCCGGCAGCAGAGTACGTGCGGTTCCATCAGACCAGCGGCACCCGCGGCAAGCCGATGGCGTCGCCCGATACGGCGGCCGATTGGGAATGGTGGATGACCGCTTGGCGGCACACGCTCACGGCCGCGCAGATCGTGCCCGGCGACCGTGCCTTCTTAGCGTTTTCGTTCGGCCCCTTCGTGGGGTTCTGGAGTGCGTTCGATGCCCTCGTCAAGCAAGGCGTGCAGGCGATCCCCGGCGGCGGGATGAACTCCGCGGCACGGCTCGACCTGATCCGACGCACCGCGGCCAATCGTCTGTTCTGCACGCCCAGCTATGCGTTGCACCTAGCGCATGCCGGTCGCGAGGCGGGCCTCGACACCGCGGCCCTGCCGATCGAGACCGTCGTTGTCGCCGGCGAGCCGGGCGGCAGCCTGCCGGCGACACGCCAGCGGATCGCCGAGGCTTGGGGCGCACGCGTCGTTGACCACGCCGGCGCGACGGAGATCGGGCCGTGGGGTTTCGGCGATGACCTCTGGAGCGACCCGCCCGGCTTGCGGATCGTCGAGACCGAGTTCCTCGCGGAGTTCCTTTCGATCGAGACCGGCCGACCCGCCGTGGCGGGAGAGCTCTCGCAGTTGGTGCTCACCAACCTCGGCCGTTACGGCGCCCCGTCGATCCGCTACAAGACCGGCGACTTGGTCCGCCCCGAATGGCCCAACGAGGGGCCGTGCCGATTCGTTCGCTTGCCGGGCGGCATCGTCGGCCGCGCGGATGAGATGGTCGTCGTGCGAGGCGTGAATGTCTTCCCGTCTTCGATCGAAGAGGTCGTGCGCGACGTGGGCGGGATCGACGAATGGCGTCTGCTCGTCGAGCGGCCCGACCAGATGGACGAGTTGTCGGTCGAGGCCGAAGCGAACGACCAGCAGATCGCACGGCTCGCCGAGGCGTTACAAGTGCGTCTCGGCCTGCGGGTCGAGGTCCGCGGGCTCCCGACCGGCGAACTCGACCGAACCGAACACAAGTCACGCCGACTCATCGATCGGCGTCCCAAGGACTAGAAGCTCTCCCATGGCCAGCGATATCACCCCGACCGAACTCAAGCGGCTCGACGAAGGCCGGATCCGCATCGAATGGTCGGACGGCCAGAGCCAGGAGTTCCGGGCACGCACCCTCCGCGACGCGTGCCCGTGTGCGACGTGCCGCGAGCAGAAGTCGGCTCCGCCCGCCCCGCCGACCCAATTAACGGTTCTCTCGGCCGCCGAGGCCCAGCCGCTGACGATCCGCGGCATGCGACCGGTCGGGGCCTACGCCTACAACATCGCCTTCAGCGACGGCCACGACTCGGGCCTGTTCACGTTCGATCGCCTGCGGACGCTCGGTGAGCCGTTGGTTGGGTAAGGGGCCCACCGTCGAAGTCAAAGTCACTCGGCTGCTTCGACGGTTTCTTCGGCGGTCTCAACCGCTTCCTCAACGGCTTCTGATACTTCGCCGCCCTCAGTCTCTTGGCCGGTTTCGTCCTGAACGTTGCCTGAGTCGCTCGCCCGAGGGGGCGATGCCGGATCGAAGTTGATACCCGGCACGTTTGGCAGACCGGGGATGCCGGGTCCGGTCGAGCCCAGCGGGCCGCGTTCGGCTGGCGGCGTGCCGGTCTCGGCGTCTCCGCCGGCGGCCGACTCCTTTTCCTTGATCAGCTCGTCACGACCCAGCGAGACCTTCTTGTAGACCTCCTCGGAGATCACGTAGTACCAATCGCCGAAACGTTCGTTGAGTTCATCGACACGTTTCTGGGCGTCGGCGAGCTTTTGCTTGTAGGCGTCTTGCTTCCGCTGGTTGCGTTTATCGACCGCCTCACGCGAGTCCTCCTCGTCGCCTGACTCGTCGTCGCCGGTCTCGTTTCCTTCCTCGTCCGACGCGTCCTCCTCGGGAGCGATCTCGAGCTCGGGCTTCTCGATCAGGTCCTCGTTCACACGGGCCATGACAAAGAGGTACCGATTGACGCCCGACGCTTCTTCTTCGCCGTCGGCCGACTCATCGCCGCTGGATTCTTGCTCGCCGGCGGTCAGTTGGAGGTTGCCGAAGCGGAGCACGTACTCGATGCCTTCCTTCGTTGTGAGGAAGACCTCGCCCTCGGTCGAGAGGATATCGGTCTCGCCCTCACTGTTGGTCGGGGCGAAGCCGCGATCTTTCAGGCTGTTGACCGCGGCACGATCTTCATAGAAGTCGTCGCCCGCTTTGAGGTCACCCGATAGGCCGCTCGGCTTGCGTTCCACATCGACGATCTCTAGATCGGCGACCGCGGTCTTGAGGGCGTCGAGGGCTTCTTTGTTGAGCTCTTCGTTGTCGCCGAGGGTGAAGGGCTCGTAGTCGCCGTCCTCGGCCTCGCGATCGAACGCCAGCAGTTCGACCGGCTGCCACGCGCTCTCGCTATCGTCGTAAGCAACGGTCAGATCGGCACGCGGGTCGATGGCGATCACCTGTCGCGGGCCGCGGGCGGTCATCTGCGGGATCAACTGCGAGGAGTAATCCTTCGTCCGCACGCGAGCAAGGTCCCACGCTTCGAGGTCGAGCAGGTCGGCCTCGATCCAGTCCTCGAACCGTGTCGAGAACTTCGACGGGTCAATCTCGACAATGAACACCACGTCTTGCGAGGTGCGGCGCACGTAGCGTTGATCGTCGAAGCCCTTCACCTTCTTGCCGATCACGATATCGACCAGCGACTCGTTCTCGTTGTCGGTGAGCGTGACACGGGTGCCGACGCCGGTCTGGCCGACATCGATCTTCTCGGAGGGCTCGATGACGCCGTACTCGTCGTGGTCGGCCGCGCTCTGCGAGGCGATGTCGAGCACCTTGAGGTCGATCACGCTGGCGGTCGCCTCGGCCATCTGGCGTTCGCCGTCGGCCGGGTAGCCGCCGCGGCTGGGCAGGCTCCAAACGCCGTCCTTCTCAGCGACCTCGAAGTCCCGCATCGTGGCGGTCTCCTCGTCGATGCGGACGATCCGCATCGCCTTGGCCTCGTCGGCCTCGAAGCCGGCAAAGAGGGATTCGCCGATCAGCTCATCGACCTCGAAGGTCTCATCGGTCGGCTGCGACTGTGTGGCGAGCAACACCGACAACAACGCCGCGGCGATGAATAGGAGGGTTTGTGTGCTTTCCTTCATGGCTCGTTCGCAAGACTCGAATGAAGTGTCGCCGAGTCACCCGGCGTTGTGCTTGGAGGGAAGAGGGTCGCTTGTGGAGAGCGTCGCTCAAGCGTCGGGGCTCTTGGCGTTGATCGCCGCGGTCGCTTCGGCTCGGCGTTCGGCTGGCGTCTTGCCCCCGAAGCGGAGGCGGCTCTTCGAGACGCCCTCGCGTTCGCTCTCGCGGCGGTGGAAGAAGACAAAGAACGCCAGCAGGATCGGCGGGATCGGCGGAAGCAGCACGGCGCACAGCTTGTAAAAGTCTTGCACGCCCCTCACCTCGGCCGCCAGGTTGCGTTCGCTCTGGCGGATCTGTCGGTCGCGGTCTTTTTCGATCTTGGCGACCAGCACGTCACGCGTGCGGCCGTAGAGGATCTGGGCCTGTTCCATCTGCTGACGCTTCTCGATCGTTGAGAGCGAGGGGTCGGCCTGGATCTTCTGGATCTTCTGGGCGAACTCCTCCTCGGCCGATTGGATCTGGCCTTTAGCGTCCTTGATCGCCTCGTCGCGTTGCTCGGCCGCCTCGGTGCGGTACTTCTCGGTCGCCTCTTCGATCTTCTTGAGGATCTGGTGGCGGCGGGTCCGCTTGCGCACTTCGAGGAAACGATCGTCGTCGGCCAGGGCATCCAGCGTGTTCAGCACGAAGGCGACGTTCTGGAAGTTCCATTGCACAAGGGCGTCCTCTTCCTCGCCCATCTCGCGGATGACGAAGAACGCATCGCTCAGGCAATCGATATCGGATACCAACACCGCATTGATTGGCGTCGTGTCCTCGGCGTCGGTGTCCTCGGACTCGTCGTCGGATTCGTCGGTCAAATTCTCAAGCGAAAGCGATTCGCGATTGTCGGCCTCGCCAGTGATCTTGGCGGCGGTGATATAGTTCTTGCCGGTCGAGACCTGCCGCAATCCCATGCTCTGCTGAGCCATGCGGAGCTCGCTCTGTGGCACGTAACCGGTTTGCTGCCCGGTTGAGGTCAGCGGGACGAAGTCGAGTTGGGTGTCCTCGGTCTGGGTGATCGCCCCGGGGAAGAAGAAGAGCAATTGCTGTAAGCCCGAGACGATCGGCTCCTCGTCGTTGAACGGGGCGACCGCGCCTGGTTCGTTCTGGTCGATGAAGACCCACAACGGGCTGATGCCTTGCGGGCCGACACCGGCACGCGGGTACGGGTTGAACTCTTGATAGATGACTTGATCGCCAGCGACCTTCGCGTCGAGCAGGTTCCAGAGCTGCGTGATGTCGCCCTTCGGCGGGCCGGGCTGGCCGCCGCCGAACATGCCCATCATGCCGCCCCCGCCTTGCGGCGGGTTGGGTTCGGCCGTGCCGACCACACCGTTCCAGAGCTGCGGGGCGGGGTCTTCGAAGATGGCGACCGGTTGGCCGCTCTTCACGCAGTCCACGAAGTTGTCCATCTCCGCCGGCCCAAGCGACGACGGCTGCACCGCCAGGAGCACATCGAAGCGGTCGGCGATCGGGGTAGAAGGATCGACCTGCACCACCTCGTACTGCTTCTCGAGCTCCTCGACGATCCGCGACTTGGGGGTCGGGCCTTGCATGGTGAAGCCGCCGTTAAGATCGACTGCCGTCTTCAAGATGCCGAGCCGTTGCCGCTTCTTCTGGGCGACGGTCGTGATCGAGCGGACGATCTCGTACTCGGCCGGCACGCCCTTATCGATGAACGGGATGACGACCTTATCAAGGCCGCACGAGAAGGCCGCCCCGAGGAAGATCTCCTGCGAGGTGCGTGCCCCGCGTTCCTTGGTGGCCACGGTGCGTGCCTCGATGCCGAACCGCTCCTCGGCGAGGGTGGCCTCTTCGCTGAAGTTCTCGATCTCGTGTTTCGTGACACGGATCTTGCCGTCCGAGATGCTGCTCAGCTCGCTGAGCGTCGAGATCAAGTCGCGCTTCTGGGCGGCGTACTCGGCCGGCACCTGCGGGCTGACATAGGCATCGACCTGGATGGCCGGCACGTCCTCGTCGTCGGCTAGGTCTTGGACGAGCTCGGCCGTGCGATCGGCGAGCGAGTTGAGGCCCTTGCTCGTCATATCGAGCCGGGCGTCGTTGTTCGAGAGAAAGACGTTTAGCGAGCCGACGACCACCAGCAGGCAAAGCGTCCGCAGCAAGTAGTGGCCCCCCTTCGATTCGCCGTCTTCGCGGCCGGCCCAGTGGCGTTTGCTGATCAGCACCATGCAGACATAGAGCATCACCGCGGCGATGCTGACGAAGTAAACCACGCTCGACAGGCTCACAACGCCCCGCTCGAAGTCTGCGAACTGGTCCGCCGCGCTCCATTGACGCACCGTTTGGGCGATGGCTTGGTTCTTGATGATCAGCTCCGCCGCCCCGAAGAGCGCGAGCGGCGCGTTGAGCAGGGCACCCAGGATGAAGCCGACCGTTAGGTTGCTGGTGAAGAACGACGCCACCATGCCGACCGACAGCATCGCCATGCCGACGAACCAGTAACCGAGGTACGAACCCAGGAAGAGCCCGAGGTCCGGTTCGCCGAGCCCCCAGCGGAACACCAGGAAGACGCTGAACATCGAGAAGAGCAGGGCGACCGTGAAGATCGCGACGCCGGCCTTGAACTTGCCCATGACCACATCGAAGTCGGTCGCCGGCATCGTGAGCAGCAGCTCGTCGGTCCCCTGGCGGCGTTCCTCGGCCCACACGCTCATCGTGATCGCCGGTATGAACGCCAGCAGGATGAACGGCATCCACTTGGATAGCTGGTCGAGGTTCGCCAGGTTGTTGCTGAAGAACTCCTCCGGCCAAAACGCGGCGAGGCTCGTCAGCATCACGAAGACGCAGATGAAGACGTAACCCGTCGGGTTCGAGAAGTAGCTGACGAAGTCGCGACGGAAGATCGCGTGCAGGACGGTCCAATTCATGGGGGATCGTTCTAGCTTGTGGCGTAGAGTGTGTCTTGGAAGAGGGCGGGGCAGGACGCGATGGATCAGTCCACCGTTTCCATCGCCCCGGTCAGCTCGTGGAACTTGGCATCCAGCGATGCGGCGTCTTGGCCGAGGCCGGACGGCTCGCCGTCGAACACCACGCGTCCCTCGTTGATGAAGACCACGCGATTGCACATGGCCTCGACCTCTTGGAGGATGTGCGTGCTCAGGAGCACGGTCTTGGTCTCGCCGAGCTCGCGGATGAGCTTGCGGACCTCGCGGATCTGATTCGGGTCGAGGCCGGCGGTCGGCTCGTCGAGGATCAGCACGTCCGGTTCGTGCAGCAGCACCTGGGCCATGCCGACGCGTTGGCGATAACCCTTGGAGAGCTTGCCGATCGGCTTGCCGATCACGGCCTCCAGCCGGCACCGATCGATGACCGACTCGATCCGCTCGTTGAGCTTCGCCCCGCCCATGCCGCGGGCTTTGCCGAAGAAGTTCAGCAGCGTCCGCGGGGTCATATCCGGGTAAAGCGGGCCGTTCTCGGGCAGGTAGCCCAGCCGTTTCGACGCGGCGATCCGTTCGTCGGTCGTGTTGTGGCCGGCGATCTTCGCCGTGCCGGCCGACGGGGAGAGGTACCCCGTCAGGAGCTTCATGGTCGTGCTCTTGCCGGCCCCGTTGGGGCCCAAGAACGCCGCCACCTCGCCCTGGCGGATCGTGAACGAGACATCGCGCGTCGCGGCGAAGTCGCCGTAGAACTTGGTGAGGCCGTCGGCCTCGATCATCGGCTGGGCGGTCGTGTGCGTGGGGTCACTCATCGGCATGTCTTCCCTAGCGTTTCAACGCGTTAGCGAGCCGCGCAAAGTAAACCCCCGCCGGGGTTTCTGTCTATCCCGGGGGGCCGGGATACCTCGGAAATCGGCTCGTATTCGCGCCGATACGCACTACATCGAGGGCCGGTTCGGCGATGACCGAAAAAATGTTGCCGATGCCCGACCTCACGGCTCCGGGGTCGGTTCGTAGGCGGGCAACGGGTCGGTCGTCGAAACGATCGGCCCCTCCTCACCACGCCGAATGGTGACCCGTCGCCGCCATTCGCTGTCGTTCGGCTCGGGGTAATCGGTCCGCAGATGAACGCCACGCGATTCGGTCCGTTCGGCGGCCGAGCGGATCATCATATCGCCGACTTGCAGCAGGTTTTGGAGCTCCCAGCCCTCCGGCGAATCGATCTGGCGGGTCAGCACATAGCGCTGCCAAGCGGCGAGGCTATCGGCCGCCTCGGCGAGGCCCTCGGCGTCACGCCACACGCCCGCCCGCAGCCACATCAGGCTTTTGAGCGAATTGAGGATATCTGGCAGGTCGAGTTCCTCGGCGTGCTCCGGCAGCCTTGGATTCTCCAACTGGATCGCGTGGAAGCTGTCCGGCTCGGCCAGCGCTCGCTCGGCCGCGTTCTGGCCCGCGCGAGCCCCGTAGACGAGGCCTTCGAGCAAGCTATTCGACGCGAGGCGGTTCGCCCCGTGCAGCCCGCTGCTGGTCGCCTCGCCTGCCGCCCACAAGCGGGGAACGCTCGTGGCGGCCTGCTCATCGACACAGACCCCGCCGATCATATAGTGCGCGCCGGGGCGGACCGGGATGCGGTCCGTGGCGATATCGATGCCAAACTCAAGGCAGGTCGTCGCGATGCCGGGGAACCGTTTCCGCACGTGGTCGGCGTCGAGGTGCGTGAGGTCGAGGTACACGCACGGACGCCGCGTCTTCTCCATCTGCTCGACGATCGAACGGCTCACGATATCGCGCGGAGCCAACTCGGCCCGCTCATCGTACTCGGGCATGAAGCGGACGCCGTTCGCGTCGCGCAAGTAAGCCCCCTCGCCACGGATCGCTTCGGTGATGAGGCTGCGGCTCGAGCCGGCGATGTACAGCACCGTGGGGTGGAACTGTGTGAACTCCATGTCGGCGAGTTCGGCTCCCGCACGGTAAGCGATCGCGTGCCCATCGCCGGTCGCGACCGCCGGGTTGGTCGTCTCGCGATAAATCTGCCCGGCCCCGCCCGTGGCGAGCACGGTCTGCTTCGCCCAGACGAAGGTCTTCCCGTGGTGCGGGTTCCAAACGAGCGCGCCGCGGCATTCGGGTTCTTCCGACTTCGGGCAGGGTGTCGTCAGCAGGTCGATGATGAACGTATTCTCCCAGACCTGCGCCCGCAGGGTTTCGCGGGCGTGGGTCCACATGGCACGCATGATCTCTTTGCCGGTCGCATCGCCGAGGGCGTGGGCGATGCGGTTGTGGCTATGCCCCCCCTCGCGACCGAGCAGCAACTCGCCGTCGTCTGCCAGATCAAACTTCGCGCCCCAATCGAGCAACTCCCGGATATGGCCCGGGGCTTCGCGGATCACCAAGTCGACGATCTCGGGATCGCACAAGTTGACCCCGGCGACGTGCGTATCGCGGACGTGGTTGGCGAAGTCGTCGTCCGGGTCGAGCACCCCGGCGATGCCGCCCTGGGCGTAGGTGCTGTTGGACTCCCGGCGGTGGTCCTTGGTCACAATCAGCACCGACAGCCGCGGGTCACAAGCCATCGCCGCCCGCAGCCCCGCGATCCCCCCCCCGACGATCAGCACGTCCACAAAGTGGTGCGGGATCCGCTTCGGGTGGAACGGGACGAGGTAGCGGGGATTGGTCGTTTCGGCCGGAATAGACACGTCGAGGCCCGGAGAAGAGTCGATTGCTAGCGATTTTGCCGTTTACCCATCGTATGGGGGTCTCTTCCGGACGGCGAGTAGGGCACGAACGGGAGATTCCGGTTAGTATCAAAGTTGGAACAGAGTTGACCAAAACACGAGGCTCCCTAGTCGTGTCCGACTATCTCTTGCGACAACCTCCTCGCACAGGCTTGGCGATCGCTCTTGTATTGATCCTGCCCGGTTTGGCGTCTGCCCTGAGCCTTTTTCAGGTTGGCAACAGCTTCACATTCGACTCGAAGCCACTCGGCACCGAGGCGATGCTCGAAGCAAGGCTCGGCATCGCGGTCGATGTCGGCTACCACGTCCGCGGCAACCAATCCCTTGATTCGCTGTGGAATAATCCGAACGCTAGCGGGACAGAGCTCACTGATTTCGGTGATCACACCGTTGCATTGCCCAACAGTAGCTGGGACTACTTAACGGTACAAACATTCCAGACGAACGAGAGCAGCAACACGCTGGGCCAAGAGGTTGCTCGCATTCAAGACTTCGTCGGAGCGGCTGATCTGGGGTCGGGGGGAGATACTGAGATCATCGTCTACGGCCCGTGGGCGGGGCGGAGCGAAGGCAACTGGGGCCGTTGGAACGACCCAGCGCCGGCCGATCCCGATTTCCGGGTGGCCTACTCGTCGGCCTATCACGACACCCTGCATGACGAGGTCGCGGCGCTCTACCCCGGGCGGGTTCGACTCGCGAGTGCCGGCAAAGTGATTCGCGAGATGCGAGATCAGATCATCGCAGGTGAGGCGCCGCTTGCGACAACATCTGAACTCTACCGAGACACCATCCACCTGAGCGACGACATCGGCCGATACGTTGCCTCGTCCGTTATCCAAACCTCGATCCTAGGCAGGTCGCAGGTCGGCCAGCCGGTTCCCGAGGGAGTCGAGGGTTGGAACGCCAGTCAGACCCCGGCCGACCTGCTGGAATGGATCCAGCTCACGGTGTGGGAGGTCATGTTGGCGGATTCCCGATCGGGCGTCATTGCCCCCGATCCGGGCGACTTCAACGGAGATGGCGAGATCGATCTCGCCGACTACGACCTATTTACGACCGACTACGGATCGATCGACCGCTTGCTAGCCGACGGCAACGGCAACGGACAAGTCGATGCGGCCGACTACACGATCTGGCGTGACGCTTACAACGCCGCGACCGGGATCAGCGTGCCAGAGCCGGCCGGGCTGTTCATGACAGCCATTTGCCTACTCATCGCCGCCCGACGCCGGGTCGTCGCTTAGGGCGTTCAGACTCTTGTTGTAAGCCTCGGTCGCCTGGCGCAGCCGGGGCGGAATCGCTTGGCGGGCTCGTTCACGCAGGTCACGCAGCTTGTCGTCGCTGATGGTGCGGGTTGCCTTGGCACCGTTCGGGTTGAGGCCCAGGTTCCGCAGGGCCCGATCGAGATCGGCCGAGCCCTGCGAGCCACGCTCGGCCGCCTTCTGACGCCGTGACTGCCAACGCTCGACAAAGCGTTTGAGGTCCTGTTCGGTCCAGCCGAGCTTGTCGAGCAGCTTGCGATCGACTTCGCGTTCGCGGAGTTGCTCTTCGAGCTCTTCGAGGACGAGTTCCGTCTGCTCGCGGGCGTAGTCGAGGTTGGCCTCGTCGCCGCCGATCTCGGTCCCCTCGCCTGGCTCACCGGTCGAATCCTGTTGGGTGCCTTGGCCGGTCGGTCGGCCGTTGCTCTCGCCGGCTTGCCCATTGGTGTTGTCGCTCGGCTTCTTGCCGTTGGGCTTAGAGCCTGATTCTTGATCGCTCGGCTTGCCGCCATCACGCTGCTCACCACTGGCCTGCTCGTTGTTCTGGCTGTTGTTGCTGTCGCTTGATTCGCGTGGCTGGCCTTGCTCGCCGTTTTTCCCGCCCGATTGGTTCGGGTTCGAAGAGTCTTGTTGATCACCTGCTTGGCCCTGGGAAGTGTCCCCTTGATCGCCGGCTTGCTCGCCGCCGGGTGATTGGCCCTCGCCATTCGGGTCGCCTTGCTCGCCACCCGGTTGCTGCTCGCTACTTGGTGAGTCGCCACCGGATTGATCACCGCCGGCGGAGGATTGGCTGCCGTCGCCCGGTTGCTCGCCACCCGATTCACCGGTCGGCCCATCGGCTTGTTGCTGGCCACCCGGCCGACCGCTCGTATCGCCGGCGCCTTGGTCGGCCGATTGTCCCGCTCCGCGGTCGGCGGCTTGGTTTTGTCCGGCACTGCCGGTCCCTTCGCGCGGCCCAGCTTGCGGATCGGTCGATTCGCCAGGCGGGGTGTCACCGCCCGACTCGCTGTTGGTTGAATCGGATTGCTGGCCGCTCCGATCGCGTTCGCCGGGGCCTTCGCCAGTCTCGGAGCGATCGGCCTGCTGGCCGGCTTCGCCATCCCGCGGCCGCTGGTTGCTGTTGTCCGAGCCCTCCCGTGGATCACCTTGGCGGTTGTCTCCCGGCTCGCTAGCAGAACCGTCGCGTTGGTCGCCCGGATCGGCCTCCGAACGCTGCCCTTCGCCATTGGGTCGCTCGGACGGATCGCCCCGGCGGCCGGACTGATCCTGTTGCTGATCGCCCGACTCGCCCGGGTTGGATTCGCCCGGCTGGCGGCGGCGGTCGGCCTCGCGGCCTTGGCCGGAGTCCTTCTGGTTGTTGAGGAACTCGCGGATCCGTTCGAACGCGGTGGCGTCGTCCTCGCCATTGCGTGGGACGGGTGCGTCTGATTTTCCTTCGCCGGACCCATCCTGCTCGCCGCCGCCTTGTTGCTGGCCCCCGTTCGGATCGCCTTGGCCGGACTCGTTTTGTTTCTGCCCACGATCGCCGGAGCTGTCGCCCGGCTCGCCATCTTGTTGGCCCGCCTGCTGATCGTCACCTTCTTGCGAAGAAGAACCGCTGCCGGCCGGAGAACCGCCGCTCTCGTCCGAAGATTCCCCCGACTCGCCGTTGGTACCAGGGTTTTGCGATTCGTCCTCCTCGTCGCCCGAGCCACCCCCTTCGCCGGGAGCGCGGAGCCCACCGGGGGAAGGCTTGCGGCCATCCTTGCCTTGCTGATCCTCGGAGTCGGGTTGCTCGCCCGCCTCGTCCTGCTGCTGGTCGCCTTGTTCGGAGGGATCGCCCGATTGGTTCTGCGAGCCACCCGACGGCTGCTTGCCCTGCTGGCCGCGTTCTCCGCCCTGCTGGCCGGACTCACCCGCGTCGGGATCGGCGTTCTGGCCGGGTTGGGGTTGCCCCTCGCCTTGTCGCGGTTGTTGTTGGGCTTCCCCCGCTCCGCCCGGGGCGTCTTGTGCGGGGCCGAGGACGCGGAGGCGTTTGTGCTCGGTCTCGACGCGGTTGGCTTGCGGGGTCTTGTTGTCGATCGCTTCGACCCAGTACTCGAGCACCTCGCCGGGCTGCAGGCCGAGCTCGCTCGGCGTGACGAATCGCTCGGCCGTGAAGCGCCCTTGGGCCGCGCCCGACAGGAGCCTCTCATCGAGGACGCGCCGGCCCTGCTTCTCGCCGATCAGGCGGACGCCCTTCAAAGCGAAGTCGGGGTCACGGGCTTCGACCTCGATCCGCACACGACGATCGACGGCGACCTCGATCACCGATTCTTCGGGGAGCAAGATCGCCGCTTCGGGCGGGAGGTCGGCGAGCACCTCGACGCGGTACTGCGGCGGGCTGTTGTTGGCTTGGTTATCGGTAGAAGTGAAGCGGAGCACATAGCTGGTGGTCGAGTCGCCCGCGGTCTGCGGATCGCGACGCAGCGTCAGCGGCCCGGTCGCTCGGTTTTTATTCACCTGCATCCGCACGTCGGGGCGGCCGTCGGCGCCGAGGTCGATCTGCGCGGAGTCGATCGGCAGGTTGGCGTCGGCCGTGATCGTGACACGCGTCCCCTCGATCGCGCGGAGATCGCCGACGCCCTCCACTTCGCGGCGGGAGTAGCCGGTGTATTTTGGGTAGTCGTAAGTGACCGAGACCGGGGCGATGGTCGGTGCGGCGAGGACCTCGACACGGTAGTTCCGCGTGCGGGCGTCGCCCGCTTCGAGCCGGTAGGAGAGGTCGCCTTGCAGCCCGAGGGCGGCCGTCGAGCCGCCACCCGGGGGCAGCGAGAGCGTGTGCCGCACGCCTTGCGTGCTGCTGGCGATCATCGGCACGCGGCGATCGACCACGCGGCCGTCGCTTGTCGAGTAGACGATCTCGACGAGTTCTTCGTCGCGGAGCCCGGTGACCATCGCCGAGATCGCTAGGCGATCGCCCTGGGCGAGTTCGGCATCGCCCGGCTCGAGGGTCTCGATGCGGACGCGGCTCGGGGCGGCGATATCGGCCCACGGCGCGAGCACCCGCCCGGCCGAGGCGAAGAAGTCCTTCGGCGAAGCGACCACGTAGACACCGATCGCCGCGACCAGCACCATGACCACCCGCGCCACGCGGACCAACTCGGAGCGATCGATCGCCGTCTCGCCAGCTGCGGCCAGTCGCTCTGCCGCCTGGCGTTCGAGCGTCCGTTGCACAGCGGCGGGGCTGCCGGCGGTTCGTCCTCGGAGTTGTAGCAGGTTGAGCAGGCTGTTCTTGAGTTGCGGCGACTCGCGCTCGATCTGCTGGGCCGCGTAGAGTGGGTTCACGCGCCCGAGCAACGCCGGCCCAAGCCGCGTGCCCACGTAGAGCAGGGCACCCACCAAGCCGATCGCGAACAACGCGAAGCGTCCCCAGCGATCGAAGCCACCCGCGACCAGCCAGTGATCCGCCGCCGCGGCGAGGAGCAGCAAGCCGAGTGCCCAAGCGAAGAGCGTCACCAAGCCGGTAATCAGGTCGGCCGATTTGACAGCCCCGCGGGTCTTCTGGATCCGCTGGTCGACGAAGTCGTCGTACCCCACGGTGCGGGGTGGGTTCATTGATGGGGCGGATCGAGACGCCATGCGTGGCGGGGGCTCGGGTAGGAGGTCGGGAACGGACAGCACCCTAGTATACGCCCTGCCAGGCGGATGGCCCGGCGTTGTCGGCGGGTTGTCGCGCCTCGTGAGCGGGAATTGCCGGAAGTTTGGGTCGTTGGGGAGGCTTGGCCGGCCCGAGCGTATTACGATGCGAGGCTTGCAACCGGAATCAGGGACACCCCGTGCGATCGACCGACTTCTACGACTTGGTGAGCGGACGCCGCCGCGGCCCGGTGGCGATGAGCCTCCGCGGATTGCTTGCACTTGCCGAATGGCCTTACCGATCGGTCATGTGGTGGCGCAACCGGCGTTTCGATCGCGTTGCGGAGAAGACCACACGCGTTGAGGTGCCCGTGATCAGTGTCGGCAACCTGACCCTCGGCGGCACCGGCAAGACACCGCTGGTGAAGTGGGTCGCCCGTTGCCTCCGCGAAGAAGGGGTGCGCGTCGCCCTGGTGAGCCGCGGCTACGGGTCCGACGATGGCGGGCCAAACGACGAGGCCCTCGAACTCGAACAATCGCTGCCCGATGTCCCGCACCTGCAGAATCCGGATCGCGTCGCCGCCGCCCGGATCGCCATCGAGGAGTTGGCGGCTCAGGTCATCGTGCTCGACGACGGGTTCCAACACCGGCGGATCGGCCGCGACCTGGATATCGTGCTGCTCGATGCGACCGCGCCGTTCGGCTACGACCATGTCTTCCCGCGCGGCGCTTTGCGTGAGCCGGTCGGCTCGTTGGGTCGTGCCGATATCGTCTGCCTCACGCGGGCGGACTTGGCCACCTCCGACCAACGCGAAGCGATCCGTCAACGCGTTGTCGAAGCGGCTCCCGACGCGGCGTGGTGCGAGTCGGTCACGCGCCCGACACGCCTGATTGGTGTGGCCGATGGCACGGCGAACGACCTGCTCGAAGCGCCGATCGAGACACTCCGCCACGCCCGTGTGGTCGCCTTTTGTGGCATCGGCAACCCGGCCGCTTTCCGGGCGACCCTCGCCGATCTGGGGGCCGACGTCGCGGCGTTCGTCGAATTCGCCGACCACCATGCCTATTCGCGTCGAGACATCGAAGCGATCGAGCAATCCGCCGAGGAGAATCAGGCGGAGCTGATCGTGTGCACCCAAAAAGACTTGGTCAAAGTCGGCGTGGGGTGGCTGGGCGATCGTCGGCTCCGGGCCGTGGCGATCGAGGCCGAAATCCGTGTGGGCGAGGACGCCCTGCGCTGCCGCCTGAAAGAGCTGGCCAAGCTAGCCATTCGTGCAGAGCCGACTGACTCGTGAAGAGTTGGCTCACGAGATGAGCCTGTCGCGGCGAGAGATCAGCCGCGCGGTTGAGGCACGCAGACTTCGATTCGGTTCTCAACGGTCTCGTTCTCGACCACCCCCAACACCGCGTGCTGAGCGAGTTGCTTCGAGTAGTAAGTCGAGCATTGGCCGGCGAGGCGGATCACGCCTCCCTCGACAGCAACCGCCAAGTTGCGGACGCGATGGCCAAGGCGCGTCGTGATCCTCTGGTAGACGACCTGTTCCAGGCCTTCGTGCCGGCCAGAACGCCGTCGGGCGGTGCGATTGAGAGTCCGTTGTCCTGTCTTCACGCGTCGTTACTCCTTCTCGTTCACTCTGGCCCTTCCTGACCGCGTGAACTCCTTGGCGATCGATTGATCGAGCACCATCGGAACTCATGCAAACCACAGCAACGCCTCGCGACTCCAGCGAACGAATCGCTGTCTCACGGCAACTGCTAGCAACGGTGGGCAGGGAGGGGGTGGGGGCGCAGAGTGGGCTTATCAAGGTCCCGCGTTTGCAAACTTACGGCGATCGCTATTTGCATGTCAAACAGAACAAGCGAATTATGCCCGAAAGCTTTCGCGACCGAGAAGAAGTGTTCGTAATCAGGATAAAACGGCGGAGTCACGCAGTCCCGCCACGACCCGATCAGCCAACGCTTCGACCGATTCGGACCCACCCGGCAGGGTGATCTCGGCCGCTTCGGGGGCTTCATAGGGGTCGCTGATGCCGGTGAAGTGCTTGATCTCGCCCGCCCGAGCTTTCTTGTAGAGGCCCTTCGGGTCGCGCTGCTCGCAAACGTCCAGCGGCGTGTCGACAAACACCTCGACGAAATCACCGCCGTCGCCGACGCCCCCGCCGAGCGTTTGGCGGACCGCCTCGCGGTCGCTGCGGTACGGGCTCACAAAGGCCGTCAGTACCACGATCCCGGCCTCGGCGAGCAGCTTGGCGACTTCGCCGATCCGCCGGATATTCTCGACACGATCCTCGGGCGAGAAGCCGAGCCCGAACCGCTCGCCAAACGCCTCGCCATGCTTCTCCGCGAGCAACTGCGGCGTGGCGTTCAGGCCGTGGCGGACGTTGTCCCCATCGAGCACGTAGGTCCGCACGCCGGCCGCGTTGAGCTTGGCATCGACCGCGTTGGCGACCGTGCTCTTGCCCGAGCCCGAGAGGCCGGTGAACCAAACCACACAGCCCCGATGCCCGCCCAGCTTCTCGCGATCCGCACGCGAAACACTGGCCTCGTGCCAAACAACAATCGGTTCGTCAGCCATAGTTAAGTGGGCAGTAGGCAGTCAGCAGTGGGCAAAAAGTGGCCAGCCGGAAGCGTCAGCGCCCGGATTGAACCACGGTCGGATATCCTAATCGGCCAGCCCGGCCAGTTCACAGAGCCCGGCCTGTTGGACCGGCTGCGGGCAGCTCCAGACCAAGAAGAACAACGCCTCGCGGCAGAGCCGCCCGGCGGGCGCGTCTTTCAGGTAGCCGGCCCCTTTGGTCGCCGTGAGCGCCGCTTGGCTGGCGCGCAGCACGAGGCTGTTGGCCCGCTGGCGCAGCGATTCGCTGCTGCAAGTCGGCGTGCCACCGGCCGCGGCGGTCAAGTCGTTCAGCAGTTCGGCGTGCTCGGCGGCGAGCGCCGTCGAGGCATCGCGGAGGTCGGGGCGTCGGCTCGCTTCGTCGTCCAGGATCGCGAGGCTTGCGGCCGCCGCGCCGAGGGCCAGGGTGGAGGTCTGCGGCCCGCCGGGCATCGCTCCGACGCCGTGCTTGAGCACCTCGGGCATCGGGCCGGCGATTACCAACTCATCGGAGATGTGCGTGCCTGCAAAGGTGACTTGCCCGGTGCGGCTGCCGGTCAGGGCGACCATCTCGAACGGGTCGGGCGTCGCGAAACCCGGCAGGTCGTTCGGTGCCGCCACCAAGACCTCCTCGCCGGTCGGCTCGCCTGAATCGTCCAGCACGGCGGCACCCACCACCACGGTGTCGGCCGCCTCGCCGCCGGTGACCCAGGGGGCGAGGCCGTCGAGTCGCCAGCCGCCGTCGACACGCTTCGCCGCCAGGGCGGGGCGTCCCAGGTGTCGGCGGCTGGTCGTTAGGTGTGAGATGCCGACCGTCGCAAACGAGTCGCCCGCCACGAGGTCCGGCAGCAGTCGGGCTTTGATCCCCTCGTTCGACCCGCCGGCGATCCGCCGGCACGCGCCGGTCCGTTGCGTGATGACAAACGTCGTGGTGAGGCATGCCTGGCTGAGGGCCAAGTAGCCGCGGGTCACCTGCTGGTCGTCCCAGCCCTGCCCGCCATGGTGCTCCGGCAGGAACCACTCGAAGACACCCGCCTCGCCGCAGAGCCGGAGCTGCTCGGCCGGCCACCCGCCGGTTCGGTCGGTCTCGGCGGCCAACGGGCGGAGCCGTTCGCACAGCGCGGCGAGGGCAGGGGAGTCGGGCGAGGTGATTCGTTCGGTCACGTTTGAGCACCTCAAAGCACACTAAGATCCGAACTGATCAGAAAGCCTTGCGAGTAAAGATTCGGCCGAGTCAGCGACGACCGCATCCGCCCACCTTTCGCGGACGAGATCAGCACGCTCCTTCGAGGTGACGATTGCCTGGCTGCCTTCAACAACTGGTAACAATGCGTAGTTCCCAACACGGGCTAGCCGGATCAAAAAATCACAGACTTCCACGCTAAAACCGTGCAACGCCACGCCGCCGGTACCGTAGCAGTCATCAAGAAGCAACTCTATCAGTGAGCCATCTCGAAACACGAGATTGAAATCTCCGTGTTCACCAGCGCTCGTGGCTCCACAGTCCTTTAAGAGGTTCTCGATAGCTGCTTGCTCGGAATCGGTTGCGTGTTCTCCGCTATGAACTACGGAAGTTTCTCCTGTAAAAGGATTAACGATCTCCGCAGTCTCGGTCCCCAAGTTGCAGGTGTGCAGTGCTACTGTGTAGCTCATAGCGAACAGCCTCAACGCATCGACATCTCGCTGCTCATGCCGCCGGCGGCGGGTAGGTAGCAGAGCTTGACGTAGTCTTGCACCATCCGCTGGGCGCTGAATCGCGCGGCGAGGGTGGCGATCGAGTTGGTCATCCGCTCGATCCACTCACGCGGCAAGCCGTCGGCGTCGCGGTTGTAAAAGCAGGGGACGACCTCGTTGTAGATCACATCGAACAGGCGGTCGGCGTCGCGTTCGTCGGTGATGTTCTCATCGACGTGTTGCGTGCCGTTGCCGATCGAGAAGCCGTTCTTGCCGTTGTAGGCCTCGGCCCACCAGCCATCGAGGATCGAGCAGTTGAGGCCGCCGTTCAGCACGACCTTCATGCCGCTCGTGCCCGAGGCCTCCAACGGTCGACGCGGGTTGTTCAGCCAGACATCGACGCCCTGCACCATGTGACGGGCGACATTCATGTCGTAGTCCTCGACGAAGACCACGCGGCCGGCGAAGTTCGGGTCGTTCCGCAGGTTGGCGATCTTCTGGATCAGCCGCTTGCCGGGCTCGTCCGCCGGGTGCGCCTTGCCCGAGAAGACAAATTGCACCGGGCGATCGGCGTTGTTGACCATCTGGGCCAACTCGTCGATGCGTTGCAGGAACAGGTTGGCCCGCTTGTAAGTCGCGAACCGGCGGGCGAAGCCGATCGTCAGAGCCGACGGGTCGAGCGCTTGGCGGGCCGCATCGACGTGCGACTCGTCCTCGCTCCGACGGCGCGCCTGACGGCTCAGGCGGCGGCGGATGAAGTCTAGGCACCGGCTCTTGAGCGCGTGGTGCGTCTCCCACAGCTCGCCCGGATCGACATTGTAGATGCCTTGCCAGGTGTCGGGGTCGCTCAGCTTGGCTTCCCAGCCGGCCCCGAGGTGGCGGTCGTACATCTGCCGCATCGGCTGTGCGAGCCAAGTCGGCACGTGCACGCCGTTGGTGATGTGGCCGATCGGGATCTCTTCTTCGACACGCCACGGCCACAGGTTGGCCCACATGCCACGCGAGACATGCCCGTGCAGCGAGCTGACCGCGTTGGCACGGCGCGAGAGCTTGAGGCCGATGACCGTCATGCAGAACGACTCTTCGTTGTTCTGCGGCTCGACGCGGCCGATGCCCATCAACTGGTCGTGCGAGATGCCGAGCTTGTCGCGGGTGGGGCCGAGGTGCTCCTCGATCAGGCCCGCGTCGAAGCGGTCGTGACCCGCCGGCACCGGCGTGTGCGTGGTGAAAACCGTGTGCTTGGCGACCTCACGCAGGGCCTCGTCGAAGCTGAGGCCGTCGTCATCCATATGCTGGTGCATGACTTCCAGCGGGGCGAACGCGCTGTGGCCCTCGTTCAGGTGGTATGCGCCGGGCGAGATGCCCAGCGCCTTGAGGGCCTTCACGCCGCCGATGCCGAGGACCAACTCCTGGCGGATGCGGGTCCGGGTGTCGCCACCGTACAGGCGGCTGGTGAGTTCGCGGTCTTCGGGGCTATTGCCCTCGACATCGCAGTCGAGCAGGTACAGCCGCACGCGGCCGACATTCATCAGCCAGACCTGGGCACTCAGATTGCCGTTGCGGGTCTCAACCGTGACCATGACCGGCTGACCATCGGTGCCGATCGCCCGCTGCATGGGCTGCGTGGCGACATCGGTGTCGATGTACTCTTCTTGTTGGTAGCCCTCGCCGTCCAGGTGCTGGCGGAAGTAGCCTTGGTCGTAGAAAAGACCGAGCGCCACCAGCGGGATGCCGAGGCCCGAGGCACTCTTCACGTGGTCGCCCGACAGGACGCCGAGGCCGCCCGAGTAGATCGGCACCGACTCGTGCATGCCGAATTCGGCCGAGAAGTAAGCCACCGGCTTCGAGCCGAGCACGCCGGCGTTGCGGGCGCCCCAGGTTTGATCGGTCTTGGTCAGGTAGTCGTGCAGGCGGCGGTGCGCTTGGTTGATGCGTGTGTACATCGCCATCTCGCCCGCCCGTTCGGCGACCTGCTCGGGCGTCATCTCTGCCAGCAGGGCGATCGGGTTGTGGTCCAGTTGCCGCCAGCGGAGCGGGTCCAGGTCGCGGAACAGCGATTGGACTTCGGCGTGCCAGCTCCACCACAGGTTGCCGGCGATCGTGGTCAGCTTGGCGTACAGCGCCTGCGGAGTGACCTCGGACCAATTCTCACGCTGGGTCGGAGCGGGCGGCGGCAGTTCGACTTGGCTCATGGTTTTCAGCTGCGTTTGAAAAAGAAGGAATCAGCTGCGTGGCGGCGTGTTGGGAGGGAACCGAATCGGAGTGAACTCCGATCGGCCGAACGCCGCGCGGGGGCGTCCAGCAGTATAGCGGATGCTACCGTGCCGTGATCCAGAGCTAAACCGTTCAAATGACGAGAGTTCCGTGCTCATCTTGCTGCTACCACGGTGGGGCAGTCGGGATAAAATGCGGATCGGCTGTCGGCGGCCGCATCTCGCGTAAAACGTCGTGACGAGCGGGTCTCGCCGCCAAACAGCCTTGCCCCGTTTCTCCGGTTGCCCTCAAAGCCCCCGCCTTCGCATGACGACTTCCGCAGCTATCGCGGTGCAGCCCACGGCCAACATCAACGGCGTGCTATCACCGCTCGACGAGGCCCGCGTGCCGGTCACCGACCGCGGCTTCTTGTACGGCGACTCGGTCTACGAGGTCTTCCGCACCTACGACGGCGTGCCGCTCTTCTGGGAGGAGCACTTCGAGCGGATGGAGAACTCGGCGCGGCTCATCCACATGCCGGTCTCGCAAACCCGCGAGGAGCTGATGGCCGAGATCCGCCGCGCCGTCGCCGAGGCAGGCGGCCGGCCGAGCGCCGACGGCTCGGGCGAGGTCTACGTCCGTTGGCACCTCTCGCGGGGCGTTGGGCCAATCGACCTCTACCCTGATCCTCAGCTCAAGACCAGCTACATGATCCTCGTGAAGCCCGTTCCGCAGTGGAAGCAGGAGCACCGTGACCCCGGCGTGCGGCTAGCCGTGACCACGGTCCGACGCAACGGCACCGACGCCCTCAGTCCCAACATCAAGAGCGGCAACTACCTCAACAACATCCTCGGCCTCGCCGAAGCGGTCGAGCTCGGGGCGGACGATTGCCTGATGCTCAACGCGGCGGGGCAGGTCACCGAATCGAGCAACAGCAACGTCTTTTTAGTCACGGACGGGCGTGTCCAAACGCCTGCCGATTCGGTCGGCAACCTCCGGGGGATCACCGGCGACGCTCTCCGGAAGCTTGGCGAGCGAGGCGGCTGGCCGGTTGAGGAGGCCTTGCTCAGCGTCGAGGACCTCGCCCGGGTCGATGAGGCCTTCCTCACCAGTGCCACACGCGAAGTGATGCCCGTCGCGGCGATCAAGCTGCCCAGCGGCGAGTGGCACGAGCTGCCCCCCGGCGGCGGCCCGATGACCCGCCAGATCGCCCAAGCCTACAAGAGTCATGTGTCAGACTATGTGGCCACCAACGCTGAGGCTCGGTTGTGGTAGGGCGGCCTGTGTTGCGTGCCTAGCGTGAGACGCGGCCGCCGGCCATGATATCTCGACTAGTAATCCTTGCACTTGCCGCCGCGAATCGCTCCTCATGCGTCTGCCTGAAATCTACGCGTCGAACCCGTTCGCCCTCTCGTTCGAGCTCTTCCCGCCGCGGACCGAGGCCGGGGTCGAGACCCTGTTCCGCCATGCGCGGACGCTCGTCGAGTTCAAGCCGACCTACATCACCTGCACCTACGGCGCGGGTGGCTCGACGCAGGACCGCACGCTGGAGATCGCCGCCCGCGTGCGGCGAGAGTTCGACTTGCCGGTCGCCACGCACCTGACCTGCGTCGGCCGCACCGCGGACCAGATCCGCGACTACCTGCGCCGCGCCGAAGAAGCCGACGTCAACAACGTCGTCGCCCTGCGAGGCGATCCGCCGGAGGGCGAGACCAAGTTCACCGCAACCGAGGGGGGCTACTCGTACGCGAACGAGTTGGTCGAGATGATCCGCAGCGACTTCCCGAAGATGGGCATCGCCGTCGGCGGCTACCCGGAGGTCCACCAAGAAGCGCCCAGCCCCGAGGCCGACCTTGAGGCCCTTAAGCGGAAGGTCGATGCCGGCGCGGACGCGATCATCACGCAGTTGTTCTACGACAACGCCGACTTCTTCCGCTTCCGCGACAAGTGCGAGGCCGCCGGGATCAACGTGCCGCTGATCCCTGGCCTGCTGCCGGTGACCAACGTGTCGCAGATCAAGCGGATCGCCGCCCTCTGCGGCGCCAAGCTGCCGGCCGAGTTCCTCGCGCAGCTCGAAGCGTGTGGCGACGACAAGGAGGCCCAATTCGAGGTCGGCGTCGATCAGGCGACCGCCCAAACCCAGGGCCTCGTCGATGGCGGCATCCCCGGCATCCACTACTACGTGCTAAACAAGTCGGAAGCCGCCAGCCGCGTCCTGAAGGCGGTGACCCTCCACGCGTGATATACTGTGACAGGGGAACTTTCTGTTGCACGCGAGGAGTCATCCGCCATGGCGATACACACGATCAAAACCGAAGCCGTCGTTGGAGAAGACCATCGACTCGTGATTCAGTTGCCGGCCGAGGTGCCGACCGGGACCCACGAAGTGGTCGCCGTGGTCAGCGTTGCCGATCACGAAGCACCCACAGGAGCGTGCGACGAGCCCTTCCCGGTGCTTGAAGGCACGACTTGGCCAGAAGGAATGACGGTTAATCGGGAAGACTTGTATGACTACCGAGACTGAATCGATCTTTATCGATACGAATGTCTTGGTCTACGCGAGTGTGCCGGTGTCTCCGTGGCATCGACAGTCGGTTGAGTGTATCGGAAGCCTTGAGTCTGAAGGTGTTGCCATTTGGATCAGTGGTCAGGTGATCCGCGAATTGCTGGTCAATCTGACTCGAGACGATATTCGCGGCAGCCGATCGCACGGCGAGATGATCGAGCAAGTGATTCGCATGATCGATCGGTTCCGAGTCGCAAGCGATACGGAAGCCGTGCGGCAGGCCCTGATTGAGATCGTCCGACGCCATCGTGTCCAAGGCAAGCAAATCCACGATGCGAACATCGCCGCGACTTGCCTGGTGAATGGCATCCCGCGACTGCTCACGAACAACGAACGTGATTTCAAACGCTACACATCGCACCTGACCATCGAGTCACTCACGCCCTGACCGAGCCACCGCTTGATGGACGACCTCACCGGCCAACGCCTCAATGATTACCAATTGCTCCGGCAGTTGGGGCGTGGGGCGATGGCGGGCGTTTACTTGGCCGAGCAGCAGTCGCTCGCTCGGCGGGTGGCGGTCAAGGTCCTCGACGCCGAACTCTGCCGCGACCAAGCCTACGTCGATCGCTTCCAGCACGAGGCCCGCGCGGCGGCTTCTCTTGTGCACCCGGGCATCGTGCAGGTCTACGAGGTCGGCGTTGCGGAAGTGGATGGCCTCCGCCGGCATTACCTGGCCCAAGAATACGTCGCCGACGGCACGCTCGGCCGCCACGCGGAACGCCACGGGACGCTCGAACCGGGCCGCGTGCTGGACGTCTTGTGGCAGGTCGGTTCCGCGCTCGCGGCGGCGGCCGAACGCGGGCTCGTGCACCGCGATATCAAACCCGACAACCTGATGGTCGATCGGTCCGGGGCGATCAAGGTCGCCGACTTCGGCTTGGCGCGCCTGCTCGAAGCCAACACGCCCCGCATGACCCAAGCCGGCGTGGCGATGGGCACCCCGCTGTATATGAGCCCCGAGCAGATCGAGGGGCGTGACGTTGATGCCCGCAGCGATCTCTACTCGCTCGGCGTGACGGCTTATCAACTGCTTACCGGGGACCCGCCGTTCACGGGTGAGACCCCGCTCTCGGTTGCCGTTCAGCACCTCAACGATTCGCCCGATCCGGTAGCGGTCCGCCGACCCGGCACGCCGCCCACGCTGGCCGCGGTGATCGACCGCTTGCTGGCCAAGGCGCCCGCCGAGCGTTTCCAATCGCCCGGCGACTTGCTCGAAGGACTCGGCGGCGTGGCCCGCTTGGCGGAGAGCGAAGGCTGGGCCGGCCACTCGGTCGGCGCTGTCGGGGGATCAACGACAAGCCTCTCGGGCTGGGTCCCACAAGCCGAAGAAGAGCGTGCCGCCGTTGCGCAACTCTCCGAGGCGATGCGTGCCGAGTCTCGCAAGACGCCGCGCGGCAGCCGCCGCGCCTGGTTGGTGGGGTTAGGCGGCTTGTTGCTCGGAGCGATTGTCACTGCCGCGATGTTGCCCGAGCCGGTGCTTCGTCCTCGGCAAGCCGCGGTGCAAGAGTTCGATTCTGTCAAGCGGCAGCTCTTCCATGCGAAGACAACCGATACCCCGGCCGCTTGGCGGGCCGTGATCGACTACCACACTAACGCCGATGCCTACTACCACGGCCTCGCGCTGCGGGGCCTCGCCCTCTGCGAACTCGCCCGAGGTGAGAACCGACAGGCGCTCCGCGCCCTCGAGCGTTTGCCCGAGAACCCCACGCCGGGCACCGACCAGAGCGACCCGGTGATCGCTGCCGCCCGGGTCGTCGCCTACGCACGCACCGGCCAAGCCGATGAGGCTCGTGTCGCCGGCTCGGTCCTCTCGGCCCTCACCGCGGGCCAGAGCCGACGCCTTGAACAGACGCTCCCCGAGCTCTTCCAGGAAGCGAAAACCTCGCTCCAGAGCCTCTAAACGCCGCCAATCGCAGGCGACGCCAGCGTTTCGTGTCGGTCTTGTGCTGCGGACCCTCTCGAAGGGCGCCGGGGTAGCATTTAGTAGACATTAATTGGAAGCTTTATGGCTTCTTTTTGGCCATTCGTCGTGCTAGTTTGACGCCTTGTTGATGGTGGTCTTATGTTCACTTTCGGGGGCGATCATGGTATCGTGTGGATTGGTGTCGAGTGGTGGTTTTGGCGACCCGGATTGGGACTTTTTTCTGCCCGATGATGAGTCGCATCCTGAGCCGGGCGACTTCTGGATCGAGCCCGAAGACGACGAGTGACCGAGATCGGTCGCTTGAGAGGTTGAACCCGTTTTTCGTCTTTCCCGGAGTCGCCAAGGCCATGCTGCAGAAAGAGAAAGTGCTGGAAGTGAAGCGATTGCTGGACGAGGGTTGCCTGTCGCGGCGGGCGATCGCTGAGCAGACCGGCGTGAGCCGGGGATCGGTCAACGCGATCGCCAACGGCGACCGCGGGTTGCACGGGGCCGGCCCCGAGGAGGTGTTGCAATTCCCCTTCCGCTCAACGGTCGCGAAGCGGTGCCCCGGCTGCGGTGGGTTGGTCTATATGCCGTGCGTGCTCTGCGAGGCACGCGACCGCGGCCTCAGGGATTCGAGCGACGCGAATCGTGCCGCTTGAATCTGGTGAAGCGGCTTGCCGTGCCCCGTGCGGACAGACGTGACAAGCAAACAGGCCCCGATCCCGCCGCGGGATCGGGGCCTGTTTTGCGTTGGTGACGCCGGCAAGCAACGAGTCGGCCGGCCGGCCGGCAATTGGCAGTCGCCCCCAACGTCGCTAAGCTTCTGTAGTTACACGATTTGGGGCGAGGCGGTTCCGCCGGGCCCGCCGCGTTCAATTCCTCTGGGAGAAGAGTCGATGGCCGACGCCGCCAAGCTAACGATTGGCGAGAAGACGACCGAGTTGCCGGTGATCACCGGCACCGAGAAAGAGGTCGGCCTCGATATCAGCAAGCTCCGCGCCCAGACCGGCCTCGTGACGGTCGACGAAGGCTTCGTCAACACCGGCTCGACCCAGAGTGAGATCACCTTCTTGAACGGCGAGGAAGGGATCCTCCGCTACCGCGGCTACCCGATCGAAGACCTCGCCGAGAACTGCGATTTCGTCGAGGTTTGCTACCTGCTCCTGCACGGCGAACTGCCGAACGCCGAGCAGATCGACGAGTTCCGGACCGATTTGCGTCAGCACACGATGCTGCACGAGGATATGCGGAAGTTCTACGACGGCTTCCAGCACGACGCCCACCCGATGGCGATCCTGAGCTCGGTGATCCATGCCCTGAGCACGTTCTACGCCGACTCGCTCGACGTGCGGAACCCGAACCACGTTCATCGCTGCAGCATGCGGTTGCTTGCGAAAGCCCCGACGATCGCCGCTTACGCCCACAAGAAGTCGATCGGCCAGCCCTACGTTTATCCGGACAACGAGCTGGGCTACTGCGAGAATTTCTTGCAGATGATGTTCAGCGTGCCGGCCGAGGAGTACAAGATCAGCGAGGTCGCCGCTCGGGCGCTCAACCTGCTGCTCATCGTCCACGCGGACCACGAGCAGAACTGCAGCACGAGCACCGTCCGGATGGTCGGTTCGAGCGACGCGAACCTGTTCGCCTCGATCTCGGCCGGCGTGGCCGCGCTGTCCGGCCCGCTGCACGGCGGGGCGAACGAGGCCTGCGTCGCGATGCTCGACCGCATCCACGAAGACGGCCACGACGTCGAGAAGTACGTCGAGATGGCCAAGGACAAGGCCAACGGTTTCCGGCTCATGGGCTTCGGACACCGTGTTTACAAGAGCTTCGATCCGCGTGCCAAGATCATCAAGCAGGTCTGCCACGACCTGATCGACGACGGCCACATCGACGACCCCGTCTTCGATGTCGCCCTGAAGCTCGAGAAGGTCGCGCTGACGGACGAGTATTTCGTCGAGCGACAGCTCTACCCGAACGTCGATTTCTACTCGGGCGTCATCTACCGCGCCCTCGGCATCCCGGTTGAGATGTTCACGGTCCTCTTCGCCCTGGGCCGCATGCCCGGCTGGATCGCCCATTGGCAAGAGATGCGGAACAGCCCCGGTAAGCGGATCTACCGCCCCCGCCAGATCTACACCGGCGTGCAAGCCCGCGATTTCGTGCCGCTCAACAAGCGCTGAGCGAGCCAATTTAGGTTGACCTCTGGTCATCCGGTCGGGCGTCTCCCTAGGCTTGTCCATGCCGACACGCCTCACGATCGCCCTCCAACGCATCCGCGACGCCCGGTCGATGACCGAGCGGATGCTCGAAGGCCTGCAGCCAAGCGATTGGTTCTGGCAGCCCGCCGACGGGATGAACCCGATCGCGTGGCACGTCGGCCATATGGCCTTCGCCGAGTACTTCCTGTGCCTCAAGCGGCTGCGTGGCCGCATCCCTGAGGACGAGTCGCTCGTTACCACGCACTTCCTCAAGAAGTACAAGCAAGGCTCCCGACCCAACGCCGACCCGGGCGAAAATTACGAGCCAGACGCCATCCTCCGGATCCTGGCCGGCATCCACGAGCAGGCGATGCGGGAACTCGGCGAGCAGACCGACGCGACGCTCGAAGTCCCCTCTCAGCCGCCGCACCCGGTGTTCACCACCAAGCTCGGCGCGATCGAATGGTGCAGCCAGCACGAGATGATGCACAACGGCCAGATCACCCTGCTGCGAAGGCTGATGGGAAAGCCGCCACGATGGTAGTAGAGTGGTGGCAGCGCTCATTGATAGGTAACCCCGATCAAGCCTGATCGGGGTGACCCCGCCGCTCGACTCGCCCCCAAGAAGACCCGCCATGTATGCCCGAGCAACGCTCTTAGCTTTGCTGCTCTCGTTGACGCCCCCCTTGGCGATGGCGCAGACTCCCAGCCAGCAACTCGCCCTCCTGCTCGATGACGTTTGGCAGCAGAAGCAGAAGGATTGGCCGCAGTCGGCCACGCGCAACGGCGACCGCCGCTACAACGACCGCCTCGCGAGCATCTCGGTCGCCGCCGCCGACCGCCGCGCCGCCGCGGACGCCGCTTTCCTGGTGCGGCTCGGCGAGATCGACCGCGATCAGCTCGCGCCCTCGGAGGTCATCGAGGCCAAGCTGCTCCGCCGCACCCTGGCCGAATCGGCCATCGAGCACGCTTTCGGCGAGCAGTACATGCCGATCACCAATCGGACCGGCTTCCATATCTCGTTCCCCGAATTGGCGGACTGGGTGCCGCTGGAGACGGTTGAGGATTACGACAACTACCTCGCCCGCTTGCGTGCGTTCAGCGACTACGCCGACGGCCATATCGAGCTGATGCGTGCCGGCATCCAGAAAGGCCTCACCATCCCCGCGGTCATCCTCGAAGGGTACGAGCAATCGATCGATACGCACTTGGTCGACGACCCAACCGCGAGCCTGCTCTACAAGCCCTTCAAGGAATTCCCCGACGCGATCCCGGCGAGCGAGCACCAGCGGCTCCGCGCCGACGCCCGCGACGCCATCGAGAACTCGATCATCGCGTCGTATCGCAGGTTCGGCGTCTTCATGGCGGACGAGTACGTGCCGAACTGCCGCGCGTCGATCGGCGCCTCGGCGATGCCCGGCGGCCGCGAGTATTACCGCCACTGCGTCCGCAAGTACACGACCCTCGACACCACGCCCGACGAGGTCCACCAAATCGGCCTCGCCGAAGTGAAACGGATCCGTGCCGAGATGGACGAGGTGATCGACCAGACCGGCTTCGAGACCGATAACCCGGATCGCTTCGCGGCGTTCGTTGAGTTCCTCCGCACCGACCCGCAGTTCTACGCGCAGACCGAGGACGAGCTGCTCGACTACACCGCCGGCATCCTCAAGCGGATCGACGGCGAGCTGCCGGCGCTCTTCGGTCGGATGCCGCGGATGCCGTACGGCCTCAAGCCGGTGCCGGAGTACATCGCGCCCAAGACCACGATGGCCTACTACCAACGACCCAACGGCGACGGCTCGAAGGCCGGCTTCTTCTACATGAACACCTTCAACCTCGCGAGCCGCCCGAAGTACATGCTGCAGGCCCTCTCGCTGCACGAAGCGGTCCCCGGCCACCACTTGCAGATCGCGTTGCAACAAGAGCTCGAAGGCCTCTCGCCGCTACGCAAGTTCGGCGGCTTCACGGCGTTCATCGAGGGCTGGGCGTTGTACGCGGAGCGGCTTGGGCAAGAGGTCGGCTTCTACGAAGACCCCTACAGCGACTTCGGCCGGCTCACGATGGAGGTCTGGCGGGCGTCGCGGCTAGTGGTCGATACGGGCATCCACTACAAGGGCTGGACCCGCCAGCAGGGCATCGACTTCCTGACGAACAACTCGGCCATGTCCGCCCAGAACATCCGCGCCGAGGTCGATCGCTACATCGGTTGGCCCGGCCAAGCCCTGGCGTACAAGACCGGCGAGCTCAAGATCCGCGAGCTGCGTGCCAAGGCCGAAGACCAACTAGGCGACGCGTTCGACGTGCGGGCATTCCACGACGCCGTCCTCGAAAACGGTGCCGTGCCGCTGACCGTGCTCGAAGGACTCATCGAAGAGTGGGTCGCCACGCAGACCCAGCCAGCGACGATCGGCGGCTAGCCACCGCCACCACCCAACGCAAAGCCGGCCACGCCCAGCATGCCGGACCCCAGCATCAGCAGGCAGAAGCCGAACAGCGTGAGCCACCACGCCAGGATCAACGGCCGCGGCACTTGGACATCGGCCGCTTGCAGAGCGAATCCGGCGACGGTCACGAAACCGAGCGCGACAGCAGCCCGCAGCGAGTTGCCGGCGAACATCAGCAGCACCAGCACGAAGGACGCGACCGTCGTCGAGATCATCAGTTCGGCGATGCTGAAACGCGGCACCGTGGTCAGCGAGCCGACGAACTCGGTGAACGGGTTCCCCGCCGGATCGGGCTCGTCGTCCTCTTCCTCGTAGGGCACGTCCGGGTGGTTGGCGAGGTGCTCCGCGCGGCGGACCTGGCGATCGCGTCGGGCGAGGACCGCTGCGCGCCGCTTCCGTTCCTCGAAGTTAAGCCAGGCATGGGCCAGCCCGAGCCCGATCAGCGAGACAAAGATGAAGCCGGCGAAGGTGGTCCCGTTGAAGAGGCCCGACCCGCCGATTCCGAGCACCACCGCCACGACGGTCATCGTGATCAGCAGCGATTTCAAGGAGAACTTGGCGCGGAACTTCTCGAAAGCCGCGTCGAATTGGTCGCGCCCGTCGAGCTCACGATAGACGGCATCGACATCGACCGCCGCCTCGGCCTTGATGACCTCTTGGCGTGCGCG
Organism: uncultured Planctomycetaceae bacterium; assembly: GCA_964353155.1. GTDB lineage: Bacteria > Planctomycetota > Planctomycetia > Pirellulales > Lacipirellulaceae > Botrimarina. The sequence goes on along the minus strand of CAYGUP010000039.1, from coordinate 5,033 downwards.
GGCCTTTTCGCGGGCGATCAGCTCCTCATCGACCGGCTCGACCTCGTACTCGAAATCGTCGTCGGGGTCGGAGACCTCGATCCGGTCACGGTAGCGACCGGCGTCGGGTTGGCGGGGATCGGGGGGCGGCGGCTCGGACATACGACCATTGTCGCGGCCGCCGGGCGTCGCGACAAGCAAAAGAAAAGCGGCCGCCCCGCGTTCGCCGAGCCGGTAATCCCTAGAATAGTCGTATGCTCTGTCTGCTCACGGCCCTCGGAAGCTACGGCGATGTCTACCCGATGATCGGGCTCGGGCTCGCCCTGCGCGATCGCGGGCACGACGTCCGCCTGATCACCAACCCTTACTTCGAGCGGCCCGTCCGCGAGGCGGGCCTCGAACCGGCCTTCGTCATGTCGGCCGAGGACTACGAAGCCCTCACCGCCCGCAAGGACCTCTGGTCGCCAACCGGCGGGCTGCACGTCGTCTTCCGGTACGGGGCGATTGGCGTTTTGGAGGAGCTCTACTCGCTGCTGCAAGAGCTCTATCAACCGGGCGAGACGGTCATCGCCGCCCATGGCCTCGACTTGGCCAGCCGCATCTTCGCCGAGACGCACGACACGCCCGTCGCCTCGGTCGTCTACGCCCCGATGGCGATTTGGAGCAACGAGTCGCCACCCCGAATGCCGGCCGGCTTCGCATGGCCAGGCGCCCCGCGCTGGCTGCATCGCCTCCAGTTTGCCGCCGCCGAACAACTCGTCTTGAAGCGGATCGCGGTGCGTGACCTGGAAGCCTTCCGGGCGAAGCAAGGGCTAACGCGACTCCGCGGAAGCTACTGGGATTGGTACTACGGCGTCGCCCCGCCGCTCGGCCTCTTCCCGGATTGGTTCGTCTCGCCAGACGGCAACCTGCCGAGCGATTGGCCCGCCGGAACGGTCGCCACCGGTTTCCCGCTCGGCGATGCGGCCGCCGGTCGCGGCCAACAACTCGCGCCGGAGGTCGAAGCCTTCCTCGACGCGGGTGACCCGCCGATTGTCTTCACGCCCGGCTCGGCGATGCGGCATGGCGAGCGTTTCTTCGCGGCCGCCATCGACGCTTGCCACCGACTCGATCGCCGCGGCGTGCTGCTCACCAAGTACCAAGAGCAACTCCCCGATGAGTTGCCCGAAACGATCCTCGCCCCTGGCTTCACGCCGCTCGCCCGGCTCCTGGAGCGTTCGGCCGCGTTCGTCCACCACGGCGGCATCGGCAGCAGCGCCCGCGGCCTCGCGGCGGGCGTGTCGCAGTTGATCCAGCCGATGGCCTTCGACCAACACGACGACGCCTGGCGACTCCGCCGGCTTGGCGTCGCCGAAGAGCTCTCACGGAAACGCTTCCGCGGCCCCGCCGTCGCGGCGAAGCTCGACCAACTCTTAACGACCCCCTCGTATCGCGAAGCGGCCCAAAGCTGGTCAAACCGAATCGACCCGGCCGCTTCACTTGACCAAGCCTGCCAAGAACTAGAAAACCGCTGGCACGATCAACACCGTCAGAACGATCGGCAAGCTCAGAGCGTCAGCGACGGGACCGACTAACCAACACGCTTACCCACTCGACCAAGTCACCAACGGCCGCGGCTGCTTGTGCAACACATAATTGACCGCACTAGCAACAGCCCGCTCGTCGGGCAGCTTCCGCTTCGAGCCCTTGGTGGTCCACCAAGTCCCATTGGCAGGCTTGCCGAACTCGCGGTTCAGGCATCGACTGCCGTATGCCTTGAAGTCAGCCAAAACTCGCCTGGGATCGGGATCCTCGCAAACGGTGACGACCAGGTGAAAGTGGTTAGCCATGATCGATAAAGCGAGCAACTTCCAGCCACGATGGGCGGCCGTCTCTTGGAACTGATGGCAGAGCGATTCGGCTTGCGGCGGGGTGAGCAGGATCGATCGACCCCGTTGCAGCCCGGCCGCATGGCGTTCGAGCTTGGGGAGCGGCTGCGTGATCTCGCTCCGACCCGTGAGATCCGTGACACTCATCCGGGCATCACCCGGCAGCCAAGTGCCGTAAGTCGTGTTGGTGAGCAACCAATGCCGCATGCGTTCGATCGTAGTTGCTGGAAAACTTCCGTGTTGGTGATTCGGTTGTGAATCGATGACACGTTTGGTGGGTCGGTCCAGTCGCTGACGCTCCCGGCTGGCCGGCGGTCGGGTTGTGTTACTCTGGTGGGATGCGAACTCGATTGGCCGAGCGATTGCTGACCCTCGTTGGCTGGCTCCTCGCGGCGCTAGCCGTGAAGACCGTGGTGGTCGTCCTGCTGAGCTACCCGGACTACTTCCCGCCCCGCTTCCAAGCCGATTTCCTGCTGGGACGTCGTCCCTACTTCTGGGGCGCGTACGCCGTCGCTTTCTACACGCATATCACCAGCGGACCGTTCACGCTGGCCGCGGGGCTGTTGCTGCTGAGCGATCGCTTCCGACGGCGGTGGCCGGCTTGGCATCGCCGCCTCGGCCGCGTGCAAGTCGCTTGCATCCTGCTGGCGGTCGTGCCGAGCGGGCTGTGGATGTCGGCGTACGCGGCCACCGGCTGGGTCGCCGGCCTCGGCTTCGCCACGCTCTCGATCGTGACGGCCGTGGTCACCGTCCAAGGCTGGCACGCCGCCATCGCCCGCCGCTTCGGCGACCACCGCCGCTGGATGCAACGTTGCTACGCGCTGCTCGCGTCGGCGGTGGTCCTGCGTTTGATTGGCGGGCTATCCGATATGGCGGGCGTTCTATGGACTTATCCAATCGCTGCTTGGTTCAGTTGGATCGGTCCTTTGATGGTCTTGGAAGGATTCAGACTCACAGCCCTGCGTCGATCTTCTCTCCGCCGGCAACCGTAAGCATCGCACGCCGGTCGTCTAGCAGGCTATCAACCGAGATCGCAGCGGCATGCCCATCCGCGAATCCGCCGAGGAAGACTTGCACGTGATGCAGACCACGCGTCTCGCCGTCGTATGTGAGCAAGGTCGCTTCGTTGGTATCCTCAGGCGACATCCAAGGGACCGCGTCTTGGCTACTGCTGTCGATAAACATGAGGGTCTTGCCGAGGGGGTCTTTGATATCCTCAATCCGGGTCGGTTTGGCACCGTTGAAGACGAAGCCTTCCCCTACGACCGCCTGATAAGTGGTGAGGTCTTCTTCGCACGTAGCGCTCGGGCAGGTGTAGGCGGGTACTATCGTTTCACGCGCTTGGGCATTGACTGGGTCGTTCCAGGGCTTCTTAAGATCGATCGATTCGTAGAGAGCCTGCTCTTCCAGGTAGGGCAAGATCAACGTTCTCCAACTATGGAGTCGATTGCCTTCTTCATCGACGGTATACGCGGGCGGGAATGATCCATGGACCTCGTGATAGGTGTGCAGGGCGAACCCGATCTGCTTCATGTTGTTGCGGCATTGATTGCGCCTTGCCGGTTCGCGAGCGCATCGGCGACCCAACGGTGAGAGAATGGCTAGCAAGAGCCCTAGGATGGCAAGGACCACCAAGCCTTCAACTAGCTTCAGCCCAAAACGAGAGCGTCTCATCGACAGCTCCAAACAAGAGGGGCTCCCCGGCCCGCGGTCGATCCTACCAGCTAAGCAACAAAACACACAAACAGAGCCCTGCAACGCTGAGCCCCGCGCGTCAGGAAGCGACCGAAACGGCTTGTCACCCTCTGATGTCGGCGCAGTTCGTTCGTCGCTTCCTGACGGGCGCGGCTCGGTTCAGGGTGCGAGTGGATCCGCTTAGGCTGCCTCGGCGCGGCGGGGCTGGCCAAAAGACTCTGCCAGTGACGGCGTGCTCATTTAAAATGGGCCGGTGCGGAGCCCTCAAGGCTCAGCCGGCCTTTGCCCATCGAAACCATGCGACAAAACACCAACCCGTTGCAGCGTAACGGCTTGCGTAGCCAAAGGGGCCGATTTCAGGCCAACGCGGCGTTTCGTCGGTGCGACAAAACCGTGCGACAAAACGATTTAGCCGGCGGCGGCGGGCTCAGTAGCGGACCGACGGGGCACGCCATTGGTCGGCCAGCCGCGTGCCGCCGGTGCCGCTGGTCGAGAGGCCGCCAACCGCTCCGCCGGCGGCCGATTGCAGCGTCGCCACGCGAGCGGCGACCTGCGGCTGGAAGCGATTGATCTCCAACGATCGCTGGTAGTTCTGCATCGCCTGCAAGTGGTTGCCCGCTTGGTCCCGCAGCCTGCCGAGCGCCGCGAGGGCGCGGGCGTCGTTGGGCTCGACGTTGAGGGCCCGGACGAGTTGGGCCTCGGCCTCTTGGGGGCGTTGGCCCTCTTCGAGGATCCGGGCGAGCTCGACGTGGGGGTTCGGGTTGTTCGGGCTCGCGACGGCCCAGTTGTTCATCAGCCGGAACGCGGCGTCGCGCCGGTTGGTCTCGTTGAGCAGCACCGCGAGGCCGCGGTAGCACTCGACGTGATCGGGCGAACGCTCGAGGGCTTGGTTGTAGAGGACCTCGGCCTGCTTGAGGTCGTCGGGGCGGTTGAAGCGGATGCCCGATTGGTGCATCGCGGCCGCCAGGTTGTAGTAGCCGTCGCCCAGGTCGGGCCGCTTGGCGATCGCCTCCTGGAACTTGCCGGCCGCCTGCTGGTAGGCGCCCTGCTTGTAGAGGGCCACGCCCTCGGAGTTGAGCGTCTGGTTCTGCACCGAGTTGCAGCCAGCCGCGACCCCCGCCAGGACGGCGAGGGCGGGCAGAAGACGGGACAGCGGGCAAGCGTGCGGCATGCCGAGACTCGCGGGGGGCGTCGCAGCGGGTTGTAAGGGTCGTGCCGAGAAGGCAGGCGGACCGTAGCAACGCCCCCGGCGGGTGGCAACACGGACTCGCCGCCGGCGGCCCGAATCAGCCGCAAGGGCCGCCACGCCGGAACAATCGCCCCATCGGGAGCCTTTGCGCACACCGGAAATCTTTCCTAGTCGGTGTCGTTTGCCGAGTCGGCATTCCGATGCTAGCGGTGTCCCCCCCACCCCCGCATGCCTCCCCCCCGCCCCCCCCCCCCCCCCCCCATTCCCCGCCCCAGGGGTTTGGGGCCCGGGGCCCACCCCAC
>CAYGUP010000038.1:0-40058 GCA_964353155.1 uncultured Planctomycetaceae bacterium | reverse complement strand
TCGCCGCCGCGTTGACCGGGCGTGCCGAGCGACGCGTGACCATCGAGTTGCTCGGCGGCGAGCTCGATCTCGAATGGCGTGAGTCGGACGGCCACGTCCTGATGACCGGGCCGGCGGTCGAGGTCTTCACCGGCGATTGGGCCGGCGTGTAGGGGTGTGTCGCTCGGCGCCGGGTGGCGTCACAATGCGGGGCGTCACGGAGGAACCATGAGCGCAGCCCGAAGCCAATCCGACGCCACCGGCACCGAACCGATGTCGGTTGCCGCGTTGACCGCCCAGATCAAAGGGACGCTCGAATCCCGCTTCCAGGATGTCTGGGTCGCCGGCGAGGTCTCCAACTTCTCGCGGCCTTCCTCCGGGCACTGCTACTTCACGCTCAAGGACAACGACGCGCAGATCCGGGCCGTCATGTGGCGTGGCTCGGCCTCTCGGCTGCGGTTCGACCTGCAAGACGGCCTCGAACTGGTCTGCCACGGCAGCGTGGATGTCTACGCACCGCGTGGCAGCTACCAACTCGTCGTCAAACAGGCCCAGCCGCAGGGCGTCGGGGCGCTCGAGCTTGCCTTGCGGAAGCTGCGGGAGAAACTCGCCGCCGAAGGCCTCTTCGAGCGGAGCCGCAAACGCCCCCTGCCCGCGTTCCCGCGGCGGATCGGCTTCGTGACCAGCCCAACCGGCGCGGCGGTGCGTGACTTCTTGCAAGTGCTCAACCGTCGCTGGCGAGGGATCGAGGTGCTTGTCATCCCGGCCCGCGTCCAGGGCGACGGGGCCGCCGAGGAGATCGCCGAGGGGATCCGCCAAGCGAACCGCCTCGCCCCGGGGCTCGACGCGTTGGTCATCGGCCGCGGCGGTGGCAGCTTGGAAGACCTCTGGTGCTTCAACGAAGAGGTCGTCGTCCGTGCGATCGCCGCATCGGAAGTCCCCACGATTTCGGCGGTCGGGCACGAGATCGACGTGACGCTGGCCGACTTCGCCGCCGATGTGCGAGCGCTCACCCCGAGCGAAGCCGCCGAGCGGGTCGTGCCGTCGGCCGATGAGCTCACCGACCGGCTGCGAGGGCTCGGCGGCCGGCTGCACGGCACCATCCGCCGGCGGGTCGCGATTGGCCGCGAACGGGTCGAGCGCGTCGAGTCGGCCAGGCCGTTCGCCCGACCCCATGCGGCGTTGCAAGACTGGTCGCGCCGACTGGATGACCTCGACCGCAGCGGCGCGTTGGCGGTCCGGCGTGCCGTCGAACGAGGCCAAGCAAATCTCGCAGCTCTCGCCGGCAAACTGCACACGCTGAGCCCGCTCGGCGTGTTGGAAAGGGGCTATAGCCTGACCACCGATACCAACGGCCAAGTCGTCCGATCGGCCGACGCCGTAACCGCCGGCGATCGATTGCAGACGCGTGTGGCCGGCGGCCAAATCATCAGCCTCGTCGAATCGACCGAGAAAACCGGATAGCGAACCCCCCATGGCCAAGAAGAAAGCGAAGCCAAAGACCGAAGAAACCGCCCCGTTCGAGGAGTCGCTCGCCGAGCTCGAGGCGATCGTGGCCGACCTCGAAGGGGGCGACCTCGGCCTCGCGGATGCCCTCGCACGCTACGAAGACGGCGTCAAACGGCTCAAGCAATGCCACGCCCAGCTCGAATCGGCCGAACGCCGGATCACGCTGCTGAGCGGGATCGATGCCGAAGGGAACCCCGTCACGCAGCCGTTCGACGATACGGCGACCGCCAGCGAAACGACGCCCGGTGCGCGGTCGCGCAAACGTTCGGCCGCCTCGCCCCCCACCGCAGAAGGGGAAGGCGTGGACGATTCGACTCGGCTCTTCTAGACTGCATCGGACGAACAAGAGCCCGATCTTGTTGCGTCTCAAGGCGTTAGAGCCCACCAGCCGGTGCGTTCCGCTTGTCGGCCGGGGGGTTAATCGCCACCGGAGACGCGGGGTTAAGCATTAGGCAGGCCGAGGTTGCCTTGCCACCCCCGCTCGCCACGCCCGACGCTCTCGATGCTAACCGACGCCACGCCCGACACGCCCGTGGACACCGATCGAGCGGAACGCGATGCCGCCAACCAAGCGGCGATCGAAGAGGCCCTTCGAACGGCCCTCGGCGAAGCCCCGGGGCGCCCGGCGGGCCTGATTGCAGCGATGCGTTACGCCGTGCTCGGCCCGGGCAAGCGGCTCCGCCCCCGCTTGGTGCTGCTGGCCTCCGAAGCCTGCAGTGGTGAGCGTTCTGCGGCGTTGCCCTCGGCCTGTGCGGTCGAGTTCATCCACGCTTACTCGCTGATCCACGACGACCTGCCGGCGATGGACGACGACGACCTGCGTCGCGGCCGACCGACCGTCCACAAGCAATTCGACGAGCCAACGGCGATCCTCGCCGGCGATGCCCTGCTGGCCCTGGCGTTTGAGACCCTCGCCGGACCGGCAACGCCCGTTGGTGTCGCTGCCCTGGCTTGCCGAGAGCTGGCCCATGCCGCCGGGCCAGCGATGCTGGTTGGCGGACAAGCCGACGACCTCGCCGGCGCCGAGGCGGCTCCCGTGGCGATCGACGCCCGGCTCGCCCACCTCGAAGCCATTCACCGCCGCAAAACCGGCGCGATGATCAACATCTCGCTCCGGCTCGGGGCGCTGACCGCCGGGGCTGGTTCGACGCAGATCAAAGCACTGAGCGATTATGGCGATGCGATCGGCTTGCTGTTCCAAGTCACCGACGACCTGCTCGATGCGGCGGGCGACGAGACGGCCGTCGGCAAGCGGGTCGGCAAAGACGCCGAGGCCGGCAAGCTGACCTACCCCAGCCTGATCGGCATCGACGCCAGCCGCGATTACGCGGCGAAGCTGGCCGAAAGAGCCGAGCAAGCCCTCGAAGGTTTTGGACCCCAAGCGGAACCACTCAGGAGGCTCTCGCGACAGATTCTCCAGAGAGATCGATAGCCTCGAACAGAGCCCCCAGCAACTACACACACAGCGACGCCGCGACGGATCGACAGCGGCACCACCTAGCAGAACGCAAGATGCCCGACGCCAAGCCCATCCTGCCAACGATCACGTCGCCCCGCGACCTCGACGGCCTCTCGCGCCAGCAGCTCGAGCAGGTCGCTTCGGAGATGCGCGATACGCTGTGCAACTTGGTCGAGGCCCGTAGTGCGCACTTCGCGTCGAACCTGGGCGTGGTCGAGTTGTGCCTGGCGTTGCACACGACCTTCGACTTCCTTCACGACAGGCTGATCTGGGACACCGGCCATCAGATCTACCCGCACAAGCTGATCACGGGCCGTTACGACGAGTTCCCGAGCATCCGCACCAAGGGTGGCCTGATGGGCTACCCGAACCCCGAAGAGAGCGACTACGACCTCTTCGTCACCGGGCACGCCGGCGCGAGCGTCTCGACCGCCCACGGCCTGGCGAGCGGCGACGCCCACCTGCGTGACCACGAAGGGCGATGGAGCGTTGCGGTGATCGGTGACGGCGCCTTCCCGTCGGGCGTCGTCTACGAAGCGCTCAACAATATCAAGCGGGACGGCAAGCGGCTGCTGGTCATCTTGAACGACAACAAGATGTCGATCTGCCCCCGCGTCGGCGGCGTGGCGGACTACCTCGATCGCTTGCGGATGAATCCGATGTACTCGGGCCTCAAAGAGGAAGTCGCCCGCGTGCTCTCGAAGGTCCCCGTGCTCGGCGATCCGGCGGAGCGGCTGCTCGCGCAGATGAAAGAAGCCGCGAAGGCCGGCCTGCACGGCGGCATGTTCTTCGAAGACCTTGGCATGCGGTACCACGGCCCAATCGACGGCCATAATATCGGGCTGCTCAAGAAGTATCTAAAGATGGTCAAAGCGGGCGATGGACCCGTGCTGCTGCATGTTGTTACCGAGAAGGGGCACGGCTTCCGCCCCGCCGCGGAAGACCCCGTGACGTTCCATGCCCCGCCGGTGATCGAGCGAGACGACTCGGACCGTGACCGGGTGGTCTCGATGAAGAAGTCGGGCGGTCGGACCTTCACGCATGTCGCCAGCGATTCGATTCACGCGGCGATGGCAGCCAACGACCGCGTGACCGTGATGACCGCGGCGATGTGCCAAGGCAACAAGCTGGAGAAGCTCCGCGAGGACTACCCCGAGCGGTTTTTTGATACCGGCATCTGCGAGGCCCACACCGTTGCCTTCGCCGCCGGCCAAGCCAAGGTCGGCATGCGGCCGATCGTCGATATCTACAGCACGTTCTTGCAGCGTTCGTTCGACCATATCTTCCAAGAGGTCGCTCTGCAGGACCTGCCGGTCACCTTCATGCTCGACCGCGGCGGCCTCTCCGGCCCCGACGGCGCGACCCACCACGGCGTCTTCGACCTCAGCTACCTGCGGGTCTTCCCGAACATGGTCGTCATGGCACCGGGCGACGCCGGCGACCTGCCGCCGATGCTCGACTTCGCGTTGCAGCACAGCAGCCCGTGTGCCATCCGCTACCCGAAGGCGGCTGCCATCGCGGTCGATGCCGAGCGAACGCCGATCGAACTCGGCAAGGCGGAAGTCCTCCGCGACGGCCCGGACGGGGCGATCCTCGCGGGCGGGGCGACGCTGCTCGATTGCCTCGCCGCCGCCGATCGCCTGAAAGAAGAGCAGGGGCTCGACCTATCGGTCGTCAACGCCCGCTTTATCAAGCCGCTCGACGCCGACACGATCGTCCCGATCATCGAGCGGAGCCCGTTCACCGTGACCGTCGAAGAGGCGGCCCTCGCCGGCGGCTTCGGATCGGCCGTGCTCGAGGCCTGCTGCGACGCGGGCGTCTCAACCGCCGGCCTCAAGCGGCTCGGCATCCCCGACGCCTATGTCGACCACGGCGACCGCGGCGAGCTGCTCGCCGACCTCGGCATCGACACGGCCGGCATCGCCAAAGCGTGCGAAGAACTGGCCGCCAGCCCGGCGGCCAACTTGGCTGGCTAGTGCCGAGGTCCGCTTGATCGTGGTGTGCTCTCTGTGGCGAATCCGGTCTGGCGATTAAGCTGATGGGCATGGCAACTCCCCCCTCAGCGATCTTGATGTACGACGGCTCGCGGCCGGACCTCGCGGCTCGCGCCGAGGCACTGCGGCCCGCGATCGAGCGGTTGCTGCCGATCGTCGCCACCGAGTCTGACCTCGACGCCCCGTTCGACCCGCAGGGGGCCGAGATCGCCATCGCCATGGGCGGCGACGGCACCATCCTACGATCGGCCCGGCGGATGGGAACCAACCAGATCCCGACGGTCGGCGTGAACCTCGGCAAGCTCGGCTTCCTCGCCGGCACGCACCCGGACGACCTGGAGACCGCCCTGGTCGAAGTCGCCGAGCGACGCTTTCGCTTGGTCGATCACCTGATGATCGCGTGCTCGCTCGTCCGCTCCGGCGAGGTCATCCAATCGCGGCTCGGCCTCAACGAGGCGGCCATCCTCGCCGGCGAGCCGTTCGGGATGATCGAGGTCGATCTGCGAATCGACGGCGACCTGGCGGCGACCTACGGCTCCGACGGCATGCTCATCAGCACGCCGGTCGGTTCGACGGCCCATAACTTGGCCGTCGGCGGCCCAATCCTCCGCAAGGACTTGGCCGCCCTGCTCGTCTCGGCGATCAACCCCCACACGCTCACGGTACGGCCGGTCATCGACTCGGCCGACCGCACCTACGAATTGACCGTGCCTTCCCCGAATGCCGGCACGAGCTTCCTGGTCGATGGCCAAGTGGTGGCGACCCTCGAATCGGGCGACACGGTCCGTGTCGAACGGGCGCCGGCCGTCTTCCAATTGGTCGAGGTCGCCGGCCAGACGTACTACCACACGCTACGCGAGAAACTGGGCTGGGGCCGCCGCCCGCGTGACCGGTAACTCGGTCCCATTCTCCTGTTGACCCAAGACCGAATCTCCGGTCTCCTCCCGTCTGCTCAGCGCCCCCGTGGCTCTGTGTTTAAACCACCAAGTCGTGCAAGGACGCCGACCGATGCGAACCGTTGCCCTCGCTGCCCTCTTGCTAGCACTCCCACTCACCGCCCGGGGCGATGGGTCGGGCAAGCACCTGCTCCGCTACCAGTTTAAGGCGGGCGAGACGCTCAAGTGGGAGGTCGATCAGCGTTCCAGCGTGCGTAACACGATGGAGGGGACGACCCAGAAAGCCCAGACGAAGACCGTCTCGCTGAAGGTCTGGAAGGTCATCGACGTGATGCCGGACGGGGAGATTGAGTTCCTTACGTCCGTTGAGCGGGTCCGCATGGAGAACAAGCTGCCCGACCGTGCCGAAATGGTCTTTGACAGCACCTCGAAAGAGGAACCAGGGCCGGGCTTTGAGGACGCGGCCCGGGCCGTTGGCATCCCGCTCAGTTCGATCCGCATGTCGCCTCGCGGCGAGATCGTTAAGCGGGAGATTAAGCACCACCAAGACGGCGTCGATCCGCACGAGCAGATCGTGATGCTCCTGCCGGAAACCAAGGTTGCCGTCGGTGATTCGTGGACCCAGCCCGCGGAGATCCGTGTCAACGTCGGCGAGAGCGGCACCAAGATGATCAAGGCTCAGCGCAAGCTGACGCTCAAATCAGCCAGCGCCGGCGTGGCGGTGATCGAGAGCCGCTTCCAAGTGGTCTCTCCGACCACGCCGCAGATCGACGCCCAGTTGGCTCACCGCGTCGCAACCGGCACGGTCCGCTTCGATATCGACGCGGGACGCATCATCTCTCAGCGGCTGGACGTCGATCGCCGGGTGCTGGGCTTCGCCGGGCCTTCGAGCAGCATGCACTTGGTCACGCGGATGACCGAAGAACTCGCCAATGCCCCGGCCGAGGTCGCGAGCCGGCCGTAGTGGCAATGCTAGCGGCGACATGACGCCCCGGCTTCGATTGTCTGATTTCGCCTTCGCCCGGGCGACGATATTCGTGTACGGTCTGCCGCGCACTCCGCGCGTCCGCCGTTTGGTCCCTCTGGATCGCAAACCGATGAAAGCCCTCACGTTCGTCCTGTTGCTCGCCATCACGTCGCAGGCCGCGGCCCAGTACGGCTACGCCCCGCCACGAGATTACTACCGCAACGACACGGCCGAAGGGACCGTGAAGGGCGGAGCGCTCGGCGCGATCGCCGGGGCGTTGATCGGCGGCTCGGAGGGCAAGTCGCCCGAGGGCGCGTTGATCGGGGCCGGCGTGGGGGCGATCGCCGGCAACCTGTTTGGCCGCTCGCGTGATGCGGCCGACCAGCGCGAAGCCGCCTACGGCTACGCCGCTACGCAGCAAGCTAACCAACGGGCACAAGCCCTCGCGGTTACCAACTACGACCTAGCCGAGATGACGCGTGCCGGCCTCGGCGAGACGGTCATCATGGGTGCCATTCAGCAACGCGGTGCCCGGCTCGACCTGAGCCCCCAGGGCCTGATCGACCTCAAGCGATCCGGCGTCAGCGACCGCGTGATCGTGGCGGCCCAACAAGCGGCGACCGCCGGCCCGCCGACGCTCGCCCCCGTGCGGCAGCGTCCCGCCGCGGTCGTCGTGGAACGCCCCGTCTACTACTACGAGCCGCCCCGCCCGCGGGTCGTGTTCCAGTTCGGGCACGGCTACCACGGGTATCGCGGCCGCTGCTGGTGAGCATCGTCTCAGTATCGCCAGTCGGCCTGGGCATGGTGTCTCAAGGTGACAATGCGAACCTCCTCGCCAACGATCACATACAGCAAGCGATGCGTTGGTCGCCTCGGCTTGACCCCGAAGTACGCCTCGCGGAGGTCCACCAGCACCTCGTCGGCTTCGCGTGCTCTTGGATACCGATCTGGTGTCGTCCTGAGAACGCGAAGGGTTGCCAAGTAAGCCGCATACCATCTCTCAGCGTATTTCGCTGATCGATCACTGTAGTATGTGAGCTCTGAATCTCTCTGGTTCTGCGCTTCGCTTGCGATGACCAGCTGGTACTTCACAGCACCCCGTCCAGACCGAATCGCTCGCGACAATTGGCCTCAGACTCTTCCGCGGGTAGGCATCGCCCGGCCTCGAGGTCTGCCAACCCTCGCTGAATCGAAGCGATGTCGGCTGCCTTCTCACGCTCGGCCAATGCTTCTAGGGCAGCCCTCACTACCTCTTCTTCGGATCGGTAGGGCCCTGAATCGACTCGTGATCGAATCGAGTCTTGCAGATCAGCCGAGAGTGAAACCATGTGTAAGCCCTTTCGTAGGTGACACCCCACTATATCACGCCCCTTCGACTTCATGCACGATCACGATGTCGTGCACGCCGGCGGTCATCTCGGTTTGGCCGTCTTCGCCGGCGGTTAGGTGGGAGCCGCCGACGATGACGATGCGGTCTCCCTTCGAGGCGAAGCCCTGCTCGATCGCCCAGGCGTCCATGAAGCGGATCAGGCCCTGCGTGTCGCACGCCGGGGCCCCGCGGAGCGGGGTCACGCCCCACAGCAGGCACATCTTGCGGAGCGTCTGCTCGCAGGAGCTCACGCCGATGGTCGGCACGAAGTTGCGTTGCTGCGAGAGGGCCAGCGCCGTGCGTCCCGAGAAGCTCGCGGCGACGACCAGCTTCGCCCGCAGCGTGTGGGCCATCGAACCGGCCCCGATCACGACGGCGCGGGTCACGTCGTGCAGGCGCTTGCCGACCGGGACCGCGTCCACGGTGCGGAGCGGGTTATCGGCAAGGCTCCTCTCGGTTGCCAGCGCGATGCGGTTCATCATTTGGACCGTTTCGAGCGGGTAGTTGCCGATAGCCGTCTCGCCGGACAGCATGCAGGCATCGCCGCCGTCCAGGATGGCGTTGGCGACGTCGGTCACTTCGGAGCGTTTCGGCCGCAGCGCGTCGTGCATGCTGTCGAGCATCTGGGTCGCGATGATGACCGGCTTCTCGTGCCGATGGCACGTGCTGATGATTCGCTTCTGCTCGATCGGCATCTCGGCCACATCGATCTCCACACCCAGGTCGCCTCGCGCGACCATCACGCCATCGGCGGCGGCGACGATCTCGTCGAGGCGCTCGAGCGCCTCACGCTTCTCGATCTTGGCGATCACGAGCGCTTCGGAGCCGTTCGACTGGAGGATGTCCTTCAGCGCGTTGACCTCGTCCGGCTTGCGAACGAACGAGAGGCTGACGAAGTCGACCCCTGCCTTCGCGGCCCACTCGGCGTTCTCGTGGTCGATCCGGCTGATCGCGGGCGCGCTGAGCTTCACGTCCGGCAGGTTGATGCCCTGGCGGCTGCGGATGGTGCCCTGCTGAACGACCACCATCTTGGCGCGGCCGGGGGTCTTCTCGGTCACCCGCATGCTGACGGTGCCGTCGGCCAGCATGACGTGGTTGCCAACCTCCAACTCCTTCACGAGCGGCTTGTAGCTGCACGTGAACTCGTTCGGTGCGCCGGGCTGATCGCCCTCGACCATGAAGTACTCGGCCCCCGCTTCACAGAAGAGCGGGTCGCCCTCGACTTTGCCGAGCCGGAACTTCGGCCCCGCGAGGTCGGCGAGGATCGCGATCGGCTGGTCGAGCTCTTCGCTGATCCGCCGGATGCTATCGACGTTGACCTGCTGCTGCTCGGTCGTGCCGTGGGCCATGTTGAGCCGGAAGACGTCGACCCCTGCCAACGCGAGCTTCTTGAGCATCTCCGGCTCTGAGCAGGCCGGTCCAACGGTGGCGACGATCTTCGTGCGGGCGCGGCCGCGGATTTCGGAAGAAGTGGGCATCGATTGCGGCTTGGGGAGCGGCGTGGAGATGGACGTGCGGGCGGCTTCGGCCAACGGGGTCGTGGCGTCGGCTGGCGACGGGGCGTGGTCTTCCAGCAATTCGGGCGCTGACATGGCTGCTTCGACCGGGGTTGGATGGGTGGGCTTGAGTTCGGATCGGGTGCCCGCAGAGGGGCAGCGGCAGTCCGAGGCGGGGTGTGGCAAAGTTTCGCACTTAAACGGCCGCCCGTGAAGCGTCGAATCCACCTGACTTCACTCTGCGGGGTCTACGATGCCGTTCATAACGGTTTTTCCGGCTGGCCTAGCCGTGGCGGGGCGTGGGGCGGGCCGATAAGCTCTCCGGCATGGAAAAGGGACCAGAATCCGGAAAACACGGCCTTATCACCGGCGGATCGTCGGGCTTGGGGCTCGCCATTGCCCAGGCGGCGGCCGCGGCGGGCATGAAGGTGACTCTGGTCGGACGCAACGCGGACCGCCTGAAAGCCGCCGGCGACGAGCTGAGGGAACGCTTCCCTGGCGCCCAGTTCGGGGTGAAAACGGCCGATCTCTCGGTTGCTGGGGAACCAACGCGTGTGATCCGCGAGGTTCAAGAAGAACAGCCGCTCGATTTCGTCTGCCACGCCGCGGGACTCTCGACTCGCGGGAAGATCGTTGACACGCCGCGGGCCGAGTTCGAGCGGCTGATGGCGATCAACTTCTTCGCCGCCGCTGAGCTGGCGGCTGCCCTGGGCGAGACGTTTGCCGCCGGCAACGGTCGGTTGGTGCTGATCGGTTCTCTCGCCACACGCGTCGCCCCGGCTTATCTGGGGGCTTACTCGGCGAGCAAACACCCGCTTGGTGCGCTCGCCCAGCAGTTGCGGATGGAGCTCGGACCGGCTGGCTTGAAGACACTCCTGGTGTGCCCCGGCCCGATCGCCCGCGACGATGCCGGCCAGCGATACAACGCCGAGTCCAAGGCGTTACCCGACGCCGCCAAGAAGCCGGGCGGTGGGGCGAAGGTCAAGGCGATCGATCCCGATTGGCTCGCTGCCGAGATCCTCAAGGCGTCGCGCGAGGGCCGCCGCGAGTTGGTCGTCCCGGCAAAGGCGCGCCTGCTCTTCGTCCTGTCGCAGCTCTCGCCACGGCTCGGCGATTGGCTGCTACGCCGGAACATGGGAAGCGACGACTAGGCTCACGCTTCGTCGGTCGGTGTCTCCGTGAGCAGGCTCTGGGTGATTGCCCCGAACACGGGATCGACCCGCTCGAACTCACGGTCTTCGGCTTGGCTCATCATCAGGTAGGTCGAG
Source organism: uncultured Planctomycetaceae bacterium (assembly GCA_964353155.1). Lineage (GTDB taxonomy): Bacteria > Planctomycetota > Planctomycetia > Pirellulales > Lacipirellulaceae > Botrimarina. The sequence continues at coordinate 29,121 of CAYGUP010000038.1, read as the reverse complement.
CCGCCCACGTGCCGCGCCCGGACCCGACACGTGCTCGTCAGATCGAGGTAGAAGAAGTTGGCGTCGAGGCCGGAGAGTGGCTCGCCGGCGACCTCGTCGATGGCTTCGGTGGTCTCTAGCACGGGGTACTCCGCCTTGAGGGCATCAACGGCCTGTTCCACCACGTGCGACAGGTCGAGGGTCTCGTTGTAGACGAGCAGCGTCCAGAAGGCGGTATTCGGGCTGGTGACCGTCACGCTGAGGCGGGCTTCGTCGTCGGAGTCCTCGTCGAGCGTCCAGTTTTCTGGGTAGGCAAACGAGACGCCCGATTGGTTGTAAGTCGAGAACACGGCGGAAACCTGGGGTGCTAGCGGCGGTGTGCTGGCGCGAGTCGGCCCATCTTACCGGCCGGTGTGGCGATTGTTGACCCAGCGGCCGGATGCTGGCGTTGTCGCCGTCGCTGAGTGCCGATAGTCTCCGCAAGAGCGTGGCGGCCGGACGATTGGGGTCGGTGTCACGCCTTTTCACGCGAGTTTTCGGATTGTCTGACGCTAGCACACCAACCCGCTTGAGCCTTCGGCTCACGGTCGCCCTCGCCGTTGCGGCGATGGGGCTGTCGGGGTGTGCGATGAAGCGACAGGCGAGCCAGCCCGGCTATGTCGCCCAAGCCAAGCAGATGTGGCGTCGTGGGTTCTCGGCCCTCGAATCGGGCAAGGTCGGCGAGGCCGAGTCTTGGCTCCGCCGAGCGGCCGAACGCACCCCCGAAGACGGACCGACGCAGCGTCACCTCGCCGAGGCCCTTTGGCAACAAGGCCAACACGACGAGGCCATCACCTGCGCCGAAGAGGCCTGTCGCTGCATCCCGAGCGATTGCGAAGCGACCATCCGGGCGGGTGAGATGCACTTGGCACGCGGCGATGCCGGCAGCGCTTCGCAATGGGCCGGCCGCGCGATCGATCTCAACGCCCGATCCGCCGCGGCCTGGGCCTTGCGGGGTCGGGCGCACCAGAAACAGGGGAGGACCGACAAGGCCTTGGCCGACTTCCAACAAGCCCTGCGTTACGCCCCAACCGACGCGCAACTCTTGACCGATGTCGCCCTCCTCCACCGTGCCCGGGGCGAGCATCGCCGCTGCTTGACCACACTCCACCACCTGCTCGACGCGTACCCACCCGGGCAAGAGCCGGCCGGGGCGTTGGCTTTGGCGGGCGAGTCGTACCTGGCCCTCGGCCGCGCACGCGACGCGGCCGACACCTTGCAAATCGCCGCCGCCCGAGGCCCCGCCGACGCGGAGTTGCTCTACCGATTAGCCGAGGCCCAAGAGGCGTGCGGCCACCGCGACCGGGCGATCGCCGATGCTCGCCGGGCCCTGGATATCGATTCGGCCCACGACGGCAGCCGCCAACTCATCGCTCGCCTTCAAGCGACCGGCGCCAATCCGGTCCGATAACCGGAACAATCGGCAGGAAGGGCCATCGTTGGTTGGGTGGCTGATCCGTGAGCTAAGGTTGTGAGCGACACGTGTGTGTGCGTCACTCCCGCCAAACGGAAAGCTGCGATGACCGAAACCCTCATAGAAGCCGAAACGCCCGCCGCCGTCCCCGGCTTCGTCGATAGGCGGAGCGAGAAAGGGGCTCCCGGGGTCGGCCGCGAACGACGCCAGTTCACGAACAGCCACGACGGCCTGTCCGAAGAAGCCGGCGAATTGGCTCGGGCGATCGATAGCTACAAGGCACGCCATCGGCGCCGGTTTATCAACTACGAAGAGATGCTCTCGGTCGTGAAGTCGCTCGGCTACGACCGCTGAGTCGCTCAAGCCCCGTCCCACAACGCGCCTTGCAAACGCTCGACCCGCACGTAGCCGGTCACTCGCTTGCCGGGGCCGAGCACCGCCGCCAGGGGCTGGCCGCTCGATTCGAGTTGGGTCAACGCCTGCAAGAAGGGCATCGTGTCGCTGAGGGTCATCAGCGGCTCGGTCTCTAACGCATCCGACGGGTGCGTCAACAGACGCGAGGCCCGCGCGTACTGCAGCAGGCGATCGCCCCCCCTCTTTTCGCTTGCCTCGATCGGCCAAGCATCGAATTGGTAGCGGCGAGCCAACTGCATGACATCGGCCTGCTTTGCACGCACCGAGAGTCGCGGCTGACGGCCGATGGGGGTCATGAACTCCCGGAGCGGCTGCCCCCCCAGGGAGAATGTCGCCATGGCGATATCGCGCTGGGCGGGCGACAGCAAGCCGACGGCGTGGCCCTCGGTGAACGCGTCGGTCAACTCGCGTCGGCGGAGCGACATCCGCAGCGGCTGGAACGAAGAGCCCGTCGCCACGCTCAGGCCGCGGCTGGCGAGCCACAGCAGCGAGCTCGGCAACGCCAACGCCACGCCGGCCGCCAACAGCCCGCCCGAGCACCGCCGCAGCAACCGATAAGGTGCCAGCAGGAACGTACGCTTCGGGAGCAGTTCGCCAAAGATGAAGACCACCGGGGCGAGCAGCAGCGTGAGCGCCATCTCCCCTGGCAGCCCGGCGGACGGGAGCAAATACGTCCCGGCGGCCACGATCGCCGAGGAGGCTAGGTAGTTGGCGACGTTGTTGCCGACGAGCGCCGTCGCGACGAACGCCTCCGGATGGTTCATCGCCCACAAGAGCCCGCGGGCGACACGATCGCCGGCGACGGCATCGATCACCAATCGCATCCGCGGCGCACGGTAGAAGCCCGTTTCAGAGCCGCTGAAGAAGGCACTGAGCCCGAGGCCGATCAGGAAAATGACGATCGCATAAGTCATCGCTCACCCTCCTGGTCACCGTCGCCTTCGCTCGTCTCTTGCTGGACCTCTAGCCGAACAACCAACGGCTCATCGTTCTCGTGGTCCGCCGCTCCGGCGATGACTTTCCAGGACAGGCCGCCGACCTCGATCTGATCGCCTGGCCGTGGCGGGCGTTCGAGCTCTTCTTGTAGAAGGCCGCCGACCGTCCGGCTCCTCGCCGCCAGCATCTTCTCGGCTAGTTCAGCCGCGTTGGCGGGGGTGCTATCGTCTTCGTCGAGCCACGGCCCGAGCCGTTTGGCGACACGCCGCAGGGGCGTCGAACCGGATGCCTCCCAGCCGGCCTCACCGTCGAGTTGGGCGAGCCGGGCGGCGTGGGCGTCGTGCGGATCGATGTGCGTGGCGTCGCGCAGCACCACATCGAGCAAGCGATCGAGCGGCACGATTCCGATCGTCTCGCCGTGTTCGTTCACGACCACCGCGACCCGGCGGCCTTGCTCGCGGAGTCGGTTGAGCGTGTCGGCGGCCGAAGCACACCAGGGGACGATCGTCAGCGCCTCGGCCCGCAGGTCGAGCCGGTCGGGCGGCAGCATGGCCAAGCGGTTGATGGCGATCGCGCCGGCGATCTCGTCGGAATCCTTCTCCGTAACGAACACATACTCGCCGACGCCGTCGGTTTGGCCCTCCAAGTCAGACAGGGCAACCGGCGGCTTGAGGACGAGGCATCGCCGGCGGGGGCGCATCAACTCCGCCACGGTCAGGTCGGCCAGCTCGACCAGCCGTTGTAAGACGAGCCGTTCTTGGATCAGGAGCGATTCATTCTGCACGGTCTCACCCGATTGGAGTTCGACCGCCTTCTCCAGGTCAGCGAGCTCCATGTACGGTTCTTGCTCGAACTTCGGCAGCAACATCCGGGCACAGGCATCGCTGGCGGATTGCAGCGAGGGCAGCACGGGATCAACCAAGCGGGTCGCCGCGGCGACCGGTGTGCTGACCAGCCCGCTGAGCCAGCGGGGTTTGAGCACGGCCAAACTCTTGGGCAGCACCTCGCTCAGGAGGATGACCGTCAGCAGGGCGCCGATCGTGAAGAGCGTGGGGGCCCACGGCGAGATGCCCTCGACCCGGCTCAGCCGCATCGAAACGACCTCCGTGAGGGCGTAGTACGTCAGGTTGACGACCAGGTTCCAGAAGAGGATCGCGGTCAGCAATCGGTCGGGGCGAGTCAGGAGGGTCGCGGCCCGGCGATCGGCCGCGTTGCCGCCGGCCATATCGGTCCGGTCGGCCCGTGAAATCGAGAAGAGCGCGGCCTCGCTGCCCGAGAAAAACGCCGACGCGGCCACCAGGGCGGCCATGGTCGTCAGCTCAAACCAGTAGTCCAGCAGGGGCATCGGCGGGGAGCGGAGCGGGGGATGTCGGTCAGGCCTCCATCCTAGCAGAAGCGGGCGGACCGCGACGCCTCACTTTTCGAGGGCTCAATCCTCGCGGCTCGGCTGCGAGCCGGTCGCGATATCGAACTCCGAAAGGGCCGGCACCAGCATCGCCGCGGTGGCGAAGCCGAACGTGCCGACCGTCGCGATGCCGACCAGGCTGTAGCTTCCCAGCAGGTAGCTGACGATCGCGTAGAACGTCGCCAACGGTGCCGCGAACGACGCCAGGGCGATCGCGGCCGACGGGTTGCGCCAGCCCAACGCCACGAAGAGTGCCAACCCACCACCAATGATGAACCCGATGAACGAGGCGAATTGGCCCTCGAACGTATCACTCAACGCCAGCATCATCCGCATGCAGACCGACACGCCGAGGAACAAGAAGAGCAGCGTGCCGACGCTCACGCCGATCGCGTTGCGGCTGCTTGTGTAGATCATCGCCGCGTGCAGGCCGAGCACCGCCGCGAACAGGTCCATCACTACGAGGCAGGCGAGGAGCACGCCGAGTTCCCAGCCGCTGATCGCGCCCGACCAACCGATCCAGACGCACAAAGCGATCGGCAGGAGGACCATCTCTCGGGCGTTCCAGAACGCGCCGCCCAGCTTGCCGAGGATGAGTTCCTTCGGGGATAGGTCGGTCGCCAACAGCAGGTCGAGCGATTTGCCGTCGCGTTCTCCCGTCAGCGATGTCACCGATAGAGCATTCACCAACACGAGGCTCACCACCAACAACGGGGCGATCGCCGTCGCCAAGGGGGACAGGGCCGATCGCTGGAGCGTCGGCTCCTGGAGCGTCTGGTACACCGCCGCGGCGCAGACGGCGAAGATCACCAAGTAGGCCGCCTTCACGGCGAGCACCTTCTTGCCATACGCCCACGTCCGCACCTCTCGCCAGAGGACCGGATTATCCCAGACGTCGCGGGTCTCGCCCCCGGCGCGGTGGACGGCGGCGTCTTGGCCGCGGGCCTTGCTGACCAGCACCTCCGCCGGCGGAGCGTGCCCCGGGTCGATTGGTTCGGCGATCGGCGCGGCGGCACCCTCAACGGCCGTCTGTTGGGAAGCACCGCGCAGTTCGCGAGACGGGTTCCAGACACGGACCATGGCAACCGAGAACGCATTCAAGGCGAACGCCAGACCGAAACCGATCGCCGTGAACCAAGCGACCGAGTCGGCCGCGGTTATCGTGGCGACGGACTCTGCATGATCGATCAAGACGGGCGGCGGGCCGAAGCGAGGCTCCATCGCCGCCGACAAGGCCCGCCAGGGGCTGATCCGAGCGGCGGCGTCCTCCGGCGTCATGCCAAACGGCGAGCCGATCGCGCCCGACGCCACGACCTCGCCCAACGCGAGCCACAACACGAGGCCGATGGCGGTCAACGCGAGGGCTTGGAAGGTCTTCTCCCGCCACAGGGCGAGCGTCGAACCGAGGCTGCCGGCGGCAAGCCCGGCGGCGAGCGTCACCGCCATCGCCCAGGCGACTTGCAAGTGATCAATACCACCGAGCAACGCGAGCATCAGGAAGAACGGGACCACGGCGAGCGTCGCCACCAGGACCGTGAGCAGGCTCGCGAGCAGCCGGCCGAGGACCAACTCGGTATTCCGCAGGTCGGTCAGCAACAGCAGGACGAGCGTGCCGCGGCTCTTCTCTTGCGACACGGCGGCCGCCGAGAAGAGAGCCGAGAAGAGAACCGCCACGGTAAGCACGAGCGGCGTCAACAACTCAAAGACGGCCCGGCCGAAGCGAGCCAAATCGCCCGGCCCCGAGAGCTTGGCACCGCCCCCCCCTGCCCCGACAAACACTTGCCAAGCCGTCAGCGCCAGCCCGAGCAGTGTCGCCACCAGCAGGACGCGAGCAACAAAAAACGCCGCCCGACGGGGGGCGGTAATCGCTTCGCGGGTGAAGACAGGGCCGACGAACACTTAGGCGATTGGGGCTATTCTCTTTGAGATCGAATGGGGATGGTCCGGCTCAAGGAACACCTTGTCGCGGAAAGGCCACCGACGTTCCTTGCTAGGTCGATAGCATCTTGTCGTAGTCGGCGTGAGATCCAATCCAAAACCACAACAGGTCGGGCCCCTGCTCAACCGCAAGTGCCCGGTATCTCAACCCGACACGGGCCGAACGGTAGGCTCCGATCCGTTTGAAGTGTAAAGCCGGGTGAGCCGGGTCTTGTTTTAGTAACTCGAAGTTCTTGTTGGCCAGTTTTTGAATGGATTGCGGTAGCCGCTCGTAGCAATCCCAAAAGGGTCGAGAAGCATAGTGCTTCATATCTCGCGACTCTCACCGGCTTGGTGCGATTCAATCGATTTCCGAGCGACTGCGTCGAGCTGGCCTTTCTGGACATCACGTACGATTTGCTCGTCCCATGCTTCCGCATCGAACTCGGCAAACCAAACCCTGAAGCGAGCGAGCTCTTCGCTCGGCAAGTTCGCAACAGCGTTCTCTAGCTGATCCAGCGACATCGTATTTAAACCTCGCGTTGACGACCTACCGCAGTATATCACAGAGCCGCGATCACCATCTTCCCGATCTCGTCCGTGCCGAAACCGCTGCGGTCGAGGCTCTTGCCCTCGAACTTCGGGGTCACCTTCTTGACCGCGGCGCCGACGAGGTCGCCCGCCTTGACGGCCGCCTCGTTGTTCTTGATGCGGCCGGTCTCGCGGAGCAGCAAGCCGAGCGAATCGATCGTCGCGATCGGGTTCGCCTTGTTCTGCCCCGCGATGTCCGGGGCGCTGCCGTGGACCGGCTCGAACATGCTCGGCGCGTCGCCGTCTGGGTTGAGGTTGCCGCTGCTGGCGATGCCCATGCCGCCGGCGATCGCGGCGCCGAGGTCCGTGATGATATCGCCGAACATATTCGGCACGACGATCGTGTCGTATACCTCGGGCTTGGCGACCATGAACATGCAGCACGCGTCGACGTGGTGGTAAGCCGTCTCGACGTCGCCGTACTCCGTGGCGATCTCCTGGAACGCCCGGTGCCACGTGTCGCCGGCGAAGGTGAGGACGTTCGTCTTGTGGACGAGCGTCAGGTGCTTGCGCGGGCGGGTCTTGGCCAGCTCAAAGGCGTAGCGGATGCAGCGCTCGACGCCGAACCGCGTGGCGACCATCGTCTGGCTGGCCACCTCCTGGGGCGTTCCCTTGCGGACGTAGCCGCCGACGCCGCAGTAGAGATCCTCGGTGTTCTCGCGGACGCAGACGAAGTCGATATGCTCGCTGGTCTTGTCGCGGAGCGGGGTCTCGATGCCCGGGTAGAGCGAGACCGGCCGCAGGTTGATGTACTGATCCAATTCGAACCGCAGCTTGAGCAGGATGCCCTTCTCGATCACGCCGCCCGCGAGGCGGGGATCGTTTGGCAGGCCGCCGACTGCGCCGAGCAGGATCGAGTCGTAGCCGCGGAGCGTGGCGATATCGTCGTCCGACAGGACGTGGCCGGTCTCCAGGAAGTGGGTCGCCGAGAACGGGAAATCGGTGGTCTCGTACGACAGGCCGGTCGCCGCGGCGGCCGCCTTGAGGACTTCGAGCGACGCGCCGACCACTTCGGGTCCGATGCCGTCGCCGGCGATGACAGCGATTTTCATTGAGGTTAGCAGGCAGTAGGCGGTGGGCAGTCGGCAACAAACGCCGGCGAAGCCCGCATTCTAACTACCAGCCGGTGCCTGCCCACCGGGCACCTCGCGGACCTGGACCTCGTCGCCAACGACGCGGGTCTCGAAGACATCGACGCCCAGCCGCGGGTTGTCGGCCCATTTGCCGTCATCGAGCCGGAAACGCCACGCGTGCCAAGGGCAAGAGACTTCACCATCTTCCACGCAGCCGGCCCCGAGCGAGGCCCCCTGGTGCGGGCAGAGGTCGTCGATCGCCTTGTAATGGCCCTCGGTGAAGAAGACCGCGACCAGACGCTCGCCCACCGTGACGGTCTTCCCTCCGCCGTCGGGGATCTCGCCAACACGGGCGACGGTGACGAAATCGGACATTCCAAGCGAGCTGGCAAAGGGCGGTGGGTTATCAACGAGAAGGCTTGCTGGCGGCCGACTTACTTGGTGCGTTCAGCCTCAGCGGCGGCGTCCTCAGCGGCCTCGTCAAGCGTCAGCCCTTCTCCTTTGCCGAGCAGCCGCAAAGCGATGCCCTGCTGGAGCTCGTTGACATACGCCTGATCGCCCAGCTTGGCATGGATCGCCATCGTGTGCGTGACGTTCGATTGGTAGACGCGGCCGGCTTGGCGATCGAAGAGCAACTCGCCTTCGGAGCCGGTCACCTCGACCGTCGTTATCATCTCGGCCAGCCCCTCGCCAACCGCTTCGACGGTCACCGCCGGAGTGAAGACGTCGAGCTGGCGGCCATCGACCTCGCGCGTGCCGGTGTAGGTATAGGTTGTCGAGACCTTGGCCTGATCAATCGGTGCCGAACCGATCTCGGCGACATTCGTCCACGTGGCCCCCACGGCGAGCGGCTCGTTGGGGAAACGGACCGCGGCCGCCTTGGTCATCTGCGTGACCTTCTCGGCGGAGATCGCTCCGCCCGGCAGTCTGTCGAACGCCTCGGCCAGTTCGTCGGACATCGTGACCTGGGCGATCTCGCCGGTGCCGGCCATCGCGAGCATCAGGTCGTTCTCGATCATCGCCTCGAACATAGGCGCGACCAACGCCGCCATGCCGGCCGGCGGGTCCTCGTCCGCCGAGTCGTAAGCGAAGCCCTGCCCCATTGAGTCCGTGTGCTCGACCACCACGCGTTCGGTCGCCTGTCGAAGGCTGGCTCGCCCGTCCGTCGGCGTCCCTTCGACCGTCCACCGGAGGAGAGTCTCTTGCCGCGAGGCGTTGGCGACCTTGCCCGCCGGGCCGGCGTCGAAGGTCATCTTGGTCGTCTGCGTGAGCTGGTAGCGGGCCGAATCGCCCTCGGCCCACTTCCAAACGATCGGCTCGGCCGCCTGAACGACGCCGCCTACGAGAAGGATCGCGCCGAGACGCAGAGACGCCGAGAAGCTAGCCGAGATCAGGGTCATCGCAGAATCTTGCTGTAGAAGAGGCGTCTCTCGACGCCGATTGCTCGCGTTTTGCTCGCGATTTTCCGGGTACCGCTTGGATGCCGTCATCGGAGTCAGAAAACCCCTCCCACAGCGATCCCGAACAGTTATCACATCATAGCGTCAACGACTCGCCCGGCTGCAAGACGACCGGCTCCGCCACGGTGTGCTTCCGCACTTGCTCGGCCCAGGCGGTCGCGTCTTGCTCGATCTGCGGGAAGGTATCGTAGTGGCAAGGCAGCACTTTGGCGGGGCCGAGCAGCTTGGTCGCCTCGACCGCGTCGGCCGGGCCCATCGTGAAGAGGTCACCGATCGGCAAGACCGCCAGATCGAGCGATGACCCGCCGTTGAAAGAGGGATCGCCGATCAACCGCATGTCGCCGAACAGCGAGGTATCGCAGGCGAAGTACAGCCGCTTGCCGCCGGTGGTGATCTCGATCCCCATCGCCACGCCGGCGTAGGTGCCGTCCGGCAGGCTGCTGCTGTGGTGAGCCGCGGTCATCTTCACGCGGCCAAACGTCCCCTTCCCCTTGGCGGTCAGGTCGTAGCCGCCGCCCGGGTTCATCCCCACGCAGTGGTCGGCCGGCACCGCCTGCTCGGCGAGCCAGAGCGAGATCTCATAAGCGGTCAGCACGGTCGCGCCGGTCCGCTTCGCGATGGCGACCGTGTCCCCGACGTGATCGCCGTGCCCGTGCGACAAGACGACGTAATCCGCCTCGACGGCGTCTGCCTTGACGGGCGACGTTGGCGAGTCGTTCAGGAACGGGTCGATGAGGACCTTGGTTCCTTCACAATCCAGCGACCAAGCGTTGTGACCAAGCCAAGTGAGTGTGGTAGGCATTTGTTTAGACAGGATCGACAGGATGGACGGGATGAGCCAACTACTTCGGTAACCGCTTCACCTTGCGTTTCACCTCGACCCCGTTCGGACCGAAGTTGAGCAAGAGACCAACCGGAGTACCTGTCGCTACAAGATAATTGACAAGCTGAACTTCGTGGGCCTCCACCAGAGAGCGGACAGCCTTGAGCTCAACCAGCACCACGTCTTCGATCATTACGTCAACGACATAGTCGCCAACAATATGACCTCGAAAACGGACCGCGATCGGCACCTGACTCCGAGCTTTGACCTTCCGAGCATGCAAGGCGATCAACAGACTTTTCTCGTAAACGGCTTCGAGAAAGCCAAACCCCAACTCATTGTAGACTTCGTACGCTGCCCCAATCACCTGTTCAGTTAGATCGGAGTGTGGCAGATTTGAAGACATGCGATCTTGTCTTATCCTGTTAATCCTGTCGAATACTAAGACCGAAGGATCGCGTTCATGTTCTTCTTGTAAGCCTCCACGCCCGGTTGGCCGTACGGGTTGATGCCGATCAGGCGGCCTTCGACCACCGTGGCGAGCATCAGCATCTGGAGGAGCTGTCCGATCGTGTGCTCGTCGAGCTGCGGCAGGCGGATGTCGGTCGTAGGACGGTTGTCCTCGGCGTAGGCCTGGTTGGTGCCGGCGATGGCGGCCTTGAGGATCTCCGGCAGGGTCTTGTCGGCGAGCTCGTTGAGTTGATCTTGGTTGTGGTCGCTGCTGCCGATCGCGAGCGGATCCGACTCCTGCGACTCGACGATCACGTTGGTGATCAGCTTGTCGCGGACGCCCTCTTGGTGCTGCTGGCCGCGGCTGTGCAGGTCGCGGGTGTTGACGATCGTCAGCGGCAACGCGCCCTGCTCGTTCTTGCCGAGGCTCTCGGCGAGGAGTTGGTCGTACCAGAGGCCGGCCGCTTCGAGCCGCTTGCCCCAGGTGCTGAGGATGCGGGTGACGCACTCCTCGGTCTCTTCGAGCAGATGGCTCACGCCGACGTATTGCAGCACCACGTTCTCGCCGACCGGGGCGGTAGCGAAGTGGTCGTTCATCGCCTTCGCACCGGCGAGGAGCTTCTCGATATCGAGGCCCATCACGGCCGCCGGCAGCAGGCCGACCGCCGAGAGGACGCTGAATCGCCCGCCGACGCCGTCCGGCACCTCATAAACATCCGGGGCACCGAGTGCCTTGGAGAGCTCGAACAGTTTGCCGCTCTTGCCGGTCACGGGAACGAAGCGTTCGGTCAGCTTGTCGCCCGCCGAGGCTTCTAGCTCACGCAGGAAGATCCGCGTGGCGGCGGCGGTCTCGAGCGTGCCGCCACTCTTGGAGATCACGACCACGCCCCATGGCTCGTCGCGGCTAGCGAGCAGCTCGATCAGGCCGGTGGCCGCGTCGTTGTCGACGTTGTTGCCCTCGAAGTAGACCCGCGGGCGGTTGCCGCGTTTCTCAGCGGGGACTTCGTTGTAGTACGGATGGCAGCACGACTCGAGCAACGCCCGCGCGCCCATGTACGAACCGCCGATGCCGAGCACCACGACGCTCTTGCAATCGCCGGCGAGTCGATCGGCGGTCGCCTTGAGTTTGGCCAACTCGCTGTCCGCCCCTTTCTCGGCAAACTCGGCGAGCAAGCGATCCGGCAGCAAGTGGAAGCCTGCGTCAAGAGGCTCTTTGTCGGCCGGAACCTCGGCTCCGGCGGCCCACAGGTCGGCATCGGCCATCACCTCGGCGCGAGCCGATTCCAGGCGTGGCGCGATCGCGTCGAGCTCGGCTTGCGAGGTCCCGCCATTGTCGAAGAGGGCGGCCGAGGGATCGTACTTGAGCAACGACATCGTCATTCCGTGGGTTCGTTTCTTCCGCCGCGAGGACGCAGCGAGCGCGGACGGTTTGCCTAGCAGCCGTCAGTCTAACGCTCCGACGGGGAGCGGTCAGCCGCCCAACGCGGCCTCGATCCGCTCGCAGACCGCCTCGGTCGTCGGGCCGGCGCCGTCGATCGTGATCTCCGCGTGCCGGCGATAGAGTTCCACCCGTTCTTGGTAGAGCTCGGCGTAACTCTGCTCGGGCCGCATCGCGATGCCACGGGCGGAAAAATCTCCAACCCTTTCCTGCAGCAAGGGCAGGTCAACCGCGAGATAGACCACGACGCCCTGCCCCCTCAGCCTCGCCATCCCCCGTTCGCTGTAGATGGCACTGCCGCCGGTCGCCACGACATGGTTGCTCGTATCGAGGCCGACAAGAGCAGCCTCTTCGGCGGCTCGCAGGGCTTCGTAGCCCTCGGCGTCGACAATCTGCTGGAGCGTCTGCCCCGCGGCGGCCTGGATCAGCAGGTCGGTATCGACAAAGCCCTTGCCGAGCCGCTTGGCGAGGACCACGCCGACCGTGCTCTTGCCGGAGCCGGGCATGCCGATCAGAACGAGATTCGTGCGATTGCTCATAGAGGACGATTAACCGCCAAGGACGCCAAGAGCGCCAAGTCCTCTCCGGGAGTTTTTCTCGGCGATCTCGGCCTCCTTGGCGGTCCCCCTTGCCCCGCCGTAGCGGATGCCGACGATAAGGGGCTCGACCTAAAGAAAAAGCCCACCCCACGCGGGCATCTCTCCCGCCCAACGCCTCCAGCCTAAAGCCTGCCCCGCCATGGACATCCACTCGCTCATCAAGCCGCTGCTACAGAAGAACGACTCGAAGATCGTGATGTACGTCGCCGACGGCCTCGGCGGGCTGCCCCAGCAGCCGGGCGGGAAGACCGAGTTGGAGACCGCCAGCACGCCGAACCTCGACAAGCTGGCCGCCGAGGGCGTCCTTGGCGGGTCGATCCCGGTCGCCCCCGGCATCTCGCCGGGCAGCGGGCCGGGGCACCTTGGCCTGTTCGGTTACGACCCGGTGAAGTACCTCATCGGCCGCGGAGCCCTAGAAGCGACCGGCATCGGCTTTGAGCTTAAGGACGGCGATGTCGCCATCCGGGCCAACTTCTGCACGCTCGACGCCGCCGGCAACATCGCCGACCGCCGGGCCGGCCGGATCCCGACCGAGGAGTCGACGCCGATCGTCGAGAAGCTCGCCGCAAACGTGAAGATCGACGGCGTCGAGGTCATCGTGAAACCCGTCAAAGAGCACCGCTTTGTGGTCGTGTTCCGTGGGGCGGGCCTCGAAGGCAATATCGCAGACACCGACCCGCAAGCCACCGGCGTGCCGCCGCTATCGGCCATCGCCAAGGACGCTGGCAGCGAGAAGACCGCGAAGATCTGCGACGAGTTCATCGCCCAGGTGAAAGCCCTCTTGAAGGATGAGCCGAAGGCCAACTGCTGCACGCTCCGCGGCATCACCGGCAAGCCGAACATCGCCAGCTTCGAGGAGGTGTACGGCCTCAAGGCGGCGGCGATCGCCGTCTACCCGATGTACAAGGGCTTGGCGTCGCTCGTGGGCATGGACATCATCGGCGAGGCCCAGACGCTCGAAGAACAGATGGCTGTGCTCAAAGAGAACTGGGACAAGTACGACTTCTTCTTCATCCACTTCAAGTACACGGACTCGACGGGCGAAGACGGCGCGTTCGACGCCAAGGTGAAGCGGACCGAGGAGTACGACGCCGCCGTCCCGGCGATCATGGACCTAGGCCCCGAGGTCTTCATCGCCACCGGCGACCACAGCACGCCGGCGATGCTCGCCAGCCACAGTTGGCACCCAGTGCCAACCCTCTTGTGGGCCAAGAACTGCCGCTGCGATGGCGCCACGGGCTTCGGCGAGCAAGCCTGCCTCACCGGCGGCATGGGCCAGTTCGAAGCCAAGCACCTGATGACCATGGCCATGGCGAACGCCGGCCGGCTGGCAAAATTCGGAGCCTAAGGCGAGCCCACGACGCCAGTCGTCGGAGTGTGCCTCACTCGACTACGCCCCAACCGACTCCACCGTGACGTGTGCGATGTTCATCAGAGCACAGTGTTCAAGGCCGCTATCGCTGCCGACGATGAGCATTTCGTCGTAGATCATCCCTTGGTCGGGATGACGGACCTCGAAAGTCGATCCATTGGTCAGATGGATCACCATCGGCTGAAACGGCTGTTTACGGAACAAATCGCGGAGGTCGTCGGCTGTCATCGAATGATTCTTCCGTCTTAGCAGTGGTAACTCCTTCGATTTTACCTGCCAACAACGGGCAATTCGATAGGACGTTTCACCCACGCTCAGCGGGTAATCCTCATCGACGTCGGCTACCGCTGAGGACCGCCAAGCCGCCGAGCAGCAACCCCGCCGAGGTCGGCTCGGGCACCGGGGCGTTGATTCCCGTGAGGGTCACGCTGAACGGTTGGCTAGTCGGACTGGTGCGGGCGACGATTGTCGCCGTGCCGATTGGGGCGAACGCCGGGACGTCGGTTAGGATCGAGATGAAGCGTGATTCGTCCGGGGCCACCAGTGGCGCGGCCGAGTAGCGGAAGTTGAGTCGGTCGCCATCGACGCTGCGACTGACCGTGTCGGGGCCCGTATCGCCGAGGCCATCGGTCCGGAAGTCGACGTCGGTCGTGTAGCCGGCGTAGCCGGTCACGCTGATCGACAAGATCTCCAACGGAGGCCCACCCGCGGCGAGCGACGTCTCGCGGATCCGCGGCGCGAAGATCATCGTGCCTAAGTCATCCGACAACACGACGCGGTCTTGCAAGTTGCCGGTCAACGCCCCGCCGCCGATCGCGAACGGCACAAGCGGGTCGTCTTGCACGGTGCCACCGAGGGCCGGATTCGCGGCGAAGGTGGTTCCGGTCAAGCCGATCAGGCCGCCGGGCGCGAGCGGTGCCGCATTGGAAGCACTGGCCAGCAGAGCCAATCCGAGGACGGGAACGAAAGCGTCGAAGCGTGAAACGGACATGATGCCTTTGCCTTAGTTGGACGGGAGCGAAAGGCACACGCCCTTCACTACCAGCCAATCCAAGGCCGGATCCCTAGCCCGACACGAAATGTTCCCGATTCTTCGATCCGCCGCCCCCGGACCTAGCTTCACTGCGATAAGAACAGCGATCGGTCCGACTTGCGGATGGTTTCGAGCATCGTATCGCCTAGGACCTTGCGGCTGAGCAGCGTCCGGTGGCTGTTGCCCATCACGATCAGGTCGGCGTCCCACTCGTGGGCGACGTCCAGGACGCCGGTCTTGGCGTTGCCGGGGCGGTAGTCGCGTTCGGCCTCGATGCCGTGGGCCTCGCAATAGTTGGCCGCGTGCAGCAGGTGGCGTTGGCGGCGTTCGTGGTCGTTGCCGAAGGCGACGATCCGCAACTTCGCGTCGGGCCACAGGTCCAACTGCACGAACCGCCGCATCGTATTGGCCGATTGGGCCGAGCCGCTGTAGGCGATCAGCACGCGATCGACCGGTCGATACTCAGCGCTGGCGGCGATCATCGGTCGGACGCCCCCCTCGATGAGCCGCACCATCGTGCCGGCCGGGTCGTAGTGGGCCTCGCCGTGCACGCCGAACTCGAACAGGCCCTGGAGCCCGACGACCGTTAGGTCGTGATACCGTGCCTGCGAGATCAGGTAATCGAATGGCTCAGCCCGCTCCTCACGCAGCACCGTGTAGGGCAACGCTAGCTTCGCGCAAGCGTTCTCGAACTCGGTCACCGCCGCATCGACACTCTGCCGAGTCTCTTCGACTCGATGCTGACGCAACTCGGCGACCGCGGCGGCGGCACCGATCGGGGCCGATCCGACGCGACACAAGTAATCGAGGTCCGCCACGGTCACGCCCGTGAGCGCCGCTTGGTGCTTGGCAGCAACCTCGATCGCCATCCGGGTCGCGGTCGCCGTGCAGCAACCTCCCTCATCGGCTTGGCCTCCGAGGCCAACGAGCACCTTACCAATCATCGCACGCCTCCCAGGTGAAGAGAATCAACCCCGGTCAGCCGAGCAGTCCGCACACGATTCATGACGTGGCGAAACGACCGACGCGGCGGCCGCAAGACCGACAAGCGAAGCGATCCGCTCGTCAATTCAACTATAGACCGCGAGCCTCCCGGGTCGATGCGACCGATCGTCGCCCCTTCGGCTAAACTCAACACACGGACCACTCCGAGCCGCGTAAGAAAAGGATCGATCATGGATCGAATAAGGCCTCTAGCAGCGACACTTCTGTTGTCGATCGCCTGCGTCGAAGCCTGCGCCGAAACAGGGGTTCTCGAAGTCGCGAAGTCCTACCCAGACGGCGGGGGCTACAACCGCGCCTGGTCTGGATCGGGCACACCCGAGGCGATCCATCACGAGGGCCGCCGGGTCTTGGCCGCAAGCGACGGAGGCACCTACTGCTGCGGGTTCACCTACGCGGTAGCCATGCGTGTCGCCGAGCGGCGTGGCCTGCTGGTCGACAAGGACTTCGATGCGGTCAAGCGGTTCCAGAAGCTCTGGTACGGCGCAACCGAGCTCGACGACGAGACACTGGTCGTCCTCGCGGCCGAAACCCTCGGCATCGGAAGGCGCATCCCGCTCGCCGACGCCCTGCCGGGCGACTTCGTCCAGCTCTGGCGAACCAACCGGCGAGGCGCCCGCGGCTCAGGCCACAGCGTGATTTTCGTCGCTTGGGTTCTTGAGGGCGGTGAGCAAGTCGGCTTCCGATACCGCAGCTCGCAAGGCTCGACCGATGGCATCGGCGAGGCGACCGAGTACTTTGCCGACGCGGCCGGCCACGACGGCCGTGTGATCCGCCAGCAGACCTACGCCTGCCGCTTGTTCAACAACGCGGCCGAAGCCAACACGCACAGCACCGCGACGCCGGCGGGCTCGGGGACGGCGACCGACGACGACCCGTCAAGCACCGAGCCGTAGTTGGCGGCCCAGATATCCCTGTCGGCGAAGCCGATGAATGTGTTGCCGTTGGCGTCCGCCGGGTGGCCGGGGATGAACTGCAAGAAGACATCCCGCCAGACGGTGTAGTCGGCCGCGTTCACCACGCCATCGCCGTTGAAGTCACCAACGGCGGTCGCGTTGAAGGTATCGCTGGGGTCCCAATACACAGTATCGAGGTGCACCGTCGCATCGGACGCGCCAAAGAACTGGATCGAGTCGAGCGAAACATTCGTGCCGTCGATCGCCCCGTTGCCGCCGGCGGCCCAGGCCTCCCAATCGGAGTCGCGGTCGAGGTTCCACTTGTACTGGCGCCACGTCCCGTCGGCGATGACTTCCCGGCGGATGCCACGGTCGCCGGTCGTTGGGTCGTCCAAGGCGAGCGAGACCTCAAGGCCCGGGTCCGTGGTCTTCAACCAGAAACCGACCGAACCGATCGATTCGAACTGCAGGTTCGCGACCCGCTCCGCAGCGTTCGTGCTCCCGCCGAAGTCGCTGAAACGAGCGCCGGCCACGTGCCGGGCAAAGAAGTCCTCGCCTGACGACTCGTCGTACACGAGGTCCAAGCGTTGTGAGTGGCTCCCCTCGTGGGCCTCGGTCCCGTCACGGACGGCATCCGATCCAGCCAAGTTCGCGGTGGTCGAGCCGGAGAACGTCAGCGAGCGATGGAAGACGCCCTCGTGGCCATCGATGATCCCATCCGATGCGCGGCCGCTGCCGTAGTCGTCGAAGCTGGTCAGCACTTTGCGCCCGAACTCGACGCCCGTGCCGTCGGTGGTCGCGGTGCGGATCTGGATATCGGCCCCGTAGTAGTATTTGAGGATATCGAGGTAGTTGACCGAATTGTCGGAGAGGTAGTCGGCCCCGTTTTGCGACTTCGCGCCGCGGTTGGGCCAGTTCGGATTGGTGGTCGATCCTTGGAAACCGAGCGGCGTGCCTTGATTGAAGCCACCGATCTCGCCGTCGGCGTAAGGGAACGTGACCCATTGCTGCGTCGTGGTCGGGTCGCTATCTCCCGGCTCGGAGATGATGCCCGGGCTGTTTGGATTGAATGGCCCGGTCGGGATCGAGCCGGCGACATAGAACGAGGCGATCAGCACATCGCGTTGCGCGCCGATGTTGTCGCGGACCCACAGGATCTCTCCCTCGGTCGCGGCGGCGGCGTCGAAATGGATCTGTCGGGGCGAGCTCGACCCGCTGTAGACCTGGTCGTTCTGCCCATCGCCGATCACGCCCGAGTTATCGAGCTTGTAGTAGGCGAAAGTCCGGGCGGCGACGGCTTGGGCTTTGAGGGCCTCGAAGCTGGCGAGGCCGTTCTCGCTGACAACCACGTTGGGCACATAATCGGTCTCGGTCGGCACCGCCCGCTGCAATGACGGGTTGTTGTCAATGTTGACCAGGATCGTCGGACGAGCGTCGAACTCCGACTGCGCGGCGGCCCCGGCGGCCAGCAAGGAGCTAGCCAAGACGAGGGGCAGGCGTTTCAAGAGCGGTCTGAGCATGGCGAAGACAGAAGTTCCGTCGGATCATCGATACCTCCAGGCTACCCAGCGACTGCGAGACTGGCTCTCGCAATCACGCATAGCAGCCTGCGATTCTGGGTCATCGCCGGCAGGGGCTCACCAAAACAGACCGATCCCCTACGATTCGGCATGCCCAAGCCGAAGAAGGCCGATCTGCCGAGTAAGCCGTGCGGCCATTGCGGGCGGCCCTTTGCTTGGCGGAAGAAGTGGCAACGGTGCTGGGACGAGGTCCGCTACTGCAGCGACCGCTGCCGGCGTGAAGCGAAACGATCCACCGGAGCTAGCGATCGATGATCATCATTTCCGCGATGAGCGAAGACCGCGTCATCGGTGCCGGCGAGGGGATGCCTTGGGACGTGCCGGAAGAGTACGAGCGGTATGTCGAGACCGTCCGCGGGGCGACCGTCGTCTTCGGTCGGAAGTCCTATGAGATCTTCGGGCAGGACCTCGACGCCGCCCGGCTGGTGGTCGTCACGAGCCGTCCCAACATCGCCGGCGTGCGGACCGCGGGCGGACTCGAAGAAGCGTTGGCGATTGCCGCGGGGAATGGCGGCGAGGTATTCGTCGCCGGCGGGGCGTCGATCTACGAGCAGGCCTTGCCGCTCGCCGAGCGGATGTACCTCAGCACGATCCACGGCGACTTCAAGGGCGATACCTTCTTCCCCGCGTTCAGCGGAGCCGAATGGGAGGTCGCCCGGCTCGAAGAGCACGCGCGCTACACCTTCCGCGAATGGGTCCGGAAGTAGCCGTCACTCCGCGGCCAAGTAGCCCGCGATCTTCGCCCGGATCTCATCGCGGACCCGGCGGAAGAAGACCATCTGTTCCTCCTCGCTGCCGGTGGCATCGGCCGGGTCGTCGAAGGGCCAATGCAACGTCTCGGCGGCGTTCGGGAAGACCGGGCAGGCCTCGCGGGCGTTGTCGCAGACGGTGACCGCCAGGTCGAAGCGTTCGCCGTCGAACGCGTTGATCGACTGGCTCTTGGCGTCGGACAAATCGAGGCCCAGCTCGCCGGCCGCCCGGATCGCCAGCGGGTGCACGTACCCCGACGGCTTCGACCCCGCCGAGCGTGCCTCCCACGCGCCGCCGCCCAGGTCCTCCCACAGGTACTCGGCCATTTGAGAACGGCACGAGTTACCCGTGCAGAGGATCAAGACGCGTTTCATGGCAACTTACTCTTCGGGGAATCCTTAGGACTCGTTCTTACAGCCTTCTTCGCATCCTTCGCAGTTGTCGCAGCGGAGGAAGTTGGTCACCAAGGCCGCCAGCACCGCACCCACGACCGGGGCGACAAGGTAGAGCCAGAGGTGCTGCGTCTGACCGCTGACGACCGCCGGCCCGAGCGAGCGTGCCGGGTTCATCGAACCGCCTGTGATCGGCCCACCGACGAAGACCTCGAAAGCGACCACGCCGCCAATCGCGAAGCCGGCGAGAAGCACCTCGGCCTTGCCGGCCGCCGTGACGCCGAGGACGACGAACATCAGGAAGAACGTCAGAATGACCTCGAAGAAGAAGGCCTGCTGCACGCCAATCCCCTCGGCGGGCAGAGTCGCCCCGAAGTTCGTCGCGTCGCCCGGGAAGAAAGCCTTGAGCGTCGCACTGGCCGCCAACGCCCCGAGGCATTGGGCGATCAAGTACGGGACGGCGTTCTTGACCGAGAAACGTTTGGCGACGACCGCGCCGATCGTCACCGCCGGGTTGATGTGAGCGCCGGACAGGTCGCCGATCGCATAGATCATCGTCGCCACGACGAGGCCGAACGACATCGCAATGCCGACGAGGCCGAGGGCTCCCTCTGAGAAGCCGTTGACGACAACCGAGCCGGTCCCGAACAGGACGAGTGCGTAAGTCCCGATCGCTTCGGCGACATAACGTTTGCGGTTCATGGCGGGCGTTTCTGTTTGAGTGGTCCGGCGGCCGCCGGCGAGGAGATGAGACCGCCAAAAGCTAATCGACGATCCGCCCCGATGTTAGCCCCAATCGATGCCGAGGCGTCAAGCCGCCGCTCGCTTGACGCCGTTCGATGGCCAGGCGACCACGATCCCCAACGCGATAATCAACAGTTGGCTGATCGCGAAGTAAAGCATGTACAGAGCCGTATCGCTTTCGTTGGCCCCGTAGCTATGCAGGCCGACGCCCAGCTCATTAACGCCGAACCAGCTCCAAGTCGTGACGATATTGCCCCCGACGGCGAGCATCGCCAACCCGACCGGGCCGACCATCTTGCCCCACCGAGCGTGGAGCACCAGGGCGTTCCAGAGCACGATGATCAGAGCGCCGTTCTCCTTCGGGTCCCAGCCCCAGAAGCGGCCCCAAGAGTCGTCCGCCCACAGGCCGCCGAGCACGGTGCCGATGAAACTGAACAGCAACGCAAAGCAGAGCATGCCGTAGATCATGCCGGTCATCATCCGACCGACCGGCTTCGACTTGATAGGGCCGGAACCGCTCAATTGGCTATAGAGCCCGGCAAGCAGATAAACGATTCCCACGCCGCCGGCGAAGTAGACCGTGGCGTAGCCGAGTGTCACGCAGACGACATGCGTTGCGAGCCAGAACTGCGTATCGAGCACTGCTTGCAAGACCGTGAACGTATCGCCGTCGAGCGACAGATAATGAGCCACGATCAACGTCGCGAGGCCAACGGCCGACGCCACCGCGTTGCCAATGCCGAGGCGATAGATCGCCTCGAACGCCACGCCAAACAGCACCGCCGCCCAACCGATGAAGACGGCCGACGAGTAGAGGTTGGTCACCGGAGGCCGGCCCGAGATATAGACCCGCCCCACCAACGCGAACGTATGGACCAGGAGGGTCACAACGATCACGGCCGTGGCACACCGGCCAAGCGTGCGTGGCCACGACGAGCCGCCGCCCAACCAACCGAAGCACGTCAGCACGAAAGCGACCAAATACATCGCCGCACAGTAGTAGAATGGGCTGAACGCCGTGAAGAAGTGTTCGAAGCGCACCTTGCCGGCGTCGAGCCGCTCGGAGCGGGCCAAGCCGGCCAACACCTCCGGCTCTTCCTCTAGCGATCGCTGGTACTTCTCGATGCCCGCTTCGATATCGGTCAGCTTGTCGGCGAAGCGTTTCGCGTCGTTTTGGGCGTAAGTGGCGAGGGCGTCGGACCAATCGGCGCCGACCTCGTTGATCGGCCGCTGCGTGGCGAGGCTGATCATATTCATCAACTCGGTCTCGAAGAGCGTGGTCCACTCGCCGGCGGGTGTCGCGGGCGGTACGGCACGCACGGCACCGCTTCGTTGCAGCCGCATCGCCACGCCGCGTGCCTTCTGAACCTGCGTGACTATGTCGTTGCCCTCACCACCAATTTGGGGACTGCTGAACGAATCGATCAGATCTTGAAAGCGTAAGACTTTGCGTGCCAGCTCAACGGTTTTTCGTTGAACTATCGTAGGCTTTGGCAGCGATTCGCCTTCTGAGCTCTCTGTTGCAACCGCGTCCCAAGCCGTTTTCAAGATCGATTTGGTCCTGGATGGCTTAGCCATTAACTCTGCATAACTGTAACGATAAAACCCCTTCCGAGGTTTGAGCCCCAGAGCATCGAGCAACTCGAGGTTCTCGATCCGGAAGACCCGGTGCTTGTCCCATCCCTTACGACCACTCACGGTATCGAGCAGCCACTCGATCGCCGGCAAGCCGTCCCGGTCGTCGGCGTCTTCTTTCACCTCTTGCAGGGCGCTGATCGCTTGTAGCGTCTGTCGGGCGAGCGTGTCGATTGGCTTGACCCTGCCCCCCTCGGCGACGGGCAGCGAGCCGAAGCGTTGCACGGCCAGCTGTCCCGGTTCGTCGGCGGGCGTCTTGGCTTTGCCGGCAAAGTAACCAGCCACCAAGAGGCCGGCGATCGCTGGCCCCAAGACGGTTGGGCTGCTCCAAAACTGGGCCGAAAGAACGCCGGGGCCGACGGTCTCTTCTTTGCCCGACTTCTTCGCCAACCGTTTCTCCTCATCCACACGCCGACGGGCGAACCGGGCCAGTGTGATCGTGAAGTGCGAGAGCATCCCCAAGCCGACCAGCACGCAACTCACGTAAGGGATCATCCAACCACCATTCGTGACGACCTGCAGGATGGTCGCCTCGCCCCGCTCGGTCTGATTGAAACCCGATTGGTAGAGCGTGTCGCCGGCGTAGCGGAGCGGATTGTTCATCCAGATCCTCACCGGCCGTTCCACGCCACGCGACGGGTCGCTGAGGATCACATCCGACGAGTAGTTCTTCGGTGTCTGGGTGCCGACATACTTATCGAAGCGGAAATCCTCGAGCGTGATCGAGTAGTCCTTGTAAGTCCGTTCGAAACGGAGTTCGATCTCGTGCGTCTGGTCGCCTGCCTGAACCGCTTGCGGCCGGAGGCTGATGCCTCCCCCACCCGGCGTTGGTTGGTACGAGTTCGAGACAAGCCAGGTGCCGAGCGACTCGCCGCTCTTCTTGTCGAGCGGCTCGATGTACGACGACGGCATATTGACCCCGGCGCCCATCGACACGCCAGAGACCGACTTGCCGCTCACGGCGACTTGGCTCAGGCCGCCGCCGGCGGTGGCGAGGTTCTCGGTGTCCGGGGTCGCAGCGGCGAGCCGTGAGTTTTTGTCGAAGCGTTTGACGCGCAGGTCGAACGGCAGGTCCGGGTGACTGATCGTCTCACCCGATAGGGCGGCGGCGATCAATTGGCGATCGGGGACGACCGTCACGCGGGTGGCCTCGCCCTCGTCGGTCGTGATCGCCAATTCGGTCGAGCGGATATCGTCGACGTAGTTGACGGTCGCCCCCTCCGGGATCCGCATCTGGCCTTCGACCGCGCTGAGGTGGGTGACCAACTCGCCAATCATCAGCAGCCCGATGCCGGCGTGCAGCAACACGATGCCGGCCCGCTGCTTGAAGACCAGCCAGCACCCCGCGAAGGCGAGCACCGCCACGCCGCCACACTTGGTCAGTTCCCAAACGATCCGCATGCCAGCGTCGTCGGGCGAGAGGCTCGGGTTCGCATAGAGGTAAGCCGCCAGGGCCAGGAGCTGGGCGTTGAACGCCGTCGCCAACCACCACTCGGCCGCCCTCAGGGT
Organism: uncultured Planctomycetaceae bacterium; assembly: GCA_964353155.1. Taxonomy (GTDB): domain Bacteria; phylum Planctomycetota; class Planctomycetia; order Pirellulales; family Lacipirellulaceae; genus Botrimarina. The sequence goes on along the minus strand of CAYGUP010000038.1, from coordinate 5,670 downwards.
GCCGCGGCGTTGCACGGACCAGTAGACTCCCAGCAACGCGGCACCGGCCAAGGCGGCACGCAACGCTTGCCAGAGCCCGTCGCAGAACGCGGGCGAGAGCTGGCCTTTGAGTGATTCGTCCATCCCTTCCACGATCACGGCGACCGTTGCCGCGACCCCCGCGGCAAGGACCGCGAGACCGGCGGTCAGCCGGCCGCCCTTGGCGGCGACCTTGAAACGGATCGCGTGGGCCGCCAGCAGGTTGAGGAACATGACCGAACCGAGCAGCAGCCCGCCCGGGAACCAGAAGCCGCCGGTGATCGGCTGCGGCTCTTCCTTGCTGAACATCTCTGCCAACCGCACGAACGCCTGCCACTCGAACTTAGCGAACCAGACGCGGAAGTAGCCCTCTTCGACGACATACCAGATGTCGTGATCAACCTGCGCCAGCGTGCCCACAAAGACCAGCAGGATCGTCAGGGCGAAGAGCACAACCGTCAGCTTGAGCGACGCCATCGCGTGCAGGCCCTGTTCGAAGAGGCCCGGCTCTACGCGCGCTCGACGCCCTCCCTCATCGAGAGCGGGGGCATCGGCTTCGGCACTGTTGGGGGGCATCGTGGTCAAAACCGACCTCTATGAGAAAACAACTTCGTGGGTCGCGGTCGTGAGTCGCTTCACAATCACAACGAAAGCGATTCGAGCCAGCCGCGGAACGCGTCGCGTTGGGCTTCGACCGCTTCGCCCGGGCCGCGCAGCTTGAAGAACCAGACCAGCTCGCCCCGCACGGCCATCGCGGCGTAGGTGGTTTCGGATTCTCCGACGAACTCGAAATAGCTCCCCTCCTCGCCGAGCAAGTCGATCGCTTCGGTCGCCTCGGCGAGTTCCTCCTCGGAGACCGGCGGCAGGCCGACCTCGCCCCGCCACCGGTTGGCGTTGCCCAGCTTGTCGCCCATCTGCCCCGCCGCCGCGAAGGCGAACGCGGTCACTTTGGCGTCGCCCGGTGTGACGAACGAGGCCTTCCTCATGGCCGACGTCTCGCCGGCGGACCAATTCACCGGGATTTCCTGCTTCAACTCTCCGTTGCTCGGCGGCCTTGCTGCTGGCGGACGATTGGCGACCGGCGGCCGGCTGGCTGGCGGAGGCCGGTTTGCGAACGGCGGCGTCATCCCGCCCGACGCGAACCATCCCAGCTCATCGACCAGCACCGCCTCTTCAGCGACGTCCGCCAACTCGGTCGTTGCCTCCGTAAGGTCGGCCGCCGCAAGCGGGGGCTGCTCGAGTTGCTTCCGCCAACGGTTCAGATTGTCGAGCACCAGCGAATCCCAATCGTCCTGGAGACCCAAACCGATGACGCTCATCTCGGTTTCACCCGCTTCGGTTGGGATCAACAACGTCGCCAGCCGCATCCCGCCGCCCGGCTTCGTGGTCCAGCCTTCGGGGAGGTCCCACGTCGGCTGGTTGCCCTCGAAGCGAACCGCCCCGAGGAAGTCTTTCACGCTGTCCGCCACGGGATCGATCGCGTCCCGCGGGCCGACCGCCTTGAAGAACCAAGCTTGGTCCGGGCCGGGGACGATGGCGCCGAGCATCCGATCGCTCGGCTCGCCCGTCCGAGGCTTCGCTGGTGGTGCCTCGGGGCTGGGCGCCACAGCGTCGGGTCGCTTGTCAGAGCCGTCCGGCTTGGCGATGCGATAGGTGCGGATCTCCTCCGCGGGCCGACAGCCGACGGCAATCAGAGAAAACAGCAGAGCGACCGCCTGCACCGCAGCCGAGCCGCGGAGGGAGGGATAGAGGGGGCTTTTCATCACCCCATCCTACGACGACGCCCCGCGGGTGGCCTATCCCGTCACCCACACAAAAGGTGCGTCAGTCTGCCGCACCTCGTTGGGCACGTCAGCTCGAATCAGCCGCCGAAGATGCCCAGCAGCCCTTCGATCACGGCACTATTGAAGGCGAACGGCTCGCTCCAAGACCACATGCTCTGGACCAAGTCCATCGCCATCAGGCCGCAAAGCAGCATCGCGAAGAAGCAACCGCCCAGGAGGCCGATGATCCAGCCGGGGAACGGAACCTCTTGGACCGCGACCGCTCCCGCCGGCACGACGGCCGCTTCGGTGCCGAGGCCGCCATCGAAGGCGACTTCCTCGTCCGGCTCGAAGCCGGCAACGTCTTCTTCGTCCTCTTCGCTGATGTCGTCCAACGCGACGATCTGCGAACTGTCTTCGTCTTCCTCACCCGAGTCGGCGGGCGTGAGCTGGAAGTCCTCGCCGCCCAGGCCCGAGATCGCCGGGCCGCTCGCCCCAGAGCCGGCCGCCGAGAGCGAGGCCAGGTCGAGCTGTGAGCCGATCGCCGATCCGCCCAGGTCGAGCGGCACCTCGTCCAGAGCGAAGCCGCTGTCCGAGGGGGAGAGATTGATCCCGCTATCGCCGGCGGCCAAGTCGCCCGAGTCATCCGAGTCCGATCCGCCGAGGACCATGTCGTCGTCTTCGTCGGCCGCCAGGTCGATCGAGTCGATCCCCGAGAGGCCGGTCACGCTGCCCAAGCCCGAGAGCGAGGGCGATTCGGTATCCAGATCGCCTCCGCCGCCGAGGATGTCCGACCCACTCACCCCGCCTGCGTTGATGTCGCTGCCCGCTAGGTCGAGTTCGAGCTCTTCCAGTTCGAGCTCACCCGATTCCTCGGGGGCGGGCGGCTTCGGCGGGGCCGACGCTCCGGCGTCGGAGCCGCCGCTCAGCTTGAGGCTTGATTCGGCTTCGAGATCGAGTTCCAACTCTTCGACCCCATCAAACGAGCCGCCATCGGCCGGCGCCATCGGCGGCGTATCCGAAGGCGTCACGTCGCTCGACGAGGCGAGTTCGAGGTCGTCTTCGAGCGAGAGTTCGCTCTTGCCGATGATCGTGCTCTGCGGGCGCGGGATGCCCCCTTCGAGGTCTTGATCGCCGGTCAACAGGATCGACTCGGCGTCGTCGCCATCGCCGAGTGGCTCGATGCCGAGGCCGATATCATCGTCGCCGCCGTCTTCGGCGGACGCTTCGTTCTTGGTCGGCTCGGGCGTCGGCGGGCCATCGTCCAGGCTCGCTAGGCCAAGATCGCTGCCAGTCGCCATCGAGTAATCGTCGTCGAGTGTCAGATCATTCGCCGCCGGCATCCCATCGGCCTCGAGCTTCTCGATCTCCTCGGTGCGGAACTTCCAGCTCGCCCCGTCACGGTAGGCGCGGAGGTCGCCCGCTTCACGGAGCTGGTTGAGGCGGTCCTTAGAGACGCCCAGTCGGGCCGAGGCGTCGTCGAGGCTGATGAACTTCTGCGACATGCGTGAGGTTCTGATCTGGTGGGTCACGCCGGCGGCCGCCTTCCCTGGGTAGGGGAGACAAACACCGCTAGCGGGCCTCGTCCAACATCGATTGGATGTCTTTCGGGGCCGGGTTGCTGCTATTGAATTGGTCGAGCTGGAGGTCTGCCGACAAGTTGCGGACCGACTTCAGCATAATCTGACCAGCCGCGGAGTCGACGTGGTAAACAGCGAAGACTTGGCGGACGGGGTCAAAAATCAGGGCGACGTGCGGGCCATTCGGATTCTCCAGGACACGCCAGTCGAGCCGGCCGCCGCTAGCCGGTGCCATCGGAATAGCCGCTGTAACCGGGGCTGCGGGGACCTGCAGCGGGCGGGCCATTGGGCCTTCGGCGGGCAGGTCGAACGACTTTCGGGCTGCCTCCGAGCGGGCTGGGGGCGTTTGGGCCGGCTTGCGGCTGGGCGGCCACGAGAAGTTTTGGCCCACCGCCACGCTGGTCCAGCCGAGGGCCATCAGGGCCACCAACCAGCCCAGGCGGGTGCCCAGGTGCGTGCGTTGTCGGGTGTTCATCGTTTGGCTCCGTCCCAAGGCTGATTGCGTCCGTCAGGAGATTCTACGAGGCCGGCGGCCCGGATTCCAACAGCCGGCGTCGGGTCGCGGCGACGCTTTGCAAACCGCACCGGCACGTTTAGCCTTTCCCAAGAGAAGCCTACCTCACGCCCGCCCAGCCCGCTGAAGCCCCGCCGATGTCGATGCCCACCGCGACGACCCTCTCCGAAGCCGCCCGCACCGCCGCCGCCGAGCGGCTCGACTGGGCCCGTCAGATTGCCCTAGAAGCGGGGATAATGACCCTGGAGCACTTCCGCTCCACGACACTCGGCATCGACTGGAAGGGCGACGGCTCACCGGTCACTGTGGCGGACCGCGGGGCGGAGCAGCTCCTGCGGAAGCGGATCGAGGAACGATTCCCCTCCGACGCCATCCTCGGCGAGGAATACCCCGAAAAGCCCGGCGATTCCGGCTACAAGTGGATCCTCGACCCGATCGATGGCACCAAGCCGTTCATGCACGGCGTGCCGCTCTATACGAACTTGGTCGCGGTCATCGAGGAGGCCACCGGCGAGCCGATCCTCGGCGTCATCAATGCCCCGGCTAGCGGCGAGACCATCCACGCGGCGGTCGGCGGCGGCGCTTGGTACCAGAACGGCGACGCCGAGCCGTATCAGGCCAAGGTCTCCACCGTCGAAAGCCTCGCCGGCGGGCTCTTCCTCACCGGCGACGTGGCCGGCTTCAAGAAGGAACGGGCCGCCGACGCGACCGACGTCTACTTCGCCCTCCAGGAATCGGCCCGCATCTCCCGCACCTGGGGCGATGCCTACGGCTACATGATGGTCGCCATCGGTCGGGCGGAGGTCATGGTCGATGCGGCGATGAGCCTCTGGGACGCGGCCTGCCTGAAGCCGATCCTCGAAGAGGCCGGCGGCACCTTCACCTGCTGGAACGGCGAGCCCACCGTCCACGCCGGCGAGGGCATCGCGACCAACGGCCGGGTGCTCGAAGAAGTGCTGGCCCAAACCCGCGGCCGTTGATCGGCCGCAACCCGCGGATCCGAAGACCGGTGGCCAAAAGATAAAGTCGCACGGTACTGTCGCACCGCCGTTTTGACACCAACGGCCCGAATCCGCGATTCCTTGCCGTAACCCGTTGTCGTTAAGCCACTTGCGTTTTGTCGCATGGTTTCGGCCATCGCTTCGGGGGCAACTGACGGCTTCGCGGGAGGTCGGTGCCATTATCGCATCACGAACGCGTCAGAGACCGGCGAATTGGTCACCCGCCAAGACAAGGGGGACTAATCCCGCTATTGGCACGGGGTACCCACCCTCATTGCCACTCACCGAGCCGCGGGCCGGCTGCGGGAAAATTGCAGCCTCGTACCAGAATGCCTAGAGTCTGGAGGTCGCACCAGCCGCTCCACCCACACCGCCGAGACGCCGCGTGAAGACAACGACTCACTCGCTTCTCTTCCTGACCACACTCGGCCTCTGGGGATGGGGAGGGACGGCTTCTGGTCAATTTTCGACGGTCATCGACGTGCCGCCGCAAACGGCCCCCGCTTCGATCGGGTCGGACACCCAGATCAATGTGGCGGCCGGCGGTGCCTTGCCAGCCGGTTTCCAAGCCGGCGATCCGGACGGCACGAGCACCAACGTCGAGGTGAATGTCTCGGGCGGGACCGTCGGCCAACTCTTCCTAAACGCCGGCAGCCAGACAACGATCACCGGCGGCGAGATACAGAGCTTCAATGCCGGCGGTGGCAGCGACGTCTCGATCCAGGGTGGCACCTTGATCGAAGGCGGAGCGCAGGGGCTCGGCCGATTCGCGATGACAGGCGGCAGCCTGGGGT
>CAYGUP010000037.1:0-41786 GCA_964353155.1 uncultured Planctomycetaceae bacterium | reverse complement strand
GGAGGTCGGGACCGTTCGCGGGCGCGCAGGGGCTCCGCATCGCTGAGGATCGGCAGCCGCTAGGCCACGACACGAGGCGCGCCGCCGGCGTCGCTAGCACACGATCGAAAAGCCCCGCCGGCACAACCGATGCCACCCTGCTGACACCCCCAACCGGCCCGGCAGCCAACATCCGGGGTGCGGGTGATGGCGCTGCCTGCTATACGGGTCTCCGAACCACGCCCGAAACGACTCGCCATGCGGCCGCGCACCAATCCCCTAGCGATCTGCCTAGCCCTCACCGCCCTCGCCGCCAGCGAGGCGTGCGCTAGTGATTTGTTCCAGCCGTTTGGCTATGTACGAAACGGTGCTGACGAAAGTAACCCGCGTCGTTCGGATTCCACATTTTCATTGTTTGTCTCCACTGCTGCCTCAAATGATCCTGATCCGGTAGCTCTCAACAGCTTTCATGTATCCCACTACTCACTTCATACACCACCCACACAGAGAGTTATCTGTAACTGCCCACTCGATATCGATGATGTCGCTATCGACCCTAGAAAAGCCTTCACGATAGTCGATGGGAGGCTATTACTACTGAATACGCTCCCAGGCCCAGACGCCCTCTCCGCCTTCAATTTTACTTATGATGCTTTCGTCCGAGAGCAACTCGATGTCATGAGCTTCGAGGTCACCAAGCAGTATGTCTTTTATGCCAAGGTGGGCGAGAACTCGGCATCTAGCGGCTGGCGGCTCGACGCCTTCTGGGACAATTGGTCGGTCGGACTTGGCGAAGAAGTCCGCGGAGGTTGGACGATCGATACCGACCAGATCGGCAGCGATTGGCTTCGGCAGGCGCTCCGCGAAACGAAGTGGAGTGCTTACGGCACTGCCGGCCTACGCGGCATGCAGATCGAGAACGAATCTTACTTCTTATTCAACTCGATCACCGACAACGTAGCTATAGCGACTGCGATCGATCACGACCTCTTCGGACCTCAGTTCGGAGTAGGCGTCGTCGCCGAGGCCTCCATGTTCCGCTTCGAAGCCGCCTTGCTCGGTCTCCTCGGCTACGGCCACGCGGAAGCCAAGCAATGGGGCGAGTTCGCGACGGCGAATATCTGGAACAAGCAAACGAGTAACTACTTCGCGTGGCAAGGCGAGGCCCGCCTGACCGGCAGTTGCCAACTAACCCAACGCCTCCGCTTCGACGCCACGTGGCGAGGCTTGCTCACCGGCTCGGTCCGCGATGCCACCGCCGCCACGGCCTTCAATGCCCCCAACTTCGGCCTCTACGAAGACAACGGCAACACGATGGACCTCAACAACTGGTTCTTCGGCCTCACCTACACGCACTGAGACGCCCACCGAGTGAAGCCCTCCGCACAACACCGCCCAGCCCGTCTCCGGCTTTGTCTCTCAGCCATCGTCTTGATCCTGCCGGTACATGTCCTCGCCCAGCCTTACGATGATTTCAGCGAACCGTTAACGCCTGCCTTCGGCAGGTTCGCCGCGGTGTGGGGCACCGAGCCGTCAACATCATGGGTTGACCTGATCGATGAAGATGCCAACGACGCGTTCAACGTCTTCTTCGACCAAGCTTCGATGGACCTCGGTTTGGGACCAACCTACTTTGAGGTCTTGAAGCAACATGTACTCGATCCACTACCGGGCGAGAATACGGCCGTGAGCGGCTGGCGATTCGATTCCGGCTACGATGGCTGGGCGTTCGCGCTGGGCGACGAGGTCCGCGGCCGCTACCGCCTCGCTCCTGTCCTCGTCGAATCGGCCCGGCATGGTTGGCTCCGCGAAACGCTGCGCGACGTCCGATGGAGCGCCTACACCGCGACGGGCCTTCGAGCGATGCGGCTTGAAGACCGCTTCGATTTCGTCGGCTTCGGATCGATTCTGGGTCGCACCAGTGTTTCGACGCAGGTCGACCACCGCATAGTCGGCCCCGAGCTCGGCTTGGGCGTTGTCGCCGAGGGGTCGATCTTCCGCTTCGAGGCGGCGATCGTTGGCCTAGTCGGTTATGGTGACGCGGAGGCTTGGCAGTCGGGCGTCTTCGGAGAAGAGGTTATTCCCGGAGCACTCAACCGACCTTCTGTAGCCAGGGCCACAACAAGCATCAACCATCGCAATCTCGACTCATTCACCGCGGTTCACGGTGAGTTGCGGCTTAAAGGAAGCTGTCAGCTCACGCAAAAACTCCGAGCCGATCTGATTTGGGTCGGTGTAACAACCGGGTCGCTCTACTCTGCCGGCTATGCGACCGCCTGGAACGCGCCCGACTTCGGGATTCACCAGCCCGAGAGGCAACGGATTGACTATCACAACTGGTTCTTCGGCCTCACCTACACGCACTAGATCTCAAACGAAGACCCGCGTGGGTTGCAGTCGGCCGTTGCCGCGTGGCTTCAGCAACGCGACCAGCCGGCCGCTCGAATCGAAACCGGCCAGCTCCTCGCCGCGTGGTGCCTGGGGGCGGTCGAGGAAGCGGCCGTTGCGTAGGCCCTCCGCCTCGGCGCGGCTGATCTCGACCCGCGGCACGCCGACCACGGCGAGGCCCGCCGGCAGGAGTTGGCCGACAAGGTTCTCTTCGCTGAACGACTCGAAGGTCACGGCCTCCTCGACGCGGAACTCGCCGATTGCTGTGCGTTCGAGGTTGGACATCACCGCCGCTGTGCCGAGCGATTGGGCCAAGTCACGGCCGATCGCCCGGACATACGTGCCGCTGCCGCAATGGATATCGAGCACCAGCTCCGGGTAGTCGTACGCGACGACCGAGAGCTCGTGGATCGTTACCGTGCGAGGCTTCATCTCGGGAGCCTTGCCAGCGCGGGCCAAGTCGTACGCCTTCTCGCCGCCGATCTTGATCGCCGAGTACGCCGGCGGGACTTGTTGGATCTCTCCGACGAACGGCCCGAGCGCCGCCTCGATCTGCTCGCGGGTTGGGATCGGCGGATCGATCAGTTCTTCGGCCGGTAACTCGACATCATCGCTCGGGCTCCGGCGGCCGAGTTGGAAGGTGCCGCGGTACCGCTTCGGTTGCCGCTGCACGTGCTCGATCAGCTTGGTCGCCGAACCGACACACAGCACCAGCACGCCCGTAGCGATCGGGTCGAGCGTGCCGGCGTGGCCGACCTTCGCGGCGCGGATGCCGTCCGCCTTGGCGATCTGCTTGAGCAACCACTGGACGCGATTGACCACGTCGCGCGAGGTCGCGCCGGCCGGCTTGTTGACGTTGAGGAGTCCGAAGGGAGGATTCACAGCACCGTCGCCAGGGCCAAGCCGTCGTGTCCCTTCGCCCCGACCGTCTGCACGACGGTCGCTGCGACGCGTGCCTCTTTGGCGAGCAGTTCGATCAGCCGTTGGCAACCGATCACCTTCTCGTCGTCCGAGTCGGCAATGGCCACCTCCCCCTGTCGGACGACATTGTCGACCACAATCAGGCTCCCGGGCCGCGAGAGCTTCAACGCCCACGCGAAGTAGTCCGGGATCTGCTCCTTGTTGGCATCGATGAAGACGAAGTCGAACGGCCCAACGCCCTCTTCCGCAAGCTTCGGCAGGGTCTCGATCGCCAAACCGAGCCGCAGATCGATCCGGTCTGCTAGCCCGGCTTGAGTGAAGTTGGTCCGAGCGACCTCGGCGTGCTTAGGATCGGCTTCGAGTGTCACGACACGGCCCCCTTCCGCCAACGCCCGTGCGAGCCAGATCGTGCTGTAGCCGCCGAGGGTGCCGACCTCCAAGATCGCCTTCGCTTGCACGGAGCGGGCCAGCACCTGCAGCAGCTTGCCTTGGTTCGCCGAGACGGCGATCTCCGGCAGCTCGGCGTCACGGCTCGCCGTGATGGCGGCGTCGAGCACCTCGTCCTGGGCCGCTAGCCGCGGGGCCAGGTACTCATCGACGGCGGTCCAGACTTCATTTCCCATAGATTATCAAGGACTAAGGCTCTCGGCTTGGTTGGCTATCAACAGAACACTTTGGCGTATACTGTAACAAGGGGCGAGCTTGCCTCATCCCCGCCCACGTCAAACCGAAGCGAGTCAATCACTTGGAAGCCGAAGAACTCAAAGAAGCCCTGCGACAAGGCCCGGTCCGTCTCCGCATGAACAACGGCGACGAGTTCGTTGTACCACACACCGAGTTCATCTCGGTAAGTGACTACACGGCCGCCCTGTTGGTTCGAGAGGAAGGGCCGGCCCGCCACCGCATTGTCTCGTTGATGAATATCAGCGATATCGAGCTGCTTCCACAACAAGCCGAATCGGAGTCGGCGTGACCAGCGAAGCCAACGCAGACAACGAAGCCAGTCAGGAATCTCTCGCCGAGGCGGTTGCCGCCTGTGGGCTGGAGATCGACGCCGAGCAGCTCGCCCGGCTCGACGCCTACCGCGCGATGATGTGGGAGTGGAACGAGAAGCTCAATCTGACCCGCCATACGACGATCGAGAAGTTCGTCACGCGGGACCTCGTTGATACGGTCGAGCTCTCCAAGCTCCTCAAACCGGGCGAGAAGGTCCTCGATATCGGCTCCGGCGGCGGCGTGCCCGGCATCCCGCTGGCGATCCTGCGGCCCGACCTCGACCTGCGGCTCTGCGAGTCCGTGGCGAAGAAGGCCAACGTGCTGGCCGATATGATCGAACGGCTTGAGTTACCGGTGACGCTCTACGCCTCGCGCGTCGAGGCCGTGGTCGACAAGCGGGCCAACACGCCGCGCTTCGAGACGCTCATCGCCCGGGCGGTGGCGCCGCTCTGGAAATTCATGTTCTGGCTCGGCCCACACAACCAAGGCTGGAGCCGCCTGCTGCTGATCAAGGGCCCGAGTTGGACCAACGAACGGGGCGAGGCGCGGCACCGCGGGCTGATGAAGGGCTTCGAGCTCCGCCGCCTCGGCGAGTACACCACGCCCCGCACCGACGCCACGACCACCATCCTTAGTGTCACGCGTCAGGCACCGGCGAAAGGTCAACCGCCCGGGAAGAAGTCGGGTCGTAAGCGTTAGGCGAATTGGGTCGAAAGCCCCACCACCCGTTCGACGGTTTCCCGATAGCGGTTGCTGTTCAGATTGAGGGTGCCGTTATAAGATCGGGGTTCACGCGAGATATCCCGGCCGGTGTTGGCCGCTGCGATGTGAATTCCGATTCAGCGAGAGGACCCCGATCATGGCCGACGAAGCCAAGCCCGAAGCCGCCGCCGAAGCGCCCGCCGCCGACGCCCCCAAGCAACCCGCCCCGCAAGAACGCCAGCGGGTCGAAGTCGAAGACAAAGACGCCGTCTGCCTGTACGCCAACTTCTGCCGCGTGACGGGCACGCCCGAGGAGCTGATCCTCGATTTCGGCCTCAACTCGCAGCCGTATGGCATGCCGACCGACCCGGTGCAGGTCAAGCAGCGGATCGTCACGAACTACTACACCGCTAAGCGGATGCTCCAGGCGTTGCACATGTCGGTTCAGCGGCACGAGCAAGCCTTCGGCGTCCTCGAGACCGACGTCCAGAAGCGTGTCGTCAAGCAGCCGGGCGCCTGACCCGTTGGGCGAACGATTGGCGCGGTTGTAACGGCCACGCCATCGCCACGCCGGCACCGCATCGAGCGAGCTGTGACCTACCTTTTAAGCGGCCTCCGGATCACCCGATCCCGGGGCCGCTTTTTCGTTGCTAGGCAGAGGCTCCCCACGTGCGAACGATCTATCTCGACTACAACGCCACCACGCCGCTCGCGCCGGCCGCCCAAGAGGCGATGCTGCCGTACCTGGCCGACCGCTTCGCCGACCCGCGGGGCGACTACCCGGCGGGCCGCGGCGTGCGCGAAGCGATCGAAGACGCCCGCACCCGCGTCGCCTCGGCGATCGGTGCCGCATCGGACGAGATCGTCTGGACGTCGGGCGGGACCGAGGCCTCGAACCTCGCCCTCCGTGGTTTGATCGAGCCCGCCCTCCGAGCCGGCGAGAAGCCCCACCTGATCGTTTCGGCAGTGGATCACCCCGCCGTGCAGGGACCGGCCCGTTTCCTATCGCGTTGTGGTGCCGAGCTGACCGTCGTGCCGGTCGATGCGAACGGCGTGGTCGATCCGGACGTCATCGCCGAGGCGTTGCGTCCCAACACGCGTCTCGTCAGCCTCGTCCACGCGAACGAGGAGATCGGCTCCATCCAACCGATCGCCGACGTCGCCGCGCTCTGTCGCCGCGAGGGCGTGTTGATCCATACGGACGCGTCGCAAACGTTAGGCAAACTGCCGCTCAGTGTGACCGAACTCGATGTCGACTTGATGAGCGTCTCGGCCCACAAGACCTATGGACCCAAGGGGGTCGGTGCGTTGTATGTCCGACGCGGCCTCGGGCTTGAGGCCCAGCTCTGGGGCGATGGTCAGGAGGAAGGCCAACGGGGCGGCATGCAGAACGTCGCCGGGCTGGTCGGCTTCGGCGCCATCGCGGCGGTCGCCAAAGACTCGCTCGACGAATCAAACCCACGGATCGCCGGCCTGCGAGACCAACTCTCCGGGCGTCTCGCCACCGAGTCGATCGAAGTCACCGAGTACGGCCCGGCGGATCCGGCCCAACGCCTCGCCGGCACGCTCTGCCTCGCCATGCCGGGCGTGGTCGCGACCGACCTCCTCTCGGCGACCCCGGAAGTCTGTGCGATGGCCTGCTCGGGCGGCGGCTTCCACGAGGGCGTGGCGATCAGCCCGACGCTCCGGGCGATCGGTGCCGACCCGACTCAAGCCGCCGGCGCGATCCGCCTATCAATCGGCTGGTACACCGACGAAGCCGAAGTCAACGCCGCCGCCGACGCGTTGCTCTCGAGCTGGGAACAACTGCGGTAACTGAGGCATCGACCCGAACCGATCCCACACCCTATCGATCCGGCTAGTTCATTGCCCACGCAGATCGAAGGCATTTGATTGGTCGTTTAGCGGCCCAGGAGGGTCACTCATTTCTACCTAGCGACTACCGGATCGCCTGCGGAAAAGCGGCTCCTTGGTGGCTTATTCGCGCAACCGCGAACTTGCCGAGGTGACGGGCACCGACGCGGGTTCGGCCAGTCTGGAACTCGCCGCGGGCGAGACACCTCGGCGACTTGGCGGCAGCGAAATCGGCGTGGTAAATACCACCGACGGGGACTCGGTTGCCACTGTCCGGCTTGTCCGGCAGTGGGCACCAGGTACCCGCTTCGCACTGCTGCCGAGCAGCAGTGGCAGCCAGCGAATTCCCAATTGGTTTTTTTGCATTCGGCGATCTGCCATCGACGCAACCCACTCCCCAGCAATGTTCTGTGCAGTCGCGGGGGTTCGCTAGAACACCGCGTTAGGTGAAGGTATACCCCACAACGTACTTATTAGGCCGACTGATGAAGCCCATCGGACTGCAAGCGAAAGCCCGACTCTTGGACGGCGTTATTGAGCACTACTGGTTCGAGAACGAGCATGTGGGGCTCGCCCGCACGCTCTTTCACCGCATCCGCATCCCATTCGAAGCGTTCGACTCCGGCCTAGAGTACGTACAACAGCCAGAGCAGACGGAACTCGTCGTCGAGTGGATCAACCTTGGCCTGGACGATCCCGCTGCGCTCGACGGCATCGAGATTGGGATGGGTCAGACCCCCGATGTGGAAGCATCGATTTACCTGGGGGCGGCCCACAATTGGTATGAGATAGAGAAGCTCACTCTTGCTCGCGATGGTTCACGCTACAGAGTTGCCAGCGTTGGCACGGTTGAGTTTTCACGTGAGGGTGTCGCGAACGATGAGCGGTTTTCCTTCGAGGCGATGGCGATGTACTGTGGCACCGCCTAGCAAGCCGCCGCAGTCGGCGGCCTTCGGCGACTTAGCGATCGCCGTGAATCCGCGTCGGTCAGCTCAACCTCGGCGACTTTGGGACGGTTTGCCGGCCCGTTCGAAGGCAACTTGCGGGCGACCCTGCCGCACCGCGAAGGTGCGAATGAGGCGTCGACCTGGGAGAGTTAGCAAGGGCGATCGCATGGCGAGGTAATCGTCGGCGTCTGCTCCCACTGTTGGAGCGCAGACGTGCCCCTTCACCTCAGGCCCCTTCGATCATGCGGCTCTTGGCCATCGCGTCTTCGGCCATCTGGATGTACTCCTGCTGCTGGGTGCCGGCCCAGGCCCTTTGGTACGTGACGCTCAGCGCGGTGAAGCTGAAGGCGTCGTTCGGCTCGATCTCGCAAACCTTCTTGGCGTGCTCGATCGCGGCGTCGTGGTTGCCGAGCTTCTGCTGCACCACGGCCATCGCCGAGTGGCCCAGGGCGTACTCCGGGTCGGCCGCGAGGGCCTCGTCGAGCTTCGCGGCGGCCCCTTCCAGGTCGCCGGCGGCCTTCAGTTGATCGGCTTCATCGTACAGGGCGGAGGCATCGGCCATCGGTTGGGTCTCGGCGTGGATCGTTGAACGGGTGGTGCTAGCACGGCCGGCGGGGCTCAATCTCGGCGGATCGGCCTGGACCGGCTCGGCCTCCGATTGTACGAGGTGTTCTGGAGGGTGGCAGGGGCCAGCGGTTGGCCGTGCAATCGGACGATCCGGCTCACTCGCCAGCGGCCCGGCAACCGATACCACGTGATGGTCGATCGGCTCGCCAGCAGCCGCGTGACGCCCTCCGACGCACGAGCCGCCACGGCTCACGCAGCACGCCAGCAAACGGAAAACCAGCGTGACAATCCATCCGAGTGCGATTGTTGATCCCACGGCCGAACTCGGCTCGGGCGTCGAGATCGGGCCGTTCGCCCTCGTTGAAGCGGGGGCCGTCGTCGGCGACCGCTGCAAGCTGGCCGCCCGAGCGACGGTCAAGTCGGGCGTCACGATGGGCGCGGACAACGTGCTGTACGAAGGGGCCGTCGTCGGCGGCCTGCCCCAACACGCCACGCCCCCCGGGCCTCCCGGGCCGGTGGTGATCGGCGACCGGAACCTGTTCCGTGAGAACACGACCGTCCATCGCCCGATGTACGAGGACGGCCTCACCCAGATCGGCAACGACTGCATGCTGATGGTCGCTTCGCACGTAGCGCACGACTGTGTGCTAGCAAACAACGTGGTGCTCACGAACAACGTCATGATCGCCGGCCACGTGTCGGTCGGCTCGCGTGCCTTCCTGGGCGGCGGCTGTGCGATCCACCAGCACTGCCGCATCGGCCGGCTGGCGATGGTCGGCGGCATGGCCCGCATCACTCAAGACGTCCCGCCGTTTGTCACGATCGACGGCGACACCGGCATGGTGGTCGGCCTGAACCGGGTCGGCCTCCGCCGAGCCGGGATGAGCCGCCAAGAGATCGCCGCGGTGAAAGAGGCCTACCGGGTGCTCTACCGCAGCGGGCAGTCGTTCGAGGAACGCCTCAACCTGCTCGCCGAGAGCTGCACGGAGGGGCCGGCGTCTGAGCTGGAGCCGTTTCTACGCGACACGTCGCGCGGTTACCTCCGCGAGCGACGCTCTCCTCCCGGCGGCACGATCCGCGTGATCGAGGACGCGCTGGACAACGCGCCCGAGAAAGAAAAAACCGACCACGCCGCTACGCGACGGGCCGGTTGATTCGGTCCAGCTTGGAACGGCAAGGCGTTCAGCCATCGAGCAGTGACTTGAGCCGCTTGCGCTCGGCCAGTTGCTTCTCCTTGGCTTGGCGTTGCTCTTCGAGCGTCGCTTCCGCGACGTCTTCGCCGGAGAGGGTCGCTTCGATCGCCTCGCTGAACTTGGCAGGCGTTGAGGGAGCGAACCCTTCCTGGACGGCTTGCACGCGGCCGTTCGGACCGACCAGCACGATCAGCGGGATCGGGCTCACGCCGTAGGCGGTCGAGACTTCTTGGTCGGTGTCGATGACGACCTTCGGCTCGATGCCCTTCGACTCGAGGAACGCGTTGATGTCCTCGGGCTCCTCCCCGATATTCACCGCGTAGTATTCGAGGCCTTTGTCCGCGTACTTGTCGGCAAGCTTTTCGAGTTCCGGCATTGCCTGCACGCAGGCCGGGCAGTTGATCGACCAGAACTCCAAGATCGCGACGCCTTCACCGTCGGCCTCCGCGAGGCCGTCCCGCTCGCCATCGGGCGTGGCGAGTTCGAATGTCGGGGCTTCTTTGCCGAGCAGCGGGTGCGGGCCGGGCTCCGGCCGCTTGTAGAGCGATGCCAGCAGGAGAGAGCTCTTCGGCTCGACGACCTGAATGTCGTCCGCCGCGAGGCCGGCGTCGGTGTTCCAATCCTTGAAGCGGAAGCTGAGTTGGTAATCGAACTCCTCGAATTGGGCGGCCATCTGCTGCACGCCGGGCGTCGACAGCACGTCGGGGCGGATGAGGCGGACCAGCGGCTTGCCTTCGGCGGCGAACCAGACGTCGCTCGTGATATCGCCTTGCACGGTGTAGCGGGCGTGGACGAGCTTCTCGCCATCGACCTCTTCCTCGCCGACGAACTCACTCTCCACCACGCTCTCGACGAGCTCTTCCATCGCGGCCTGGTGCAGGAAGGCGAGGGCCATGCCGCCCAACCCGCTGCCGATGCCCATCGCCGCCGGCGAACGGACGAACGCCGCGAAGCCGTCGGCGTCGGGCTCCAGCATGTGACGGCGGCCGCCGAGCAACGCGGTCAGCGTCACCTCGCCATTGCCGGCGACGCGGTAGCCATACGTGGCCGCTTCGCCCTCTTCTTCGGCGACGGTAAAGAACTCGAAGCGTCCTTCGGGGGCCGTGCGGTACCGGAAGGTCATCGACTCGTCGTTCGATTCCTCGTTGCGGACCAAGGTGGTTGAGACAACCACATCGACCGAGGCCGAAGCCGCCTCGCCGGTCGCCGCCGCCGAGTCACGGAGGAGTTGCAGCGGATCACGGTCTTCGGCCTGTGCCGCAACCGTGGTGAGGGCGAGGGCCACCACCGCAATGCCGCGGAGTGAGCCAAGGGATCGGGTGGGATAGAGCATGCTGTGACTCAGCAAGGAGGGAAGGTCGTGGGAAGCGAACCCACCTATATAGCCCCGCGGGCCGGTGATGGTTCGATATCGTCGGAGGATCGCCGGTGAGCAGGCCCGATCGGTGAGTCATCTCACCGACGGGGCTGAAACCGTGCGAGTGGTCCGAGATTGTACGCAACGACCCGCCGGGACGCGAAGCCGCGGCGGGTCGTTGTTGTCTAAGCCGTTGGTGTGGCGGGGCTTACGCCTTTGACAGCGCTGCTTGCGCTGCTGCCAAACGAGCGATGGGCACGCGGAACGGGCTGCAGCTCACGTAGTTCAGGCCGACGTCGTGGCAGAACTGGATGCTCGCCGGGTCGCCGCCGTGCTCGCCGCAGATGCCGAGCTTGATCTTCTTGTTGACCGACTGGCCCTTCGCGACCGCGGTCTCGACCAACTGGCCGACACCCGAGACGTCGATCGATTGGAACGGGTCCTTCTCGAGGATCTCCTGGCCGATGTAATCCGGCAGGAAGCCATTCACGTCGTCGCGCGAGTAGCCGAAGGTCATCTGCGTGAGGTCGTTGGTGCCGAAGCTGAAGAAGTCGGCCTCGGTGGCGACCTCGTCGGCCGTCAGCGCGGCACGCGGGATCTCGATCATCGTGCCGATGAGGATATCGAGCTTGCCGGTGAACTTCTTCGCGGCCTTGACCTTCTCGATGGTCTCCTCGGTCAATTCACGCAGCGGGGCGAGCTCCTTCACGGTGCCGACCAGCGGGATCATGATCTCCGGCTTCGCGTCGATCTTCTTCTTCACGCTGTTGATCGCCGCCTCGGTGATCGCCGTCACTTGCATGACGAGGATCTCCGGGTAAGTGATGCTCAAGCGGCAGCCGCGGTGGCCGAGCATCGGGTTGGCTTCGTGCAACTGCGAGACGCGGTTGGCGATCTCCTTGGCGGGCACGCCCGTGGCGGCCGACAGCTCCTTCTGGCTCTTCGCGTCGTGCGGCACGAACTCGTGCAGCGGTGGGTCGAGCAGGCGGACGGTGACCGGGAGGCCCTTCATGGCCTTGAAGATGCCCTCGAAGTCCTTCCGCTGGAACGGGAGCAGCTTCTTGAGCGCCTTCTCACGATCCGCGGTCGTATCGGCGAGGATCATCTCCCGCATGGCGAGGATGCGGTCGCCCTCGAAGAACATGTGCTCGGTGCGGCAGAGACCGATGCCCTCGGCACCGAACTCGCGGGCACGCTTGCTGTCGGCCGGCGAGTCCGCATTGGTGCGGACGCCCAGCTTGCGGTACTTGTCGGCCCAGCCCATCACCGTGGCGAAGTTGCCGGACAGCTTCGGCGAGACGGTCGGCATCTCGCCGGCGAAGACCTCGCCCGTGGTGCCGTCGATGCTCAGCACATCGTTCTTGCCGTACGACTTGCCGCCGACCTTGATCTTCTTGGCCTTCTCGTCGATCTGAATGTGGCCGGCTCCGGCGACGCAGCACTTGCCCCAGCCGCGGGCCACCACGGCCGCGTGGCTGGTCATGCCGCCGGTGCTCGTCAGAATGCCAGCAGCCGAGTGCATGCCGTCGACGTCTTCCGGGCTGGTTTCCTTGCGGACCAGCAAGACCATCTCACCGTTGTGGGCACGCTCAACGGCCTCTTCCGCCGTGAACGCGAGCTTGCCGAACGCCGCTCCCGGCGAGGCCGGCAGGCCGATCGTGAGGGCGCTGGCCTTCTTCTTGGCGGCCGGGTCGAACGACGGCAACAAGAGCTGCGTCAGGTCGTTCGCCGGGACCCGCATCACGCCGGCCTTCTCGGTGATCAGCTTCTCCTTGACCATCTCGCAGGCGATCCGCACCGCCGCCATGCCCGTCCGCTTGCCGGTGCGGGTCTGCAGCATGTACAGCTTGCCCTTCTCGATCGTGAACTCGATGTCCTGCACGTCCTTGTAGTGCTTCTCGAGCTTGGTCTTGATCGCCATCAGCTCGGCGTGGACCTTCTTGCCGATCGTCTTGTCGGCGTCGCACTTCCACTTCGGCATCTCGGCCACGGGTTGTGGCGTGCGGATGCCGGCCACGACGTCTTCGCCCTGGGCGTTGACCAGGAACTCGCCGTAGAACTTGTTCTCGCCGGTCGACGGGTTGCGCGTGAACGCGACGCCCGTGCCCGAGTCGTCGCCCATGTTGCCGAACACCATCGACTGGACATTCACCGCGGTGCCGGGCAGGCCGGTGATGCCTTCGATGCGGCGGTAGCTGATCGCCTTGTCGGACATCCAGCTCTTGAAGACCGCTTCCACGGCGAGTTCGAGCTGCTCGATCGGGCTCTGCGGGAAGTCGGCCTTCGTGTACTTCTTGTAGACCTTCTTGTAGGCGTCGACGAGTTCGATCAGCCCCTCGGTCGGGACATCGTTGTCCTCCTTCGCACCGTACTTGGTTTTGATCTTGGCGAAGGCCTCCTCGAAGTAGTGGTGATCCACTTCCATGACGACATCGCCGTACATGTTGATCAACCGGCGGTAGGCGTCGTACGCGAACCGCTCGTTGCCCGTGGCGTTCGCCAGACCGGCGGCCGACTCGTCGTTGAGGCCCAGGTTGAGGATCGTGTTCATCATGCCCGGCATGCTGATCGCCGCGCCCGAGCGGACGCTCATCAGCAGCGGGTTCTTGCTATCGCCGAACTTCTTGCCGGTCTCTTTTTCGAGCGTCTTCACCGCGGCGTTGACTTCGGCCATCAGGCCCTTCGGCAGCTTGCCGCCGGCCTTGTTGTATTGGCCGCAAACCTCGGTGGTGATCGTGAAGCCGGCCGGGACGGGCAGGCCGATCGAGGTCATCTCAGCCAGGTTGGCTCCCTTGCCGCCGATGAGCTGCTTCATCGAGCCATCGCCTTCGGTCTTGGTCTTGCCGAAGTAGTAAACCATCTTGCCGGACTTCGCGGCGGGCTTCTTCTTAGCCATGACGGCTTGTTTCCTGTCGTCTTAGGGAGAGCTAGCGAGTACGCGGGAGCACAGCCTCCGCGGCGCGCACCCATATCGGGCCGGTCGAACCCGGCAAAATGATCCGGAAGCGTAATCCGGTCAGCCCCCAACCGTCAACCGGCCAGAGACCCCCAACCCGCTAAGTACCCGGGCGGCTCCCTCCGCGTCCTCCGCGGTGAGTCTTCATCAGAATGGCTGCCCCAATGCCCCGCACAAGAACCCGACGTACGCCTTCGATCGCAGAAACGCGTCCTTCACCCGGTCCACCACATCCGACGCGAACAGGTCGTCGTGGTCCAGCTGGGCCATCGCGATATGGTCCTTCCGCTTCAGGTCGTCGATCAGCGGGTGCTCGGCTTCGTAGCCGCGGGGCGGGCGTTTGAGCGAGTCGCCGCTCTGCTCCCACACGTCGGTGAACCGCTTGCCGCCTTTGGCCCGCTTCCACTTGGCCGGCTCTTCGACGATCCGCTCACGGATCGCGGCCAGCGATGGCGAATCGGGCCGCCATACGCCGGCGCCCAGAAAGCACTCGTCCAACGCGATGTGCAGGTAGAAGCCGGGGGCGTGCACGTCCTTGCCGACCTCGTGCCGGAAGTGGATGCCGACATTCGTCTTGTACGGTGTCTTGTCCTTGCCGAAGCGGACGTCGCGGTGGATCCGCATCAGCGAGCCGCCCATCTTCTTCGGCACGGCAGGTGGCTGGGGTCAGAGCCTACATGGCGTCGCCCCCAGCGTTTAGCGAGAAGATCCTCGCCCGGTGGTTTGCTGGGGACTCCGCTTCGCTGCGTAGCCAGCCACCCGACGGAAGAGACTCGAGTACTTTCTTCGCAACGGGACAAAGAACGAAAGCCCCGGCGGGGCGGCAGCAACTCGGCCCGCCGCCTCGCTGTCGCCCCGCCGGGACTTAGGGCTAAACTCAACCCGATTCCAGGGGCTCACGCCATCGCTTGGGGCTGTGGCTCGAAGCCCGTGGGCTGCTGTGCTATCAGCACAAGAAGCCGAAGCCGGGCGGCGTCACCAACGCGGCGTTGGAAGCGGAACGCTTGGCGGGCCGCCCCGGGGTCGAGTACTACGTTGCGGCCCAGGATGTCCGAGTCGAAAACGAAGAAAATAACGGCGACTAACTATGAACACCGTCTTGGTAACCGGCGCTAACCGCGGGATGGGGTTGGCCTATGTGCGGCACTACTTGGATGAGAATAGGAGTCATCAAGGCTGGCGTGTCATCGCCTGCTGTCGATCGATCGAGCGGGCCGACGCGTTGCACGCCTTAGCAGACGAGCACGGCGACCGGCTGGTGCTCACGGAGCTCGATGTCGCCGACGAGTCCTCGATCGCCGGATTGGCCGAACGGCTCTCGACCGATTCGCTTTCGCTGGTGATCAACAACGCGGGCGTCTCGGGCGAGCAGCCGTTGGGCGAGTGGACCGCGGCGGCGTTCGAGGAGCATTTGCGGATCAATACGATCGGCCCGGCGCTTGTGTCGCAGGCCGTTGCGCCGCGTCTCGCCGACGGGGCCAAGCTTATCAATATCTCTTCCGGCATGGGATCGCTGACGGCGAACCCCAACCTCGAAAGCGGCCTCGATGCGTACGCCGCGAGCAAGGCGGCTTTGAACCTGCTGACGATCCGGCTGGCGGCCCAACTGCGTTCACGCGGGGTGGTGGTCGTTGCGTTGAACCCGGGCTGGGTTCGCACCGAGATGGGCGGCCCCGATGCCCCGTCCGGCATCGAGGAGACCGTCGCACAGATCGTCGGCGTGATCGATTGCATGACCTTCGAACAGTCCGGACGCTTCCTGGAAGCCGATGGCAGCGCGTCGCCATGGTGATTCGGGAGACGATCGCGAACGGGTCGCCCTTGGCCTACGTATAACGCTTGGCCCAACGAATCGAAGCCTGCCACGGCATGTGTAAACGGTTGTCTGTTTGGCACATGAATCGCAGCACCGTGTATAGGCCGTTCGCCCTGCCATTGTGTCACCGATCCTAGCCCCCCTTCCCACTTTGTGTAAATGCCTTTCCGTTTCGACAAACTGACGCACAAGGCCCAAGAGGCCGTGCAGCACGCCCAGGAGCTCGCCGGCGAGGCGGGCAATCCCCAGGTCGAGCCACTCCACCTGTTGGCCGCATTGCTGGCCGAGAGCGAGGGCGTGGTGCGCCCGGTGTTGGAGAAGACCGGGGCGAACGTCGAGCAGCTCGGACAGATCGTCGAAGCCGAACTCGGCCACCTACCAAAGGCAACCGGCGGCGCCCAATCGCAGGCTTCGCAAGGGCTGATGAAGGTGCTCGACGCGGCCCAGACCGAGGCGGGCGTCATGAAGGACGACTTCACGTCGACCGAGCACCTGCTGCTCGCGTTGGCCAAGTCGCCCGGCAAGGTGAAGGACCTGCTGAAGCTCAACGCGATCGAAGAGAGCGACCTGCTGGCCGCGTTGCAGCAGGTGCGGGGCTCGACGCGGGTCACCGACCAATCGCCCGAGGGAAAGTTCCAGGCCCTAGAGAAGTACGGCATCGACTTGGTGGAGCGGGCCGAGCAAGGCAAGCTCGACCCGGTGATCGGCCGCGACGCCGAGATCCGCCGTGTGGTGCAGGTGCTGTCGCGGCGGAGGAAGAACAACCCGGTGCTCATCGGCGAACCGGGCGTCGGCAAGACGGCCATCGCCGAGGGGCTTGCGCTGCGCATCGTGCAGGGCGACGTGCCCGTGAGCCTGAAGAACAAGCGGGTCGTCGCGCTCGATATGGGCGCGTTGGTTGCCGGCGCCAAGTTCCGCGGCGAGTTCGAGGAGCGTCTTAAGGCGGTGCTCAAAGAAATCGAGGACGCGGCCGGCGGCGTGGTCCTGTTCATCGACGAGCTGCACACGGTCATCGGCGCTGGGGCGGCCGAGGGCGGGGCCGACGCGGCGAACCTGCTCAAGCCGGCCCTCGCGCGGGGCGACCTGCGTTGCATTGGCGCGACCACGCTCGACGAGTACCGCAAGCACATCGAGAAGGACGCCGCGCTCGAGCGGCGGTTCCAACCGGTCTTCGTGGGCGAGCCGAGTGTCGAGGACACGTTAGCGATCCTGCGCGGGCTCAAGCCGCGGTACGAGGCGCACCACAAGGGCGTGAAGGTGAAGGACTCGGCTCTGGTCGCCGCGGCCGAGCTGTCGAGCCGCTATATCGCCGATCGGCAACTGCCCGATAAGGCGATCGACCTCGTCGACGAGGCGATGAGCCGCCTGGCGATGGAGCTGGAGAGCGTCCCGGAGGAGATCGACCAACGCCAGCGCCGACTCGTGCAGTTGGAGCTCGCCGCGCGGCAATTGGCCGACGAAGACGAGGGCCACGCGAAGACACGGCTCGAAGAAATCAATGAGGAGATGGAGACCCTCCGCCACGAGCTCGCCTCGCTCAACGAGCAGTGGGAGGCGGAGAAGCTGGGCGTCGGCTCGACGGCCGATGTGCGTCAGCAATTGGAGTCCGTGAAACACGAGCTCGAACGGCAAACCAACGCCATCAAGGAATCGCAGGCGGCCGGGCAGCCGATCGAGGAGACCGCTTATCAGAAGTTGTACGAGCTCGACTCGCAGCGGAAGGAACTCGAGGAGAAGGTCGCCGCCGCTGATGGCGTGCTCGAAGAGACAAGAGCCGCGACGGACCTCGATCGTCGCAAGCTGTTGCGGCAAGAGGTCGGCCCGGACGAGATCGCCGAGGTCGTCAGCGCGTGGACCGGCGTGCCGGTGACACGGATGCTCGAGACCGAGCGGGCCAAGCTGCTCGTGCTGGAAGAGCGTCTGCACCAACGCGTCATCGGCCAAGACGAAGCGGTCGAGGCGGTCGCCAACGCGGTGCGGCGGAGCCGGAGCGGGTTGCAAGACCCGAACCGCCCGATCGGCAGCTTCCTGTTCTGCGGCCCGACCGGCGTCGGCAAGACCGAGCTATGCAAGGCGCTCGCCGAGACGCTGTTCGATAGCGAGCAAGCGATGGTGCGTCTGGACATGAGCGAGTTCATGGAAAAGCACACCGTGAGCCGCCTGATCGGCGCGCCCCCCGGCTACGTCGGTTACGACGAGGGCGGCAAGCTGACCGAAGCGGTCCGCCGGCGGCCGTACTCGGTCGTGCTGCTCGACGAGGTCGAGAAGGCGCATCGCGATGTGTTCAACATCCTCTTGCAGGTCCTCGACGATGGCCGCCTGACGGACAACCACGGCCACACCGTCGATTTCACGAACACGATCATCGTGATGACCTCGAATATCGGCTCGCAGTTGATCCAACAGATCGCCAGCGAGAACGGCACGCCAGAAGAGATGCGTGAGGGCGTCGAGGCGGCATTGGCCGGCAAGTTCCTGCCGGAATTCCTCAACCGCATCGACGAGACCATCGTCTTCGAGCCGCTCAAGCGCGACGAGGTGCGCCGGATCGGCGAGCTGCAGATCGACGCCCTGGCGAAGCTGCTGGAGCGCAACGGCCTGTCCCTCGAAGTCACCGAGGCGGCCCGCCAGGAGATCGCCAACCGCGGCTACGACCCCGCGTACGGGGCCCGGCCGCTCAAGCGGGTGATCCAGCAGCAGCTCCAAAACCCGCTGGCCAGCGAGCTGCTCAAGGGCGAGCACGCGGAGGGGGCAACCGTCCGGATCGGATACGAAGAGGACGAGTTTACGTTCTCGATCGGCTGAGGGGCCTTAAAACAGCGGCCAGCGGCCCGGATCGCCGCTTGCCCCGACCCGGCCGGACCGGCTATCATTCGGGGCTACGGCTAAACCATCCCGATCCCCGCGAAACAGCTCTCCTATGGCAGGCTCCGAACGTCAACGTGAAATCCGCCGTCGTCGCAAGCGTCGCGCCACGCTCGACGAGATGAAGGCGAAGCTCCCGAAGGCAACCGCCGCCGAGAAGGTCGAAATGGCCCGCAAGCTCCGCAAGATGACGCCGGGCTGCGAAGAGCTGATCAAGCGCTGGTCACTCGAAGGCTGAGCGAGCCGAGGCTCGCGGCGGCCGGTGCACATGACGTCGTCGACCGATGCCCCCTGGGTTCGATCGACGGACGCCTCACGCTGGCTGCCTCTGCTGGTCGGATGGCAGAGTCTGGTCGAATGCACCGGTTTTGAAAACCGGCGTACCGCAAGGTACCGGGGGTTCGAATCCCTCTCCGACCGCTGTTCTCAGGCGTGGCGTTTCGACGCCCGACGCCGGCGTGCCGCTGAGAAGCACGCGGCTACCGCCAGGAGCCCGACCGAACCGGGCTCGGGCACCGACAAGCTCGATGGTGTGAGCATCAGCTCGCTTCGCACCGAGCCGTAGGCGGCGGCCCAGACGGCTTGGTCGTCCGAGTCGGCGTCGCCATCGAAGTCGGCATCGCCGATGAGCCCGGTGCCCTGGTTGTCTCGCCAGACCGTGTAGTCGGCCGCATCGACAACGCCATCGAGATTGAAGTCGCCGGGGGCCGTGCGGACCAGTTCGGTGACGAGCAGCTCGGCGTCTTCGAGCTCGACCAGACCGTCGCCATCGATATCGAGGAGCCACTCGTCGGAGCCGAGGCCCGCGAAGAGCGTGGCCAAGTCCGCCGCATCGACGGAGCCGTCGTCGTTAAAGTCGGCTCGTCGCTGGAGCACGAGACCGAGTTGCTCCGCGACGCGTGGGTCGAACGCGGTCGAGAGGATCGGGTCCACGATCGCCAGCAGGTCGCGATTGTCCACCAAGCCATCGCCGGTGACGTCGGCGGCGGCGTTGAACTGATCGTTCCGAGAGTACAGCAGTTGCTCCAGTCCGACCGGCCCGATGAGGTCCGCCGGGTTGATGTTGCCGTCGGCGTTGAGGTCACCGAAGCCTGCACCGATCGTCGTCTCGGTGCGGAAGCCGACCTCGCGTTGGATGTTCCGCGTGCCGGTCTCCTCGATCGTAACGATCGTGACCGTGTGATTGCCGTTGGTGACCCCGTTCAGGCCCAGGATGAACTGGTCGCGATCGTAGTAGCCCGCCCGACCCTGGTTGGCATCGGCCATCGTGTTGATGTCCTCGTCCGACAGGTTGGCCGGCAAGTCGAAGAAGACATGCACCCTATCGGCGGTCTGATCAACCGACTCGACGATGAGGTCGCGGTTGTTCGGATCACCCGGGCTGCTGGCGAACGGCTCGAAGCTGACGACCTCCGAATCGGGCGGCAACAGATCGACGTAGATCGTCTTCTTGAAGTCGGTGAAGACGGCCGGTCCGCCATCGCCGCCGGTCGCCGCATTGCGATGACGGAACGCTCGGGCGGTCAGGTAGTGGCGTCCCTCGGCGAGTTGGGTCGTGTCGATGACCTGCTCGTAAACGCCCGAACCGGTGCCGGTGTTCTGCGAGCCATCCCACGTGTAGCCGGGCGAGTTGGTGGTCGCGAATGCCTCGAAGCCGTAGGCTACGTCTCCGGGCGTGACGTTGTCGACCGAGCCGCTGCCGTTCAGGTCGACGCCGCCATCGATCATCAGCAGAGCGGTGTCGCCGTCGGCGTGCTCGTCGCGGACCGTGCCGGGGCCACTCGGGTTGGGCAAGGCGACGGGCGTCGTCTCGAGGCGGACCGTGAACGTCGGGTCGGTGACGACTTCGATGTCGGCGAGCCGCGCCGTTCCGAAGTTCGCACTCGTGCCGGGCGTGCCGGCGAGGACAGACGAGTTGGTGACGCTCAACGCCCCCTGCGGCCCCGCGACGCCGTAGATCACGTAACCGCGTCCGTGCCCTTGGTTGGCCGGGACCGTGATATCGATCTGCCCGCTGGCATTCACAACGACCGAATCGGGGATCGTGCCGCTCGGGTCGACCGTCGGGTCGGCCGCATTGCCGGTCAACTCGACGAGGATCGTGCCCGGGGCAAAGGCGGTCTGCACCCCGTTGCGGGTGAGGGCGGTGTTGTCATTACGGTTGTTCAGGCCGACGATCGCCGAGTTCGATCGCTCGTAGACGTAGATGTTCGAGAACCCGTTCGGGTTGAAGGCGTCGTCGATCCAGCGTTCGCGGAAGTCGCCGCGCCCGTGCGTGTTCCGCAAGCCAACGAGCGTGGTGATCGTGTCGCCGAAGAAACCGCCGAGCGCATCCTTCTTGCCGGGCTGCGGGAAGGCAGGCCCAATCGAGTCGGCGTTCATGTAGACGAGCGACTCACCCGGCAGCATGAGCGTATAGGCGTGGGCGACGTTCTCCAAGAACGAGCCGCCCTCGTCGTGGCTCTGGGTGAACGCCACGCCCTGGCTGCCGTTCATCAGGCCGTCGTCGTTGAGGTCCATCGGCGAGTTGCGGACGATGTGCCAGTTGTTGACCAAGCCGTTGCCGGTCAGGTTGTCCTTCAAGCGATTGAAGAGCCGGAAGTCGAGCGAGTCCCGGTTGCCACCCACCCGACCGAGGTCGCCGTTGTCGATGTCGCGCCGGATGAAGCCCTGCAACGCCTCGGCGGTATCGAAGCCGGTCTCGATGAATGAGTAGACATGGTCCGGGCTGCCGTCGAGCAGCGGCTCGCGTTTGGCGAGGAACGCGGCGTTGTCGAAGTCGTTGAGGTACTGCCGCCCGAAGTGCCTCGCCGCGTCGAGGCGGAAGCCGTCGATGTTGTACTCCTGGATCATCCACCGGACGTTCCGCATCAACAGATCAACGGAGTTCTCCAGCACCGGATCGCCGGCAAGAGGGTCCTCGGCGTTGAAGCCGTAGAGCGTGATGTTCTGCCCGCTCCGCGGATCGAAGACCGTCGTGCCGCCGAGATCGCGATCCGGGTAGAAGCGGGCGTTGTTCGGATCGGGGCGATTGAACAGCGTGCCGGCCGGGATGTTGTCCGGGTTGCCGGGCGTCGTCGGGTGGCGGATGAACTGGTTGTTCTTTTCCTGAGCGATATCGTTCAGCCCGGCCAACTGACCCAGGATCTCATCCTGAGAGAAATCAACGAATGGGTTGTGGAAGTCGCCGTCGATATCGCCGGGCAGCGTCAACGCGAAGCCGGGGTAACCGCCGAGGGCAACGAAGTTGGCGTCGGTCCGATTGCCGACCCCGTTGTGGTTCCAGAGGAGGTCCGGGTTGATGCCGACGCCCGCCTTGCGGGCCGCCTCGATCATGGTGCGGAAGCTGGCGTCGGTGCCGTAGCGGGTCTCGTCCCGCGGGGCGCCGAAACTGAAGCGATCGAAGACGTCGTAGCCGACCGAGAGCGTGCCGCTCGCCCGGTTGGGGGGCGGCACCCACATGCGGCCGTAGCCCACCGCGTGGATATCAGCCATGCGGTCCTCGATGTTGTCCCAGCGGGCCTCGAAGAGCTGAAGGATCGCCGGCGACGACGCGTCCTGCGCCGCGGCAAGCGGGCTTAGCGCCACGGCAGCCAGCAACGAGAGGATCGCCGAGTGAAACGCGTATCGGATCATTGAGAGGGTCATGTTGAACAACGGTCGCCAGGTGAATCTTCGCGGTGGTCAGCGGCTGCGGGTCGGCACGGTTTCTGTGGCGATCCGGCCGGCGGCTTGGTCCTTCGGGACGAAGCGGATCGCCTGCCCGCCTCCGGGGGCGAGCCGGATCGAGAGCACCGTGCTCGCATCGACGTCCCGGGTCTCGATCGTGTAAGAGGTCGGGTTCTTCCACCAATCGGCGTCGTCCGCGTCGCGGTAGATCTGGGCCTCGTACCGGCGTCCCGAATCGAGGAACGAGAGAGGCGTCTCGAGCGTGCGTCCCTGCTCGTCGGTCACCGCCCCCAAGCACCAGATGTCTCCCTCGCGCTCTTGCCGGGCGATGACGGCGTACTCACCGATCGCGCCGTCGAGCGCCAGGGTCCGCTCCCAGTCGGTCGGCACGTCGAGGATGAACTGGAACGCGTCGCGGTGTCGCTCGTAGACCTCGGGGAAATCGCAAGCCATTTGCATCGGGCTATAGATGACGACATACAACGCCAGTTGCTTCGCGAGCGTGCTCGGGATGCGGTCGTTTGGGCTGTCGCCCGATTCGAGCGTGATGTCGAACACCCCGGGAGTGAAGTCCATTGGGCCGGAGAGCATCCGCGTGTACGGCAGCACGGTCACGTGCTCTGGCGGGTTGCGGCCGTCGCCGCTCCAGGCGTTGTACTCCTGCCCGCGGGCGCATTCGCGGCTGATGAAGTTCGGCCACGTGCGACGCAAACCGGTGTCCTTGATCGCCTCGTGGGCAACGACCATGAGCTTGTGCTTGGCAGCGGTCTCGACGACGCGTTGGTGGTGGCGGACCATGTACTGGCCGTGGTGCCACTCGTTGTGTTCGACGCCCTGAGCGTCGCGTCGTTCGATGCCGGCACCAAACTCGACATAGCCCGTCTTCACGGCCTTGACGCCATGCTTCTGATAGTAGGCGAAGGCGTCGTCGAGTTGGCCCTCGTAGTTGGGGATCGCGCCGGCGGTCTCGTGGTGGCCGACGAGGTAGACATCGTGCTGGGCGCCGTAGCGGCTGAGCTCGTCCATATCGAAGTCGGGAAACGGCTCGGTGAAGCTGAACTTGTGGCCATTCCGCATCCAATCACCGTCCCAGCCACGGTTCCAGCCTTCGACCAGCACGCCATCGAAACCGTGCTTGCCGGCGAAGTCGATCATCTGTTTAACGTTCTCATTGGTCGCGCCATGCTTGTCCCCCGGCCCCCAGGTGGATCGCCCAACGTGCATCGCCCACCAAACCCCGACATACTTGCCCGGCTTGACCCACTCGGCGTCTTCTAACTCGGAAGGCTCGTTGAGGTTCAGAATCAGGTTCGACTCGACCAAGTCCGAAGGCGTGTCACCAACCTGGATCGTTCGCCAAGGCGACTTCATCGGGGCCTCGCCGCGGACCCGCATCCCATCCGACCAGGGGTAGAGGTTCGCCTTGAGCGTGTTGTCGCCCCGGTTCTGGAGGGCCATGCTGCTGAAGTCGACCAGCGCCGCTTCGTGGAAGCTGACGTACGTCCGATCGTTTGCCTTGAGCGTGACGGGTGTGTGGACGTTGTCGGTCTCGCTGATCGGCGTGTTGGAGTAGATGTACTCGTACCGCGTATCGCCGAAGGCCGGGATCCACCACGAGGGCCAATCCCCGGCGAGGGCGAATTGCGTTGCCTCGTCGGCGATGACCACGTCGTCGAGGTTGGGCTGCTCGGGAAGCACGTAGCGGAAAGCGACGCCGTCGTTGAATACGCGAAAAACGATGACCAGCGTCTTCCCGTCATCGCCCGGTTGTTGCAGTCGGACGGCCAGTTCGTTGTGATGATCGCGAACCACACGGCACTCGCCCCACGGCTGCGTCCAGGTCGTGTCCGCACCGGCGCGCCGGAGCGAGGCGATACCGAAGCCCTCGGCCAACGAGACGCCGTCGGCCAGCTCGAAACCCATCTTGGACGGCAGGATCAACGACTCGCCACGTCGGGTGACCGCGTAGGTCGGCGTGCCGTCATGCAGGGCGAACCGCACCAGCAGGTCGCCGTCGGGCGAGGCCACGGTCACCGGCTCCGCCACGGCTTGCGCAGCGAGCGTCAGCAGCAACGCCAGGGTTAATCGAACGACGATCACGTCTCGGTTCCTCGGTCAGTTAGTAGGTTCTTGCGACAACACCGCGGTCAGTTGCTGAGGAACTGCTCGTAGGGCGTGCCGTCGTCATCGCGGCCCCCGTAGAAGAAGTAGACCTCGGGCTCAACGTCGTAGCTGATCGACTGCACCGAACCGTCACAGAACGCCATATTCAGGGCGCCGGGGTGAGCGGCCCCAAAGATCGGCATCGAAGGATCGTTCGGACCGCTTTGATTGGGCAGGCTCTTGGTCGCTGGGGCGTTCGAGTTGGTGCCGAGCGGATGCAGGCCCGCCTCGTCTGCGTTCGGACCGATGGCGCCCCGACCGGGCATGCCGGTGTAGCGGAGGTTATCCGTGTCGTGGCCGACAAAGATGTTCTGGTCGTCGCCGTAGCAGTCGCCGTTCTCGTAGTGATCCTGGCTGACATACTTCTCGCCGATCAGAGCCGTCTTGGTCGTGCCGTCCACGATCTGCGCGAGGCGGACCCGGCTGCGTTGGTACATCGCCCCGTTGAGCTGGTCCGAGTTGATCCAGCCGTTGTATCCCGCGTTGATGGCGGCGAGGGAGAGCGGGCCATCGTCGCCAACGGTCGATGGCAATCTTGCGTTGCCGGCGTTGCCGGCGTAGTCTGTCCGGGCAATCTGGCAATCGCCGGTGATGCAGTTCAGCAAGTTCGCGCCGAGTCTGATGCCCTGAGCCGTTGTGTTCTGGTAAGGATAGAGTCGCGGTGCTCGGCGGCTTGGGCAGTTGAACAGGGGGATCGGAGATTGCACGAGATTCAGAAGGTTCTGCTGGGTCTCTGCCGGCGTGCTCCCGGCAGCAGCGGCGTCGCGGAGGTTGCCCTCCTCCAAGAACGGCAAGATGTTGAACGTCCAGCCGCCCGGTTGCGACAGGCCGAAGCCCGCCGACGGGCTGGGCTGCCAACGCCATCCCCAGCCGGAGGTCGGCAGGTGGTTGACCGTGCCCTCGTGGTTCAACACGGCGAGCCCCATCTGTCGGAGTTGGTTCTTGCACTGCGTCCGCCGTGCCGCCTCGCGAGCAGCTTGAACGGCCGGCAGCAAGAGGGCGACCAAGATGCCGATGATGGCAATCACCACCAGCAATTCGACTAGCGTAAAGGCGTCGCGATGGGTCCTCATCTCGGTCCCTCCTAATTCCTGGAACGGCGCAGACGGCCCGTGTCGCCTCCAGTCGGTCTGGAAACGATCTGGCAATCGGTTGGGTGAATTCGCGGGGGAGCGAACGCCGGCCGCCTGTTGGCCGACGCCTTGCACCCCGCGAGCAAATCCGTTAAACGCGGCGGCGAGTCGCCACCGCCGTGGTGATGAAAAGCAAACCAAGCACGGCACCGGCCGGCTCGGGAACCGAGGTCGCCGAGGCAACCAGCGTCGCCCCGTAGTTGCCCGCCCAGACGGCACGATCGGCTTCGGTCACCGTTCCGGGCGTCGGGTCGTTGAGCAAGACGTCGTCCGCGGCCGCGTCACGCCAGACGGTGTAGTCGGCCGCATCGACGACGTTGTCGCCATTGAAGTCGCCCGGCAGAGCGACCGGGCTCACGAGGTCGCCATAAACGACCTTGCCGGTCCGCAAGAAGGTCTCTCCCTCCAGCGCGAACTCGAACAGCAAGTCTTGCTCGCCGGTGGTCACGAACGGCGACCCAATACCAACGACGTTGCCCTGGCTGGCGTCCATGACGGTCGCGCCATCGACGAGCAACTCCGATAGGCGTTCGGCGTCGGAGGGCGTCTCAAACCAGTCGCCCCCGTTGGTGTTCTGATCGTCCAGGCTCGACCAAGCCGAGGTGCTTAGCGACCCGGAGTCGGAAGAGATCACGTACGAATCGATGCCGACCTCGAACGCCGACGGGTTGAGCAACTGGGCTTGGCCCGTGTCGGGATCGACGTTGAGAACCAGCGTGTCGTTGGGCATCCCTTCGTAGACGATCTGGGCGTTCGAGAGGCCGCCGTCGGGCGTGCCGTAGTCGAACGAAAGGTCTTCGTTGTTGTCGCCAAACTCGGTCGGGGTCGGCGGGGCAAAGATCGCCCCGAGCGAGATCTCTTGGTTGGGTGATAGCGACAAGGCATCGCTGACGTTCAACTCGCCGATGCCGGTCGCGATCGGATTGGTCTCGAACCAGGTCCCGGGCGAGGTGCCGGCGTCTTGCAGGCCGTTCAGGTTACCGGGCACAAGCGATCCGTTATCGGATCGGACCGTGTAAGCATCGAACGCGACGGTCGAGGCACTCGGGCTGAAGTTCTTCAGCGTGGCCACGCCGGTCTGGCGATTGATCGTCAGAACCGGTTCTTGAATCACCTCGATCTCGGTCAGCACGCCGGTGGTCCCGGCCGCGCCGGTGAGGACGCGGAACGTGGTGCCGGGCAGCAGGTTGGGAACGCCCGTCACGTCGACGAAGTCGAAGCCGCTCGGCGCCGCGTCGTTCGCATCGATCGTGGCTGACTCGGCGATCGCCCACTTCGATCCGGCGGCCGGCGTGAAGCCGGGCGTCTCGATCCGGAGCCCGCCGCCGAGGTCCAGGTTGCTGCTCACGTTGAGCTTTGAAGGACCACTCGCGCCGAACTCCCAGGTGTGGATGCCGCCGCCGCCGAGGATGAGGCCGTTGCCGTTCTCGTCCGCACCGGTGGTGGAGAAGTCGACGTTTGATCCAACCACGCGGAGCTGACGATCGAGGAAACCGTACGCCGCCGAGACGCTGGCGGATCCGGTTAGGGCGAGCTCGCTCTCGAAGTCACCGCTGGTGGGCGTCTGGATCGAGTTGGCGATCGTGAGCGTGCCGCCCACATTCAGCGTGCCGAGTCCCCCGTCGATCCCGATCAGCACATCGCCGGTCGAGACCACCGTGCCACCACCGACCGTGGTCGCGACGACGTCGAGCGAGTTGCCCGCCCCGATGCCGAGCGTGCCCGATGTGCCATCCCCATCACCAAGCCGAACGGTCGGCCCGGTGATAGCGCCGGTGATATTCGCCGTTGCGTTCGGGGCCCAGCCGGACGGGTTGCCGCCAACGAATTCCGGCGCCCCGATGCGTGCCGATTGATCGAAGTTGCCGGGAACCAAGAACGTGTCCCAGTTGGAACCGTTGGACCAATTGTCATCGACCGCGGCGACCTGCCACGTCGCCTGGGACCAGGCGGCCGGCGTCGCGGCTAGGACCGCCGTCAGGGCGACCGCGGCGGCGGGTAAGCGTGAGCGTTTCATGGAAGAATGCCTTGTTGGATGAGCGGGGCGTGTCGCTCCGGCGCCGTTGCTTGGCTGGGCGGGCGTCACGCGAGAGGAGACCGAGGCCGTTCAGCCGTTGCGGTTGCGTTTGGCGGCGGCACAAGCGGCCAAGGCCAACAGCACGAAGCCCGACGGCTCCGGCACCGCATTCAGCTGCGCAAACGCCTGGGCGATCAGCTCCGGCGGTCCATTGAAGGCGTTCTTCCACTCACGGAAGTCGCGGATATCGACGAACCCGCTGAGGTCGAGGTCGCCCTCGCCCCGCAGGTTGGTCGCGGTCAGGAAGTTGTCGCGGATCGGGAAGAAGTCGTCCTCGAACTCGACAACGCCATCGTTGTCGGTGTCGCCGGCCAGAACGGCCTCCGTAAGGAAGCGGATCGCGCCCCGGTTGGTATCGACCTCGAAAGTGACCTCTTGATCCTCTTCGAACGTATTGAAGTCGAGGTTGTTCGCGTTGTCTCGCCGGG
Source organism: uncultured Planctomycetaceae bacterium (assembly GCA_964353155.1). Taxonomy (GTDB): domain Bacteria; phylum Planctomycetota; class Planctomycetia; order Pirellulales; family Lacipirellulaceae; genus Botrimarina. The sequence goes on along the minus strand of CAYGUP010000037.1, from coordinate 13,775 downwards.
CGTCCGAACCGATCCCGAAGAACGAGCCGGTCTCGACCGCACGGAAGTTGTACAAGCCGGGTGTCGGGATCGTCGTGGTGAGTTGGAACAACCCGCCGCCGGCGTCGGTCATCAGGGTGTTCGGATCGGAGTTGTTGTAGTCGCCCGACCCGCCGAGTTGGGTCTGGAAGTTACCGATCACGGTCCAGTCGGCGACATCGTCGCTGATGATGACCCGGTTGGTTTGCGGGAAGTAGCCGTCGTCGTACGTGTTGGTGTCGAGCGCGATGGTCATCGCCCCATCCGCATCGCCGCGGAACCAATTGTCGTTGGGCGTGATCTCCGGATCGTCGCCGTTGCCGAACTGGGCGCCGTTGCCGCTCAGGTCCTCGAGGATCTTGAAGCCGAACTGGGTCCCCTCGTTGTCGAGCGTCGCGTAGTCCAGGTCGAAGTCCAGCTCGTAGACACCGCTGCCGGCCGAGGTCTCCATCATCGTTTGCGACGGCAGGTACGCCTCGGGCGTCCAATCGGCGAGGCCGAAGGCTTCGCTCATGAAGTTGCCGGGCACGTAGAAATCACGCTGGGCCTGGGCGCAGGTGGCGACGAGCATCGCCGCGCAAGTGATGACCATCCGGGTGGTCCAAAATCGATTCAACATGAGGAGTTTCCTTCGAGACAGATGAGTTTTCTAATCGCACCAACCACCGCGATGATCCCTAGTGCCTCGACGGCGCTCGACTCAGCGGTGCTCTCTTCGCTTGATTCCAATAAAAGCGTTCGGTGCCCCACCCCGAGGCACCGAACGCCTCGCTCGCTAGCGCCGACGGGCGGCCAGCATGAGGCCGGCCAGCCCGGCGATCGCCAACGTGGTCGGCTCGGGGATCGGTTCGCCTTGGACCGTGGCGACCAGCAGGGTGTTGCCGTCAGCGGGTCCCAGGTTGCCAGCCCCGCCGACGCCCGGCAGGGCTTGGTTCGACAGGAACGAAGCGTCGCCGCTGGTCACGATCGCGGCGATGTTCACGTCGCCCTGCGTGGCGCCGAAGGCCTGGATCATGTCGATTTGGATCTCCCAGCCCGTGGTCGCCGTCGCGGCACCGGCCGCGCTGCCGCCATCGACGCCAAGGATATTGCTGTTGTCCCAGCCGACGGTGATCGCGCTCGTGCCGGCGTTGGCAACCGGCAGGCTGCCCGGGCCGCCGCCGGAGGTGACCGAGCTGGCCGAGTTGTCGATCAGGTCGAAGAAGTTCACGCCGTTGAAGCCGCCACCGACCTCGAAGCGGAGGCCATGGTCCATGGTCGCGCCGCCATCGAACATGAGGCCAGACATGTTGTTGATCTCACCGAATCCGCCGTCGGCATTGTCCGAGGCGAGCGTGCTCTCGCCGCCCGCGACCGCGTCGAGGAAGACAAACATTTTGTTGAAGTTGCCTTCCAGGTTGCCGGTCATCCCGATGGTCAGGAATCGACCGTCGATGTCGGCGTAGAGCTCGTTGAGTTCCGACCCGCCTGTTGAGTCTTGGCCACCCCCCGTGGCGTCGCCGAAGCCGCCCGGCGTGTCTTGAGTCGCTCGCAGGGTGAGCCCTTCCGAGGGGATGTTGGCCCCGTCGAGCGTCGCCGCTCCGGCGCATGGTGCCAGCGATAGCACGGCGGCCACCACGGCTGAATGAACGAGTCGGTAAGTCATCAGTACTACCTCGAAGAGTTGCGAAATCAGGGATGTCCCGCTGACAAAGTTGCCGCATGACCCCCGGGACACGGGGCGGCTGCGTATTGGATTGATGAGCGTTTGATGAGTTGAGCTTCCGAAAGCGATTCGGACCTCAGTACAGCTTAGGCATGGCCGCCTCAGCGATCGGGCAATTTGCCTTAAACCGCAGGGGTGACGACGCAATCAACAGCGAGTCGACCGACGGCAAGCTAGCGAGGTCGATCGGGGTGCTATTCAGTCTGCCGGTGACCGCGCGGAAGTCGGTGCCGATCCGCAGCTCGTCAACCTCGTGGACCTTCGCCCCGTTGAAGTTGGCAAGGCTGACCCGGTCAAAAGCAAAGGCACCACGGATCACGGCCGCGGGTCGGCAACTGGCTTCGCTGTTCAACGAAGAGGGGTTGCGATAGACGGTCGCGGTATCGTTGTCGCCATCACCAAAGTCGATCCGCATCACGATCAGGTTGACTCGCTGGTCCTCTTCGCCGAGCGATTCAAACTTAGTGTTCCCCAAGGTCAGGAAGTTGCTCGTGACGCCGTACCCGTGACCATCGACGCCGTTGCCGACGCAAAGGACGCGGTTGAAGTTGCCATCGCCACGGTGTAGTTCGACGCCGTAAAAGACGTCGTTGAGCTTCGAGGTGCGTTGCAGGAAGCTGATATAGACCGTCGAGCCGTTGCGCCCGATGAGCCGGAGACCGTCGGCGTTCTCCGTGAGGCCGGCCGCATCGAAGACCCCGCCGAGGCTTGTGCTGAGGGTCCTACGGACGCGGTTTTGGTTGCCGCTTTGAACGAAGCGATTGCCGAGCGAGATCATCTCCTGAGTCGTGATGCTGCCACGACCGACACCGTTCGAACGGGCGGCGTCGAGTTCGTCGCTGGCGTCGTCGGCTTCGAGGTCGGCCCATGGGCCGGCCCAGCCGAAGCCGCCGTTCTGCCAAGCGAGCGGGCCGGTTGGGTACGAGAAGTTGTCGAAGGCAAGCAAGCCCTCACCCGGACCGCTGCGTGTTTCGAGGCTGCGGACGAAGCCCTCGTCGTCGGCGTTGAAGCGGGCAAACCGGTGGTTCGAGGTGCGGAAGCGGGCCGCTTCGAGCGAAGCGAGATTCACCACGCCGGTCACGTGCCCGTGGCGATCGACCGACTTGGCTTCGATATCGCCCTCGAAGACATGGACCTCGTCGGCCCCGTTCGAGCCAGCGACCAAGCCGTACTGTGCGCCGGATTCGGCGACCATCAATCGTGGCGTCCGCACCGAGAAGCCCGTGGCTTCGGCGGGGATCGCGGCGGCGACCCGGCCGCTGTAGAGCTCCACGGTCTCGGCGTCGGCGATGCGGAAGGCAGCGGGGCCTTCGAGCACCAGCCGGGCGCCGTCGGCGAAGGTTAGCTCGGCAAGGCCGGCCTCAAGCTCAAGCATCTGGCCGCCGGCGACATCGGCGCCGAAGCCCAGCGCCGCGGTGGTCCCGCTCCAACGGCAATTGCGTGTCGCCGCGACACGGGCAACCGCTTCGACCGGCGGCTCCGAGTCAAGCGGTTCTGGCTGGGTGATTAGGTTGGCCAGCATGCCTTCGCCACGCATGCCTTGGTAAGTCAGCCAAGAGGAGGATGCTGCGGTGAGAAGAATCGACGCCGCCAAAGCCCCGATCCAAGGCGACCAACTCGAACGGCGGGAGGCCGTCGGTGATTCGCTGGCGGGCGACACGGTGACCGCATACGCGGGAGATGGCTCACTCGGGGCGGCGGATGCCGGCGAGAGGTGGATCGCGCCGAGCTCTGCTTCGACACGCATCAACTCGAGGTAGGTCTGTCGCGACGGAGCGTCCGACTCGAGGCGTGCGTTCAACTCCGCCAGATCGGCGTCGTCGATGGACCGATCGCTCAGGGCGTCGATCAGTTCGTGCAAGCGAGGGTCTTCCGACATTCCGTGAGCCTTACTCCAAGCTAACCTGATTCAACTCTCAGCCACCCGATGAAACGGGCCTCAAGCACCGGCCCGAACCGTTCGGTCGATACACTCTCTCAACACGCGTCGGGTCCGCTGCAAGGCCTTGTAGACCGAGTTCACGGGCTTTCCGAGTTGCTCGGCGACCGCGACGAACGATCGGTTGGTGTCGCCGTAGCAGCTCGCCACGAGTTGCCGATCCGCGTCTGGCAGCTTGCCGAGACACGAATGCAACGCCGTGCGGCGTGCTTCGAGCAGTTCGGCCCGTTCAAGAGCCTCCTCGGCAAGCAACTCGATCGCGACATCGGACAGCCTCTTGGCTTCTCGGCTTTGCTTCGTTCGGAACCCCAGCACCCGGTTGCGAGCGATCACGCTCGCCCAGCGGCGGAAGTCCGTCGCCGGATCGAATACCTCGTGCTTGCTCCACAGGACGACACAAACCTCCTGAAACACCTCCTCGGCGTCGGACACGTTGCCCAACAGCGTCACGAGGTAGGCGTACAGCCAGCTCTGGTTCTTGGCGAACAATCGTGCGAAGGCTTCTCGCTGATTGTCCATAAACAGAAAAGAACCGGCGCGGTGAGGAGAATGCTCGCGTCTATTAGTACAAGCACCAAGGCGAGCCTGATTGGTACGGCTTTCCTCGGAAATTTCGCGAATACCTTGCCACGGCGCGCAATGCACGCCCCCCCTGCGGCCGCATCATATTGATGCAAACCCTTTTCACGAATTGATTTACGACCCCGACCGCCGCAAGAGTAGGCCGAGGGAGCCAGGCAGAACCGGAAGACGAGCCGAGACGCATCCAGCAGTAACTCTCCCGGTTCGGTAACGAGCGATCGGGTGACCTATCGCTTGACCGGTACGTTTCAGGGAACGGGCGGACTCTGGTCCCCTTGCATGTCTGGGCTCGCTTAGGCCGAATTGGACGATATAAGACATTCGTTAATGAAGAGGGTCTGGCGAGATGTCAATTCGACACCTTCGACGGTCTCTTCCAACTGCCTTATCTGCCCGCTGTAGACGCCCCCATGCCTAACGAGAACGAAGCCGAGCGACACGAGCAGTTCGTGGCGTTGTTCGTTCGCCACGAAACCGCCATTCACTCGTTCATCATGTCGATCGTCGCCTCCAGGCCCGATGCCGACGAGATCTTCCAAGAAGCCAGCATGACGATGTGGCGGCGGTTCGATCAGTACCAACTCGGAACCAGCTTCCGCAACTGGGGCTTCCAGATCGCGAAGTACACGGCCTTCAACTTCGTCCGCAAGCAGATCCGCGACCGACACCGCTTCAGCGAGACGATCATGACCCTTCTGGCAGATCAAGCCGAGAAGGAGCAGGAAGATCGCGAAGCCCGCCGACGGATGCTCGACCACTGCATCGAGAAGCTGCCCGACACCGACCGACAGGTCCTCGCGGGCTGCTACAAGGAGGGCGTCACGATCAAGGCGTTCGCCGCCGCGCAAGGCCGCACTTCGAACGCGGTGACCAAGCACCTCAACCGGATCCGTCGAGCGTTGCTCAAGTGCATCCAATCGACCCTCAAGCTGGAGGCGGCCACATGATGCCCGATCGGTATCCTGAACACCTGTCACCAGAAGTCATCACCGCGATCGAGGCGGTGATCGACAGTAGCGCGACGCCCGAACAGTTCGAGCGTCTTCAAGTCCTTCTCGAACAGGACCCTGCGGTCCGCACGCTCTTCCTCGACTACTCCGATCTGCAAGCGGCGTTGATGCGCCGCTTCGGTCAACCCGATGAAGAAGCAGGCGACCTACCGCTGGCGTCCCCCGACGCGACCCTGAGCCCAACCGCAACACCGGTCCCGACGCATCGCGGCGGTTCGGCGTGGTCGCGTATCGGTTTCGCCATGGCAGCCACCCTGCTGCTGATCGCCGGCAGCTTAGGCCTCCGCGGCGTCTTGTTCGATATCTCAGACCAGTCCCGACGATTGGCCGACACGGCCCCGACGGTGTCCGACACCGCGTCGGGTGAATCGGCACTCGCCGAGGATCAACGCGCTAGCCTCAACGGCCTCGCCGTGCTGACGCATTCGGTCGATGTCGAGTGGAGCGACGGCAGCCCGACTTATGCGAAAGGCTCTCCCGTGCCAGCGGGCAACCTGTCGATCGATTCCGGCTTGATCCAGATCGAGTTCTATTGCGGCGCGGTTACGGTCATCGAAGGCCCCGCTTCGTTTGACTTACTCACAGCCGACCGCGGCTTTCTGCGTTCTGGCAAGTTCCGGGCTCGGGTGCCTAAGCAGGCGCGTGGCTTTACGATCCTGACGCGTTCGGGCGATATCGAAGACCTCGGGACCGAGTTCGCGATCGATATGCCCTCGGACGATGCCCTGGCCGAGGTGCATGTGCTCGACGGCGAGGTCCGCTTCCACCCGAAAGAACCAAACCCCGGCAAACCACCCCGCCATCTCCTGGCCGGACAAGCGCTCCAGTTCGACGACGAGAACACAAAACTTGTCGCCGCGGCGAATCGCTTCATCGGGTCGGCCGAACTCGAATCGCTCGCTCGACAGCAAGCCAAGTCGTGGAAGCAGAAGTGGCAAACGCATCGCCAGGAACTCTTGGCGGATCCCGCGCTGGTGGCTCTTTACGGGCACAGCCCAGAACCGCGTTGGAGCCGGATGCTGCGCAACTACGCCCCCAAGGCGGACGACGATTCGCACGGGGCGATCGTTGGGTGCAGTTGGGTGCCCGGACGTTGGAAGGGGACCAAAGCTCTGCGGTTCCGCAACGCGAGCCACCGGGTTTGTGTCAATGTGCCGGGCGAGCACCGATCGCTCACGTTGGCCACCTGGGTCGCGATCGACGATTTCCATCCCACGAACAACATCGCCCTGATCCACCCCGACCTTGACCAGAAGAGCGTCATCCACTGGACCATCGACCGAGGCGTCGAGGGAGCCACCCTGCACTTCGCCGAGTCGGTCGTCACCTGGGACCCTAAGAGGCGGCAGCACTACAACTCGACACGACACGGGGTGTCTGATAAGCACCGCGATCAATGGATCCATCTGGCGATGGTCTACGACGCCGACAGGCGACTCGTTTCGCACTACAGCAACGGCAACCTCATCGGCACCAAGCCGATCGAGAAGCTCAACCCGCTCAGCATCGGGATCGCTAACCTCGGCAACTGGCCTTATCGCGACTGGGCGAAGGGCACCGAGTTCGAGGTTCGCAACCTCAACGGCCGCATGGATGAGTTTGTCATTCTGAGCCGGGCGATGCAGGACGCTGAGATCGCCGCGATGCACCGCGTTGGAAAACCTCGATGACAAGCGATTTGTCCCGCAGTGTGCGGCCCCCGATCGCGCCGCTCTATCAGCTCGCCTTCGGCTGCTTGCTGGCCTTAGCCTGCGCCGCGCACGCCGATACGGTCGAGCCCGGCAAGGCCTCCAAGAAGCACCCGTCAATCAGGCAATGGACGCTCGACGGTCCGCTCGGTGAGACGCCCCAGAGGCTCGATGAGTCCCTGCCGCTGTCGGACCAAGCCAACGAAGGGGGCTGGATCCTGGACAAGCCTCGGAGCGACGAGTTCAACGGTGAGTCACTCGACTCACGGCTCTGGAGCCCGCGCCACCGCAGTTGGCGCGGCCGCGAGCCCGCCGAGTTCTCACCCGATAATGTCGAGGTGAGCGATGGGATGCTCCGGCTCTGGATGCGAAAGAACGGTGGCGAGAGGCAAGGCGAGCGAGACAAGTTCCACACCTACACCTCGGCGGCCGTCCACGCCAAGCAGCGCTCGCTGTATGGCTATTACGAAGTGCGTGCCAAGCCGATGGACTCGGCAGGATCGAGTTCGTTCTGGTTCGCCGGCTCGGGTTCTGGCTGGCGGACCGAGATCGATGTCTTCGAGTTAGGTGGCAAGGCCATCGGCCACGAGCACCGATACAATATGAACCTGCATGTCTTCCACACGCCCGAAGAACGGCGTCACTGGAGCATTGGCTCGCACTGGACAGCGCCCGAGCGGCTTGCCGACGCATTCCACACGTACGGCCTCGCATGGACCCCGGAGCGGATCACCTACTACGTGGATGGGGTCGCCGTCCGCTGGGTGGAGAACACGCATTGGCACCAGCCGATCTACCTGATCTTCGATTCGGAAACCATGATCGACTGGCTGGGCCAGCCCCAGGACGAAGACCTGCCGTCGGACTACCAGATCGACTACGTCCGCATCTGGCAGTCCCCTCGTGCCGGCACGGCCCCGACGGCCTCGAAAGAGCGGGCCAGCGACGCTGCCTAACTGGGTCTTATCGACTGGCAATCTGACCCGTTATTCGTGAAAAGCTCGCCGATTGTGGCGTAAGCAGCAGCCACCCCGCCCACACCCCAGCTAGGCCCCTCTCAAGATGGGTCTGCACGGCTAATCCCGTGTTATGGTGGGGTGGTAGGCAAGAGATGAGATGTGGATCGCCCCGAGAACCCGCTGCAGCTTGAAATGAAGCCAAACGCTCGATTCACCCCCCTCGCCCTCAGCGCCTTACTCCTGGTCATGGCGTTTCCCGGCCTGCTGCGGGCGGAGGAAACGATCGATTTCAGCAGCCAAGTGCGTCCGATCCTGTCGGACAAATGCTTCCATTGCCACGGCCCCGACGCCCAAAACCAAGACTCCGAGTTCCGCGCCGATACCCAGGAGCAACTCGTTGCCGACCTCGGTGGCTACGCCGGCGTTGTGCCAGGCGACTTGGAAGCAAGCGAGTTGCACGCGCGGATCCACAGCGTCGACCCAGGGGATCAGATGCCCCCGCCGGATAGCAATCGTTCGCTGACCGAAGAACAGAAACGTATCCTCGATCTCTGGATCAAACAGGGAGCCCCTTACGAAGAGCATTGGTCGTTCATAAAGCCGCAGCGTCCCGAGGTGCCGGCAGACGATCTTCGTGAGGCGGTTGGCGAGCCGGGCTGGGACCAAGCCATCGTTGATGCCTGGAGCCGGAATCCGATCGACGCCTTCATCGGCAGACGGCTCCTCGACGAAGGTCTCTCGCCATCGCCACAAGCCGATCCCGAAACACGGCTCCGGCGTGCCTCGCTGACGCTCACCGGCATGCTCCCAACCGAGGACCTACGGGAAGACTTTCGGGACGAATCGGGATTGGTGGGCTACGAAGAGGCGGTGAGTCGCCTCCTGGACTCGGACGCTTTCGCCGAACGGCAAACGCTCCGCTGGCTCGACGCCGCCCGGTACGCCGACACCGACGGCTATCAGAACGACCACGCCCGGACGAACTGGCCGTGGCGTGACTGGGTCATCAAGGCTTTCCGCGACAACATGCCGTTCGATCAGTTCACGATCGAACAGATCGCCGGCGACATGCTACCCGGGGCGAATGACTCGCAGCGGCTGGCGTCGGCATTCAATCGCAACCACCGGCAGAACGGCGAAGGCGGCGCGTTGGCCGAGGAGTTCATGGTCGAGAACGTGATCGACCGCGTTGAGACGACCTCCGTGGTCTGGCTCGGACTCACGATGGGCTGTGCGCGGTGCCACGATCACAAGTACGACCCCCTGAGCCAGAAAGAGTTCTATCAGCTCTATGGCTTCTTCAATAACATCGGCGAGAAGGGAATCGGCAAAGGGGTCGATGCGAATCCGACGATGAAGGCGATCTCACCCTTGGTCGAGGTCGATCCGGAGTTAGTCGTAGCCGCCAAGTCCGCCGAACGCGCGTTAGAGGCGGCCGAGCAGACCCTTAAGGATCGGCTCGAACCGTGGGTGAAGGAGCAACGCGAAGCCCTTGCCGCGTCTGAGAATCAGGCACAGACAAGCGTTTCTTGGGAACCGGCTCCGGTCCAGAACGCGGTCGTCGACGGGCGAGGCGAGCTCAAGCGTCTCGACGAATCGACTCTGTTCTACGAAGGCGATGGCAATGGCTCAGTGGGCTACCGGATCGAATTGAAGGCCGACCAGGAATCCATCGCTTCGCTCCGCCTCGAAGCCCTTACCGACGATCGCTTCGCGGGACCGGTCCGGATGTCCCCCAGCTCAAACGGCAACTTTGTTTTAACCGACGTGAAAGTCTTGCTCGACGGCAAGGCGGTCGATGCCAAGGCGGTCCATGCCTCTTATGAGCAACCCGGCTACGCCGCGGTTCGGGCGACCGACAGCAATCGGAAAACCGGCTGGGCGGTCGCCAAGAGCAAGCAAGCGAACGAGTCGGTCTCTCTCAACCTGCTCCTGGAAGAAGCCATCCAGCCCGGCCCTAACAGCCGACTGGAACTCGTGCTCCGCTTTGATAGCCAGTTCCCCCAACACACGATCGGCAAGCTGCGTGTCCACGCCTCGAGCGAGGCGGTAGGCGGAGCGCCGAACCTCGGCCTTCCCGACCGGGTGGTCGCCGCGATCAAGAAACCGGCAAAGAGACGGAGCGGTGACGAACGCAAGGCTTTGACCGAGCACCACACCTCGGTTGATGAGCAACTGAAAGCAGCCAAGGCCGCGTTCGACACCGCCAAGGCCCAACTCAAAGCCCAGGGGGCTCAGCTCGCGACCGTCATGGTCATGCGTGAACGGAGCGGCGAGCCGAATAGCGCTTACCTGCTTGATCGCGGCCAGTACAATCAGCCCGTCAAAGAGGAACCACTCCCCCGAGGCGTCCCCGAGGCCTTGCTTAGTGAGGCCAGCTCGCAACCGACGGACCGCCTCGAGCTCGGGAAATGGCTCGTCTCGCGTGACAACCCACTGACCGCCCGGGTGATTATCAACCGGATCTGGCAGGACCACTTCGGCATCGGCTTGGTAAAGACCGCCGAAGACTTCGGTCTGCAAGGTGAGATGCCCAGCCATCCCGACCTGCTTGATTGGCTGGCAGTTGAGTTCATCGAATCGGGCTGGGACATCAAAGCGATGCACCTTCTGATCGTCACGAGCGCGGCCTACCAGCAGTCTTCCAAGACCAACGAGGCCTTGCGAATGGCCGATCCCGAGAACCGACTGCTCGCACGAGGCCCCAGGTATCGTGCCGACGGCTTCATCATCCGCGACATCGCCCTGCAGGCCAGCGGACTGCTCAGCACCAAGCTCGGTGGCCCCCCGGTGAAGCCGTATCAGCCCAAAGGGCTGTGGGAGGTCGTCGCGGCCAACGCGGGGACCCGATACACCCTGGGGCGTGGCGAGGACCTCTTCCGCAGGAGCATGTATTCGTACTGGAAGCGGGCGGTGAACCCGCCACGCCAGACGATCTTCGACGCCGGCGGTCGCGAGGTCTGCGACGTCCGCTCTCGGCGGACCAACACGCCGCTGCAAGCGCTCGTGCTGCTCAACGATCCGACGTTTGTCGAGACCGCCCGCCAGCTCGCCGAGCGGGCCATCGCCCAGACGCCAACCGGCTCGGACACCGATCGATTGACCGCGATGTACGGTCAGGCGATCACACGAGACATCGACGCAGAAGCCCTCGACGTCCTCCAAAGCAGCCTGCGTTTCTTCCGAGAGCACTACCGCGATCGCCCCGACGACGCCGCCCGGTTGCTGGCGATCGGCGAGTCCCCTCGCGACGAGTCGATCCCAACCGTCGAGCACGCGGCACTCACCGCGGTTGCTCAGGTGATCATCAACCTCGACGAGTTCATCACCATCGAGTGACCCGAGGCCTTCGGCCACCTCGAACCGCTCCGCAACAGCCAGCTCCCGCTATGATCCCAAACGACCCCCTCAGCGAAAGCCGCCTGCGACTGACCCGCCGGCACTTCTTCGGCAAGAGCGCGACCGGCATCGGCGGGGCGGCGTTGGCGAGCCTGCTCAGCCAAGAGACCGGCGCGGCGTCGAGCCCGCCTCGCGATCCTTCGCTCAACGGCGTGCTCGATGAGTACCACACACCCCCGAAGGCGAAACGGGTCATCTACCTGTTCCAGAGCGGCGCCCCTTCGCAGCAAGAGTTGTTCGACTACAAGCCGGCCCTGCAAGAGAATGAGGGTGAGGAGCTCCGCGACTTCGTCGAGATGAACCAGCGTGTCACGGGGATGACCGCGAATCAGAAGTCGTTCCCGTTGGCCGGCTCGCGGTACAAGTTCGAGAAGAAGGGCGAGTGTGGCATGGAGATCGGCAGCGAGCTGCTGCCCAACATCGCCAACCTCGCCGACGACATCTGCTTGGTCCGCTCGATGCACACCGAGGCGATCAACCACGACCCGGCGATCACCTTCTTCCAAACCGGTCACCAACTGCCGGGCCGGCCCTCGATCGGGTCGTGGCTCCACTACGGGCTCGGCTCGACCAACGAGAACCTCCCGGCTTTCATCGCGATGGTCTCCCGCGGCACCGGGCGGCCCAACTGCCAGCCATTGTACGACCGGCTCTGGGGGAGTGGCTTCCTCCCATCGACCTACGCCGGCGTGAAGCTGATGAGCATCGGCGACCCGGTCCTCTACCTCGGCAACCCCGAGGGCGTTGATGCGACCGCCCGACGGCGGATGCTCGACGACCTCGCCGAACTCAACGGCCAGAAGCACGAGGACTACGGCGACCCGGAGATCAATACCCGCATCCAGCAGTACGAGTTGGCGTACCGGATGCAGACCTCGGTCCCCGACCTGACCAACTTCTCCGACGAGCCCCAGCACGTGCTCGATGCCTACGGGCCCGATGTCCAGAAGCGTGGCACCTACGCCTACAACTGCCTGCTCGCCCGCCGCCTCGCCGAACGCGATGTCCGCTTCATCCAGCTCTTCCACATGGGCTGGGACCAACACTTCACGCTGCCGAAGCAACTGCCCGGCCAATGCCGCGACGTCGACCAGCCGACGGCCGCCCTGGTGAACGACCTCAAGCAACGCGGCATGCTCGACGACACGCTCGTCGTCTGGGGCGGCGAATTCGGTCGCACGTCTTACTGCCAGGGAGCGTTGAACGCTGAGACCTACGGCCGCGATCATCACCCGCGTTGCTTCTCCATGTGGATGACCGGAGCAGGCATCAAGCGGGGCATGACCCACGGGGCGACCGATGAGGTCTGCTACAACATCACCGAGGACCCGGTCCACGCGCACGACCTGCACGCCACGATGCTGCACCTGATGGGCATCGATCACGAGAAGCTGACCTACCGCTTCCAGGGGCGTTACTTCCGCCTAACCGACGTGCACGGCCACGTGGTCAAACAGATCCTCTCCTAGAAAGAGGGTTTACCGCGAAGCCGCAGCGAGCCAGAGAGAAAACGAGACACCGGCAGGCATCCCCGCTATGTTCTGCTAGCAGCTGCCGTAACTCTCCTGCCCTCCGCTGTGAATCTCGATGAGCAACCTAGAGATCCTCGCCTACGAGGAGAGCCAACTCGGGCCGCTCTGCCTGCGACGGCGCGAGTTGCTTTCGCAGCCGGGCGTGGTCGTCACCGAGGTGACGCTCAATCACGAGTTCTTGATGAGCAGCCTCTACACCGACTCGGAGGAGACCCTCGCCCGCGTTGCGTTAGAAGGCCTTGAGGGTAACAGCCTGCGGGTGCTAGTCGGGGGCCTCGGGCTGGGATACACCGCCCACGCCGCCCTCCGCTCGAACCGCGTCGCTTACGTCGAGGTGATCGACCTCCTGCCTCAGGTGATCGCTTGGATGAAGGATGGCCTCGTCCCCCTGTCGGACGACCTCGCCCAAGAGACCGCCATCGGCCGGCTCGAGATCACCGAGGGCGATGCCTACGCTCGGCTGGCCGAGCCGGCGTCCGACGCGGACCCCAAACCATTCGACGCGATCCTCATCGATATCGACCACTCGCCCGACGAACGCCTAGACGAGGACAACAGCGTACCGTTCTACACGGCCGAAGGCCTCCGAGCCGCCGCCCAACACCTCGCCCCCGGCGGCGTGCTGGCCGTCTGGTCGTACGCCGAGAGCGGCCCCTTCGTCGACGCCCTGAGCGAGGTCTTCAACGAGGTCAGCGTTGTGCCGGTCAGTTACGACAACGAGATGATCCAGCAGCGCCGGACAGACTGGTTGTTCTTCGCGAAGCTCTAGTCCGTAAGTTGCTTACGGAGCTGGGGAAGGGGCTTCCTGCTCACTTCTTGCCCTCTTCCTCACCGGTCTCAAGGACCGCCAGGAACGCCTTCTGGGGGATATCGACCTGGCCGATCGATTTCATCCGCTTCTTGCCTTCCTTCTGCTTCGCCCACAGCTTCTTCTTGCGGCTGA
>CAYGUP010000036.1:0-43204 GCA_964353155.1 uncultured Planctomycetaceae bacterium | reverse complement strand
GGCGTTCAGCGTCGCGCCGGAGAAGGCCGCTCGCATCGACGTGCCGCTCCTTTGCCTCGACCACGGCAAGCGGATCCCGTCATCCAAGAAGCCCTACAAAATCATCCCGGCCGAGGAGCACCTCGGCTCGACCCCCGACGTGATCGAACTGCTCGCCGCGTTCGGGCGGGGCGACCTGCACCGCGACTCGGCCCAAGCGGCCGTCTGGCACGCCAACAGCGGCGTGAGCTGGCAGGAGCTGGCGGCCAAGCTCGACGGCACCGCCCGCAGCTTCGTGCGTAACCCGTACTTCTCGGCCCGCGAGATCCAAACGGCGATCGCCTACTGCCAGGAAGCCACCCGCCGGGCCGCCGCTCGCCAAGCCGAGCAACCGGAAGAGCCTTCGTCCGACGAAGAGAGCCTCTCCGACGACCCGTACACCAGCTCGGTTGGTTACGACTCGTAAGCCGGCCCTATCAGGCTGATCGTTCCTTCTTAGCTCAAGCCGCGACGCCATGGCCATAGCCGGCGGTTGGCACGCCACGAAGGGCCATGCGGTATTTGTTCCGCACATCGAGATAAGCGACCCAAGTGAAGCAGGTCACCGCACCCAGGATGACCAATAAGAGCTTCTCGAAATAGCTTGAGTCACCGCTCTGATTCAACGGCGTTTGTCCGTTGTTATTGGCATTGCTGGGAGGCTGATCGAGCGAACCACTCTGCGGATTGGTTCCGTTGCCAAGGCCAGCCCAGTTGGTCACGGGCGAGTTGTTACTCGCCGTCGTGGTTCCCCCACCGCCGATCCCGGCAACCACTTGGTTATTATTTCGAGGCGGATTCCAAGCCGGTGGAGCACTGCCAAACCCAGAGTCATTGGCCGCCTGCGTGTTGTCAGGGCGTGCCACCGTGTTGCGGTCCCCGATGTTCGGAAACCACTCGTCACGTTGCTGGCGATCGTAATCCGCCTGCGTGAATTGAGTCGGCCGGGCATCGCGGCGTGGGACGGCGGTCATCCCTCGGCGTGCTGTCGTGGAGGGCTCGTCGTCCGCGAAGCGTTTGAGCGGGTCACCGTAGTCTTGTCGATTGTTTGCTCCTCCTAAGAGAGGACCGCGATCCGCCGAACTACCTGATGCAAACGGTCGATTGTCGAATCCGTCGGTCACGCTCCGTTGGGGCTGCCGACTCGGCTCGCGGAAGACCGGCGACTGTGGATCATCGGCGTAGCCACGGCTCCGAGACTCAGGTGCTTGGTCTTGGTAACCGTTACGTTGCTGTGGGTAATCGGTACCGCGCGTGTTGTAATCGGGCTGATCCGCGAACACGCGGTCCTCTTCAGCAAGCGTGGGCTGCGGCGGGTTGGCGAGGCGATCGCGGTCGTACTCGTTGGGACGCCCGCCATACGCGGGAGGGGCACGATACCCGTCGGACGACTGATCGCCGGGAAGCAGCGGATCGATGAAGTCGCCGGTGCCGCGGACGAAGTTCTCGGCACCGCGTCGGAGATTGTCGTTGGTCTGCTCCAGGGCGTTCTGCACGCCCCGGGTTGTGTCGCGTGTGCGGTCTTGCAGCTCGCGGCCGAAGTTTCGGGCACCGCGCTCGAGCGAATCGACAAACTCACCAGGGTTTTGATAAGCGGTTCGCTTCTCAGCAGCGGGCCAGTCAGGGATCACCGGCTTGGCGGCGAGTCGCCGAACGGGTTCGATGTCGCCGGCCTTGCCGGCGGCTCGGTCCACCGCGGTCAGCTCGCGCGGCGCCGGGCCTTCGCCGACCGTGATCCGCACCCGATCGATCTTGCCGAGCTCCTCCGGCAACGCCGACGAGAGCGAATCGGTGCGGCCGTCGCGGAGGGCTTCCAGGTCGGTCGGTGTGAGCCGGACATGGTACTCGTAGCCTGCCTGCTCGTAGCCCGCCTGCTGGACGGTGCCCGGTTCGTCGGTTTCTTCGGCGGCGTTGTTCGCTGCCGGGGTCCAGCCAAAGGTCACCGCGACAAGCGTCGCGGCTAGCATCGATACGGGGGTCGTCAGCACGGTTGCAGCTCCCTAGGTTCAGCGCCCCCGCCGGCGGTGTGAGGTCACCACACGAGGGGTTCATCGCATCGTATCGCCCGCCTTCCTAGCGAGCGAGTCGTTGGCTGCTTAGTCTAGCCCCGCTGGCGGCGGCAACCTAGGCGAGTTATGCGGCCCCCGAGGGTTCAGGCAGAGGAGGCCGGGACGGGCGTCTCGTGGGAGTCGGCCCGCAGCCCGTCGAGCTCCTTGCGGAGCATCTCCAGCAGGGCCTGCATAAAGGCGACCAGCATCGGCCCAACCAGGATGCCGATCGGCCCCAGCAGTTGAAGGCCCCCCAGCACGCTCAGCAGTGCTAGCAGCGGGTGCAGGTTCGATTGCCCGTGCAGGACGTACGGTTTGATGAAGTTGTCGATCGAAGAGACCACCGCCGCCCCATAGATCCCCATCCCGATCGCCGCCCAGGCATCGCCCTGGACGAAGTAGACCCAGGCCACCACCGGCACCCAGACGCCGGCCGCGCCGATGAACGGCACGATCGCCAGGAGCATCGTCAACACGGTCAGCAGGAAGAGCGGGGGCTGGATCAGCTCCTCTGCACCCTCGAATTGCTGTGCCACGGAGTCGGGCGTCCAGCCGTCGAGCACGAAGTAGTATCCCACGCCCGCCAGCAGCCCCTGCACGACCGCCGACAAAACGGTCGCCAGCATGACAGCCCGGCTCACCTGGGCGAACCTCGTCAGCAATTCCCGCTCGTAGTCGTCATCGAGTGGCGACAGGTGCATGAGCGTCTCGATGATGCTCGGACCGTCCGCCAGGAAGTAGTAAAGGGCGAAGATCATGATCGCCATGCCGAACAAGAACCCGAACAGCGTCTGCACGCCCACCAAGCCGAGTTGCACCGCGTAGCGGGCGCCGTCGCGGGCGAGCTTCGCCGGGTCGAAGTCGGCGTTCACATTGTTGCGATACCAATCGGTCAGTGGTTTCACCCACAAGGCGACCTGATCGGTCCACCCGACTGGCTGCTCGTCGCCTTCGGTTCCGGCTTCACCCTCGGCCTCGGGTTGGACGGGCGTCGGCGTCTCCCCGTCCCTAGGCACGGCCGGCAACGCCCCGACAGCCGCTGCCTCGGGCGAATCGTCTCCCGCAAGGGCGATCCCGACCACCCGATTCGTCTCGACATACGCCATCCAACCGAGCACGGCGGTCGGCACCAGCACGATGAGCGAGATCAGCGTGGTGGTCACCAACGCGGCGAGTTGCTTGCGGTTGTTGAATCGCCCGAGCGCCCACTTGTGCAGCGGCTCGCAGACCACTGTCAGCACGGCGGCCAAGAAGAGCGGCACCAGGAACGTCGCCATGACGCGGAAGAACAGCACACCGATCAGCAACACCACCGCGAGCAGCACGATGATCGAGACCACCCTTGGCAAACCGCGGGGGATCGGTCGATCGAGTACCGCCCCGGGCTGTTCGGCTTCCGAGGACTCCGCGGGTGGCGAATCGGATGGCGGCTCGGGCTTGGGATCGTCGGCAGCGGCTTCTGGCACGGGCGGGGGTCTCCCTACGAATCGAATGAACGGGCCGAGTATACCCGCGTCGCGACCCTCGCAATGAGGCCAAACCGCCCGGCGATCCGTTGCACCCGTTATGACCGGCCTCGGTTTGCGGGTGAAAAACGCGACTGTGATAGAGTGATACGAGTATCCGCGACCCTCGCCACCCGCTCACCCACGGCACGAACGCTCGGTGACTGACGCCCTCGAACCAACTCGCTCGACGCCCCGGCGGGCCGTCTCGGTCGTCGTCCCGTTGCTGAACGAAGAGGCGACGCTCGCCGAGCTGCATCGCCAGCTCCTGGCGGTCGCCGAGAGCCAGGGCTACGACCTGCAAGTCCTTCTGGTCGACGACGGCTCCACCGACGGGTCTTGGCGGATTATCGAGTCGCTCGCCGCCGACCACCCGAACACGAATGGGATCCGCCTCCGCCGGAACTTCGGCAAGGCCGACGCCCTGACCGCCGGCTTCGCCGCGGCGACGGCGCCGATCGTCGTCACGCTCGACGCCGACCTGCAAGACGACCCGGCCGAGATCCCCAAGCTGCTCGCCGCCCTCGACTCGGACGCGGGCGGGCGGCCGTTCGATATCGTCAGCGGCTGGAAACGCGAGCGGCATGACCCTTGGCACAAGCGATGGCCCTCGCTGGTCTTCAACGCGCTCGTCAGCCGGCTGATGAAGGTCAAGCTCCACGACCACAACTGCGGCGTCAAAGCGTATCGGCGTGAGGCTCTCGAAGAGGTCAGCCTCTACGGCGAGCTGCACCGCTTCATCCCCGTGCTCGCCGCCGCCAAGGGCTACCGGGCGACCGAGGTCGTCGTGAACCATCGCGCTCGGGAGCACGGGCACTCGAAGTACGGCGCGTCGAGGATCGTGAAAGGCCTGCTCGATCTGATCACGGTCAAGTTCCTCACCGGCTACGGCGATCGGCCGCAGCACCTGCTGGGCGGGGTCGGGCTGTTGGGCTTCGCCGCGGGCGGGGTCGGGCTGTTCTACTTGGCGGTCCGTTGGATCGTCTCGCGGGTGATGCCCGGCCTGGAACCGCTGCACCTGCACGAGACGGCCTCGCTGTTCTACTCGCTGGCGTTGTGCCTGGTGGGGTCCCAGTTCTTGGCCGTCGGCCTGCTGGGGGCGATGATCACCGCCTCGCTATCGCGCGAACGACCACGCTACTCGGTCGCCCAACGCACCGACGACAAGCCGACGACCGACCATGACTGAGCCCCAAGCCAACGAAGCCCTCGGCGCCGCCAATCGCCGGGTGATCTACGCGGTCCTCATCGCCGTCGCGCTCGGGCAAACGGCCGGCAAGATCCTCGCGGTCAACTCGGTCAATTACTCGACCTTAGAGAGTAGCCGCCTCCGGCAGGCGGTCGAGCGACAACGCGATCGGCTCGAAGCGAAGGGCCTCGAAGGCGACGCACTCGAGGCCGCCGTCGCCGAGTCGCGGGCCGAATTGTCCGAGAAGCTCCGCCTGCAACGGCCGTTCCTCTCCGGCAACGACCGCAGCCGCTGGATGGCCATCCGGGCGATCGCCGAGAACGGCAACCACTACATCGAGCCGTTCCTCGAAGAGCCGACGTGGGACACCATCGATATGGTGCAGCACCGCGGCCGCGACGGCGAGCTGCATCAATACTCTAGCAAGCCGCCGCTGCTAATGGTGCTGCTCGCCGGCCCCTATTGGCTGCTGATGCAACTGACCGGCCTCACGCTGGGCGACGCGCCGTATGTCTTGGGCCGTGTCATGCTGCTGCTCTTCAACGGCGGCGCGTTGGCGATCTTGCTGACGGCGGTCGCACGGATCGTGGAACGCGTCGGCACCGGCGACGTCGATCGACTCTTCGCGATGGCGGCCGCCTGCTTCGGCACGCAGCTCGCCGCGTTCGCCCCGGTGCTCAACAACCACCTCTTCGCCGCGGCGGCGACCGCCGTTGCCGTCGATGCCTGGCTGCGACTGTTGGCTGCTGACGAATCCGCCCCATATACGTCCTTCGTAGCCGGGCTCGCTGCCTCTTTCGCCGCAACCTGTGAGCTACCTGCCCTAGCTTTGGTTGCTTGCCTTGGCCTGTCCCTTCTCATCAAACGTCCAGCAGAAACCCTGAACCGATATTTAGCGGCGATCGGACTTGTCGGTTTTGCCTTTTTCGCCACCAACTACTGGGCCCACGAAAGCCTCCGGCCCCCCTACGCCCATCGGAGCGAGACCGACCCCGCCGATAATTGGTACGACTACGAGTACACCGTCCGCGGCAAGACCCGCGATAGCTACTGGCGCAATCGACAGGGCGTCGATGTCGGCGAAGAAACGAAGGCCGTCTATGCGTTACACACACTCGTCGGCCACCACGGCGTCTTCTCGCTGACACCGACTTGGCTGCTGAGCTTGGCCGGCGGCGGCCTGCTGCTCGGCGCCCGCCGGGTGCCCGTCCGACAACTCGCCTGGGCGACCGCCCTGATCACCGCGGCGTGTCTGGTCTTCTATATCGGCCTCCGGCCCCAAGGCGATCGGAACTACGGCGGCTCGACCAACGGCTTCCGCTGGCTCTTCTGGCTGATGCCGATGTGGATCGCCATGATGCCGCCGGCGATCGAGAAGCTACGCTGCTGCCGCTTGGGCCTCGCCCTCGCCGCCGGCTTGCTCGCGTGGTCGGTGATGTCCGCCAGCTACCCGACCTGGAACCCGTGGACGCACCCCTGGATCTACCAGTGGATGCAAAGCTTGGGTTTTGAGGTGCTTTGATTTACGCACCAACGATTGTTCGCTCAATGTGTTCTACTGGGCTGAAACGTTAGTTGCTTACGTAAGCGAACTTCCTGCTAAACCCAGGGGTCACTACCAGTCTGAGCAACTTCTGCCTCTAACACCCCGCCTTCACGATTGGCAGCGATGAGCGACGTATCAGAGTCTGATGAAATCATTAGCCGTGCAATTACACGTGCCAATCGTGCGATGTTCGCTGTCGATATGCAGTTGCGTCGTCTAAGAACCTCAGAGCAGGAAGACGACACGTTCTTGGGCCGACGAGAAGCTGACTTTGAGTTTCTTGTCGTAGCCGCCACACGTCTTCGCAGGGCTGCAGTTCTTGTCAGCAAGGTGCCTGAGCTTCAACAGCAACTGACAGCTGCACTCAATCAGTTTGACATTCTTTTACCCAACTTGAAGAAGCACCGAGACGTAGCTGAGCACATCGATGACTACTCAGTTGACCAAGGGTTCGACAGTGATGTCGATCGCGAGCTTCTGGAGGTATTCATGATCTCAGACAGATGTCAGACGTGGACTTGGCTCGGTGAAACGACGAACAGCCATGACTTGTTAAACGCGTGCACACGCTTGTTTGAGGTCGTGATGCGTGCTCGGAAACAAACCCCTTAGCTGCGTAAGTTAGCGGTCTTGTATCAACTCACCGCGTCGGTAGGCTCCGCCCAAACCTCTTGGGCTTCGGTCAGCCACGACTCGCCGCTGTCGGGCGTCGGGTCTTCGACCTCGTAGGCTGTCTCGTTGGTTGCTACGCCGTAGGCGGTTTCTCCGTTGCTGGCCGATTCGTAGCCGTGTCCGTAGGCCGACTCGCCGCGGATCGTTTCCGAGGCAACCGGCTCCAACACGCCGGGCGTTCCGTAGACCGACTCGGCCGAGTCGATGACGCTCGCGGCTCCGTAGGTAACCTCGGCGGCGGAAGCGACGAGGAGGTCCGAGGGCATCGGCTTCTCGACGATCGCTTCCACCGTTGCGACCGGTTCAAGCACCTCGACCTCGGTCGACTCGAACACCTCCTCGACATGGCGGCGGGTCTCGGTCACCGGCTCGAGCGGCAGGTACTCGGCATCCACGAACGTGGGGCGGGGTTTCGGCTTCTCCTCGACTACGACCACTTCTTCGACGGGCTCCGGTTCGGGCTCGGGAGCCTCTTCCACCAATGCCTCCTCCACGATGGCTTCTTCGATCGGTTCTTCTTCGTAGCGTGAGGGCAGGCGTCGGACGTCGGCGTTGAGGTCGTTGAACATCGAACGCACGTGCTCGTGGCACGTGAACAGCAGCACCTGATGCCCGTCCGCGGCGAACTCGCTCAGCACGCTGGCGGCGATGCGTGCGCGGCCGTCGTCGAAGTTGACGAGCACGTCGTCGAGGATCATCGGCAGTTGCACGCCCCGCCGGGCATACATCGCCACCAACGCCATCCGCACACTCAGGAAGAGTTGCTCGCGGGTGCCGCGGCTGAGCGACTCGACCGGCAACGACTCGCCGTCGGCCGTATCGACCAGCAAGACATCGTCCGCCAGTGGGGTCCAAACACGCGGGTAGCGGCCGCGGGTGAAGCGTTCGAGGTACTTCGAGGCCTCGATCAGCGTTTCCGGCTGGCGGTGCTCCTCGTAGTCGCTGCGGATCAGTTCGAGCATCGCCCCAACCGCCGCCCGCTCGCGCCAACGCTGCTTGGCGTCGTCGATCTGGGCGTCGATCAGATCGACCTCGACCTGCTTGTCCATCATGGCCGTCTCTTCGACCATCTCGGTCCGCTCTTTCTCCAGCGAGACCCGCCGCACGGCCAGCTCGCGGAGTTGCTTCTCCAAGGCCTCGTGCTCGGCGGTCAGCTCGTTCCACTTGCCGTCGAGCCGGACCGCGCCCTCGCGGCTCATCAGCTCGGCGAAGTCGGCCTCGGTCCCCGCGGCCCCGATCGCCGCAGCGATCTCGCGGGTCAGGCGTCCGAAGGTCTCGTCGAGCTTGGCCGCCGATTGGATATCGGTAACGACCTGCCGGAACGCCTGCTCCTCATCGACCCGCGCCGAAGCAAAGAGGGCGTGCAGATCGGCCTCGACCCGCTCGGCCTGCTGGGCGTGGCGTTGCTCTTTCTCTTTGAGTTCCTTCGAGCGTTCGCGGAGCTTCTTGCGGTGATCGATGCGTCCCTGCTGGAGCCGGCGCTCGGTCAGCAGGTGTTCGAGCTGCTCGGTCACCTCCGATTCTTCCAGCACCAGGTCGGCCTCCTCGGCGAGGGCGACGATCCGCTTGGTGAGCTTCTCGTACTCGCGATCGGCTCGCTCGATCTCTTCTTGCTTCATCTCGGCACGCGAACGGAGCTCGGCCAACGCCCGATGCTGACCGGCCAGCTTCTCGACGTCCGCCGCGGTGGTCTCTTCGGGGAGACCGACCGAACGCAACGACGACCGCCAATCCTTCTCGGCCTTGGCGAGCTCTTCCTTCGCGGATCGGAAGAACTCCTCGGCCGATTTCGTCTTCTGGCTCGCCTTGCGCCGCTCGGCCTCGACCGGCAGCATCCGTTCGAGCTCTTCGAGGTGCTTCTCGGCGTGTTGCAGCCGCACGACGACCGAACCCTCGTTGAGGTGCAACTCGTCGTCGAGCACGCCCTGCTCCTTGAGCGCCAGCTTGATCTGTTCGTTCGCCGTGCTGAGCTGCTGGCGGCAGTTATCGAGCTCGATCGCGCTTTTGTCTTCCAGCAAGTAACGGGCGAAGAGGCACCCAACCGCGCCCACGAACGCCAGCGCCCACCAGCCGCCGGTCCCAACCGGCGCGATCCACGACCAGAACACCCCAACCGCCGCCAGGGCGAAGGCCGCCGTCAGCAGGATGAAAAACTCGATCGGCAGCACCTGCGACTCGATCAGCCGGTCTCGTTCGTCTTCCAAGGTGCTGACGTGCCGGCGGGCCTGCTCGACCTTCTGCTCCGCCTTCAGCCGACGCCGGAGGGTCGAGACCAACTCGCCCGCCTCTTCGATATCGTTCGGCAGGCCGAGCTTCTCGCTGGAGGTCAAAGCGCCTTCGAGCTGGGCATCGTAGTTCGATTGATGGCCTCGGAAACGCTCGACTTCGCGCCGCGCCTCCGTGACTAAACGCTCGGCCTCGAAGACCGCTTCGCTGGCCGGCTTGAGGATCTCGAGCTTGTCGTCGTCTAGCTCCGGCGCGGCTTCGGGCGCGGGCTTGTGCGCCCAGAGCTTCGCCAGGCGGGCCGATTCGACCTCGACTCGCGTGTCGAGCCGTTCGACCTCTTCGGTCAACTCCTCGGACTGCCGCCCCAGGGCTTCGAGCCAGTCCTGCTGCTCGCCCAACGCGTCCAGGCGGCAGCAGCTGCGCATCAGCACCTCGTTGACACCCAGCTCCTTCATCTCCTTGTGCAGTTCACGCCGTTGACCCCGCAGGCGGTCGTACTGGCGTTGGTGCTCTTCGGCCTTGGTGTTTAGTTCGTCGAGCCGGACGAGCGGTTTGTCGCCCAAGTCGGGCAGGCCATCGAACCGCCGCCGCTCCTCGACCACCCGATCCCGCTCCGCCCACAGCGGTTTGAGCCCGAGGGCGATCTCGATGCGGCGCGCGCGCTTCTCGGTCTCACGCAGCTCGCCTTGCAATTGGTCGGTCTGGGCATCGACCTCGTCGATTTCGACGGCCAGCTTGCTCCAACGACGGGCGTCGATCGCCAGCTCGTCGATTTCGGTGCGCAGCCGCTCCCGCTTGTTCATCAGGTCGGCGATGATCGACGGCTTGCCCGCCTCGTCGAGCAACTGCGTGCGGCTCGTGCGGAGCCCGCGGATGACGTCGTACAGCGAGACGCGATCGAGGCCGGAAGTCAGCCGATAAATCCATCGCGCCGCCTCCGCCCCCTCGAGCGCGCCGAGCTCGTTGATCTCGTCCAGCCCAATCGCGAAGACGTTGCAGTACGTCCGCTGGTCGACTGATTCGAGTGCCTCACGCAACAGCCGATCGCCCTGCTGCTCGCCATCGGGCAGCGTCACAACCACCCGGCCACGATCGTCATCGCCCCGCTCGACGAAACGCTCGCTCAGGAAGGGCCCTTCGTCGGACAACAAACCGAGCGAACCGCCCGACCGACCCCCGTTGCGGGGTGGCAGGTACCGCTCGCGGCGTTCCTCGGTCACGCCATACAGCATGGCGCGTAGGAAGTGCATGAGCGTGGTCTTGCCCGCTTCGTTCGGCCCATAGAGGACCGTCACGCTGGGCGACAAGTCGCGCAGACGCAGGTTGTGCCAGACGCCGAAGCCGTCGACGTGGATTTCGTTGAGTTTCATGGTGTGGGCCAGGGGCCTGTAGCGAAGGGTGGAGGAAGCGGCGGAGCCGGCTCTTGCGCCGGGCTCACCCCTCCTCGGTCATCAGCGCGACGCCCAGCTTGGCGGCGCGGTTGAATAGTTCATTGCGTTGGTCGGCGCCTTCGATCTTCGCCATCGGGGCGAGCGAAGCGTCCGGCAGCGGCTTGGGCAGCAAGTCACCCAGCTCGAGCGAGAACGCCTCGCTCCGGCGGAGCACCTCGACCTGCCGCAGCAGGTCGCCGAGGATCGTCTCTTGGTCGAGTTGCTCGTGGGGCGGCACGTACGGTGAGCGGCACGACAGCGCGTAGCTCCAGCAGAGCGGCTTCTCGCGGCCGGCGTGCTTCTGCAAGTCGGCGAGCAACTCGCCGGCGAAGCCGTCGGGTCGCAGCTCGGCCACCAACGGCCCGACGCCCTCCAATCGCCAAGCGATCAGTTGATGCACGCCCTGGGCTTTACCGCGGATCTTGTCGAGCCGTTCGCGCAACCGCTGGCGGAGCTGATCGCCGTTCACGCCGGCGGTGAACTCGACGACCTCTTCTTGCCAACGAACCACATCGGTCGCAACGAAACGCGTCTTCGCTTTGCCCGACTCGTCGACTTGGACGACCGTGCAACCCGACGGGCCGGGCTCCTTTGGCGAACGCCCCTGGGGCGAGCCGGCGTAGTGAGCGATTCCCGGCTCGTGATCGACGGTCGCCCGGCGGGCTCGGCCGCCGAGTGCCATGTAGTCGACTCGGTCGCCCTCTTTGCCCGGCGCGTCGCTGGTGCCGTACGCCACGCCGATCGTGAACTTGCCGTGGGCGTCGCGGTGGAAGCCGGTGGCGTCGATCTCGCGATCGCCGGGGCGGCTGATCCCTTGGACGCTGCCGATCACCGAGGCGCCGCGTCGGAGCTCGTGCGTCTCGACACGACCGATCGGGAAGTAGGTCACGTTCTCCGGCAAGCGCTCGGTCCGTGGCCACGTATCGGGCGGGTCCAACAACCCGCCGGCCCAGAAGACCGGGATGTCGCGGTTCTTCAGCCGCTTGAATTGCTCGACCAGGAAGGCGATCACCCGCGGCGAGGCTCGGCGTGAGTCGAGCACATCGCCCGACAGCAACAAAGCGTCGGCGTTCTCGGCGAGTGCCGTGTCGAAGACACGCTCCGCGGCGTCGAGCGGGGCGTCGCGCAGGAGGGGGCGTAGGTCTTCCGGCGCGTCGGTGAGGCCGAAGAGTGGGCGGTCGAGTCGCAGGTCGCTCGAGTGCACGAGCCGGACGGGCTGCGTGGGCATCGACGCCTCCTTGCGTTGGATGAATCGCTGAGGGTGGATCGATCGCCGTGATCGATCGGCCTGCCCCGCAAACACGGCGCAAGTCCTCCCAGTTGCCAAAATCTACCCAGCATCCGGCGATCTACCAACTTCAGATTGCTGGCAGTCGCCAACTGGCGTGTGGCCCCGGGGGGAGAGATTCACTAGCATCCGTGGCTGATTCGCCCCGCCGACCGTGCTTGCACACCATGGATTTCCCCGCCAACTCGGCCGATTCCGACGCCCGCTGCCGCCAGTTGGAGGCGTTGCTGAGGACCGAGATCCCTATTTCGGCCCAGATGGAAGTCGCCGCGGATCGCTTAGATCAGGGCGGTTTATGGCTCTCGATGCCGCTCGAACCGAACCGCAACCCGCATCAAACCGCCTTTGCTGGCAGCCTCAACTCGCTCTGCACGCTCGCCGGCTGGGCGATGACGCACCTGCTGATCGAGCAGCTCGGGCAGCGTGGTTCGACCGTCATCCGCCGCAGCTCGATCAAGTACCACGAACCGGTAGAAACGGCCCGCGTGGTGGCCAATTGCCTCCCGCCACGCGACGCGGACTGGGAACACTTCGTCGAGATGCTCCGAGAGAAGGGGCAAGCCAAGCTCGATCATGTGGTCGAAATCGCCGGGACCGCCCCAGACAAACCGGCGGTTTTGTTTGCTGGCAGCTATGTCGTCGTACGACGCGACGCTTAGCTGCCAAATAGGCACGTCATCTTAACGTCGCAGCCGAGCCAACGAGCCGATCAGGCCGCCACATTGGCACCCTCGGGGCAACTCAATACTTGCATCTAATGGCTGTATTTATTTACTGCCTATAGACTTACGTCGTTCTCGATGCGTTTGGCATCGCACTTGCTTTTCTCTGCCCCGGTGACGCGGATGCCCTTAGCGGCCCGCTCGCTGAGCCTGGCACCGTCGCTAGGCTCTCGAAACTGGTCCCTGCCGTCTCACTGCAGAAAGAGGAAAGAATCATGCCCAAAACCACCCCCACCAACCGCCTGTCGCAACTCGTTCCCCAGCCGCTGGTGAATGACTTCGACTCGCTGCTCAATCACTTCCTAGGCGAACCGACGCGTCGCCCCGTGACCCGCACGGGCTGGGAAGCGCCAGCGTCGCTCTGGGAGGCCGACGAGAAGCTGCATGTCGAGCTCGACGTGCCCGGCATCGACCCCGAGTCGGTCGAGGTAACGGTTGAGAACGGCCAACTGTCGATCACCGTCGAGCGATCGCAGGGCGAGAACCCACCGACCTACGCCTACAACGAGCGTCGGTTCGGGAAGGTCACCCGCTCACTCGACCTGCCCGAGACAGTCGATCCCGATTCGATCGACGCCGAGCTCAAGAACGGCGTATTGCGCGTCTCGATCGATAAGCGACCCGAGACGCAGCCGCGCAAGGTCGAAGTCCGCCACGGTTAGAAGCCCGGCTTGCCAGCGTGCGGAGAGCTGGGTGCCTGATGAGTTGAACTGACACCCTTGGTGGCAGCAAAAAAGAACGGCCGGGTGGAGCCCACGCGGCCGTTCTTCGTGTTAACCGGTTTCTGAAAAGTTCAGCGACGGCGGGCTGCCAACAATCCACAGGCTGCCAAGCCGGCGAGGATGGCGGCGGCCGGCTCGGGAACGGCCGGGCCAACCGAGGCGATGGCGGTTTGGCTGGCGTCGTTAACAGCGATCGTTTCGAGGGCACCCGAGGCGTTGCCGATCGAGCTGAAAGCCTGGAGCATCACGTCGAAGGAGGCACCGCCCGACAGGCTGGCGTCCGGGTAGAGCTCGAAGTCGATGATGTTGCCGATGCCGGTCGGCAGGCCGGTCGAGAGAAACAAGGTGACGCCATCGCCGCCGCCGCTCAGGCCCGAGCCCGAGTACGTGCCGAGCTGCGGCAGGATCGCGACGTTGCCCCACGCGGCGACAAACTCGCTGGTGTCTTCGTCGTCGATGAAGATGACCGACTCGCCCGGCGCGATGGCCGTGACGCCAGAGATGAGATCGGTCAGTTCGTTGTCGAGCAGGCCATCCTTCAAGCCCATCGAGTCGTCATCGAAGTAGAGGTCGCCGTCGATCGTGGCGTCGTAGGCCATGTCGCCGAGGTTGGTGACCTCGAACCAGTCGGAGGTGAGGTCGTCTTCGCCGAGTGAGTTGCCAGGCCAGATCTCGGTGATTTGCAGGTCAAAGTCGGCGTTGGCCGTGGCCGCCGAGAGGGCCATGGTGGCGGCGGCCGCAATCGCAATCAGTCGCATGAGAGCTCGCTCCAAAGGTGGGAGGTTGGTGGTGCCAACCAAGCATCGAGGGGATTCGCCGCAGGCAACCAAACGCCCGTGGCGGTTGAGGCGGTGAATGTGCCATGCCCGGAATCGATTTCGATGAAGCGTTCGTTAAGGGTTGGTGAATTCACGGAACCTTAGCGCTCGGCTAACGAAACAAGGCCGCGATGGATTGATCCATCGCGACCTTGTCGTGGTTGCTCGAAGTTTCGGGGAAGACAGCGGCTCACGCTGGGCTCAGAAACGCATGCCGTAGCGATTGATCAGTTCGCTGGTGAGTTCGACGTTGAGCTCGTTCGCTTCTCCGGCCGATACCGTCACGCGCTGGGGCAACGCCACACGATCCGCACGCAGCCGCCGGCCTGCCTCGGACTTCGGGTCCGTGTTGATCACGGTCACAACGTGCTCGGCGACCACCGCCCCGTCACCCTCGCTGTACGTGCTCAGCACGAAGGCTCCGTCGTCGCCGATATTGGCAAACCCGGGCTTGCCGGCTTTGATCGAGTCGCCCGAAGCCACCGGCGCGAGCATGATCTTGCCACCGTCCAGCGGCTGCCCATCGAGCAACACCCGACCGCTAACGGGCGCGAGCTCGTACTCGGATTGGGTACACCCCGTCACGGCACACAGGATAGCGATCGTTGATAGCACGCCATAGTTCTTACAAGCCACTGAACACCTCGCCATCCATTCGGTCTCCGAGAAGCCAATACACACGCAGGTCGATATCCTCGGTCAAGAAATGCACTGAGCCATCGACGAAGCTGAAGAAGGCACCGCTGGGGTGCCAGCTATAAGAGCAGTCGTCTTGGCTGCTCCCGCCGGGGAGTTTGCCCTTATCAAAATCCGAGAGCGGGTAGCTCCGTGGCCCACCCAGGTTGCAGTTGATGACATCGCGGGTCTTGAACAGGACGGCCCCGTCCTCGAAGTCCGACCCGATCCAGACCGGGTAGTTCTGAGCCTCGGTGAAGTACGCCGCTTCGCCGAGGGAGATTGTCTTGCTCGTGCCGTCACTCACGTCGGCAATGCGGACACGGCGGAACGGCTTCTTCTCGATCTGCTCGGGCGAACCATCGCCGTCGTAATCGACGCTGCAGGCGTTGGTCGATTCGGCCTCCTCGGTCCGGAGGAACATGCCCCGATCGCAGAAGCCGCGTGATGCTTTGTAGTGGAGGGTGCTGTAACCCTCGGTGTTGAGCGTGATTCCACCCAGATTAAAGTAACCCGCTTCGGGCTTCTCTTCCGGCAGGCTCACCGAAGGGCATTGGAAGGCCGAGATCTTCCCGCCCAGCCCATCGATTGCCCCTGTTTGACCGGCAAGGACCGCTTTAACGAAGAAAAACGGCTGCCACGGGTCGCCGTCGAGGTCGTCGATCCCGTTGTTGACCAGCCGATCGTACCGAGCCGACTCTTCAAGGTAGGGAAGCGTCTTGGTCGCCCAACCGAGGCCGTCCTCGGGCGTGAAGAGGCCCGGGTTGCCGGCGGCTGCCATCTCTTTCGCCGACGCGCTGTAAACGCCCTTCGGGAACTCGCCCAGCGTGTCGTGGCTCGTCAATAAAGCCAGGCCGAGCTGCTTCAGGTTGTTGGAACACTGCGCCCGCCGCGCCGCTTCGCGGGCGGCTTGCACCGCGGGTAGTAGCAGGGCGACGAGGATCCCGATGATCGCGATGACGACCAGCAGCTCGACCAGCGTAAACGCCTCGCGATTCGTTTGATGACGCATCGAATCGATCACTCCACGGTTGCCTGGAAACGTGTTAATCCGGGAGCGTACGCATCAATCGTTGGCATGACTACTGCTACCGGGAGTCTTCACAAACTCTTCATGGTAACGACGCCGTTTCTACATATTGCGGCCCTAACTTCCTCACAACTTGAGATTCCCCCGACGACTCCCACGATGGTTGGCTACGAATGACAAGGCGGCTCAGCGGCTCGGTTCTTGGTGTGGCGTGCGCGTCCTTCGTCTTGCTCGGCTCTCACGCAACGGCGGAGGTTTATATCAACGAACTCTTCCTCGACCCGGGCGGTGCCGGGTTCGATCAACGCGACGAGTTCATCGAGTTGCGTGGCATGGCCGGCATGTCGCTTGAGAATCACTACCTGCTCTTCCTCGAAGGCGAGGACAACGTCGAAGGGACCGGCGCGGCGGGAACGATCGACAACCTCTTCGACCTCGGCGAGGCATCGCTCGGATCGAACGGCTACCTCGTGCTCCGGCAATCGGGCAACAAGACCGGCGACATCAACGACTCCGGCCCAAGCCGCTACACGCCCGCACCGGGCGCGACCGACCTGCTCAACACCGGCACGGGTCCGGGCTATGGCTCGGGGCCGGGTAGCATCATCGGTGCCCAAGACGTCGGCGGCGAAGGCTCGATCGAGAACGGGGCGTTCACGGCGATGCTGATCCGCAACGATTCGGGGGAGATCCCCGCCCTCGGTGAGGACCTTGATGTCGGCAACGACGGGCTTGACAATCCCAACGGTCGGGAAGGCTGGTCCATCCTCGACGCGATCGCCGCTTTCGAGCCCTTAGAAACCGTTTTCGGACGGTCCTACGCACCGATTGCCTATGGCCGCGAGGAGATCGGCCAACAGGTCTTCTTCGCCGGCGGCATTCGGGAGATCGATCCCGGGCTGGAGCCGGGCGCGGAGTATGTCGGGGTTGGCTTCGAGGTCGAGTACCTCGGCCGCTGGGGCAACTCGACCGGCCAAACCGACGCGGACTGGCATGCCTCGAACCTGACCGACAACCCCGGCTCGGGAGCGATCCCCGAAGCCTCGCTGCCGGACGGCTCGCCGCTCGACTACCGACAATCCTTTACAGGCGATCACGGCGAATTGGCCAGCGGCGACCCAAGCACGCCGTCATCGCAGCCGACAGAGACCCAAGGAAGTCTCGAATCCAATCGCGAAGTGCCGTACGGAACCCGATTGTTGACGAACGTCGGCGCGCCGAACTACATCACCGGCGACTACAACAACGATGGCGTCGTCAACGCCGCGGACTACACCGTCTGGCGCGATACGACGAGCGTCCTCGGCAGCGAATCGGTTCACCCGGAAGCCGACCACAACCACGACTTCCGCGTCGATCAGTCGGACTACGATCTCTGGGCGAAGCACTTTGGGTCGCCCCATTCCACCCCGGTTGTCATCGCCTCGGCCGCCGTGCCCGAGCCAACCACGTTAGCGGTCTTGCTCGGCGGCTTGTTGGCAGCGGCCTTCCGTCGGAGCTGAGCCTCAACCGGCCGACCACAGCGTTCGCGACACGATCAGCCCCGCGCCCGCGGCGAGGAGGCCGAGCGTGACATTCAAGGCGATGTTGCCGATCGCCAGCAGCGGCTCGCCCGCCTCGACGTGGCGGATCGTTTGGTAACCGAAGGTCGAGAAGGTCGTCAGCCCGCCCAACAAGCCAACCGACACGCCGGCGTGCCAATGCATGGCTCCCCGGTCGGCGGGCAGCCACGCCTCGTGCATCAGCAGGCCGAGCAAGAAGCAGCCGACCACGTTCACCAAGAGCGTCCCGTAAGCGAAGCGTGCCCCCCAAGCCGCCGCGCACGCCAAGCCCACGCCATATCGGGCCGTGGCCCCGAGGGCACCGCCCAGGGCGATCGCTAGCAAGCGGACCAGCGATTCACTCATCGGGACTTCTCCTCTCTCACGACGTCTCGCCAAGCCGGCAGGCCTCGCCTTCTCTCTGGCACTTCGGCTCGATCGCCCCCGCGACCCGAGCCGCAAGCGGTCGATCGCTGACCCTTGTCGCGACGGGTGCGATTGATCCGATTGCGCCGTGCCAGCAATGCCTTCGGTTTCCCCGGCACGCCTCAACTACTCGACGCATCTTACCGAAATTACCCAGTAGACGCACTCGACCTGATGCGTTCCGGCGACCGGAACGTTCGGGTCATCGCTGAACAACGGACTCCCCGCCGGCGACGGCGGGCGCTTGCTGCAGGAGGCAGCGACGATGGAACACCAGCGCAAAGAACTCGCCCCGACCCTACTCATCGCTCTGGCCGCGATGTCGCTAGGGGTCAGCTGTGCCATCGGGATCGGTTTGAATTGGCCGGCCCCGGCGAAACGCTTAGCGAAGCAGGATCGGATCGATCCGCCGCGGCGTGCCAGCGAGCCGTTGGTCTGGCAGACGAGTGAGCTCCCCGCGTTGATCGCCTCGCCGCCGATCGTGGAGACGCCGGCCCCGCAGCTCAGCCTGTTGTTCGAGGATCCGATCAACGAGTACGCGCTGATCCCCTACAAGCTGCGTCCTTTGGCCGAGTTCGAGGACCGCTTGGTTGTGATGCTGCCCGAAGCTCCTCGTTGGCAAGCGGGCGATCGGGCTGCGATGGTGGTCACCGCGCGGATGCGGCGTGCGTGGTCGCTTGGGTCGGTCGATACGTTCGCCTTGGCGAAGGCGTCCGGCAGGCTGTGGAACGCGGCCTCGCTCAGCGGAGTCGATCGGTTCCGCATGCTGGCGCGGGCGGGTGTTTCCTCGTTGCTGACCAGCACGCCGCGGGCGTCCGCGCCGCGGCTGATCTCGGCTCGCCCCGTGACGCCGATCATGTCCCCGTCGATTGCCGACTACATCGCCAATAGCCCGCGGGGCGGCGACTTCCCGGTGCCGACCGCCCTCGCCGAGCAGCTCGACCGCGTCGCAGAAACGCCGGAGCACGCGGCGTGGGCGTGGGCCGCCGCGTATCGCCTGCGGACGCTGATGGCAGCGAGTGCGGACGAAGCCGGAGCCCACCGGGCGATCGGTGCGCTGAGCCAAGCGGCCGCCGAGGCCGGCGGGCTGGCCGACCAGAGCAACGACGCCGGCGAGGCGACCGAGCTACGCCGTGCCGCCTACGCCGTCACGCGACGGGTCGCGACCTGGCGGGCGGAGCAGACGCAGACGCTCGTCATGCGATTGAACCCGGCCGATCAGCTTGCAGGGGCACGCTGGGCGATGGCGATGCCGCTCTACGGCCCCCGCCCCGGCTCGATGCTCGCCCGAAAGACCGCCGTCGAGCGAGCACCGCAAGGGCTGCGAGTGGCACGCCGCCTGGAGGCTTACGAGCGTCAACCCTCGTCGCGGCTGGCGATGCTGCTCGCCGAGGACGCGGCCCGTTTGGCGACCGTCGAAGACGCCGAAGGCCAATCGCTCGCAGCGGCCATCAATCAGAACTACCGCAACGCCAACCTGCGGGTCGCGATCGCGTCGGACCTGATCGAGCGGATGCTGCCGGAGCCCGAGCCGATTGTCTCGGTGATCCGCGACCGCATCGCGGGCACGCCGGTCACCGGTCGTTCGACAACCGAAACGGAGATCGCCGTGCTCCTCGCCCCGGACGAGGCGGCGTGGCGGATCGGGCTGCAAGCGAAGGGGGTCGTCACCTCGCGGACCCAATCGCGGGGCGGACCCGCGGTGCTCAACTCGAAGGGTGCCACCTCGTTCGCCGCGAAGAAGCTCGTGCTGGTCACGCCCGCGGGGCTCCGGGCGGCACCGACCGTCGCCAACGCGCAGACGATGTCGCAACGCCTGGTCGGACTCTCGACCGACTACGATCGCGTCCCGCTGCTGGGCAACTACGTCCGCTCCGCCGCCCGGAGTGAGTACGGCCGACTCCGCACCCGGGCGAAGTCCGAGACGCGGCACAAGGTCGAGCGTCAGGTGAGCCTTGCCCTCGACCAACGGGTCGACAGCCAGCTCGGGCAGATGGAGCAACGATTCACCCAGAACGTGGTCGATCGTGCCTCTTCGCTCGGCTTGGAAATCAAACCGATCGAGATGCGTACAACCGACAAGCGGTTGATCTCGCGGCTCCGCATCGCCGGT
Organism: uncultured Planctomycetaceae bacterium; assembly: GCA_964353155.1. GTDB lineage: Bacteria > Planctomycetota > Planctomycetia > Pirellulales > Lacipirellulaceae > Botrimarina. The sequence continues at coordinate 23,235 of CAYGUP010000036.1, read as the reverse complement.
GACAATCAACTCGGGGCGCACACGCCCCGCATGCGTGCCCCGTCGGATAGCTTGCTGAGCTTCCAGATGCACGAGTCGACGCTCAACAACGCATTGGACGGCCTCGGCCTCGCCGGTCAGACGCTCAACAGCGAAGAACTCCGCCAACGGTTGGTCGAGCGGCTCGGCCTGCCCGCTCAACCAATCACGCCGGGCGAGCAAGCGACCTTTCGCTTTGCCAAGGAAGAGCCGGTCCGACTCACCTTCAGCGAAGGCCGGGCGAAGTTGACCCTCAAGCTCGACGAGATCTCGGTCCGCCACCGTCGGCACCGCAACTTTCGCGTCCACGCTTACTACAAGCCCGCGGTCGAAGGCCTCACCGCCATGCTCGTGCAAGACGGCACCCCGCACATCGAAGGCCGGCTCCGCACCGGCGCCCGCATCCACCTGCACGGCGTGATGGGCAAGGTGCTCGGCGAGAACGCCCGCGTTCCGCTGGTGCGGCTCAACGACCAGACGCCCGAGCGTTTCGCCGCGGCTCTGGAAGGGCTCGCGACCAATCAGTTCGTCATCGAAGACGGCTGGCTCGGCCTGGCGATCGGCCCTCCGCGTGGGCCGGGGTCGGTTGCGGCACGCGTCGGCACTTACGTTCGCTGAGCCGTCTTCAGAAGGTCTATTCGCCTGCACCGGGCGTTTGGATTAATTTCGACAGCCACGCTTGACTCAATTGCCAATCCGAGTGACACTCTGATCAAGTTGATACAGAGTCTCATTACGGAACAGCACTCCATGCGTCAATCCGCAGCTCAAGCGACGGCTACAAACGACCATCCGACCAATCGGCGTGGCTTCACGCTCGTCGAGCTGTTGGTGGTAATCGCGATCATCGGCATCCTGGTCGCCCTGCTGCTGCCCGCGGTCCAAGCGGCCCGCGAAGCGGCCCGTCGGATGCAGTGCCAAAACAAGATGCGGCAGCTCGCGATTGCCGGCTTGAATTACGAGTCGACCTTCTCGGAGTTGCCACCCGGCATCATGGTAGATGGCGACTATCGCTGGAGTGCGTTGGCTCGCATTCTCCCCTATCTTGAAGAGACCACTCTTTACCAGGGCATCGACTTCAACGTCGATTATCACCTGCTCGGGCGGGACGGCACTGTCTACGCCAATGAGGATGATGCCCTCGACGCCGGCATCCTTAAGGCCGAGCGAATCGACGTGCTGCAGTGCCCCTCGACCTTGAGGGACGAAGTACGGCTCGATGATCAAGGCCGCCCTCGCGACTACCCAACGAGCTACGGTGTGAATCGTGGCGTCTGGTTGGTTCACGACCCTGGCATGGCGATCGAGTCGGCCGGTCCGTTCACCCTTACCGGCGTCACCGCAGGATTAGGTCCGATCGAAACAGTCACTCCTTTTCGTGTCAGCGCGCCATTCGAGGTGAATCGGCCGATTGCTTTGCGTCGTGTGTCGGACGGGCTGAGCAAGACGCTCATGCTCGCCGAAGTGCGAGGCTACACCAGCTACCATCGCGACGGGTCAATGGCTGGATCGACCGACGCCGACGTGATGAACCCGAGCTACCTCTGTGGTTTGCCCAACGACGGCCGCAACCCGCCTCGCACGAGCGGCCACAGCGAATGGATCGACGGACGTGTCCATCAGAGTGGGTTTACGGCGTTCTTCCCACCGGGCACCGATGTCACTTGTGATGGGGTCGCCGATATGGACTGGGTCAGCACACGCGAGAACACGGGTGCGACACTGCCGACGTTCGCCGCCGTCACGGCTCGTAGTTATCACGCGGGTGGTGTTGTCAATGCCGCGTTGCTCGACGGCTCGGTCCACACGATTACGCCAAATATCGAACTCGCCGTTTGGTGGGCACAAGCAACCCGCGACGGCCAAGAGATTGCCAGCGAGAACTAGCCTCACGATCGATAGTAGACCCACCGCCGCGACGTGCGGAACAACCAAGCCGTCGCGATCAGCACGATTACGAAGAGCACCCACGCCATCGCCGAGGCGTACCCGATCTGCAAGTCGCGGAACGCGGCCAGGAACAGGTGCAGCGAGAGCATCAGGGTCGATCCGGCCGGATCGCCCACGCCATCGCTCACCAAGTAGATCTGCGTGAACGCTTGGACCGATTGGATCAGGCCCATCACCAGATTGAAGAAGATCACCGGCGAGAGCAGCGGCAGCGTGAGGCTCCAAAGCCGCCGGATCGGCCCCGCCCCGTCGAGGCGAGCCGCTTCATAAAGCGACTCCGGGATATCGCCGATCGCCGCGGTGTAGATCACCACGAAGTTCCCGACGCCCCATAGGGCCATCAGCACCAGCGCGTCCTTCGACCCGAACAGGCGACCGCTCCGGCCCGCCGGGCTGGTCCAGCTCGCGGGCGAAGCGGCCTCGCTCGTGCTATTGAGCCAGCCCTGCTCGGGCAGACCGAGCCCATCGGCCAGCACATGGTTTACCAGCCCCGCTTGGGGATCGAGCAGACCCATCCAGAGGATCGCCGTCGCGACGGTCGGCACGACCGACGGCAGGTACCAGAGCGTCCGATAGACGCCCACGCCGCGGACCTTCTGGCTGAGCAACACCGCCAAGCCGACGCCGAGCACCACCGACAAAGGCACGCTCAACGCGGCGTAGTAGAACGTGTTCCAGAGCGCCCGGCCGAACGGCCCTCCCTGCCACAACTCCTCGGCGAGCCGCTCGTAGTTCCGCCAGCCGACCCACTTGGGCGCCGACAACAGGTCGTAGCGGGTGAAGCTCCAATAGAGCGACGCCGCGAATGGCCAGACCGTGAGGGCAAGGAAACCCAAGGCCCAGGGGGCGAGGAACGGCAGAGCTCTGAGTCTTTTCATCGATTGCAACAAGGCGAGCCACGACCGTTAGGGAAAGACCAGACCGTGTCGTCGTAACCGCTTTGTGAGTTGCCCGGTCGCTCCCTGACAGTCGCGGCTCGGCGTCTTTAGCTCCGTGCCTCTGTGGTTCATTATCCTGACGCGCCTTAAACTGCCCGCATGGAACAGCTCGAACTCAAAGCGTCGCGGGTTGAGTTTACCGCCCATCGGGACGCGGCGGGGGTCCCCCATGCCCAATGCGGCTCTTGGCTCGAAGCGGTCTACGCCCTCGGCTACCTGCACGCACTCGATCGGCCGACGCAGATGCACTTCGCTAGCACGGTCGCCGCGGGGCGGGCGGCGGAGCTCATCGCCGGCAAGCCGGAGCTGCTGGAGGTCGACCGTTTCTTGCGCCGCGCCGGCATCGACCGCCACCTCGACGAGGAGGCCGGCATGCTGCCGCCTCGCATCTTGGAGCAACTCGAATGGTACTCCCGCGGCGTGAACGACGGGCTGGAAGAGATCGGCCGCACCCTGCCGATGTGGGCGACCGGTTTCAAGCCCGAGCCGTGGACGCCCCGCGCCGTGATGCGGATCGGCAACCTGCTCTCGTTCGCCGGGCTGGCCGTTGGCGAGCAGGAGGCCGAGCGGGTGATCCTCGAACTGATCCAGCTCGGCATCGAGGACCAGCGCCTGCGCGAGCTCTTCAGCCCCTACCTTGATGGCGTCGATTTCGAGCCGCTGCGCGAGGTGAAGTTCGCCAAGCAGATGTCGGACGACGCCCTCGAACTGCTCGCCGACCTGCCACGCCTCGCCGGCAGCAACGCGTGGGCGGTCGCGCCGTCGCGGACGGCGAGCGGCGCGGCAATGCTGGCTTCCGATCCGCACCTCGAAGTAAACCGCTTGCCGGCGATCTGGTACGAGGCCGTTCTCAATTGGACCGACGAGAACGGCCGCGCCGAGTACGCCCTGGGGGCGACCCTGCCGGGCTGCCCGTTGATGGCCGTCGGTAGGACGTCGCGGCTCGCGTGGGGCGTCACGTACATGCACGCCAACACGAGCGACTACTTCGTCGAAGACATCCGCCCAAAGCCTGACGCCGAGACCAACGCCGACGACCACGCCAACCACCAAGCCTGGCAGTACCGACGCGGCGACGATTGGCACGATTACCAACCGCGTGTCGAGCACCTCATTTGCAAAGGGGGCAAGGTCGTCGACGAGGTGATCTACGAGAACGAGGTCGGCACGCTCACCCAGCCCCCGACCGAAGCGGGCAAGCACCTCTCGGTCGCCTGGGTCGGCGCGCGGCCGGGCGGCGGCAAGTCGATCGGCACGTGGCTTGATGTGATCGCCGCCGGCTCGGTCGAAGCGGCGATGGACGTCGTCCGCCGTTCGCCCCACCCGTCGCTCGTGTGGGTGCTGGCGGATAGCCAAGGGCATATCGGCAAGCAGGCGAGCGGCTGGCTGCCCGTCCGCGGCAAGGCGTCCGGCCTCGTGCCGGTGCCGGCCTGGGACAGCTCACACCATTGGCAGGGGGTCGTGCCGGCCGATCGCCTGCCGGGCGAGTACAACCCGCCGCGTGGCTTCGTCGCCTCGGCCAACGAGGAGGCCTACCTCGCCGACGGCACCCCGCTGCACTCGCACGGCCTGCACGACTACCGCCGCAAGCGGATCGACGGACGCCTCACCGAACTGCCGCGAGCGACCCTCGCCGAGATGCAGGCGCTGCAATACGACGTCTTCAGCGTCCACGCCCGCGACCTGCTGCCGGTCCTGCTGACGCATCTACCAGACGACCACGCGCTCAAGCAGCGTCTCAACGCCTGGGACCTCCGCTTCGCTCCCGATAGCGAACACGCCGCGCTCTTCATGGGCTTCTACCGGCGTGTTTTGCTCGAGGTCTTCGGCCACGAGGCGGGCATCGGCATGCGACGCATGATCTACCTCGCCACACGGATCGGCTACTCGGCCATGGTCCTGACCGCCATCGACCGAACGCTCCCCAAAGTCACCAGCAGTTGGTGGCGCGAACGCGACAAGGGCGACATGATCCGCCGCGCGGCCGACCGCGCCCTTGCCGAGAAGCCGAAGCGTTGGAGCGACATCAACGCGTTTCATTTCACGAACCGCTTCTTCGGCGGCTCGCAAGGACCGACGGCGACTGGCCGCTTGCTCGGCTTCCAATCCTCTCGCACCCCAATGCCCGGCTGCCACGCCACGCCGTTCCAAGGCCATCTGAAGGCGACCGCCACACGAGAGTCGACCTTCGCGCCGAGCTACCATTTCGTGGCCGACCTCTCGACCGACGAGGCCTGGACGAACCTGCCGGGCGGGCCGAGCGAGAACCGCTTCGGCAAGTGGTACAAGACCGACATCGCCCGCTGGACCGCCGGCGAGTACAAGCGGCTGGTTGGGCAAGAATCGCTCGGCCCGGACGGCGAGTAGGCAGACGACGAGAAAGAGGCCCGCGTCGTGAGCAAGTTGCTCGCAACACGGGCCTCGTAACTCGTCAGGCCGTCAACCGATCGGGATCAGAACCCGATCGAGATACCAACCCCCGGGGCATAAACGCCTCGGCTGTAGCCGAAGTATGGGTTGTAGCCGCGGTATCCGGTTCGATACGAACGGGGGCTGTAGTAGTGGCTTCCGTAGTAACGATTCGCACGCGGTGGTGCGTAGTAGCGGGCCGCGCTCGGACCATTGAATGCGCGATAGCGGAAGCCGCGGCGGGCTTCGGCGTCGGTCGGCGTGAAAGTGAAACCGGCCGTTGCGACCAACAGCACCGCTAGCGTTACCGCCTTCTTAAGCCTATTCATCGTTTGCTACTCCTCAAGTTGAGTTGGCTTCCGCCGACTTGGTGCGTGAACGACCATTGGAAGGCGGAAGCGAGTTGTTTGTCGAAGACTTACAACAAGAAGGAGCAGGTCCCGTGCCAACTCTTCGCGGCGTGAAAACGAAAAAAGGCCGCCAGGGTGAATCACCCCAGGCGGCCCTCGTGATAGGCAACTTCGTTGTTGGCGGCGATCAGAACCCGATCGAAACGCCCACGCCCGGCGCGCCGACACGCACGCCGCCGTAACCGACCCCAACGCCAACGTACGGGGCGTTGATGTAGACCGGCCGACGGGTGACCACCGGGGCGGCGTACGTCACGGGGGCGACATAGACCGGCGCCGGAGCGACGTAAGCCGGAGCCACCACGACGGGCCGCGCAGCGACCACGGGGCGGGCGACCACCACCGAGCGGCGGACCGGAGCGGCGACCACCACGCGCGGCGTCGCGACTCGCACCACGGCACGGCGGGCGAAGCGGCGGGCTTCGGCGTCGGTCGGCATCGCGAAACCGACGGCCAGCAGACCAGCGACGCCGAGGGCAAAGAACTTCTTGGAGTTGCGGAACATCGGGAGGCTTTCGGGGTTGAACAGGGAAGCGAGCGGGTGACTAACGGCCAATCCGGTAGTAGCCGCGCCGGCCGACAGAACGGCGGCTGTTGTAAGGGCCGGCCGTGGCCCCTCGTTGGATCGTTCTCGGTTGGTACGCACGGGACTGACCGAACTGGACCGTCGTGCGGATCGTCGGGTCAATCGGTGGGCGGCTGCTCCAACGCCGGAGACGCCATTGCGGCCCCGCCTCGGCCAGGGACGCGCCCACCGCCGTAGTAACAACGACCGCCACGGCCAGCGCGCACGCTCTGAGCAAACGGAATCGATTCATCGTTCTCGTCGCCTCGTACGGGGGACTCGGGAGAGCACCCCATCGGAGTGCCCGGTATTCTAGGTGCTTCGCCAAGGAAAAACCGGGGGTTCTCGGCAACTATCTGACAAAACGCCCCACGAACGGCTCAGACCGCCAAACTGGCAGTCCCCGGGGGCAGAACGCCGACGCCGACCCCTCAGCGGGCCAGAATGACAGCCCGTCGCCGCCGGCGTTCGGCCACCCTGATCCGCCGAGAAACGCCCCAATCCCGGCGTTTAGTGCCTTAGCTGCCCTGCCGGCTAGCATTGGCACCCGAGTTGCTTTCTCGCCCGGCTGACTGCGTCACCGGTACGCCGCAGCGACAGTCCCTTGCTAGGTCGATCCCGGGCCGCTGGCTCCCCAGCCGAGCCCGCTCGCTCATTCGCTTCCAAACACCGTTCAACCCAACCGTTGAGGAACTCGCCCATGGCGACCGCCACCAAGAAGAAGATCAAGGTCAAGATCGAGCCGATGGGCGACAAGGTCGTCGTCGAACGTGTCGAGCTGGCCGACAAGACCGCCGGCGGCATCTTCCTGCCGGACTCGTCCAAGGAGAAGCCGAACCGTGGCACGATCGTCGCCGTCGGCCCCGGCAAACTGCTCGACGACGGCACCCGTGGCGGCCTGCAAGTCAAGGTCGGCGACGAGGTCCTCTTCACCAGCTACGCCCCCGAGACCATCGAGCTGGGCGACGACGAGTACCTGCTCATGAGCGAGAGCGACATCCTCGCCGTGGTGGAGTGAGTCGCGAGTTGGGAGGCGCAAGACGCGAGCCTTCGCCCACCGCCCCCACCCCGAACCCAGCCACCTAGCAAGAACTCGCGCCTCGCAACTCGCGACTTCTTGCCATCGAAGCCAACCGACGCTCGCCCGCGAGCGATCCCCTCAACACAACGAACCGGAGTCTCCCATGGCAAAGATCATTGCCTTCGATCAAGAAGCCCGCGACGCCATGCGTCGTGGCGTGCAGAAGTTGGCCCGCGCGGTCAAGGTCACGCTCGGCCCCAAGGGCCGTAACGTCATCCTCCAGAAGTCGTTCGGCTCGCCGACCGTCACCAAGGACGGCGTCTCGGTCGCTAAAGAGATCGAGCTCGAAGACGCCTACGAGAACATGGGCGCGCAGATGGTGAAGGAGGTCTCCAGCAAGACCTCCGATGTCGCCGGCGACGGCACCACCACCGCCACGGTCCTCGCCGAAGCCATCTTCAACGAAGGCCTCAAGGCCGTCGTCGCGGGCGTCAACCCGTTGCAGATGAAGCAGGGCATCGAGCAAGCGGTCGAAGAGATCACCGCCGAGCTCAAGAAGATGAGCATCAAGGTCAAGTCGACCGAAGAGATGGCCCAGGTCGGCACCGTGGCCAGCAACGGCGACGCCGAGATCGGCCAGATGCTCTCCAAGGCGATGGAGAAGGTCGGCAAGGACGGCGTCATCACCGTCGACGAAGGCAAATCGCTCGCCACCGAGGTCGAGTGGGTCGAGGGCATGCAGTTCGACCGCGGCTACCTGTCGCCGTACTTCGTGACCGATCAGACCTCGATGGAAGCGGTCCTCGAAGACTGCTACATCCTCGTCCACGAGAAGAAGATCACGAGCGTCAAGGACCTCGTCCCGGTCCTCGAAGCGGTCGTCAACAGCGGCAAGCCGTTGCTGATCGTCGCCGAAGACATCGAAGGCGAAGCCCTCGCGACGCTGGTCATCAACAAGCTCCGCGGCACGTTCAACATCGTCGCCGTGAAGGCCCCCGGCTTCGGCGACCGCCGCAAGGCCATGCTCGAAGACCTCGCCATCCTCACCGGCGGCCAGGCCATCTTCGACGACCTCGGCATCAAGCTCGACGCCATCGGCCTCGGCGAACTCGGCCGGGCCAAGAAGGTCATCGTCGGCAAGGACAACACCACGCTCATCGAGGGCGCCGGCAAGTCGGGCGACATCAAGGGCCGGATCGATCAGATCCGCCGCGAGATCGACAACTGCACCAGCGACTACGACCGTGAGAAGCTCGAAGAGCGGCTCGCGAAGCTCTCCGGCGGCGTGGCCAAGGTCAACGTCGGGGCCGCGACCGAGAGCGAGATGAAGGAGAAGAAGGCCCGCGTCGAAGACGCGCTGCACGCCACGCGGGCAGCCGTCGAAGAGGGCATCCTGCCTGGCGGCGGCGTCGCTCTGGTGCGTTGCTCGTCGAAGGTGAAGCCTTCGGGTCTCTCACACGACCAACAGGTCGGCTACGACATCGTCGTGCGAGCGTCGCAGGCCCCGCTCAAGGCGATCGCCGCCAACGCTGGCAAGGACGGCGGAGTCGTCTGTGAGAAGGTCGCCGACGCGAAGGGCTCCAACGGCTACAACGCCGCCACCGACAAGTACGAGGACCTAGTGAAGACCGGCGTCATCGACCCGGTGAAGGTCACCCGCACGGCCCTGCAGAACGCGGCGAGCGTCGCCACGCTGCTGCTCACGTCCGACGCCCTCATCGCCGACGCCCCGAAGAAGGGCGGCGGTGCCTCAGCCCCCGGCATGGACGACATGTATTGAGCGGCTACTAAGGCTCAGCGCTAAACTACGAGAAGCCGCCGGCGAAATCCGGCGGCTTCTTTTTTAAGCTCGGCCATTAGCAGACGGTGCAAACTCACCTCCGACGCCGACCAAGACAAGCCATCGCCAGCGTGGCGAGCGACACCGCCGCGAGCGAAGTTGGCTCGGGCACGCCGTGCGGGACGAACTCGAGCGAGCCGAGGGAGACCCCTTCGAGCAAGCCAACCACGCCGACCGCGTCGGTGAGCGGATCGATCCGCACGAGTTGTTCGGGACCAACCTCGATACCCAGGACGAACAGGTCGCCGGTCGTCGAATCGTAGGCGACCCCCTGCATCCAGGTATCGGTCAGCTCGACGATCCCTCCGGTCAGGCCCCCTTCTAGATCGGCGACGAACACCGCATCGGTAGGATCATCGATGCCGTACAGCACGCCGGTCTCCGGGTTGTCACTCAAGCCGCGAACCGAGGTATAAGGTAACGGTCCCACCGATTCCGAAGCCCCGGTGTTTGGGTCGATCCTCAGGAGGTCGCTGCCCGAGGAATCGAACCCGTACAGCGTGTCGTTGTGTTCGCTGTAGGTCAGGGCGTGGATGACCGGATGGTCGAGTGGGCCGACGACGACCGCCGCGCCGGTGTAGCGATCGATCGAGACGAGCTGGATGTGCTCGACATCGATTGCCAACAATGAGTCCGTTGGCGCGTGGTAGGTGAGCCCCTCGACCAGGTTGATGCTAACGGGCCCAGCGACCTCGACCGGCCCGACGACCTCGATCGCCGCGGTGTTCGGGTCGATGGTGATCAACTCGCCGGTCGATCGATCGACACTATAGAGTACGCCGTCCGACGCCAACTCTTCACCGGTCAACCCGCCGGGTCCGTCGGCGTGGAGCCGAGCGGTTCCTAGCAGCAGCGTCATCGTGACCGTGAGTGCCATCCCCAGCGGGCGTGTTCCAACCTTCATCGGGCCTCTCCTCGTGTTCCAAGCGTCAGGGCGGGGCGGGGAGGGAAAACCCTCACCGTTGTTCTTCCCGCCTATCAGGAGACCGACTTGGAACCCGACACGCGTCGATAACTGGGTGGCGGGGGCACCCTGCAAAGCAGAAGCCCCCGAGCGCCGGGTACACGCCCTGGTGATCCGGGGGTTAAGCAAGTGGGGAGAGCCCCGGTGATTCGCTGGGGGCTTCGCTTCGCTGTGACCCCAGCCACCCGCCGGCGTAGGGTGGCACCCGGCGGCTATTCAATCTGCGTTGTCTGCGTCATCCAAATATGGATTATCGAACCAGCTTTGCTCACTAATAGCTCTGACAACACCTTGGTAATCCGGAAAAAGGCTACCAGCACCGATGCCATCTTTCTCGAGTAGCCACAGCAGTTTCGGAGCTTCAGCAGCTGGCAGCCTGAAACAGAACACCAGTGTGCCATTGTATGGAACTGATTCTTGATCGACCTTTTCTAATAACGATTCATTGAGGGGGCTTGGCGAAAATACATGTGTAGCGGCCTGTATATCGCTGTACTCTACGGTAAACGCACCTGATTGCGCTGCCATTCGAACGTTGCCATTGTTTGGAACCTTGACTACGTCGCAGGCCGGCACCTGATAGCTTGCACTGTCTTCCATATAGAGATCTTTAATGCAGGCTGGAAGTAAGCCCCAGACTACAAGGAATTTCGGAGTCTGCTGCGAGCTATTCTTGATTAGTTCTGTGCATCCAGATGCAGCGAAGTAGGCAGCGTATCGCGGAGAGTATGTCCAATCGAGGAGTCTGGTAGGCAAGCCAGAGTGTTGCGCTAACGCCAAAATGCGTTGCATAGATCGGCTGGGCCACATTCGGTACTCGTCAGAAAGGCTCGCCAGCTTCTTCTGGCATCGACGCATCGAATTTTGATCCTCTGGATCAGTCGCCAAGACGATGCTGCCGACATCGACAACGAAGTCGTTTAGGTCGTCATACACACTAGTAGTCAGGTCCGGGATAGCGAGTCCAGAAGCATTTGCTTGTTCAACAAACCGCGATAACGCGAGAGCCTCAAGCCATGCTTGTCCAATGTCTAAGCTCTCTCCTCCCACTAGGGGTGCTTTCGTGATTGACTTTAAAAAGTTGCGACCTGAATCACGAAATGCTGATGGTACCAATAGGTATTCTTCACTTCCGTGGCCGCGGTAAAGAACAGATCCCGGATTTAACGATCGAAAGATTGGGCTCGAAGAAGACAGAGCATCAAGGAAATCGGCTGCGTCGTCGAACAGCTCATCCACTTTATTTTCTACAGACAAAATCGTTCCCAACCTGTGTGCCAAAACTGCTCTACAGATCGACCTTCACCGCCAGCTCTTTGAGCTGCTTCGTATCGACCGCACCGGGAGCGCCGGTCATCAGGTCGGCGGCCTTCTGGGTCTTCGGGAAGGCGATCACGTCGCGGATGTTGTCGTAGCCGCCGAACAGCATCACCATCCGGTCGAGGCCTAGGGCGATGCCGCCGTGAGGCGGGGCGCCGTAGGCGAGGGCTTCGAGCAGGAAGCCGAAGCGGTCCGCGGCGGTCTCCTCGTCGATGCCCAACAGGGTGAAGACCTTCGATTGAACCTCAGGGTCGTGGATCCGGATCGTGCCGCCGCCGGCCTCGGAGCCGTTGATCACGAGGTCGTACGCCTTGGCCCGGCACTGACCTGGATCGAATTGGGCCGAGTCCGAGTCGAGGTACTCGACATGCTCGTCCAGCGGGGCGGTGAACGGGTGGTGCATGGCGGACCACTTGCCGGTCGCCTGCGGGTTGTCGGCGTCCTCGGTCTTCTCGAACATCGGGAACTCGACGACCCACGAGAAGTCCATCGCCTTCTCGTCGTAGAGCTTCATCTCGGCGCCGATCTTGGTTCTTAAACCGTGCAGCACCTTGCAGGTGCCGAGCCACTGGTCGGCGGAGAAGAGGACGAGGTCGCCGACCTTCGCGTCGAGCCGCTCGGCCATCTCCGCTCGGATCTCATCGCTGAAGAACTTGGCGATGTTCGAGTTAAGGGTCGGCTTGCCGTCGACGTCTTCGACCTTGAACCAGGCGAGCCCCTTCGCGCCGAGGCCTTTGACATACTCGGTGAGGCCATCGATGCCGCGGCGGCTGTACTGGCTGGTGCCGTTGGGGACACAGATCGCGCGGACGTGGCCGCCGGCTTCCGTGACACTCTTGAAGACGCCGAAGTCGCTCTTCGGCGCGAGATCGGTGAGGTCGACGATTTCGAGGCCGAAACGCAGGTCGGGCGCATCGTGCCCGAAGCGGGTCATCGCCTCGTCGTAGGTCATGCGGGGCAGCGGCGTGGGCACATCGATATCGAGCAGCTCCTTAGCGAGCCGGGCGACGAGGCCGTCGATGATGGTCATGATGTCGTCGTCGTCGATGAACGCCATCTCGAGGTCGAGCTGGGTGAACTCGGGCTGGCGGTCGGCGCGGAGGTCCTCGTCGCGGAAGCAACGGGCGACCTGCACGTACCGGTCGTAGCCGGCGATCATCAGGATCTGCTTGTAGAGCTGCGGCGATTGCGGCAACGCATAGAACTTGCCATGGTGCACCCGCGACGGCACCAGGTAATCCCGCGCGCCCTCCGGCGTGCTGCGGCCGAGGATGGGCGTCTCGATATCGACGAACTGGTGCTCTTCGAAGTAGTCGCGCATCCGCTTGGTGATCTTGTCGCGGAGCATCATCGCTCGTTGCATCGCCGGCCGGCGCAGGTCGAGGAACCGGTTCTCCAGCCGCAGGTCCTCGTTCGCCAGGTCCTGGACGCTCTCCGTGACAGCGACCGGCGGGGTCTTCGCCTTGTTGAGGAGCTTCATCTCCGTGACACGCAGCTCGATCTCGCCCGAGTCGTGCTTCGTGTTGGCCATCCCCTCGGGACGCGGCTCGACGTTGCCGGTCACCTGGATGACGAACTCGGCACGGAGGTCCTTTGAGGCCTCGATCAACTCGGCCGGCGTGTCGGGCGGATTGAAGACCACCTGCGTGATGCCGTACCGATCGCGGAGGTCGATAAAGAGCCCGCCGCCGTGGTCGCGGTAACTATCGACCCAGCCGCAGAGCGTCGCCTGGGTGCCGGCGTCGGACTTGCGTAGGTCGCCACAGGTATGTGTCCGCAACACGTGAGCCTCGATTCATCTGTAAAAAAGGGATAACCACGGAGGCACGGAGGGCACCGAGATAAGCGTCGAGCGAATGGCTCAACGCCTACTCCGTGTTCTCCGTGCCTCCGTGGTTCAATCGTTGAGAGCCATGGATTGTAAGCCGCCGTGTCAGCGATTGGAACGGAGCCAATGGCCCAGGCGTTGCATCCCTTCCTGGGTCGAGATTCGCGGCTTGTAGCCGAAATCCTCCGCCGCGGCGGCTTTGTCGAACCAATGATCCGTTGCCAACTGCCGGGCGACGAAGCGGGTCATCCGGGGCTCGTTCTTGAAGTCCCGCAGCAGCCAGTGCTTGAACTCCAGCACGCCGCCGGCGGTGTAAGCGGCTTTGGCGGAGATCGATTTGGTGACCGGCGGCAGATCGACCAGGGCGAGGATCTCGTCGATCCATTCCCAGCAAGCGACCGGCTCCGCCTGCGTGAGGAAGTACGGTTTGCCGGCGTTCTCGGGCGATTCCTTGGCGAGTTCGTCGGCCGCCAGCAGGTGCGCCTCGGCGGCGTTCTCGACGTAGACCATGTCGACCCGGTTGTCACCCTTGCCGACGCGGCGGAGCTGGCCGGCCTTGGCGCGTTCGACGAGCCGCTTAGTCAGATGATGATCGCGCGGCCCCCAAACGAGATGCGGGCGGAGCGCCGTCGTGCGGAGTGTGCTGCCGTCGGCGTTCGTCACGTTGTCTTGCGTCAGAACGAACTGCTCGGCGATCGCCTTCGAGTGCGGGTAGTGGGCCAGCCACTTCTTTGGGTAGGGGGCCGTGTTGTCGATGCCGCGTTGGTCGCTGCCATCGAACGTGACGCTCGGGCTGCTGGTGAAGACAAGCCGCGTGATACCAAGCTCGCGACACACGCTGAGCACGTTCAGCGTGCCATGGATGTTCGCGCTGACGTAATCCCGCCAGTGCCCCCACACGCCGACCATCCCGCCGGCATGGAAGACGCAATCGATGCCCTCGCAGGCACGCAACACATCCTCGCGGTTGGCCAAGTCGCCGCGGTGCATCTCCACGCCCGCATCGACCAGCTCTCGGTACTCACCGCGTGCCAGACCGCGCACCGAGTCCCCGCGAGCAATCAACTGCTCGCAGAGATAATGGCCAAGGAAGCCGCCGGCGCCGGTAACAAGGCAACGCATCAAACGAATGCGGAAGTGGGAATGGGGAATGCGGAATCAGTTGCAGCGAGCCTCCGACGCCAGTCGGGGGAGCGGATTACCTATCTGTTTTGTTTGCGTATCCGCTCTTCGGCCCAAACGGCAAGCTCTTCGCGGCGGACCTTGGAGTTGTGGCGGATGTCGGTGGGGAGCGGGTCCATGTGACGCACTACGTTCTCAATCACGTTCGCTAGCCCGAGGGAATCGATCGCATCACAAGCCTGTGTGTACGCTTCGGGATCGCCTTCCCAAGGATGAAAGTCCTCGTAAATCAGCACAGGAATGTTGCGTTCGTTTCTAGTAATGCCGACAAGCGCGGAACGAATGATATCTGGCTCGCGATTGACCCTTTGCTCGACACACTCCGTGTATAGCGTCCCTTCACTAGTCACCACGCGCTGCGACTTACGTCCGCAGTACCAGAAGCGTTCTTGCTCGTCGAAGTAGCCGACGTCGCCGATGCGGTGCCATATTGTGTCACCGTCTCGGATCTTTGAGATCGCGTTGTGGTCTTTTGATCCGGGCGCTGACGCTTCCGGCTGGCCGGTTAGGTACTGAGTGCTGACTTGGGGGCCCCGGACGATCAGTTCGCCGATCTCGCCGGTTGGCATCGTTTCGGTCTGATCGATCGAAGCGATCGGGTCGTCGCTGATGCGGATGATGCGCCAGTCGAAGCCTTGGATTCCGTCGAACTTCCTGCCGACGCAGACGCCGGCGCCTTCGTTGGTCTTGGCGGCGGTCTCGTTGAGGATCTCCTGGGCTTCGATAGTCGCGACGGGCAGGCTCTCCGTCGCGCCGTACGGGGTGTGCATCTCGGCTTCGGGATGGACGCAGGCCAGGGTTCGCTTGAGAACCGTTGCCGGCACCGGTGCGCCGCACGAGAAGACCTTGCGGAGCGTCGGGATGCGGCCGCCGGTCTGCTCGCAGTGCCGGCTCAAGCGGTCCCACACCGCCGGTGAACCGAACGCTTGAGTCACCTCCCATTGGTTCGCCGCGGCGAGGACTTTCTTCGGGTCGCACGACGCGGGTCGTGAGAAGTCCATCTCCGGCAAGACCGTCGTGATACCGCACGCCACGTTGAACAAGCCGAACAGCGGGAAGCAGGCCAGATCGACGCCGCCCGGCTCGAGGTTGTATTGCCGCTGGATCGAATCGCACTGCGCGACGAACGTCTGATGCGTGTAGAGCACGCCCTTGGGCGGACCGGTGCTGCCGGAGGTGAAGACAATGGCGGCCGGATCAGCAGACGAAGTGGGAATTGGGAAGTGGGAAGTGGGAAGTGATGAAGCGTCAGCGCCCAGGTGCCGAACGGAGTCCAGCGTTTCGCCACCCCAGAGCCAACGGCGGCCGACCGTGACGTTAAGCTTGGCTTTCGGGAAGTGTTTTCGTTTGAGCACCCGCATCGCGTGGCCGATCGGGATCGCAACGAAGCCGTCGGGCTCGGTCGACGCCAAGCACCGGACGATATTCTTCCGCCCGAGGCCGGCGTCGACCAAGACCATCGTCGCCCCGGTTCGTAGCAACGCGAAGACGAGCGTCACGAACTCGATGCTCGGCTTCACCAGCAAGGCGATCCGCTTGCCCGGACCGATCCCCATCGCGATCAGGCCGCGGGCGAGGGTATCGGCGTCGGCGTTCAAGTGGCCGAAGGTGATGCGAGCGTCCTCGCCTCGGGATGTCTCGCTACTCGATGGCAGGATCAAACTGTGGTTGCTGCTTCTTGGCTGCCCCATCGATACCACCGCAATCGCATCCGGTCGCTCGGCCGCAGCGGCGGCGAGGCGGTCGGCGACGTTCACTCGTGGTGGGTCCTGGGAAGCCATAGCCCGGAGATTCTCGCCGATGGAGCGAATCACCGGGAGGGTGGCAGCTCAGCTGTGGGAGGGCTCTTCAGAGGCCGATTACCCGCAGCCAGCCCTACTCCGTTGCCACACCGCAATCGGCGTCTGGAGATGCCTCCTACAACCGAGTTCCTTGCCTCATCAACGCCGGATGGCTTCGCTGAAATCGAGCTTCGGGTCGTTGGCGGCCATCTTCGCCCGCGTGTTGATGAGCGAACGGGCCTGGAGTTGCTCGAAGGTCTCGCCGGCGCGGGTGACCAGCAGGCCCTCGTTGTACGCCTTCTGAGCGGAGAGGCCGGGCAGCAGCACACCGGCGTCGAAGAGGATCTTGTTGGGGCGGATCAGGTTGACGTGCTCGGCGATGTTCGTCGTGCAGTTGTTCGTGAGCAGATGATAGAACTGCGGGTCGTCGGCCAGCTTGTTCACGCGATCAAGCATGCTAACGAGCAGCTCGCGGGCCGCCTCGGGCGAGGCGGTGGTGCGGTAGAGGTAGGTTGGGCCGTCGTTGGCAACGGCCTGCCGATAGAGCAAGTCGCGTTCGTCGGCCACCACGTACATGATCTCGTATTGCTGCGCGAGGCCGAGCGCCGGATTGAATTGCTCTTCGCCCTTCTCTTTGCGGACCTCGACGCTGACCGCCAAGTGCTGTGTCTTGTCGCCCGACCTGGCGGGTGCGAACTCGAAGCTCAGCATCGTGTGCGCGAGCGCAGGCACGGGGCCGAACGGCATCGCGATGAAATCCACGCCGCGGATCCGACTGAGGTCGTAGCGGCGGTCCTCGTGGTCAACGACGTACTCGCCGGCGGCCAAGTGCTTGCAGTAGCGGACGTTCTTGATCGCGACCTCGTCTCCCTTGAAGACGGCACGGGCGAGGGTCGCTTGGTCGGGCGCCCAGTCGCGATGATTCGACGCGACGACGCTCTTCTCCACCGATCGACATCCCAACGAGGCAGCGATCCCCAACAGGATGAACCGGGCGCAGAGCATTGCTAGCAGGCGGGCGGGCATGACGCGCGGACGTTACGGGTTCTCCCCGATCTCTGCAACGCCGGCACCGATCGACCTTGCACCGGGTCCGGGTGGGTTGCTATCGACCCCACCGAACCGATCCCTCGAAACCCTGCTTGTTGCGAATAGCTATGGCCGAATCGATTAAAATACAGTCCGCTTCGCCCGAGACCTTGGCAGACGCCGAGGAGCACATGCAGGCCCTCACGGACCTGATTTTCGCCGGCCAGTGGAATGCGTTGTTGCCGTCCGACTGGACCTTCTTGGCGATGCAATACGGGATGCGGGTCGCGCTTGTACTCGTCATTCTGTTCGTCGCTTTGACCGCGGCGGGTTGGATCAGCTCGGCGGTGCACACCAGCCTGCGGAAGATGAAGTTCGACGCCACGCTGTCGAAGTTCATCGCCAAGCTCGCCCGCTGGGGCGTGCTCATGCTCGCCGGGCTCAGCTGCTTGGGCTACTTCGGGGTCGAGACAACAAGCTTCGCGGCCGTGCTCGGTGCGGCGGGCTTTGCGGTCGGCCTCGCGTTCCAGGGGACGCTCTCCAACTTCGCGGCCGGGGCGATGCTGCTGCTCTTCCGACCGTTCAAGGTGGGCGATGTCGTGAACCTGAACGGCCAGCTCGGCAAGGTCGATGAAATCGAGTTGTTCACTACGACGCTCGACACCTTCGACAACCGCCGCATCATCCTGCCGAACAGCGATGTCTTCGGCAGCACGATCGAGAACATCACCTACCACCCTTTGCGGCGGGTCGATGTCGAGGTCGGTGCCGCCTACGACGCCGATATCGATACGACCCGAACGGCCCTCGAACGGGCGATCACCAACACCCAGGGCGTGCTGACGAACCCGGAGCCGGCGGTCGTACTCTTGTCGCTCGGCGCGTCGAGCGTTGACTGGAGCGTCCGTGCCTGGGCCCCGACGGGCGACTACGCCACGGTCAAGCAGGCCCTGCTCCGCTCGGTCAAGAACAGCCTCGATGACGAAGGGATCGGCATCCCCTTCCCGCAGATGGATATCCATATCCAACAGCCGGGCGAAGCCGATTCGCAATCGCGGGCGGCCTAGTGATTTCGCCGATGCCAAGAGACGACGAAGCCAAGCTCTCGCCGTTTCTTGGTGTCATCGTGTTCAGGAATCACTCAATAGCTTCGCCAGCTTGCGACCGGTGACACTCAGTGGCAGGTCGTCTAGCTCGCTCGGCTTGATCCAGCGGGCCGGCTTCTTCAGGCGGCCGCCGGTGTGGGTTGCCTCATAGCATTCGAGCGTGATGCGGAAGCGGGTCACGCCGTGCTTGAGGGTGGTGATCAGACCGCCGGGGTCGCAGGCGATGCCGGTTTGTTCGCGAATCTTCTTGGCGAGTTCTTTGGCGGCGAAGAGGGAGCCTTCGGCTTCCAACTCGAACCGTGGGAAATCCCAAAGGCCGGCCCAGCGCTCGCCCTCGGCACACTGACGAATGAGGAATTGGCTCCCCTTGCGGACGACGACCGCCGCCTCTCGGGCGTCGGTAAACTTGAGCTTGGTGGTTGTCGGCCCGAGCGATTCGATCACGCCCTCGGCGTTGGCCTTGCAGAGCTTGGCGACCGGGCACTCGTTGCACTTGGGCTCGGTCGGCGTGCAGACGAGCGAGCCGAGTTCCATCAACGCTTGGTTGAAACGAGCGACCTGCTTCTTCGGCAGCACCTCCTCGGCGACGCCCCACAGCCGGCGTTGGCCGGCGGCGTTGGTTGGTTTGCCCTCGTAAGCGATGAGCCGCGTGAACAAGCGAATCGTGTTCGCTTCGAGGATCGGGGCCGGTTGGTCGTACGCGATCGAAACGATCGCTCCCGCCGTGTAGCGACCGATGCCAGGCAGCGTCAGGAGTGCTGGAACCTCACGCGGCATCTGGCCGCCATGGTCTTCGACAACTTGCTTGGCGGCCGCGTGGAGCGAGCGGGCGCGGCGGTAGTAGCCGAGGCCTTCCCACAAGCGGAGCACGTCTTGCTCATCGGCGGCGGCAAGGTCGGCGACCGTCGGGAACGCTTCGAGGAAGCGTTTGAAGTACGGCTTAACCGTTTCGATCTGCGTCTGTTGCAGCATCACCTCGCTGACCCAGACGCCATAGGGGTCGTTCGTGAGCCCCTCCGCCTGTCGCCAGGGCAAGTCCCTCGCGTGGCGTTCGTACCATTTCAAGAGACGCTGGCGGAACGTTCGCTTCCAGGCCGCGTCGAGGGGCGGGTGCTCTTCCTTAACGCCGCGGGTCACAGCTGCTTCGGCTCCCGCAGCGTGAGCGTCTTACGTGCCCAGACAACGCGTTCGGCGGTTCCGTCGTAGCCGGCGATCCACTGCCGCGGGTTCTCAACCACGATGCCGATCACGCCGATCTCTTTCGCCTTGGCGGTGACGAAGCGGTTGATGCTGAGCTTCTCGGCGAAGACCACCGGGACGACCTTCTCGCCGAGCCGGAAGTCGTACTGCACGACCTCACCGGGCATCGTCATATTCTCCGGCTGGCCCGCAAAGAAGACGCCACCATGCGGGCGGCCGGTCCAACCGATCCAGGGGCCGGCGATTTGGCGTGACTCTTCTCGCGGCTGGCCTTGGCTGAAGAGCCGCGTGAAGACATCGGCCGCTTCGAGCTCCGCGGTGAGGCGGCTCGGGTCCGAGGCGTCCGGCTCGAAGAGCGTCAGCACTTGGGCGAGGTGACACAGCCGAGCGTAATTCTGGCCCATCGCTTGGACCTGCTCCGGGTCGGCCAGCGTGCCGTTGGCAAACGCGCGACCGGCCGCGGTCGCCGCGGTCATCGCTTCGGTCAATTCACCCACCCCATAGGTTGGGGCGTTGACCAATCCGACGCGGCGTTCGGCCGGCGCGGGCTGGAAGGCTGGCTCGGCGGCGGGAGGGAGGCCGTTCTGCTCTTCCAACCCCGGCTCATCGAACGGCGGCGGCTCGAAAGCCGTGGCCGGCTCGGTCGCCGAGGCCTGCGTCGCGTAGCGATCCTCCGCCGGCGGGTTGCTTGCGTAAACACTGGCCGATTCCTCCGCGGGAGCGGATGGCTCGCTCGACTCGGGCAGCGGCGCGTTAAAGGGATCGATCGGGGGCGACGATGGCTCGGCCTCCGAGGCGGCGGCCGCTTCGTTTACTGCCGGAGACGCGAGCTCGTCGGCGTTGAAGCTCGCGGGCTGGGTCGCCGGATCGACGATGATCGGCTCCGCCTTGGCGGTCTCGGCCGGCAGTTCGGCGGGCTCTTCCCAAGGGATCGGCGGCTCGTCTTCGGCCATCACTTCGGCCAGCGAGGCACGCGTCTCGCGATTGTCCGACGCCGCAACGACGCCCTCGCCGAACGAATCCCAACCGAGATAAACCAGCGGAGCAGCGACGGCCAACAGGCCGGCCACCGCGGTCACTGGGCCAAACCAACCACGCCGTGGCTCGCTATCGACCTGGGTCCAGTCGTACTCGGCCGCTTGGGGCGTGTCATCGTTGGCTTCGAGATCGAGGCCGGTCGTTTCGATAGGCTCGGCGGCTCCTATCGATGGCGTGATGAGTTCTTCGAGTTGCGGAGCGTCTTCGCTCGCGTGCTCGCTGAGCGGCGTGGTGCCGAGATCAAACTTGAACTCGTCGCGTCCCCCCGCCGGCTGTGGCTTGCGGATCGGCTCCATCGGCAGCGGCTCGGGCGTGGTCGCTTCGGCTGTCGGTTCTTCGGTGTGCGATGGTTCGGCGCCATCGAGCCGGAACGAGCCGGGGTTCCACCCCAACGACTCGGAGAGCGAGGGTTTCGGAGCCAGCTCCGCGGTCGTCGGCTCGGCGGCGGGCTCAGCGGGAGGGGCCGGCTTCGACTCGGCCTCGCTCTGCACCAGCCACTCGGCCACCGTTGGCGGTCGCTCGGCTTGCGGCTCGGTTTGTGTTGGTTCGGCGGGGGCTTCGCGTTCGGCGAGGATCGGCTCGGCCGCCACGGGTTCGACCGGCGTCGGCTCTGGCCCGGGAGCCTTCGCCTCGGCGGTGATCGAGGTCGCCACCGGCAGCTCAGCAACCTCAAGCGATTGGACCGCGTTGACGGTCGAACACGCCGGGCATGCGACTTCGCCGGCCGCCTCGTAGACGGCGAACAATTGGCCGCATCCGGTGCATTCGGCGACACGTAGCGGGTTGGATTTCGGGGCCGACATGGGTATCGCGATCCTTCGTGCCGATGGCGTGAGGGCGGGGGACGCTTCCTGCGCGTCGGCCTCATTTTCTCCGGATCGCCATTTCAGAACACCCCGAATCGGCGGGACCGTTCCAACAAGCTCAAGCCGTGCTAGCACCGCAATCGGGACGACCCGCACAGCTTAACGGGGCCGATTGGCCTCCCAGGCGTCACGCCGCCCCTCATTCGAAGCCATAAAGCGAACCAAATTTCGTTCGCAGACGCCGCATCAACGGCTCGTGGGTCAACGGCTTGCCGGTCACCTTCTCGACCAGTTGGCTCGCCGAGAGCCGTTGCCCGACCGAATGGATGTTCTCCCGGAGCCAACCCAAGAGCGGGCCGAAATCGCCGGTGGCGAACTGGCCTTCCAGGTCGCCCAGGTCGGCCTCGGCTTGGTCGTAGAACTGGGCCGCGTAGAGATTACCGAGGGCATAGGTCGGGAAGTAGCCGAACAGGCCGGCACTCCAATGGACGTCCTGCAGGCAGCCGTCCGCGTCGCAAGGGGGCGTCGCGCCGACAATCTTCGTGTACGCCTCGTTCCAAGCACCTGGCAGGTCGGCCGGGGCCAGATCGCCCTCGATCATCGCCCGCTCGAGCTCGAAGCGAACGATGATGTGCAGGTTGTAAGTCGATTCGTCTGCATCGACGCGGATTAATGACGGCCTCGCCTCGTTGATCGCGAACCACCACTTCTCGGGATCGACTCCCTTCATCTGCTCGGGGAACGCCTCGCATAGCGGGCCGAAGAAATGCTCCCAGAAGCCGCGGCTCCGGCCGACTAGGTTCTCCCACATCCGCGACTGCGACTCGTGGATCCCGAGCGAGATCGCCTCGCCGGGCGGCAAGCCGAACCAGTCGCTGGGTAGGCCTTGCTCGTACAGGCCGTGGCCCGTCTCGTGCAGTGTGCTGAAGAACGCGTCAGCGAAGTCGTTTTCGCCGTAGCGGGTCGTCATCCGCACATCCTCTGGACCGGCACCGCCACAGAACGGATGAGACGAAATGTCGAGGCTGCCGGAATCGAAGTCGAAGCCTACCTTCTCGGCTCCCCTCTTCCCGAACGCCTTCTGGGCCTCGATCGGGAAGCTCTGGCGCACGAGTTCGACCGGGGCTTTCACCCCGCTATTAACGATCTGCGCCACCAACGGGGCGAGCTCGTCACGCAAGCCGGCGAGCACCTTGCCGACCGACTCGGCCGTCTCGCCCGGCTCGTAGTCTTCCAGCAACGCATCGTAAGGCGAGGCCTCGTAGCCGATCGCCGCGGCACGCTGCCGCTGCAGGTCGAGCGTCTTCTCGAGCCACGGCTGGAACGATTTGAAGTCGTCCGCCTTCCGGGCCGCCGCCCAGGCATGGTGCGATTGGCTGCCGACG
Organism: uncultured Planctomycetaceae bacterium; assembly: GCA_964353155.1. Taxonomy (GTDB): domain Bacteria; phylum Planctomycetota; class Planctomycetia; order Pirellulales; family Lacipirellulaceae; genus Botrimarina. Next base: position 445 of record CAYGUP010000036.1, on the reverse strand, counting down.
CGGGCCATCTCCTCGACCAGTTCTTGCGGCAGCTTGGTTTCGCGGTCATAGCGCCGCCCAAGCTCCCGAACGACACAGCCAACGTCGCCTTCGGGGTCCTTGGCGGCATCGCTATCGCTGAGCTCGGCGAGCCACTCACCCAGCTCAGGGGCCGTATTCCGTTGGTGGATTACCCCGGCGAGGTACGCCTGCTGCTCGGCACGCCACGCGCCAGCCGCCGGCGGCAGATGCGTCAGCTCGTCCCACTCGACCAGGCCAGAGATCGACGACAGCAGGGCCGTCTCGCGGGCGTGGGCGCGGAGCTTCTCGAAAGACATGGGGGAGGAGCGAGGGGTTAGAGGCTAGAGACCAGTAAAAGAGATCGCTTCGCATACGGCGATCGACATGCTTCATAGACTAAAGTGACCGCTTACGCCTCCCTAGCCCCTCGCCCCCTCCCCTAGCC